>NZ_AVPI01000033.1 GCF_000768675.1 Knoellia flava TL1 | reverse complement strand
CGACCACGTCGTCGTCCTCGCGCCGCCCTCCGACGAGGCCGGCCACGCCGCGCTCGTCGAGGGTGCGGTCCTCGGCGGCTGGGCGCCGACCCGCTGGACCGGTGGGGAGTGGACCGCCGGCGCCGAGGTGGCCGGTGAGGTCGTCGTCGTCGGTGCCGAGGCCGACGTCGTCGAGCGCGCCGTGCGCCGCTCCGTGGCGACCCTCGTCGCGCGCAACCTCGCCAACACCCCCTCCAACATCAAGAACCCCGCATGGATGGCCCGGCAGGCCCGGACCGTCGCGAGCCGTTCCGGTCTCGACGTGCGTGTCTGGGACGAGTCGGCCCTGCGCAAGGGCGGGTTCGGCGGTCTGCTCGCCGTCGGTGGCGGCTCCGGCACCCCGCCGCGGCTCGTCCAGCTCCGCTGGGCACCCGACGGCGCCGACGCCTCGACGCCCCACGTGGTCCTCGTGGGCAAGGGCATCACCTTCGACTCGGGCGGCCTCCAGGTCAAGCCCGCCGAGGGCATGCTCGCGATGAAGACCGACATGACCGGGTCCGCGATCGTCCTCGCGGTGCTCGCCGCGTGCCGCGACCTCGAGGTGCCGGTCAAGGTGACCGGCCTGCTCGCGCTCGCCGAGAACATGGTCGACGGTGCGGCATACCGGCCCGGCGACGTCGTCACGCACTACGGGGGACGAACGACCGAGATCGGCAACACCGACGCCGAGGGGCGGATCGTGCTCGCCGACGCCCTGGCCTACGCCGACGCCGAGCTCGACCCCGATGTCGTCGTCGACATCGCCACCCTCACCGGTGCGGCGCGGGTCGCGCTCGCCCGGACGATGGCTCCGGTCTACGCGACCGACGACGACCTGTCGTCCCAGCTCCGCGAGGCCGGTGAGACAGCAGGTGAGACGCTGTGGCCCTTCCCGCTCGTCGCGGCCTACCGTCGGGCACTGGAGTCCGACGTGGCCGACATCAACCACATCGGTCCCTCCGTCGGAGGTGGGTCCATCACGGCGGCGCTGTTCCTGCAGGAGTTCGTGGGGGAGCGTCGCTGGGCCCACCTCGACATCGCCGGCCCCGGCCGCTCCGATGTCGACTCCGGAGTCCACGCCAAGGGTGGGACGGGGTTCGGCACCCGACTGCTGCTGCGATGGTTGGAAGGTCTGCGATGAACGCCGGATACGGACTGGCAGTGCGCTGGTCGCTCGAGAACGCCCCCGAAGACGCCCCCGCCCGACTGCGTGAGTACGTCGTCGGCACCTCGATCGCGAAGTTCATGTTCCTCGACGGGCTCGCCTTCAAGGTGTGGCGGATGCGCGAGGGCGAGTGGTTCGAGGGCACCTACGTCTTCGACACCGAGCAGGAGCGCAAGGTCTTCCGCGAGGAGTTCGAGGCGACCGCCGGCGAGTCCAAGGGGTCCGAGCTCATCGGCTCGGCGCCGACGGTCATCGAGGAGTTCGAGGTCGTCGCGATCGCCGAGGGACCGGCCGGCTTCCGCCGTGGAGCCGGCCCGCACGTCGACGCCCACGCCTGACTCCATCGCACGACTTATTGCCCGTTTGGGCCAATTCCAGCGCGGCGAGCCGACCGTGGAACGGCCCAAACGGGCAATAAGTCGTGGTTGTCAGCGCTTGACGGCGACGAGCAGTCCGTCGCTCACCGGGAGCAGGGCGGGCACGACGTCCTCGTTGTCGCGCAGCGACTTGCCGAGGTCGCGCAGCGTCGTCGTCTCGACGTCGCGCGCCGCCGGGTCGGCGACCTTGTCGTGCCAGAGCATGTTGTCGAGGGCGAGCACGCCGCCGCTGCGCAGCAGCCGGATCCCGTGCTCGACGTATGCCGGGTAGCTCGCCTTGTCCGCGTCGATGAGCACCATGTCGTAGGCGCCGTCGGTCATGCGGGGGAGCACCTCGGTCGCCCGGCCGGTGATGACGCGGGTGCGCTGCGTCGGGTAGCCGGCGCCGGCGTAGGCCTCGCGGGCGGCGCGCTGGTGCTCAGGGGAGATGTCGATCGTCGTGAGCACGCCGTCCTCGGGCATGCCGGCGAGCACCCACAGGCCCGACGTGCCCGCACCGGTGCCGATCTCGATGACGTGGCGGGCGCCGATGGCGGCGGCGAGCACCCGCAGGGTCGCGCCCGCGCCGGTGCCGACCGGGGTGGCGGCGTCGAAGGCCAGACCGCGCGCTCGGGCCTGCTCCATGGCCTCGGGCTCGGGGACGAAGTCCTCGGCGTACGACCAGCTCGCGGGCTTGAGGGTGCTCATGCAGCGAAACCCTACTCGTGGGACACCCCTGCTCCGGACTCACAGCCGCCGTTCAGGATCCTCAGGAACATTTCCCGGCTCCGGCACGTAGACATCAGTGCATGGACAGCCACGTGGCGACGGAGCAGGGGACGACGATGACGACGGACGCAGGTGCGGCCACCCTCGAGTGGACGCCGCCGTCGTGGGAGCAGATCGTCGAGGAGCACAGCGCCCGCGTCTACCGGCTCGCCTACCGCCTCACCGGCAACGTCCACGACGCGGAGGACCTCACCCAGGACGTCTTCATCCGCGTCTTCCGCTCGCTGCACACCTACCGCCCGGGCACCTTCGAGGGCTGGCTGCACCGCATCACGACCAACGTCTTCCTCGACAAGATGCGCCGCAAGCAGCGGATCCGCTTCGACGCGCTCTCCGACGAGTCCGCCGCCCGGCTGCCCAGCCGCGAGCTCGGCCCGGAGCAGACCTACGCCGACGCCCACTTCGACGACGACGTCCAGCGCGCGCTCGACTCGCTCGCGCCCGACTTCCGCGCCGCGGTCGTCCTCTGCGACATCGAGGGTCTCTCCTACGAGGAGATCGCCGCCACGCTCGACGTCAAGCTCGGCACCGTCCGCTCGCGCATCCACCGCGGCCGCGCCCAGCTGCGCGAGGCCCTCGCGCACCGCGCCCCCGAGGTCCGCGCCTCGTCCGGTGGGTCCTCGCTGCGCCCTGCGATCCTCACGCCCGCGCGAGGTGCCGTGTGATCGGCCTGTCGCGACCCTCCCGCTGCCGCCTGGACGAGATCGCCGACTACGTCTCGGGCCATCTCTCGCCGCAGCGCTCCGACGCCTGGGACCGCCACCTCATCACCTGCGTCAACTGCCAGCATGCCGTCGCGGCCGAGCGCCGGCTGCAGGCGCTGCTCGCCACGGGTTGCCCGTCGATGCCCGGCAGCCTCCACGCCCAGCTCGTCGCCCTCGCCACGTCGACCGCCGCCCCCGTGGTGGACCGGACGGGTGAGTTCGCACCTCTCGAGATGGTTCCGCCGTCGGCGCCTCCCGCGCACCGGAGCCCTCTGAGGTCGGCGGCCCTCGCGACGGCGGCGGCTGGAGCGACCGCCGCCGTCGCGTGGTCGCTCACCGTGACCGGCACCGGCTCCCTCACGACGTCGGTGAGCTCCGTGGGTGGCTCGACGCCCACCGTCCGGCCCGCGTCGTCGCCGCCGAGCGCCCCCGCGAGCCCGCTGCGAACCCGCGCCGTCTCGACCTCGTGGACAGGTGGCAGCTCGATTCGGAACCTCGACCTGTGCGAGGCAGAATCTCGGACATGACCGAGGACAGCCCGCACCGCGCCGACGGCGAGTCCCCCGACGTCGACCCGCGGCACACGACCGAGGTCGACCTGGGGCGGACGCAGGAGATCGGTCCGGCCCCCGGCCAGCAGCCACTGCTCCCGCCGCGCGAACCGGAGCCGACGTGGTGGTCCGACGCCGCGGCGTCCCAGTCGCGGGAGTCCACCCAGAGCCGGCCGGCCGGCCCCCAGAGCTGGCAGCAGCCCGGTGGGCACACGGCATACGACCCCTATGCCGCGGCCGCTTCTCCTCGTCCGTATGCCGGCGGCTCGCCTGCCGCGCCCACCTCGCCCTCCTCGCCGTCGTCGGGTCGCAGCGGGCGCGGTCCGGGTTGGCTCGCGGTCTTCCTCATCGCCGGCGTCGCCGCGCTGCTCGCGGGTCTCGGTGGCGGCCTGCTCGGCGGATGGGTCGGCTCGACCGACCGCTTCGACGGCCTCGACATCGGCGGGAGCTCCGACAACGGATCGGCGCCCAAGCCGGGCGCCGGAGCGACGGCGCGCCCCGAGGGCAGCGTCGCCAACATCGCCGCGCGGGCGACGCCCAGCGTCGTGACGATCCGCGTCGAGGCGACCGGCGGCGACGGCACCGGTTCGGGCTGGGTGCTCGACGGCAAGGGCCACATCGTCACCAACAACCACGTCGTCTCCTCGGCCGCCGACGGTGGCACGATCACCGTCGTCCTCGCCAACGGCAAGCAGTCCAAGGCGACAATCGTCGGGCGGGACGTCTCCTACGACCTCGCCGTCCTCAAGGTCGAGCGCACCGACCTCAAGGCGCTGACGCTCGGCGACTCCGCCGACGTCGTCGTCGGCGACCCGGTCATCGCCGTGGGCGCGCCGCTGGGCCTCGACTCGACCGTCACCACCGGCATCGTGTCGGCGCTCAACCGGCCCGTGACGCCCGGCCAGGCCGACGACCAGTCCTTCATCAACGCCATCCAGACGGACGCGGCGATCAACCCGGGCAACTCGGGCGGGCCGCTGCTCGACATGCAGGGACGGGTCATCGGCGTCAACACCGCGATCGCTCGCGTCGCCGGCTCGAGCCTCGACGGGCAGAGCGGCAACATCGGCGTTGGCTTCGCCATCCCCAGCGCCCAGGTCAAGATCACCGTCGACCAGCTCATCCGCACCGGCAAGGCCGAGCACCCCGTCATCGGTGTCGTCCTCGACCGCAGCTACCAGGGCGAGGGCGTCAAGATCGGCGAGGACAGCAGCCAGACGCCGGCGGTCACGCCCGGCGGCCCGGCCGACAAGGCCGGGCTCGAGCCCGGTGACGTCATCACGGCGTTCGAGGGCCAGCCGGTCACCGACCCGGACGCTCTCGTCGTGGCGATCCGCTCCAAGCCGGTGGGCTCGACGGTCTCCCTGACCGTCGTGCGGGACGGGAAGTCGCGGGATGTCAAGATGGTCCTCCAGGGCAGGAGCGACTGACGCTCGAGGGAGCGCACAGGAGGACGAGTGTTCGGCATCAACGGCTGGGAGATCGTGCTCCTTGCCCTCATCGCTGTCTTCGTCCTCGGCCCGGAGCGGCTGCCGGAGTACGCCCAGAAGCTCGCCCAAATGATCCGCAAGGCCAGGGTCATGGCCGAGGGTGCCAAGGGGCAGCTCAAGGACCAGCTGGGCCCGGACTACGAGGACATCAACTGGCGCCAGTACGACCCGCGGCAGTACGACCCGCGCCGGATCGTGCGCGAGGCACTCGTCGAGCCGCTCGAGGACGCCGCCGCGACACTCAAGACCCGCGGGACGAACCCCGACACCGCTGAGGTGTCACCCGACGACGAGTCGGCCTGGCTCGACACGAGCAACCGGGGGTGGGACCCGCTGCGCCCGACGCCCTACGACGTCGACGCCACCTGAGATGCCCGCATTGCCCAGTTGGGACACGCTGAGTGGCCTTCGGCCGACGAAAGCGTGTCCCAACTGGGCAATAAGTCGGACTGGTGCGGTCAGCGGCCGGCGGGGGTGAGGCCGAGCGAGCGACCCGCGAGGCCGCGGGAGCGCTGACCGAGCTCGCGTGCGATGCCGCGCAGGGCGACGGCCGCGGGGGAGGTGGGCTCGCCGAGGACGACCGGGCTGCCCTGGTCGGCACCGATGCGCAGCGACGTGTCGAGCGGGATCTGGCCGAGCAGTGGCACCGGGGCGCCGATGCTCCGGGTGAGCGAGTCCGCGACGACCTGCCCGCCTCCGGAGCCGAAGATCTCCTGGCGGGTGCCGTCGGGCAGCTCGAGCCACGACATGTTCTCGATGACCCCGGCGACCCGCTGGTGGGTCTGGACGGCGATCGCGCCGGCGCGCTCGGCGACCTCGGCCGCCGCCTGCTGCGGGGTCGTGACGACGAGGATCTCGGCGCCGGGGATGAGCTGGGCGACCGAGATCGCGATGTCGCCCGTGCCCGGGGGGAGGTCGAGCAGGAGGACGTCGAGGTCGCCCCAGAAGACGTCGGCGAGGAACTGCTGCAGGGCCCGGTGGAGCATGGGGCCACGCCAGACGACCGGCTGGTTGCCGGGCACGAACATGCCGATCGAGATGACCTTCACGTCGTGGGCGACGGGCGGCAGGATCATCTCGTCGACCTGGGTCGGCCGATGCTCGACGCCGAGCATGCGCGGGATGGAGAAGCCGTAGATGTCGGCGTCGACGACGCCGACCTTGAGGCCCTGCTCGGCGAGCGCAGCCGCGAGGTTGGCCGTCACCGACGACTTGCCGACGCCGCCCTTGCCGGACGCGACGGCATACACGCGGGTGAGGCTGCCGGCCTTGGCGAAGGGGATCTCCTTCTCGGCCGCGCCACCGCGCAGGTTCGTGCGAAGCTCGGCGCGCTGCTCGTCGGACATGACACCGAGCGTGACGTCGACGGCGGTGACGCCGGGGACCTTGAGCAGGGCCGCGATCGTGTCCTTGGTGAGGGTGTCCTTGAGGGGGCAGCCGGCGATGGTGAGCAGCACGGTCACCGCGACCCGTCCGGTGTCGTCGCACTCCACCGACTCGACCATGCCGAGCTCGGTGATCGGCTTGCGGATCTCGGGGTCGTTGACGGTGGAGAGAGCGGCGCGCAGGGCCTCGTCGCTCACGGGTGCAGCGGTGTCGGGCATTGCTCCATGCTAGGTCGAGCGGTGCGATCCTCCCTCATCGGGCCGGGTCCTGGCGGTGTCCGATGCGTCACGGTCGTCGGGGGCCAGCCGACCCACGACGAGCCCTCGCTCCTCCATCTCGTCGAGCAGGTCGCGCAGCTCGCCGCGGACGAAGTCACGGGTCGCGCTGTCGCGCATGGCGATCCGCAGCGCGGCGACCTCGCGGGTGAGGAACTCGGTGTCGGCGAGGTTGCGCTCGTCCCTGGTGCGGTCCTGCTCGAGGGCCACGCGGTCACGGTCGGCCTGGCGGTTCTGCGCGAGGAGGATGAGCGGCGCGGCATACGAGGCCTGCAGGCTGAGCATGAGCGTGAGGAAGATGAAGGGGTACTCGTCGAAGCGCCAGTCGCTCGGCGCGAGGAGGTTCCACAGCACCCAGGCGAGGACGAAGATCGTCATGCCGATGAGGAAGTAGGCCGTCCCCATGTAGCGGGCGAACCGCTCGGAGAGGACGCCGAACGCCTCCTCGGTGAGGGCCTCGGGGCGGCTGATGAACTGGCGCCTCGCCTCTCGCGGCTGGTCGAGGCGAGGCGCGCGGTCGCGGCGCTCAGCCATGCGGGATCACCTCGTGCGAGCCGGTGACCTCGTGGCGGTCCTCGCGCCAGTCGTCGGGCAGGAGGTGGTCGAGGACGTCGTCGACCGTGACGGCGCCGACGAGCAGCCCGTTGTCGTCGACGACGGGAAGCGCGACGAGGTCGTAGGTCGCGAGCATGCGCGTCACCTGGCCCACGGTGGCGTCGGTCGAGACCGGCTCGACGTCCTTGTCGAGGATGGTCCCGATCGCGGCGTGCGGGGGCTCGCGCAGCAGGCGCTGGATGTGGACCATGCCGAGGAACTTGCCGGTCGGGGTCTCGAGCGGCGGGCGGCACACGAAGACGGTGCACGCCATCGTCGTCGACAGCTCCTGTCGCCGTACGACCGCGAGGGCCTCGGCGATCGAGGCGTCCGGGCCGAGGATCACCGGCTCGGTCGTCATGAGGCCACCGGCGGTGTTCTCGTCGTAGGTGAGGAGCCGCCGCAGGTCCGCCGCCTCGTCGGGCTCCATGAGCTCGAGCAGCTCCTCCTGGCGCGCGGTCGGGAGCTCGGCGAGGAGGTCGGCGGCGTCGTCGGGCTCCATCGCCTCGAGGACGTCGGCGATGCGGTCGTTGCCGAGGCCGGCGATGATCTCGACCTGCTCCTCCTCGGGGAGCTCCTCGAGGACGTCGGCGAGCTGCTCGTCGGCGAGGGCGGCGGCGACCTCGGCCCGGCGCTTGGCGGGGAGGTCGTGGATCGCCTCGGCGAGGTCGGCGGGCTTGAGGTCCTCGTAGTGCTCGAGGAGCCGGGCCGCGCTCTGGACGTCGGCGGTGTCGCGCAGGCCGTCGACGTCCTCGATGGGGACGACGAACGTCTCACCCCGGCGGCGGCCGAGCCGGGAGAGCGAGCTGCGGGCGGAGGCACGACGGACGAAGGCGCGGGTCACCGACCAGCTGCGGGCGTGGTTCTGCTCGAGCCCGATGTCCTCGACCGTCGCGTCGACGACCTCGCCTCCCTCGTCGCGCACGCGGACGTGGCGCTCGATGAGCTCGGCGAGGACGAGCGTCTCGTTGGGGCGCTGCTCGAAGCGGCGCATGTTGACGAGGCCGGTGGTGATGACCTGGCCACCGTCGACCGACGTCACCCGGGTCATGGGCACGAAGACCCGGCGGCGGCCGGGCACCTCGACGACGAGGCCGATGACCCGAGGTCTGGTGCGCTGCGCGCTGAACGTCACGACGACGTCCCGGACGCGACCCACGGGGTCGCCCAGGGGGTCGAAGACGGCGAGCTCGGCCAGTCGGCCGACGAAGACGCGGGTGCTCGTGCTCACACGGACAGGCTAGTCGGGCCGACCGCTCGGCCCGTGGCGCCGTCCCGGGGCCGGTCGTCCTTTCCCGCTGCGCCCGGCCGCGACGTCCTCAGTCGCGACCGCGACCGCGCCAGTGCCACGGCCGCCAACGCGCCGTCGTCCCACGCGCGGGCGTGACGGTCACGCGACCGGGGCCGACGGCATACGATCCGGGCGCCTCGTCGGGACGGCCATGAGGAGTGATGACGGTGATGGTCGCGCTCTCGCGCCAGCGGGCGACGACGTCGCCGGTGGCGTTGAGCCGCTCGGCGCGCAGCACCTCGGCGGCGGCGTCCCACTCCGGCGATCCGGGCTCGAGCTCACGGGTCGTGGCGGGCAACGCGAGGAGGCGGGCACCGGTGTCCTTGCTGCGCAGGATGACCCGCACCTCCGGCGGCAGGTGCGGCAGGGTCTGCTCGCCGACGCCGGAGACGACGTAGGCCGCGGGCCCGGCGCCGCGAGGGTCCTCGTCGTCGTGCCAGACGAACCAGACCGCGTGGGTGCCCCTGTCCGGCACCTCGACCCACATCACGCCGGACTTGCTCGCCGCCTCGGCGAGCAGGCGCGTGACGTTGACGGGGGAGGGTGTCTGCGCGGAGCCGCTCACGGCGTGAACTGTCTCATAACGCCCCCCGCCCGCGCACTGCTAGCGTCCGGCTCCATGCGCTCACCCAAGGACTTCTTCGGCCCTCTCGCGGTCGGCGCCCCGGCGCCGGTGCGCGAGGTGCCCGCCCGCCCCAGCCGGATGATCCACTTCTTCGACCCGAGCAACGAGAAGATGGCGGCGAAGGTCCCCGCGATGGTGGGCACGGTCGACGTGCTCCTCGGCAACCTCGAGGACGCCGTCAAGGCCGACCGCAAGGAGGCCGCCCGGCAGGGCCTCGTCGACATTGCGAAGAGCACGGACTTCGGCGAGTCCACCCAGCTCTGGACGCGCGTCAACAGCCTCGACAGCCCGTGGGTCCTCGACGACCTCGTCACCCTCGTCACCGAGATCGGCGACCGGCTCGACGTCATCATGGTGCCGAAGGTCCAGGGCCCCGAGGACATCCACTACGTCGACCGTCTCCTCGCCCAGCTCGAGGCACGCGCCGGGCTCACCCGGCCGATCCTCGTCCACGCGATCCTCGAGACCGCCCGCGGCGTCGCCAACGTCGAGGCCATCGCCGGCGCCTCGCCGCGCATGCAGGGCATCAGCCTCGGTCCGGCCGACCTCGCCGCCGACCGTCGGATGAAGACGACCCGCGTGGGCGGCGGCCACCCGGGCTACCTCGTGCGGCAGGACCCCGTGGACGGCGACGTCGAGGGCGCCCGCGCGACCTACCAGCAGGACCTGTGGCACTACACGATCGCGCGGATGGTCGACGCCTGTGCGATGCACGGGATCTTCCCCTACTACGGGCCCTTCGGTGACATCAAGGACGTCGTCGCCTGCGAGGACCAGTTCCGCAACGCCTTCCTCCTCGGGTGCGTCGGCACGTGGTCGCTGCACCCTGTCCAGATCGAGATCGCCAAGCGTGTCTTCAGCCCGTCCGCCGAGGACGTCGCCCACGCACGCCGCGTCAAGGAGGCTATGGGCGACGGCACCGGCGCCGTCATGCTCGACGGCAAGATGGAGGACGACGCCTCGCTCAAGCAGTGCCTCGTCATCCTCGAGCTCGCCGATCGCCTCAGCGCGAGCGACCCCGAGCTCGCGACGCTGTATGCCGTCGACTCACCTGCCGCGTCGGGCGAGGGTGAGGCGTCCTGATGGGGGAGCAGACGGCATACGTGCCTCGTCGGTCGGTCCTCTACATGCCCAGCTCGAACGAGCGCGCGCTCGAGAAGGCGAAGACGCTGCCGGTCGACGCGCTCATCCTCGACCTCGAGGACGCAGTCGGGCCGGACCACAAGGACGCGGCGCGCGAGAATGCCTGTGCCGCAGCGGCATCGGGCGAGTACGGCGACCGCGAGGTCACGATCCGGATCAACGGCTCGGGCACCCAGTGGCACGACGCCGACCTCGCCGCGGCCGCTGCCGCCGGGCCCGCCGGCATCGTCGTGCCCAAGGTCGGCTCGGCCGACGAGGTGCGATCGCTCGTGGCCGCGCTCGAGGCGGCCGGCGCCCCGGAGCACACGAGGCTCTGGGCGATGGTCGAGACGCCCGAGGCGATCTTCAACGTCCGCGAGATCGCCTCGGCGTCACCGCGGCTCGCCGTCCTCGTCATGGGCACGAACGACCTCGTCAAGGAGCTGCGCGCCGAGCACGTCCCCGGCCGGGCGCCGCTGCTCACTGCCCTGCAGCTGTCGCTGCTCGCCGCGCGCGAAGCGGGGATCGCGATCCTCGACGGGGTCTACAACGACGTCAAGGACGCCGAGGGGTTCGAGGCGGAGTGCGTCCAGGGACGCGACTTCGGCTTCGACGGCAAGACCCTCATCCACCCCGGCCAGGTGGAGGCCTGCAACGCGACCTTCGCTCCGAGCGAGGAGGCGGTCGTGGAGGCGCGCGGCATCCTCGAGGCGTGGGAGGCCGGCGCCGGGACCGGGGTCGTGACGCACAACGGCCGCATGGTCGAGAACCTCCACGTCGAGGTCGCGAGGCGGGTCCTGGCGACCCACGACGTCATCGCCGGTCGGCGGTAGGATCCTCCCAACTCCCCGCGACGCAACCTTCGGGCGCCCTCGCGCGTCCACACGGGCACGGGAGTCTTGCGAAGGGCAGGGGAACGATGGACGACACCGGTCACGGTGTGTCGCGGCGCGCGGCACTCGTCGGGGGCGTGGGTGCCTCCGTCCTGGGGGCGAGCGCCCTCGCGGCGACGACGGCCGAGGCGGCGACCCGCCCCGTCCTCGTCCTCGGGTCCCGCGGACCCGCGGTCACCGAGGCGCAGGAGCGGCTGCGGGCCCTGGGCTACTGGGTGGGCACGCCCGACGGCACGTTCGGCCACGTGACACAGCAGGCGGTGTGGGCCCTGCAGAAGTCGGCGGGCGCACGCCGCAGCGGCCGCATCGACCTCGCCGCGTGGGGTCTGCTGGCCCGTGGGTTCACGCCGCGACCGCGCGCGACCTCGGGCACGCTCATCGAGGTGGACCTGAAGAAGCAGATCCTCATGGTCGTCAGCAACGGCCGGCTCGTCCACACGCTCAACACGAGCACGGGCAGCGGCGAGCGCTACTACTCCGGCGGGTCGTGGAAGACCGCACGCACGCCCACCGGCTCCTACTCGATCTACTGGCGCTGGTCGAACGGGTGGCAGACGGGGTCGCTCGGGTCGATGTGGCGACCGACCTACTGGCGCGGTGACTTCGCCATCCACGGGTCGCAGTCGATCCCGCCCTATCCCGCCTCGCACGGCTGCTGCCGGGTGAGCACCGCCGCCCAGGACATGCTCTGGGCCGGCGGCTGGGTTGCCCTCAACCGCCGCGTCGTCCTCTACTGACCACGGTCCACGGCGGTGTCACCTGCCGCCGCAGCCGGGACGGGCCGCGGCGGCAGGTCACCAGGTGGAACCCGCCGCCATCGCCGCGGCGTCGCCGAAGACGAGGTCGGCGTCGACGTCGAGCCCTCGCCGGACGAACCAGTCGCACATCGTCCGGACGTCGCGCTCGAGGAACTCGAACCCGTGCGGGTTGCCGACGACGTCGACGATCTGCGGCCAGTCGATGACGACGAGCGCCTCCTCGCGCACGAGGACGTTGTAGGGCGAGAGGTCGCCGTGCGCCCAGCCCTCCTGCGCGAGGGTGAGGACGACGTGGCGGAACTGCTCGAAGAGCTCGGCGAGCAGCTCCGGTGACGGCTTCGTCTGCACGAGCCGGGGAGCGGCCGTGCGGTCCGTGCCACCGTCCGCGACGAACTCCATGAGCATCTCGGCCTCGTCGAGCTGGACGGGGTAGGGGACGGGCAGCCCGAGCTCCCACAGACGCCCGAGGGCGTCGAACTCGGCTGCAGCCCACTGCCCGGCGATCATCGCGCGGCCGAAGTCGGTGCGCCGCATCATGGCCCGCATCTCGCGGCTCTTGCGGACCCGGCGACCCTCGAGGTAGCCGCTGTCGCGGTGGAAGAGGCGGTTCTCGCTCCCGCGGTAGCGCTTGGCGGCGAGGATCGACTCGACGGCCGGTGAGGCGGTGCCGTCGGGCACCCACCGCCGGACGAGGTGGACGTCCGCCTCCTTGCCGGTCTTGAGGACGCCGAGGTCCTCCTCGACGGCGCCGAGGGCGGTGATGACCCAGTCGGGTCGGGGTGTCGGCCCGTGCATGGCGCCGTCCCACGTGGACCAGCGCTCGCCCTCGGGCGGGGTGTCAGGACAGGTGTTGCTTGCGAACAGCGGCGACTCGGTCGCGGCGTCGGAGAAGTGCACGGTGGTGCTCCATCGAGAGAAGGGGGTGGGCGCTGACAGGGCCCGGGACAGTCGTGGACATGTCACGCCTCCTTCTCTCGGAGCGTGGTCCTCGCGACCGCGCTCTCTCGTATGCCGTGTGGCTCGCTCCAGCGTGGCACCCCCCGACGGGTCGGCGCCACCGGTTTTCCCGCGCGTGAACGCGCGGTCACCCACCCGAGGCTCGGCGGGAGGCCATCGAGGCATGCGGGACACGAGGATCCGGTGCGTCACCGACCGGAGGACAACGGTGCCCTCACCCAGCACGGCTGGGTGAGGGCATCGTGTCGAAGCGCGGCTTCCGTCAGAGTCCGGTGCTGCGCTCGCCGTAGTAGCCGCCGAGGTCCTCCCGGTACGCGGGGTCCCGGTAGCTGGTCTCGTCGAACTCCGGCGAGGCCTTGATCTCGTCCTTGCTCCGGTCAACGCGTACCCGCTCGTCCGAGGTGTCGACACTCGAGATGACGCCTGCCGGCAGCATGACCTTCTTGCCGAAGATCCACGGTCCGGTGTCGACGACGATGTAGTTCGCGCCGACCTCGGTGGACGCCTCGTCGACCTTGCCGATGTCACCGTCGGTGGCCTCGACCGTGTAGCCGGTGAGGTTCATGGACGACCAGTCGTCGCCGCCTCGGTAGCTCCACATGCTCGTGTCCGTCATGGGGTCTCCTTTCGTTGACGTGGACGTCGATGTCCCTACCCCCGGCCCGTGCAGTCATGCGCCACCCACGGACCTTTTCGACCGGTGGAGGTGGGAGGACTCACACGCCGCAGCGGTGGGCCGGCAGGTGGGCGGACGGCATACTCGACAACGTCTTTCACCCCACTCACGAAGGCGGCTTCCACGCATGTCTCGGCTCCAGCGCACCGACGGCCTCACCGACGAGCAGAGCGAGCTGGTCAAGCTCGTCCGGCAGTTCGTCGAGGAGCAGATCATCCCGGTCGCGCAGGACCTCGAGCACGCCGACGAGTACCCGACCGAGATCGTCGAGGGCATGAAGGAGATGGGGATCTTCGGTCTGATGATCCCCGAGGAGTACGGCGGACTGGGGGAGTCGCTGCTCACCTATGCGCTGTGCGTCGAGGAGATCGCGCGGGGCTGGATGTCGGTGAGCGGCATCATCAACACCCACTTCATCGTCGCCTACATGCTGCTCCAGCACGGCACCGAGGAGCAGAAGCAGCGCTACCTCCCTCGGATGGCGACGGGTGAGGTGCGGGGTGCGTTCTCGATGTCCGAGCCCGGGCTCGGCTCCGACGTGGCCGCGATCAAGTCCAAGGCGGTCGCTGGTGACGGCGAGGGCGAGGACCAGAAGTGGACCGTCAACGCGCAGAAGATGTGGCTCACCAACGGTGGGTCGTCCAACCTCGTCGCGGTGCTCGTCAGGACCGACCTCGGCGAGAGCGACAGCCCCTACAGGAACATGACGACGTTCCTCGTCGAGAAGGAGCCCGGCTTCGGGCGGACGGCTCAGGGCGTCACCGTGCCGGGCAAGATCGAGAAGATGGGCTACAAGGGGGTCGACACGACCGAGCTCGTCCTCGAGGGGCACGAGACGACGTCGGCGCAGATCCTCGGTGGGGTCCCGGGCAAGGGCTTCTACCAGATGATGGACGGTGTCGAGGTCGGTCGCGTCAACGTCGCCGCGCGCGCATGTGGGTTGTCCCGCAGGGCTTTCGAGCTCGGGATCGCCTATGCACAGCAGCGAGAGACGTTCGGCAAGCAGATCGCCCAGCACCAGGCGATCATGTTCCGCCTCGCCGACATGGCGACGAAGGTCGAGGCCGCGCACCAGATGATGGTCAAGGCTGCCCGGCTCAAGGACAAGGGCGAGCGCAACGACCTCGAGGCCGGCATGGCGAAGTACCTCGCGGCGGAGTACTGCGCGGACGTCGTCGAGCAGTCGTTCCGGATCCACGGCGGCTACGGCTACTCCAAGGAGTACGAGATCGAGCGGCTCTACCGCGAGGCGCCGATGCTCCTCATCGGTGAGGGCACGGCCGAGATCCAGAAGATGATCATCGGCCGCCGCCTCCTCGAGGAGTACGCGCTCAAGCGCTGAGCTCGCGACCGGCAAACGCTCGGGTATGCCGGTCAGCGGGCTCCCAGCCGTCGTCCAGCCGTGAGTGGGAGACTGTGGCCATGAGCACGCAACCGACACGGGGACTCGGGCCTGCGGCCGCCGCCCGGGTCCTGTCCCTCGAGTACCCGATGTCCCTCGGGGTCCACGACACCTATGCCGGAGCGCAGAAGGCCGTCGACTACCTCTCCGACCACGAGTTCCCGGTCGAGGACCTCCTCATCGTCGGCACCGACCTCAAGCAGCTCGAGCGCGTCACCGGCCGGCTCACGCGGGGGCGCATCCTCATCGGGGGCCTGCTCTCCGGCGCCTGGCTCGGCCTGCTCATCGGCATGATCTTCGCGCTCTTCGACACGAGCGGGTTCGCGTGGACGTCGGTCCTCGCGACCGTCGTCTTCGGTGCGGTCTTCGGCGCGATCTGGGCGTTCGTCGGCTACTCGATCACCGGAGGCCAGCGCGACTTCACGTCGGTGACACAGGTCGTCGCGACGAAGTACGAGGTACTCACCGAGCACAAGCACGCCGCCCGCGGTCGGGAGCTCCTCACCCAGATGGACCCGATGGCCGCCGCCCAGGCCGAGGCCCAGCGGCTCCAGGAACAGGCCCGGCGCACGGACCCGACGACCGGCCCGGCGTCGACGAGCTGACCGGTCTCGACCAACCCCACGGTGACGACCCGCGCCCGGGTCTAGCCTGAGCGACATGTCTGCGCCAGCGTTCGGACCTCCGCTGCAGGAGATGCCCGAGGAGTTCTCGTCGGTCCTCTGCGTCGTCGCCCACCCCGACGACATCGAGTACGGCACTGCCGCCGCGGTCGCGAAGTGGACCGAGGCGGGCAAGACCGTCACCTACTTCCTCCTCACCCGGGGTGAGGCAGGAATCGACACCATGGCGCCGGACGAGGCGGCGACGGTCCGCGAGGCCGAGGAGCGGGCGAGCGCGGCCGTCGTCGGCGTCACCGAGGTCGACTTCGGCACCCACCGCGACGGTGTGGTCGAGTACGGCCTCGACCTGCGCCGCGACATAGCCCGCGAGATCCGCCGCCGTCGCCCCGACCTCGTCATCACCGGCGACTACGGCGACCGGTTCGTCGCCGGCATGCTCAACCAGGCCGACCACCGTGCCGTCGGTCTGGCCACGGTCGACGCCGTCGCGGACGCCGGCAACCGCTGGATCTTCCCCGAGCTCGTCGACGAGGGCTTCGAGCCGTGGAACGTCAAGGTCCTCGCCTTCTCCGGACCGTCGAAGCCGACCCACTACGTCGACGTCTCCGACCGCGTCGAGGTGGCGGTCGCCTCGCTCGAGGCGCACACGGCATACAACTCGGCCCTGCCGGACGACTTCCCCAAGCCGGACGCGCTCGTGCCGATGATCCTCGAGATGGGCGCGCAGGCGGCGCAGGCCGACGGCGTGACCCACGCCCTCGTCCTCGACGTCGTCAACCGCCGCTGACACCGGCTGGCTGCTCGTTCCAGCGGCTGCTCGCTGCGCTTGCCGCCGCTGGAAGTGGCAATCAGTCGGACAAAAGCGGTCGGGGCGTCAGGCGTTCTCCTCGCGGACCTCGGCGATCCACGCCTCGACGTCGGCGCTGCTGCGCGGCATCGCGGCCGAGAGGTTCTCGTTGCCGTCGGCGGTGATGACGATGTCGTCCTCGATGCGCACGCCGATCCCGCGGAAGCGCTCGGGCACCTTGAGGTCGTCGGCCTTGAAGTAGAGACCGGGCTCGACGGTCAGGACCATGCCCGGCTCGAGCTCGGCGTCCATGTACTCGGCGCGGGTCGCGAGGGCGCAGTCGTGGACGTCGAGGCCGAGGTGGTGCGACGTGCCGTGGACCATCCAGCGACGGTGGTACTGGCCGTGGTCGGTGTCGAGGGTGTCCTCAACGCTCACGCCCTCGGGCAGCAGCCCCCACGCGTGGAGGTGCTCGGCGATGACCCTGATGGCCGCGGCGTGGATGTCGGAGAACTTGGCGCCCGGCTTCGCGGCGGCGATGCCGGCCTCCTGCGCGGCGTAGACGGCGTCGTAGACCTCGCGCTGCGCGTCGGTGAAGGTGCCGCTCACCGGCAGCGTGCGGGTGATGTCGGCGGTGAAGAGCGAGTCGACCTCGACCCCGGCGTCGAGGAGGACGAGGTCGCCCTCGGCGACGTCGCCGGTGTTCTTGATCCAGTGCAGCGTGTTGGCGTGGTCGCCCGCCGCGGCGATCGAGTCGTAGCCGACGCCATTGCCCTGGTGGCGGGCGTGGAGGCCGAAGATGCCCTCGATCCAGCGCTCGCCACGGCCGAGCTCGGCAGCGGTCTCGAGCTCGGCGATGACCGCCTCGAAACCGCCGTGCGTCGCGGCGACGGCCTCGCGCATCTGCTCGACCTCCCACTCGTCCTTGGTGAGGCGCAGGACCGAGAGGGCGTGGGCGAGCGCGTCGTCGAGCTCGGCGAGGGTCTCGCGCTCGGCTCCGTTCTCGACCCGCGCGTCGTCGAGCGTGGCGGACAGCTCACGGTCGGCGTCGCGCACGAGGCGGACGGTGACCTCGCCGGCGTCCTTGGCGACCGCCGCCTCGAACTCGTCGATGTGGCGTGCGGTGACGCCGAGCTCGAGCTCGATGTCGGCCAGGCTCGGCCGGGCGCCGACCCAGAACTCGCCGTAGCGCGCGTCCGCGAAGAACTCGTCGCTGTCGCGCTCGCCGAGCGGGCGGAAGTAGAGGACGGCCTCGTGTCCGTCGGCGGTGGGCTCGAGCACGAGCACGGCGTCGGGCTCGCGGTCGGCGCCGAGGCCGGTGAGGTGGGCGAACGCGGTGTGCGGGCGGAAGACGTAGTCGGTGTCGTTGCTGCGGACCTTGAGACCGCCGGCGGGGACGACGAGCCGGTCGCCCGGGAACGCGGCGCTCACGGCGGCGCGGCGCGCGGCGGCATACGGGGCCGCTGGGGACTGCCCGGTCGCCTGCGGACGGCGCTCTGCCCAGTCCTCACGGACGAAGCGACGGAACTCCTCCGTCGTCGGACGGGCGCGGTTCTCTGCCTGCTTCTGCTCTTCGCTCACCGGCCTATCGTGTCACGCGTGAGCGCCTACGACGGAGCCACCGTGGTCGAGCGCATGCGCAACCACTGGGGCGGCAGCACCGACCACCTCTACGGCGTGCTCGTGCGCGAGCTCGCCGACGACGCCGACCGCGGCGGAGTGGTGCGCGACATTCTCCGGGGCCGGGAGGACGCGCCGCCAGGTGACATGGTGCAGCTGCGGCTGCTCGCCGGGATCCACCGCATCGTGCTGCGCGGCGACGCTCCGGACCTCGCGCGCTTCTACCCGTCCATGGGCGGAACAGCCGAGCGGTATGCCGTGTGGCCGGCTCTCGAACCCGTCCTCCGCGACCACGTGGCCGAGCTCCGGGCCGGTCTCGACGTCGCACCGCAGACCAACGAGGTGGGTCGTTCGCTGGCGCTGCTCGCGGGGCTCTCGGAGGCGGTTCGACGCACCGGCCTGCACCGGGTACGGCTCCTCGAACCGGGTGCGTCGGCCGGCCTCAATCTCCTCGTCGACCGCTTCCGGTTCGTGGGCGACGGGTGGGCGGCGGGGCCGGAGGACGCGCACCTCGTTCTCGAAGGGTGCGGCGGCGCCGGCCTCGTCCCCGCCGCGGTCGAGGTGGTGGAGCGGCGAGGATGCGACCTCGACCCGTTCGACGCGACGACGAGCGACGGTGCGGCACACCTCCGGTCGTTCGTCTGGCCGCACATGCCGGAGCGTGACAGCCGGCTCGTCGCAGCCCTGGCAACCCTGCGCGAGACGCCCGTCGCCGTCGACCGGGCCGGAGCCGCCCATTGGGTGCGCGATCGCCTCGCCGAGCCGGTGGCCGACGACGTGCTCACTGTCGTGTGGCACTCGATCACGCGGATGTACTGGCCGAAGGAGGAGTATGCCGCGATGCTCGCAGCCATCGACGAGGCACGACCGCGTATGCCGGTCGTGCGCGTCGCGCTCGAGGACCCGGAGGTGCTGCCCGAGAGCGGGTCGTGGCGACCTCAGGTCGAGGTCGACGACGACGTCATCGGCTGGTGCACCCACCACGGCCCACCACTCGAGCTGTCCCCGTGACCAACTCGCCAATTCCTTCCGTTCGGTACGCCGCTGACGTACCGAACGGGAGGAATTGGCGAGGTCTGTGCGCTTTCTGTGCGCTCAGAGGGCGCCGTCGGGGGCGAGGCGGCGGACCTGGTCCGCGCTCTCGTCGTCGGGCATCATCTGGCTCGACATCTCGGCCTCGACCCGGCGGTGGTAGATGTCGATCTCGTTGGCGACGCGCGCGGCGTCCCAGCCGAGGATCGGCGCCGCGAGCGCGGCCGCGTGCGGCGCGGCGCCGAGGCCACGGTCGCGCGCCTCGATCGAGATGCGCGTGCGCCTCGTGAGGATGTCGGTGAGGTGCATCGCGCCCTCGGTCGCCGCCGCGTAGACGACCTCGGCCTTGAGGTGCGTCTCACCGCCGGGCAGGAGCTCGCCGAGCTCGGGCTGGGCGTTGATGAGGACGAGGATCTCCTTGGTGAGGGTGCCGTAGCGCTCGAGGAGGGTCTCGACGTGCTCCTCGTCGATGCCTGCCGAACGGGCGAGGATCTGCGGGCGCTCGCTGAGCCACTCCCAGCCGACCGCGCCGGCGAGGGGCACCTTGTCGGTGGAGGACTCGGCCACCTCCTCGCCGAGGTCCTTGACGGCCTCGTCGACGGCGTCACGGGCCATGATCCGGTAGGTCGTGTACTTGCCGCCGGCGACGAGCGTGAGGCCGGGAACCGGTGTGGCGACGACGTGCTCGCGTGAGAGCTTGGTGGTCTCGTCGGAGTCGTCGCCCGAGATCAAGGGGCGCAGGCCGGCATACACGCCGTCGATGTCGTCCCGCGTGAGGGGAGTGACGAGGACCGAGTTGACCGTCTCGAGGAGGTAGTCGATGTCGGCGGACGTGGCGGCGGGGTGGGCCTTGTCGAGACTCCAGTCGGTGTCGGTCGTGCCGATGATCCAGTGCTCGTCCCACGGGATGATGAAGAGGACGGACTTCTCGGTGCGCAGGATGACGCCGGTCTCGGACGTGATGCGGTCGCGCGGAACGACGAGGTGGATGCCCTTGCTCGACCGGACCTTGAGGGGGCCGTCGTCGCCGAGCATCGACTGGATCTCGTCGGTCCAGACGCCGGTGGCGGCGACGACCCGCCGGGCCCGGATGTCGAGCTCCTCGCCGGTCGCGTTGTCGCGGGCGCGCACTCCGACGACGCGCTCGCCGTCGTCGGAGCGGAGCAGGCTCGTCGCGGCGACGCGGTTGATGACGTGGGCGCCGTGCTGTGCCGCGGTCCGGGCGAGCTCGAGGACGAAGCGGGCGTCGTCGACCTGGGCGTCGTGGTACTGGATCGCGCCGGTGAGCGCGTCGGGTCGCAGGCTCGGCATGAGGCGCAGGGCGGCCTTCTTGCCGAGGTGACGGTGGCGCGGGAGTCCGGCGGTCTGGCGCACGCCGAACGCGAGTCCGTCGTAGAGCGCGATGCCCGAGCCGACGTAGAACCGCTCCCACGCGGGCTTGCTCAGCGGGTACATGAACGGCACCGGCCGGACGAGGTGCGGAGCGATCGTCGTGAGGAGCAGCCGGCGCTCCTGCAGGGCCTCGTGGACGAGCCCGAAGTCGAGCATCTCGAGGTAGCGCAGGCCGCCGTGGATCAGCTTGCTCGACCGCGAGCTCGTGCCGCTGGCGTAGTCGCGGGCCTCGATGAGCCCGGTCGAGAGGCCACGCGTCACCGCGTCGAGCGCCGCACCGCAGCCGACGACGCCGCCTCCGACGACGAGGACGTCGAGCTCACCGCCGGAACGGAACCGCTCGAGCGTGGACGTGCGTGCCGCGGGGGAGAGGGTCACCCGCTCGAGCATAGTTGCGCGCTCGCCTACGCTCCTGTCATGCCCCCACCCCGTTCGCCGAGTCGTCCGCTGACCCGGCGGCTCGTGCTCGAGTCCGCGCTCGCGGGTGCCGCCGTCGGCGTCCCGGCGTGGCTGGCGTTCGGGTCCACGGCCAGTGCCGGTGTGGAGAGCGGCATCTCGCGTGGGCGCGCGGCATCCGGTGAGGCGGCGTCCGCTCCTGCCGCCGCCGTGCCCTCGCTCGACCGGGCTGCGCTCACTGCGGCGCTCGACGCCCACCGCGCGGAGCGGGGCGGGACGATGGGGCTCGTCGTGCACGACCTGCGCACCGGCGGCCGGTTCGCCTGGCGAGAGTTCGAGAACGAGTCGCTGAGCACGATCAAGGTCCTCATCCTGCTCGCGTGCCTCAAGAAGGTGCAGGACGGTGGCGAGCCCTTCACCGACGAGCGGCACTCGCAGGCCCGCCGGATGATCCAGGCGAGCGACAACGCCGCGACCGACGCGCTCCTCGAGTGGGTGTCGACGGGCAAGGTGCAGGAGGCCGCCGGTCTCCTCGGGCTCAAGGCCACGACGGTCCGCGGTGGCGGTCCTGCCGGGTCGAAGACGTGGTGGGGCTACAGCACGACCACTCCGAGCGACCTCGTCTCCGTCGTCGACGCCGTCGTCACAGGCACCCCCGTCATCCACGCGGGCCACCGTGCCTACATCCGCCACCTCATGGCCGGTGTCGTGCCCGACCAGCGCTGGGGCGTCGCCGACCCGCCGCTGCCGCGGACGGCATACACGGAGACGAAGAACGGCTGGGGCCCGCTCCCGGACGGCTACCGGCTCAACTCGATCGGACGCGTGCTCGGCAACGGCCGAAGCCACACGATGGCGATCCTCACCCGCAGTCCGCAGGGTTTCCGCTACGGGCGCGAGACGATCAACGGGCTGTCGAAGATCGTCTACGACGCGCTCGCGCAGCCTCTCGCGGCGGAGTAGCCGAGCCCCGCCTCGGTCGCCCTCGCGTCAGTCGACCTCGACCCAGTCGAGGGTCCGCTCGACCGCCTTGAGCCACCCGGCATACCCGACCTCGCGCTGCTCGTCCGACCATGTCGGCTCCCAGCGCTCCGCCTCGGCCCACTTGCTCCTCAGCTCGTCGGTGCCGGACCAGAACCCGGTCGCCAGCCCCGCGGCATACGCAGCCCCGAGCGCCGTCGTCTCCGCGACGACCGGCTTGCTCACCGGCACGCCGAGGATGTCGGCCTGGAGCTGCATGCAGAGCCGGTTGGCCGTGACTCCGCCGTCGACCTTGAGGGTCTCGAGGCGCACGCCGGAGTCGGCGGTCATCGCGTCGGCGACGTCGCGGCTCTGGTAGCAGATCGCCTCGAGCGTGGCCCGGGCGAGATGGGCGTTGGTGTTGAAGCGCGAGAGCCCGACGATCGCGCCGCGCGCGTCGCTGCGCCAGTAGGGCGCGAACAGCCCGCTGAACGCCGGCACGAAGTAGACGCCGCCCGTGTCCTCGACCTGCTTGGCGAGCCCCTCGATCTCGGAGGCGCCCGAGATGATGCCGAGCTGGTCGCGCAGCCACTGCACGGCGCTGCCGGTCACGGCGATCGAGCCCTCGAGGGCGTAGACGGGGTCGGCGTCGCCGAGCTGGTAGGCGACCGTCGTGAGCAGGCCGTTCTCGCTGCGGACGAGCTCGGTGCCGGTGTTGAGCAGGAGGAAGTTGCCGGTGCCGTAGGTGTTCTTGGCCTCGCCGGGCTCGAAGCAGACCTGCCCGACCGTGGCCGCCTGCTGGTCGCCGAGGACGCCGGTGATCGGCACCTGCGCGGTCCCTCGCTCCCCGGACGTCGTCCCGTATGCCGTCGCGTGGCTGCTCGCGGAGATCTCCGGGAGCATCTCGCGCGGGATCCCGAAGAACCCGAGCAGCTCGTCGTCCCAGTCGAGCGTCGTGAGGTCCATGAGCATCGTGCGGCTCGCGTTGGTGACGTCGGTGACGTGCAGGCCGCCGCGCGGGCCGCCGGTGAGGTTCCACACGAGCCACGTGTCGGGGGTGCCGAAGAGGGCGTCTCCGCGCTCGGCCGCCTCGCGGACGCCGTCGACGTTGTCGAGCATCCACTGGACCTTGCCCGCGGAGAAGTAGGTCGCCGGTGGGAGGCCCGCCTTGTGCCGGATGGTCTGCCCGCGCTCGTCGGCGTCGAGGGACTTGGCGATGGAGTCGGTGCGGGTGTCCTGCCAGACGATGGCGTTGTGGAACGGGCGTCCGGTGCGGCGGTCCCAGACGATCGCCGTCTCGCGCTGGTTGGTGATGCCGATGGCGGCGAGGTCGGTGCCGGACAGCCCCGCCTTGGTCAGGGCGCTGCCGATGACGGTCTGGGTGCGGTCCCAGATCTCGAGCGGGTTGTGCTCCACCCAGCCGGCGCGGGGGAGGAGCTGCTCGTGCTCGAGCTGGTGGCGGGCGACCTCGGCGCCGTCGTGGTCGAAGACCATGAACCGCGTGCTCGTCGTGCCCTGGTCGACCGCCCCGATGAAGTCCGCCATGCCGGTCAGCCTATGACGCGGAAATCTCCGATCCTCCCGGTTGCAACCGTGCACGGATGAGATGTTGGCGTCCTCATGGCTCGGGGCTGTGGACGATGGGACGGCCGGCCGACACGGTTCCGCCACGCTGGCTCCATGGATGCCCGACTGCACCGGCTCGCCATGGACCTCGGCGGGGTCTTCTCCACGGCCGACGCGCGACACGTCGACGTCGACGACGCGACGCTGCGCGCACTGGTCCGGTCCAAGGAGGTCGTGCGAGTGCGGCGCGGCGCCTACGTCGTGGGCGAGATCTGGGCTGCTGCCGAGCACGAGGACGCGCTCCGGCTGAGGACCAAGGCTGTCCTGAGAGCCCGTCGGGCGGATGTCGCCACACATCAGGCCGCCCTCGCCCTGCACCGCCTGCCCCTTCACGGCGTGCGTCTCGACGTCGTTGACGCCCAGTCCAACGTCAGCCGAGTCCGGCTGTCGGCGGGACTGCGGACCCAACCCGGTGACCTGCCGTCCGTGAACGTCGAGGGTGTGCGAGCGGTTCGTATCGGGCACGCCATCGTCCAGGTGCTCCTCCGGTCGGGGCTGGAAGCGGCGGTGGTCCCCTTGGACGCTGCCCTTCGCACGAGGGCCTGCGTCATCGAGGACCTCGAGGCGGCTCTCGCAGTGCTGGCGCCGAAGCGTCACGCGGCGTTGGGCGCCACGTTGATCTCGTTGGCCGACCCGAAGAGCGACTCACCCGGTGAGTCGCGTACCCGGTTGCTCCTCCACGACCTCGGGTTCAGCTGGCGGAGTCAGGTCGTCATCTGCGACGAGCACGACGAGTTCGTGGCCAAGGTGGACTTCCTCGTCGGCGGCCGCGTCGTCGTGGAGTTCGACGGGTTGCAGAAGTACGCCGGTTCGCAGGGCCGCGCGGCGCTCGCGGCGGAGAAGCGTCGTGAGGACCGGCTGCGGGCTCTCGGGTATGCCGTGGTGAGGTTGACGTGGGCCGACCTGTCGAACCCTGCGCGAGTGGCCGCGATGCTGCGACGTGCGCTTGCCGCCTGAGAGGTGTCGGGGAAATCTCGAGGTCGACCCGGTTGCAACCGGGCATCTCCGAGATTTCCGCGTCATGGTTCGCGGTGCTGTGAGGGAACGCACGCGGCATTCGCGCGACCGGGACGACGGCGGCAGGCAAGGATGGGCGGCATGCAGTTCGGACGCAGCTACGAAGAGTTCGAGGTCGGCGCGACCTACAAGCACTGGCCCGGCAAGACGGTCACCGAGTTCGACGACCACTTGTTCTGCCTGCTCACGATGAACCACCACCCCCTGCACCTCGACAGCAACTACGCCGAGGAGACGACGCAGTTCGGGCGCAACGTCGTCGTCGGCAACTACGTCTACTCGATCCTGCTCGGCATGAGCGTCCCCGACATCTCGGGCAAGGCCATCGCCAACCTCGAGATCGAGAGCCTGCGCCACGTCGCGCCGACCTTCCACGGCGACACCCTCTACGGCGAGACGCGTGTGCTCGACAAGTGGGAGAGCAGCTCCAAGGACGACCGCGGCGTCGTGCACGTCGAGACGATCGGCTACAACCAGGACGGCAAGGTCGTCTGCATCTTCCGTCGCAAGGTCATGGTGCCGAAGGACAACTACCTCGAGGCCCGCGGCGGCGAGCAGCCCGGCCGCCCGGTCCCGCAGCCCGACAAGAACTGGCCCGGCCCCAAAAACGCCGCGACCGACTGACGGCTCGCGTGCGAGGGTGGCGCGCATGACCTCACGCATCTCGCACACGTCCGTCGACTCCCGTGACGCCCACGCCCAGTCCCACTGGTGGAGCGAGGTGCTCGGCTGGTCCGAGGACCCGCAGGACCCGAACCTCCCGGGTCACGAGGAGTGCATGATCTTCAGCCCCGACGGTCGCGAGCGCCTGCTCTTCATCGAGGTCCCGGAGGGCAAGACGGTGAAGAACCGCCTGCACCTCGACCTCACGCCGACCGACCGCACGCGCGACGAGGAGGTCGAGCGGCTCCTCGCGCACGGGGCGACCGTGCACCAGGACCTGCGCGACCTCCCCGGTCGCCCCGCCGGGTCGGGCTGGGTGACCCTGCTCGACCCGGAGGGCAACGAGTTCTGCATCCTGCGCAGCGAGTCGGAGCGACCCGACCCCTATGCGCACCTCGTCGTCTGAGGCCTACTCCACCGCTTCGGTATGCCGTGTGCCCGCCGTGTCGGTCCAGCTCACCGTGGTGACGATGGGGCCCGAGCCGGCGCCGGGTCCGGACGCCTTGGCGAAAGCGACCTCGGCGGTGCCGAGTGAGCGGACGGTGACGTCGGTGGTGCGGGAGGCGTTCGCCCACTCGAGCCTCACGTCTCGCGCGCCCTCCGGCAGGAGCGTCACCGAGCTCCAGGACCACGCGCCACCGTCGGGCTTCTGCCCATAGCCCATCGTCGTGCTCTCGCCAGTGGTGAGAGGGCGGGTCGAGCCGCCGCTGCCGTCGGCCATGAAGACCCCCATGGTCCCGGCCTCACGAGCGAGGAAGAACCGGTCGCCGTCGTTGGTGGGAACGCTCGGGAGGAGCTCGCCCCGGGCCGAGCGAACCTCGTCGACGGCGTTGGTCCAGAAGGTGTCGACATAGTTCTCGGTCTGCGCGGGGACTTCGAACCTCAGCGCGATCGCCTGGTAGTCGGTCCCGGGAAGCGGCTTGGTGTCCTGTTCGACCCCACCGGTGGTGCCGTCTCTGGTGACGGTCAGGAACTGCTCCGCGTCAGCGGGAGCCGTGCCGAGCATGACGCCGTCGGCGCCGGTCCCGGTGCCCATGGAGACGACGGTCGCGTCGGCGCTCGACCCCGCGAGCTGCTGCCGTGACGTGCCCGAGCCCTTGTAGAACATGACGTTCGGCTGGTCGGCCGGGGCGCCCGGTCGCACCTCGACGGACCAGTCGCCGTCGAACAGGGCGGCGGACACGCGTCGGCCAGCGTCGACGGAGGTCGAAGGTCCGGCTGGCAGCGCCTCCCCGCCGAGGCCGGAGCCAAGGGTGGTGAAGGCGATCGCGGCGGCGGCGACCGCAGCGCCGGCACCCACGCCCGCGCGGCGCAGGTTGCGGCGGCGCAGGCGGCGACGGCCGCCGGTGTGGACGGCGTCCTCGTCGACGGACATGGCCGGGGACGGGGGAGCGGCGAGCAGCTCGAGGATCGGGTCAGACATGACGACCTCCTTCGGGGACGAGCAGGGTGCGGAGACGGGTGAGGCCACGCGAGGTCGAGGACTTCACGGTGCCGGTGCTCACGTCGAGGGCGTCGGCCGTCTCGCGCTCGGAGAGGCCGATGTGGTGGCGCAGGACGACGCACTGCCGTTCGCGCACGGGCAGGGTCGCGAGCGCCGAGGCGAGCTCGTCGGCGAGGGCGACGTGCTCGGAGCGGTCTGGCCGCCCCGTGTCGGGGACCTCGTCGGTGAGGTTCTCGCGCCAGCGGCGTCGGTAGGAGTCGGTGTGGAGGTTGACGAGGACCCGGCGGGCGTAGTTGTGCGTGCCACCCTCCTCGATCCGCGGCCAGGCCACGTAGACCCGCTCGAGGGTCTCCTGCACGAGGTCCTCGGCGCTCGACGCGCCCCCCGTGAGCAGCCACGCCAGCTTGAGCAGCCGGGGCGAGCTGGCCCTCAGGAACTCGTCGAACGAGCCGTCATCACGTCGCTTCACGGCACCTCCTCCACCTCATCATCGAACCGGACGCCCTTGGTACGGGCGTCCGGTGCGAAAGGTTGTCTTGCGGCGACGTTTCTTCGCGGCTCATTCCTCACTGAGGTCCCACAGCCCGCCCTGTTCGGTGCGCACCACCCATCCGCTGGGCCGTCCCGAGGCGAACGCCGTCGGCTCGTCCGTGCGGAACACCGTGACGAACAGCTGCACGTAGGGCGCTTCCGTGATGTCCTCGCCGTCCGGCACCGGGACGGAGATGTGGCCGACGACCTCGGTGTCGACGGGGGTGCCGTCGACCGAGACGAGGTCGGTGAGCCGCGACCCGCTGGCGTAGAGGACGAACCGTCGGTCCTCGGCATGGCCCCATCGACCCTCGCTGTTGTAGATGGCTGTCGTCGAGAAGACGTCACCGTCCCGGTCCTCGACGGTGAGGTCCTGGTTGTGGTCCCCGGCCGTCGGCGTGAGCCGGGCGCGGAAGTCACGTCCCGCAACGGAGACCCACGAGGACCACCCCGAGCCGGTGCCCGTCGTCGCCGACGGAGTGCTCGACGGGCGCGGTGTCTCGCTCGGCTCCGGCTCGTCGGCGCGGGTGGACGTGGGCGTGGGCGTGGCCGTGGCCGTGGGGGTCGGCGACACGGTGACGGACGCCGAGGTGGTCACCGTGGGTGTGGGCTGCCCGGTCGGGGTCGTCGTGGCGGTCGGCAGGGCGGGCAGTGTGTCGGTGTCGCCGGCCCGTGGGGCGAGGGCCCCGACGGTGGCGGCGATCGCGACGACGGCCGCCGCCGCGCCGGCCGCGGTGAGGACCCGCCGCTGCACGACGCGTCGTCGTCCGCGGATGACGTCGTCCGCCGGGTCGAACGGCGGGACGGGGATGGCGTCGTGGTAGCCCCGCAACCGGTCCAGGACCTCCTGGTCGTTGCTCATCGGTCCTCTCCTCTCCTGGGCGTCGTGCTCTCGTAGGCCGGTGACAGCGCCTGCCTCAACGACGCGAGGGCGTCGGCCGTCTGGCTCTTGACGGTGCCGGTGCTGATGCCGAGCTCCTGGGCGGTCTGCTCGACGGACAGTCCCCAGATGTGCCGGAGCACGACGACCCGGCGCTGACCCGGTGGGAGCCGACGGATCGCGGCTCGGACGGCGTCGGTCTCCTCGAACCCGAACCCCGGCGCCATCGCCGTGTCGGGGAGCTCGCGAGGGGACTCGCGCCGCCACGGGCGGCGCCGGTCGGAGAGGTGGGCGTTGACGATGACCCGGCGCACGTACGCGTCGACGTTGCCGATCGACGCCACGCGGGGCCACACGGCATACAGGCGCACCAGCGCGTCCTGGACGACGTCCTCGGCGCGGTGCGGGTCGCCGCACAGCAGCACCGCCGTCCGGTACAGCTGTGGTCGCCGCGCCATGACGTATGCCGTGAAGTCCGGATCCCTGTCCATCTCAACTCCCTTCCCACCCCTATGACGCGCAGGGGGACCTTCCCGGTTGGGCCGGGAGGGTACTGATTCTCGTGCCGCGCGGTGGGATCACTCGCCCGGCGAGCAGAACCCGACGCAGTACCTCTGCTCGGTCCCGTCGGGCAGTCGCACGACCATGCCCTGAACGTTGTCGTTCTCGTCGACCGTCGCGGCCCGGGGCAGCTTGATGATCGTGATCATGACGGCGTCGAGCTTGCCGGTGTGTGGCTCCGGGTAAGGAGCCCGGATGGTCTCGAACTTCTCACCGCTCACCGGTTGGTCGTTCTCGGTGATGACGTCGGCCCACGGCCCGACATGCGCCGCGAAGACCACCGTCGGGTCGGACAGGACCAGGAGGCTGGGCTCACCGTTGGCGTCGCTCCGCGTGCCCACGAGGACGCCGTCGGCGCGGACCTCCGCCTTGTGGCCGGCACGATCGCCGTACATCGCCGGCACGACCCTGGCCGTGTAGGTCACACCACCGACGACCACCGGGTCGGACCACGGGTAGGTCGAGGGGGTCGCTGTCGCGGTGTTCGCCGGGGTGTCCGACGAGGTGGGCGTCTCGGTGGGGGTCGGGGTGTTCGTGGCGATGGGCGTCGCGGTCGGGCTGGCGGTGGCCGTGGCCGAGGTCGTCGGGGTGGGAGTGGGCTTCGTGGTCGGGGTGGTCGTGGGCGTCGGCACGGCAGGCAGGGTGTCGGTGTCGCCGGGCCGGGGCGCCAGCACGCCGATGGTTCCGGCGAGGGCGAGCACGACGGCGGCGGCGCCGACGCCGGTGAGGATGCGGCGGCGCACGACGACGCGGTGGCCGCGGGTGAGGACGTCGGTGTCGGCGACGCCGAGGTGGTGGGGGGCGCCGCTGGCGGCGCCGCGCAGCTCGCCGCGGAGCAGGTCCTCGAGGTCGGGGCTCATCGCTGGCTCCCTTCGGTGGAGGGGTGGGCGGTTCGGAGGGTGGCGAGGCCACGGGAGGCGCCGGACTTCACGGCGCCGACGGAGATGCCGAGCAGGTCGGCGACCTGCTGCTCGGACAGGTCCTGGTAGTAGCGCAGGACGACGATGCGTCGCTGCTGCGGAGGCAGGAGGTCGAGCATCCGCAGGATCTGGTCGCGGTGCTCGACCGAGGAGTCGGGTGCGGTGGAGCGTTCGGGCACGTCGCCCACGACCTCGCGTGAGGTGCGGCGCCAGGTGTCGGTCTTGTGGTTGACCAGCACCCGGCGGGCAAAGGCGAGCGCGGAGTGGCGTCGCACCTTGGGCCAGGCGGCATACGTCTTGACGAACGCCGCCTGGACGAGCTCCTGCGAGCGCTCCGTCGAACCGGTGATCAGCCACGCGGTGCGCAGCAACGACGGCGTGGCGTCGGTCATGAACGCGGTGAACGCGGCGTCGCGTTCGGCCTTGGACTCTCGTCCCATGTCTCCCCCTCGTCGTGGTCCCACCACCCACTACGCGGGTATGCCGTCGAAGGTTGCCTCCCCGCCCCGGACCCGGCGCGGACCTAGGGTACGAGCGTGAGGATCGACCTGCACACGCACTCGAGCGCGAGCGACGGCACCCAGACACCGGCCGAGCTCGTGGCCGAGGCCGAGGCGGTCGGGCTGGGCATGATCGCCCTCACCGACCACGACACCACGGCCGGCTGGGAGGAGGCGACCGCGGCGGCCCAGCAGGTCGGCATCCGGCTCGTGCGGGGCATCGAGATCTCGTGCAGCCGGAACCACCGCAGCATCCACCTCCTCGGCTACCTGCCCAACCCCGACGACCCGCGCCTCGTCGTCGAGCTCGCCCGAGCCCGCGACAGCCGGGTGACGCGGATGGACCGAATGATCGAGCGGATGGCCGCGGACGGCATACCGGTGTCGGTCGAGGAGGTGCGCGCCCAGCTGGCGCCGGGAGCGACCCTCGGGCGCCCGCACCTCGCCGACGCCCTCGTCGCGAAAGGCGTGGTGGCCGACCGTGACGAGGCCTTCCGTGACCTGCTGCACGACGGCAGCCGCTACTACGTCGGGCACTACGCGCCGGACCCCGTCGCCGCCATCGCGATCGTCCTGGCGGCCGGGGGTGTGCCGGTGCTCGCGCACCCCTTCGCGACGCGGATGGCGACGGTCTCGGACGAGCTGGTGGAGGAGCTCGCCGCGGCCGGCCTCGCCGGACTCGAGGCGCACCACCGCGACCACGAGCCCGCCGACGTCGAGCGTGCGGTGCGGCTCGCGCACCGACACGACCTCGCCGTCACCGGCAGCAGCGACTACCACGGCGCCGGCAAGCTCAACCGCCTCGGTGAGCACACGACGCAGCCCCGACAGTGGTCACGTATCGTCGAGCAGTCCTCTGGCGTGAAGGTGGTGGAACCGTGACCGATGCCGTGACTCGGCGCATCAACCTCGACGACGAGGGCGACCTCGTCCTCACGCTGTCGTGCCCCGACCGGCCTGGCATCGTGGCGGCGGTGAGCCAGCACCTCTTCGAGCGCAGTGCCAACATCGAGGAGAGCCAGCAGTTCAGCGACCACCGGACCGGCCTCTACTTCATGCGCGTGCGGTTCGCCACCGGGCAGGCCGAGCTCGACGTGGACCAGTGGAGGGGCGAGTTCGCCTCCGTCGCAGCGGAGTTCGACATGACGTGGGAGATGCGACCCGCCGCGACGGCATACCGGACGCTCGTCATGGTGAGCAGGTTCGGCCACGTCCTCAACGACCTCCTCTTCCGCTGGAAGTCCGGCCAGGTCAACGCCGACATCGTCGGGATCGTCAGCAACCACACCGACCTCGAGCCGCTCGTCCGCTCCTACGGCATCCCCTTCCACCACGTCCCCGTGACCCGGGAGACCAAGCCGCAGGCGGAGGCCAGGCTGCGCGAGCTGGTGGCCGAGCACGACGTCGAGCTCATCGCCCTCGCGCGCTACATGCAGGTCCTCAGTGACGACCTCTGCCGGGACCTCGGTGGCCGGGTCATCAACATCCACCACTCGTTCCTGCCGAGCTTCAAGGGCGCCAAGCCCTACCACCAGGCCTACGCGCGCGGGGTCAAGGTCATCGGTGCGACGGCGCACTACGTCACCGCCGACCTCGACGAGGGCCCGATCATCGAGCAGGACATCCACCGGGTCGACCACCGCATGCACGCCGACGACCTCGTCGCGGCGGGTGAGGAGGTGGAGTCGCGGGTCTTCGCCCGGGCCGTCCGCTGGCACTGCGAGAGCCGGATCATCCTCAACGGCGACCGCACGGTCGTCTTCAGCTGACCTGTGGAGAGCCTCCCGACGTTGTCGGCGAGGCTGGCTAGGTTGGCGGCGTGACCGAGGTGACGACCGGGCGACCGGTGCAGGCCGAGCTCGCGGGGATGCCGCCGAGGCTCTATCCCGCGAGCCCTTCGCGCCTGCTCGCCCTCGTCGACTGCCCGCGGCGCTACCGGATGCAGTACCTCGACCGGCCGCGACCCGAGCAGCGGCCCCAGCGTGCGCACACGTCGTTCGGCCTCGCCGTGCACAACGCGCTGCGCGACTGGTGGGACCTGCCGCGCGAGCGCCGCACCGCCTCGGCCGGACACGAGCTGGTGCGCCAGTCGTGGATCGAGACCGGCTTCCGTGACGCCGAGCAGTCGGGTGAGTGGCGCCGGCGCGCACAGGAGCACGTCATCGCCTACCTCTCCCGCGTCGACCCCGACGACCACCCGACCGGCATCGAACGCACCGTCTCCTTCGTCAGCGGGGACCTGCGGGTCACCGGCCGCATCGACCGGCTCGACGACCGCGACGGCGAGCTCGTCGTCGTCGACTACAAGACGAGCCAGAAGCCGCTCGGCGAGGCGGACGCGCGGACCTCGCTGCCGATGGCCCTGTATGCCGCGGCCGTCTGGAAGATGTTCCGCCGCCCCTGCCTGCGGGTCGAGCTCCACCACGTGCCGACCGGTGAGGTCGTCTCGCACACCCACACGCCGGAGTCACTCACCCGCAAGGTCGACGAGGCCAAGTCGATCGCCCGAGACGCCCGTCGGGCCGACGCCGACTTCGCCGAACGCGGGGTGGAGTCCACCCTCTTCCCACCGGTCGTCGGGCCGCTGTGCACGTGGTGCGACTTCCGCGCGCACTGCCCCGAGGGCCAGACGGCAGGGCCGGAGAAGTCCGGGTGGGCGGCGCTCGAGCCCGCCGAGGTCCCCCGCGCGGTCGAGGTCGACTGACCGCTCGTCGCAGGTCGCCGTGTGTCGGCGTCGGGTGCAAGGGTGGGCCCATGATCGTCGACCACATCGGAATCACCTGCGCCGACCTCGAGGCCTCCAAGCGCTTCTACGACACCGTGCTCGCGACGCTGGGCCATCGCCGGGTGCTCGACGTCGACGTGGCGGTCGGCTACGGCAGCGAGAGCCCCGACTTCTGGATCGCCCAGCCCGAGGTCGAGACCGAGAACCGCGAGTCGCACCTCGCCTTCACCGCCTCGGGCGTCGAGGCGGTCCACGCCTTCCACGCAGCGGCGACGGGCCTCGGCGCCGAGACCCTCCACGAGCCGCGGCTCTGGCCGGAGTACCACCCGGGCTACTACGCCGTCTTCGTGCGCGACCCCGACGGCAACAACGTCGAGGCCGTCTTCCACGGCGCGGCGGGCGAGCCCCCCGTGGCGGGCGAGCAGGGAGCGGCCGGTGAGGCTGCCGCGCGGGCCGAGGGGCGCGAGGAGGGCTGAGGTGGAGCAGCGCGTCTCCTTCGTCACGCTCGCCGTGCGCGACCTCGCCGCCTCGCACCGGTTCTACGTCGAGGGACTCGGCTGGACCCCCGAGTTCCACGACCCCGACGAGGTCCTCATGTTCCGCGCCGGGCCGCTCACCGTGCTCTCGCTCTGGGACCTCGCCCACTTCGAGGCCGAGGTCGGCGCGAGCGCCCGGTCCGGCCCGGGCGTCGTGCCGATGACCCTGAGCCACAACGTCCACGAGCGCGAGCAGGTCGACTCCGTGCTGGGCGACGCCCGGGCAGCCGGGGCGAGCGAGATCTCCGAGGCGGTCGAGCGCGAGTGGGGTGGCTACACCGGCTACTTCGCCGACCCCGACGGCTTCCGCTGGGAGGTCGCGTGGAACCCCGGCCCGGTCGGCCGGCTGGTCCTGCCACCAGTGGCCGACACCACCTGACGGGGGTGCCGACCGCAGGCGACCGGCCTGAGACACTGGGGCGTGGGTCCCACGCTCTGCGTGGACCGGCATACCGATCTCTCTCGCAAGGACCTCACGTGCCCCCTCGCAAGCGCGCCACCGGTGCCACCATCCTCGCGGTCGCCAACCAGAAGGGCGGCGTGGCCAAGACGACGTCGGTGGCCTCGCTGGGCGCTGCCTTCGCCGAGCTCGGCAAGCGGGTGCTCCTCGTCGACCTCGACGCGCAGGCCTGCCTGACCTTCAGCCTCGGCGTGGACCCGGACGAGGTCGAGGAGTCGGTCCACCACGTCCTTCTCGGCCAGGTCGAGATCGGCGACGTCGTCGTCGAGTGCGAGGACGGCGTGCACCTCGTGCCGAGCTCGATCGACCTCGCCGGCACCGAGGCCGTCCTCCTCGGCCGCCCGGCGCGCGAGTACGTCCTCCAGACCGCGCTCGACCCGGTGCGCAAGGACTACGACGTCATCCTCATCGACTGCTCGCCCAGCCTGGGGGTGCTCACGCTCAACGCGCTCACGGCCGCGAACGGGCTCATCATCCCGATGCCGTGCGAGATGCTCAGCCACCGCGGAGTCGGACAGCTGCTCGACACCGTCGCCGACGTCAAGAGGTTCCTCAACAAGAAGCTCGAGGTCGTCGGCATCCTCCCGACGCTCTTCGACGGGCGGAGCAACCACGCCCAAGAAGTCCTCTCCGACGTCGGCGAGCGCTACGACCTGCCCGTGCTCTCGCCCCCGATCCCGCGCACCGTGCGGTTCGCGGAGGCGCCCGCCGTGGGTCGGTCGATCCTCGCGACGTCGCGGACCTCCAAGGGCGCCAAGGCCTACCGCGAGGTCGCCGAGAGCCTGCTGCCGCGCGTCTAGGCGCAGCCCCCGACGCGCGGTCCGGGGCACCCCTCGTGCGGGTTTACGGTGGTGACATGCCCACCACCACACGAGCACTGTCCGTCCCCTCCGCCGGCGCTCCCTTCGAGGCTGTCGACCTCGAGCGCCGTGACCTGCGCGACGACGACGTCCGGATCGACATCGCCTTCGCCGGCATCTGCCACAGCGACATCCACACCGTCCGCGACGAGTGGGGCGCCGCGCACTACCCGATCGTCACCGGCCACGAGATCGCCGGCACGGTGAGCGCCGTCGGTGACGGCGTGACGAAGTTCAAGGTCGGCGACCGCGTCGGCGTCGGCTGCCTCGTCGACTCCTGTGGCGAGTGCGAGAACTGCAAGAACGGCCAGGAGATGTTCTGCAGCAAGGGTTCGGTCGGCACCTACAACAGCCAGAACTACGACGGCGAGTGGGCCGCCGGCGGCTACAGCCAGCAGATCGTCGTCACCGAGCGCATGGTCCTGCGCATCCCCGAGGGGATCGAGCTCGACGAGGCCGCTCCGCTGCTCTGCGCCGGGATCACGACCTACTCGCCGCTGCGCCGCTGGGGCGCCGGGCCGGGCAAGAAGGTCGCCGTCGTCGGTGTCGGCGGCCTCGGGCACATGGCCGTCAAGCTCGCCGCCGCGATGGGCGCCGAGGTCACCACGCTCTCGCGCTCCTCCGCCAAGGCCGACGACGCCAAGGAGCTCGGCTCGAGCCGGCACATCGCGACGAGCGACGAGGACGCCATGAAGGACGCGAGGGGCAGCTTCGACCTCATCGTCAACACCGTGAGCGCCGACCTCGACATGGAGACCTACGTCCGGCTGCTCCGCCCCAACGGTGCGCTCGTCAACGTCGGCCTTCCGCCCAGCAAGCTCTCCGTGAGCCCGGGGAGCCTCATCGGCGGCAACAAGGTCCTCACCGGCAGCAACATCGGTGGCATCGGCGAGACCCAGGAGATGCTCGACTTCTGCGCCGAGCACGGCATCGGCGCCACGATCGAGAAGCTCGACGCGAGCGACACGACGACCGTCGACACGGCATACGACGAGGTCGTGGCGGGCAACGTCCGCTACCGCTACGTCATCGACACCGCGACGATCCCGGCCTGACGATGAGAGACGAAGGCCCGCCCCGCGTGTTGCGGGGCGGGCCTTCGTCATGCCGATGCCGTATGCCGGCCGGCGCGGCTCAGTCGGTCGAGGCCGCCGGCTTGCCGCCGCGGGTGCGGCGACGGCTGCGGTTGCGGCGGGGCGCCGCGGAACCCTCGGTCCCGGCCTCGCCCGAGG
>NZ_AVPI01000032.1 GCF_000768675.1 Knoellia flava TL1 | reverse complement strand
GGGCCCGCCGCACCCGCCTCGGACCCCCGACCCGAGCCGCCGTCCGAGCCCGTCCCGCCACCCGGACAGCCCGCTGCGAGCGCGCCGCCCGCTCCCGACGTCACGATGGACCGCAGCGCGCTCGGCCCGGCCGTCGACGGTCCCGCCGACAGCCCGATCGTCCTCGCCGTCATCTGCCCCGCCGGCCACCACTCGTCGCCGCACGCGAGCAGCTGTCGTGTCTGCGGTCGCGACATCCCGACGCAGCAGCCCTTCCAGACCCCGCGCCCACAGCTCGGCGTCCTGCGGGTCTCCACCGGCGGGCTCGTCCCGCTCGACCGCGGCGTCCTCCTCGGGCGCTCTCCCAAGGTCAACGCCGACCTGCCGCCGAGCAGCCGGCCGCACCTCGTCCGCCTCGCCTCGCGCGACAACGACATCTCGCGCAACCACGCCGAGGTCATCCTCGAGGGCTGGCACGTCCTCGTGCGGGACCTCGGCTCGACCAACGGCACGACGGTGACGCTGCCCGGCCAGGAGCCGGTGCGCCTGCGCCCCACCGAGGACTTCGGCATCGAGCCCGGCGCCGTCCTCACGCTGGCCGACGAGGTCTCGCTCACCTACGAGGTCTCCGAGTGACCCGAGCTGCCCCGGGCTCCGCGCCCGAGATCCCCGGCCTCGTCTACCGCCAGCCCCTCGGCTCGGGCGGCTATGCCGACGTCTTCCTCTACGAACAGCAGATGCCGCGGATGCCCGTCGCCGTCAAGGTCCTCAAGCGCGACGGCCTGACCCCGGCCATCCGTCGGCAGTTCGTCGAGGAGGCCAACACCATGGCCCAGCTCGCGGACCACCCCTACATCGTCCAGGTCTTCCGCAGCGAGCAGCTGGCCGACGGTGGCGCCTACCTCGTCATGAAGTACTACCCGCCGCCCAACCTCGCGACCCGGGCCAAGCGGGAGCGGCTCACCGTCGAGGAGGTGCTGCGCACAGGTATCCAGCTCGCCAGCGCCGTCGAGACCGCGCACCGGGCCGGCATCGTCCACCGTGACATCAAGCCGGCCAACGTCCTCGTCAGCCAGTACGGCGCCCCCGGGCTCACCGACTTCGGCATCGCCGGCCGCGCCGTCGGGCAGGACGAGCACGACGAGGACGTGGGCGTCTCGGTGCCGTGGTCCCCGCCCGAGGTGCTCTACGGCCAGAGCAACGGCGACGCCCGCAGCGACGTCTACTCGCTCGCGGCGACCCTCTGGCACCTCCTCGTGGGGCGCTCGCCGTTCGAGCAACCGGGAGGCGACAACTCGGCATACGCGCTCATGCCCCGCATCCGCGCGACCCCCGTGCCGCAGACCGGCCGCGCCGACGTCCCCCTGAGCCTCGAGCGGCTCCTCGGCCACGCCATGGCCAAGAAGCCCGACGCCCGTCCCCAGACGGCGATCGACTTCGCCCGTGGCCTCCAGGCCATCGAGCAGGAGCAGCGGTTCGCCCGCACTCCGATCGTCGTCCTCGACGAGTCGGGACACACGACGGTCGCCGACAGCACCGGCCAGCCGGCGCCCGAGCACACCGACCCCGACCGCACGAGCGTCCGCGCGCCCAAGGTCACCTCGGCCCAGACCTACACGCCGACCACGACCTCGACGAGCCGTCCCGCCCACGAGGAGGCCGACGCCGGATCGCAGCCCACGACGATCAGCGGCGGTGCCCTGCTCGCCGGTGTCGGGGTCGTGCTCGTCGCCCTCGTCGGCGCCCTCGTCTGGGCGATCGGCTTCCGCGGGGGCGACGAGCCGACCGAGGCCTCGACCGACGCCCCGACGGCGTCGGTCACCCAGGGAGGTGGGGGTGCCGTCGTCGACATCCCCGAGCAGCCGGCGATCGACGGGCAGGGCATCGCCGGCGGCGCGGTCTTCTCGTGGCAGTACGCCGGCGTCCGCAAGGGCGACTACTACCGCATGCGCATCGCCCCCAGCGAGGCCCAGGTGGCCGACGCCACGGTGACCACGGTCAAGGCGATGCCGCACCGCGTCACGGCCAAGCCCGGCCAGTCCGTCTGTGCGCAGGTGGCGGTGGCCCGCGCGGCCGGCCCGACATCGGCATACTCGGCGATCAAGTGCGTCCAAGGAGGGTGACCCGATGGCAGTGACCGTGGAGTTCTGCGGTGAGGAGTTCGTCGCGCCGGAGGGCGCGCCGCTGACGATCGGCCGCGTCGCCGACGTCGAGATCGACGACAACCCCTACCTCCACCGCGTCTTCCTCCAGGTCCACCGCGAGCACGACCTCTGGTGGCTCACCAACGTCGGCTCGACCCTCACCGCCACGGTCGGCGACCGCAAGGGCCTCTTCCAGGCCTGGCTCAACCCGGGTGCCCGGATCCCGCTCGCGCTCGAGGCCTTCACGGTGTGGTTCACCGCGGGCCCCACGACCTACGACTTCGACATCACCGTCGACGACGCGACCTTCACGACGATCGAGAACGACCCCGAGCCCGAGCCCGAGGACTCGCCCGGCGAGACGACCGTCGGCCGGGTCTCGATGACCCCCGACCAGAAGCTCCTCGTCGTCGCGCTGTGCGAGAGCTTCCTGCGGACCTCGTATGCCGGCCAGGGCCAGATCCCGTCCTCCGCCCAGGCGGCGGAGCGGCTGGGTTGGACGACGACGAAGTTCAACCGCAAGCTCGACAACGTCTGCCAGAAGCTCGCCGACGCCGGCACGCGGGGGCTGCACGGCGGTCCCGGCAAGCTCGCGAGCAACCGCAAGGCTCGGCTCGTCGAGCACGCGCTCTCGACCCGCATGGTGACCGAGGCGGACCTGGCCCTGCTCGACTGACGACGATCGCCGGAGCCAGCGAGCGCAGGACGAGTGGGGCCGTAGGCGCGGGGGAGTGGGTCGCGTCGGGACGCCCTGACCTGCGCGGACGGCATACGGGGGTCTCTTCCGGGCCATCCCGGGGACCCGTCGTGACCACTCGGCGCAAAGTTCTTCCCCTCTGTCGGTGCCTCGCGGCAGGATGCACAGAAGTTCGTGCAAAGACGCACGCACGCCCGGGCCCCCTGCCCGGTTCCTGGAGGAGAGACATGACTGCTCGCACATCTCCGCGCGGACGGCGGCGCTACCTCGCCGCAGTGCCCGCGCTGGCGTTGGCCGCGACCGGCTTGACCATGGGGTCGAGCTCCGTCGTCGCCGCGCCCAGCTCAGGTTCGCCATCGGCCGGCGCAGACAGCGCGTCGTCCGAGGGCTACATCAACTACGTCGCCCCGCGGATGGAGGCCACCAGCTCGACGGACAAGGCCGTCAAGCGCAACGGGAAGACCGTCTCCAAGGTCACCGCCGACCAGCAGCAGAAGGCGTTGGCCAAGGCCAAGCAGGTCGACCGCAAGCACAGCCAGGGCAACCCGCGCGCCGCGCGGCAGCTCGCCAAGCTGGAGGCGGAGTCGATCCGGACGGGCAAGAGCCCGAAGGAGATCAAGTCCAAGCGCTTCAAGCAGGCGAAGTCGACGCAGGAGGCCAAGCTCCTCACGATCCTCGTCGAGTTCAACGACAAGGCGAACGACGACTTCACCGACGTTATGGTCCCCGACGGCTTCAGCGCGGAGAACTGTGTGGCGGGCAACATCCAGAACGGCCCGAAGCACAACAACATCCCGAACCCCGCCGAGAGCGAGCTCAAGGACAACAACTCGATGTGGGTCTCGGACTTCTCGTCCGAGCACTTCAACAAGATGCTCTACACCCAGACGGGCATCACTGAGCGGGTCCGCCCCGACCTCACCGGGCCCGACGGCAAGCCGGGCATCGACATCTCCGGCTACACGATGAAGAACATGTACGAGGAGATGTCCAAGGGTGCCTACACCGTGAGCGGTGCCGCGACCCCGTGGATCACCGTCCCCCACTCCGAGGCCTACTACGGCGCGACCACCTGCCACAAGAACCCGGAGACCGGTGAGTGGGAGTACGGCGCGATCCAGGACATGCAGGGCCACCCCGACAACCCGCTCGGCCCGGGCCAGCTGCCCATCGACGCGGTGGCGGCGCTCGCCAAGGCGCAGCCGAGCTTCCCGTGGGCCGACTACGACATCGAGGACCAGGGCGACCGCGACGGTGACGGCAACGTCCTCGAGCCCGACGGCATCATCGACCACGTCGTCCTCGTCCACGCCGGTGAGGACAAGTCCGGTGGCGGCGGCGCCGAGGGGCCCTACGCCATCTGGGCGCACTCCTCCGCGGTCGCCGGTGGCGCCCCGGTGCCCGGCACCGACCTGCGGCTGTCGAACTACATCGTCCAGCCCGAGGACTCCGGCGTCGGCGTCTTCGCGCACGAGTACGGCCACGACCTCGGTCTCCCGGACCTCTACGACACCGCCAGCGGCGGCGACTCCGACGTCGACTTCTGGGACCTCATGAGCTCCGGTTCGCACTCGGGCCCGATCTTCCAGTCGATGCCGACCCACATGGGCATCTGGGACAAGTGGGTCCTCGGCTGGGCCGACCCCAAGGTCGTCAACCCCGGTGACGCCGCACAGCAGATCAAGGTCGGCCAGACGAGCCGCACCCCCAAGGGCTCGGCCGACGGCGTCAAGATCAACCTGCCGCCCAAGACGGTCTCCCTCGCGGAGCCGCACAGCGGCGCGTCGATGTGGTTCTCCAGCGCCGACCAGTCGTGGGCCAAGAACACCCTGACCCGTGACGTCGCCGTCCCGGCGGGTGCGAGCGACGCCCGGTTCTGGTCCTGGAACACCGGCTCCATCGAGGAGGACTGGGACTACGGCTTCTTCGAGGTGTCCACCGACGGTGGCACCACGTGGACCGAGCAGAAGCTCTACGACGCCGCCGGCAAGGAGGTCACCACTCCTGACGGCTACTCCGACCCCAACGGGCGGATGAAGGACTTCGGCAACAAGAAGTACGGCGTCACGGGCACCATCGAGGGCTGGCAGCACTACTACGCCAACCTCACCCCGTTCGCCGGCAAGACCGTCAAGGTCCGCTTCCTCTACGCGACCGACGCCGCGTTCGAGGACAAGGGCTGGTTCCTCGACGACCTCGCCCTCACCAACGGCAGCACGACCGTCTGGAGCGACGACGCCGAGGCCAACAACGGCTGGACCGCCACGGTCGGCACCTGGACCGACAGCTCCGGCGCCGGCTGGGTTCTCGACCCGGGCAAGCACGACTACGCCCAGTACTACCTCGTCGAATGGCGCAACCTCGACGGGTTCGACAAGGGCCTCCAGTACGCCTACGACACCACCTACCAGAAGCTCGGTGGCGAGGGCGCGTGGAAGGTCGAGAAGATCAAGTACAACGCCCCGGGTGCGCTCGTCTGGTACCGCGACACGTCGTACGGCAACGCCAACCACGTGCTCAACAACCTGACGACCCTCCCGAGCGAGGGCGCCAAGGGTGGTCTCCTCATCGTCGACAGCCACTTCGACCCGCTGCGCCGCAGTGGTGCGAACGCTCTCAACGACACGTCGACGCTGAAGAACCTGCCGTCGCGTCCGCAGTCGTCCAACGCCGCGTTCAACCTGTTCGGGACCTACCCGTTCAACGAGTGCACGACGAAGGCCGACTTCACCGGTGAGGTGTGCAACACCTTCGGCAAGCAGGCCGCGGTCAAGTCCTTCACCGACGACAAGGGCTGGTACCCCGGGTTCGAGATCCGCAAGGGTGCCGACGGCAAGCTCTCCATCTTCTACCGAGATGCCGACGCGTCCACGGTGGTGCCCTCGGTCGGCAACGCCCCGTACAGCACGCGTGTCGTCGACGCGGACGGCAACCCGCTGAAGCAGTACTACGGCGCCGATGTGGGGGCCATCACCCCGCTCGGCACGGGCAACCCCGCCGACGACGGTGTGGGTTACGGCACCGGCGTCTCCGTCGTCACGACGACGCAGGGCAACATGTCGGCCCAGCTGAAGATCACCCCGCCCAGCGCGGAGTAGTCCGCACCTGCTGCACGCCTCAGGCACGCAGCAGATGCCACAGCGGGCCCGCATCCTCGTTCCGAGGGTGCGGGCCCGCCGCCGTCCCCCCGCCCCCGCGACTTCTTGCCCCAACGCGCCACGCGCGTCTGCGACTTCTTGCCCCAACGCGCCACGCGCGTCTGCGACTTCTTGCCCCAACGCGCCACGCGCGTCTGCGACTTCTTGCCCCAACGCGCCACGCGCGTCTGCGACTTCTTGCCCCAACGCGCCACGCGCGTCTGCGACTTCTTGCCCCAACGCGCCACGCGCGTCTGCGACTTCTTGCCCCAACGCGCCACGCGCGTCTGCGACTTCTTGCCCCAACGCGCCACGCGCGTCTGCGACTTCTTGCCCCAACGCGCCACGCGCGTCTGCGACTTCTTGCCCCAACGCGCCACGCGCGTCTGCGACTTCTTGCCCCAACGCGCCACGCGCGTCTGCGACTTCTTGCCCCAACGCGCCACGCGCGTCTGTGACTTCTTGCCCCAACGCGCCACGCGCGTCTGTGACTTCTTGCCCGATTGCGCCACCGGAGTCGTCCTCCACAGACGCACGAGCCGCTTCCGGTCATCCACAGGCGGACAGGAGGCACCCTTGTCCGCGCGCCCGTCGGCCACAGCATGACGTGATGAGCAGATTCGCGGTCCTTCCTCAGCCCTTCGTGCGCCCGGATGTCGTCGCGGCGGGCCTCTCGCTCCGCACCATGAACCGTGCGGTCCTCTCGGGCGAGCTCGGCCTCGTCTCGAAGAACCTGTATGCCGTGCAGCCCGCATGGTCCCTCCTCACCTCTTGGGAGGCCCACCGGGCAATGGCTGAGGCGGCCGTACGGCTGACCAAGGACGCGATCGTCAGCCACGCCAGCGCTGCCGCACTGTTGGGGCTGCCTCATCCCACGCATCCGCCGGACCACGTGACGATGACCGTCCTCGACGACGTCCGCACCAGTCGCGGCGACACGTGGCGCAGGCTCCACCGCGGCGCCACGCCCTACGAGCACATCGTCATCCAGAACGGCGCGCCGCGCTTCATCGCGGCGCGCACCGTCATTGACTGCGCCAGGGAGCTGCACCCGCGGGATGCCCTCGCAATCGCCGACGGGGCACTGCGGTCGGGCATGGTGACGCACGCCGACCTGTGGGCGATGCGATGCCATCAGCGCCGATGGCCCAAGGTGACGAACGCGAACGCCGTGCTGTTCCTTGCGGACGGTCGGCGCGAGAACTGGCTCGAGTCGGCCTCGGCGTGGGCCGCTCATCGGTGGGGACTGCCCGTCGGTGTTCCCCAAGTGGTCGTCCTCGACCGGGCGGGCAGGTTCGTCGCGAGACCCGACGTCCTCTGGCCCGACCACGGCGTCGCAGGTGAGGCCGATGGACTGGGCAAGTACCTCCTCGACGGCACCTCCGAGGAGTCCGTCCGTCGGCGGCTCATGGCCGAGGAGCAGAGGCAGGCCGGTCTCACGGACGTGGGTTTCGAGGTCGTGCGCTGGACTCCGCATGAGGCTGTCGACGGTTCCGACATCCATGCCCGGTTCATGGCAGCCGCGCAGTGCAGTCCCACGATCGACGCCGAGCTCCTCTGCTCGTGTTGCGGCGGCAGCCTCGGGGACTGTGCGGTGGAGGCGCACCTGGCCACATGGCGTCGCATGCTCACGAAAGAACTCGCCCAGAGGATGTGGTGACGGGCCACCACGCCTGGCGCGTTCGGGCAATGAGTCGCGGCGAGGGGCGAGCCCGGAATGACGCATCGGGGCAACAAGTCGCGGCGAAGCGCGGGGCCGAGATGTCGCATCGGGGCAAGAAGTGGAGGAGGGGTGGGGACCGCGAGAGGTGCGGTTTCAACTACCTTCCGGTAGGCAAAGAGTAGGTATGGGCACCCATGGGGAAGGGGGCCGGCAGCCGGTAAGGTGCGTCACGGCATACGCGGAAATTCTTGTCACGCCGGGGATCGTCGCGGTGCCTGAAGCACCCACGGGGGGTGGCGCCATCCGAGCCGAGCAACGCGCACGGGATCGGCACCTCGGTCCGCCCCGCCACAGCGACGAGAGGACCCCGACCCATGACGGTCACCCACGACCAGGCCGCGTGGTTCACCAAGACCTTCGAGGCGATGGTGAGCAACGTCGACAAGGCCGTGCTCGGCAAGGAGCACGTCATCCGCCTGGCCCTCACGTGCATGCTGTCCGAGGGCCACCTGCTCCTCGAGGACTTCCCCGGCACGGGCAAGACCCAGCTCGCGCGGGCGCTGTCGAGCACGGTGCACGGCACCAACAGCCGCATCCAGTTCACGCCCGACCTCCTGCCGAGCGACGTCACCGGCGTGACGATCTACGACCCCAACAGCAAGAAGTTCGAGTTCCACAAGGGCCCGATCTTCGCGACGATCGTCCTCGCCGACGAGATCAACCGCGCCTCGCCCAAGACGCAGTCCGCGCTCCTCGAGGTCATGGAGGAGGCCCGCGTCACCGTCGACGGCGTGCGCCACGAGGTCGGCGAGCCGTTCATGGTCATCGCGACCCAGAACCCCATCGAGCAGGCCGGCACCTACCGCCTGCCCGAGGCCCAGCTCGACCGCTTCCTCATGAAGACGACGCTCGGCTACCCCGACCACGACGCCACGGTGCGCGTGCTCCGCGACGCCAAGACCCGTGACCGCACCAAGGCGCTCGAGCCCGTCGTCACCTCGCAGGTCGTCCTCGACATGGCCGAGCTCGCCGACGAGGTCCACGTCGACGACGCGATCCTCGACTACGTCTCGCGCATCGCCGAGGAGACGCGTCGCCACGTGAGCGTGCGGCTCGGACTGTCGGTGCGTGGCTGCCTCGCGTTCATCCGGTGCGCGAAGACGTGGGCCATCGGCCAGGGCCGCACCCACGTCATCCCCGACGACATCAAGCTGCTCGCCCACCCGGTCCTCAACCACCGCCTGCTCGTCACCGCCGAGGCGCAGTTCGCCGGCATCACCGTCGAGCAGGTCATCGACCAGATCCTCGGCGAGGTCGCACCGCCGACCGAGCGCGTCGCCTGAGATGTCCGACCCGGTGGAGCCCGACGAGGCGACGGTGAGGCGGTCCGACCTGAGCGGACCGCCCCCGTCGGCCTCCCCGGCTGCGCCGACCCAGGCTGCGCCGACCCAGGCTGCGCCGAGCCCCGCATCGCCCACCCCGGCGTCGCCCGCCCCTCCCGCCCTCGTCGAGGAGGAGGCGACGGTCTCGCGCTCCTCGCTCAAGGTGCGCCCCGCGCAGGACCAGCCGAGCCGCCGACGCGCCTCGGGCGCGACCGCCACGGGTGGCTCGCGCTGGCGTTCGCTGCTCGGCCTGCGCCAGAGCGACGACACGCAGGAGGTCCGCCGCAACGACCTCCGCAAGGACGGCCAGCCGTCGCCGTCGACGGGCGGCCGGTCCACCCGGCTGCGCCCCGAGCTGCCGACGATCACGCTGCCGCGCGTGCAGATCCCGGCCGCGATCACCCAGACCGGCGCCCGCCTCGTCGACCTCACCGGCGAGCGGATCAAGCCGCTCGCGGAGCGGTCCGCGCCGGTCTGGCGCCCGGTCGCCCGGGCCCTCGGCTGGGTCTCGCCGCTCGGCTGGACCGTCCTCGTCCTCGGGCTCGTCTCGTGGTGGTTCGCGGGGCGCTACGGCTGGACCGAGCTCGCGATGATCGCCGCCGCCTGCCTCGTCCTCTTCCTCGCGTGCGTCGCGCTCGCGATCGGCCACGCCAAGGTCGAGATCCGCACCGACGTCGACCCGACGCGCGTCGTCGTCGGCGAACCCGCCACGGGTCGCATCGAGGTCCGCAACCTCTCGGGCCGCGGCATGCTGCCGCTCCTCGTCGAGCTGCCCGTCGGTCGATCGGCCGCCCGCTTCACCCTGCCCTCGCTCGGGTCGGGCAAGTCGCACGAGGAGCTCTTCGTCGTGCCCACCGAGCGCCGCGGTGTCATCCAGGTCGGCCCGGCGACGACCGTCCACGGCGACCCGCTCGGCCTCGTCCGCCGCACGATGGAGTGGACCGAGCGGACCGAGCTCTTCGTCCACCCGCTGACGACGAGCCTCGAGCCACTCGGCGCCGGCCTCCTGCGCGACCTCGAGGGCCAGGTGACGCCGGACCTGTCGATGTCGGACCTCGCCTTCCACGCCCTGCGTGAGTACCAGCCCGGCGACGACCGTCGCTACATCCACTGGCGCTCGAGCGCGAAGCACGACCGCCTCCTCGTGCGCCAGTTCCTCGACACCCGCCGGTCCCACCTCGCGGTCGTCGTCGACACGACGCCGGAGGTCTACACCGGCGAGGACGCGGCCGTGGAGCTCGCCATCTCGTGCGCCGCCTCCCTCGCCGTGCGCTCGATCCTCGACGAGCAGGACACCACCGTCGTCGTCGGCGACCAGCAGATCTCGCGCGCGACCGCGCCGCTCACGCTCGACACCTTCGCCCGCGCCGCCGTCGGGCCGACCGACGTCTTCGGCTCGGCGAGCGACGGCGCCGCGCTCGCTCCCGACGCGAGCGTCGCCATCCTCGTCACCGGCTCGCACCGGCCGTTCATCCAGGTGCAGCGGGCGCTCGCCCAGTTCGAGGTCGAGGTCATCAAGGTCGCGCTCGTCATCGACCCCGACGCCCAGGTCGGCGTGCGGCACGCAGGCGGGCTCACCATCCTCACCGTCCGCGAGCTCGGCGACCTCCGCCGCGTCCTCTTCAGCGGAGCACTCGCATGAACGGGACCTCGTCATGAGCATCGACGCCACCGCGAGCCGCCGTGCCCGGGCCGACGAGCGCAACGCGCGCCCCTCGTCCTCGCGCCTCATCCTCCCCGGTATGCCGTCCCGCGACGTCCTCGTCGACCTCGCCTTCTCCCTCGTCCTCGTGACGATCGCCCTCGTCGGCTTCCGCACGGGCTTCATCGGCTGGGAGTGGATCCTCGCCGCGGCAGTGGGCGTCGTCCTCGGCACCGTGGTCGCGCACGTCGCGGTCACGCGCTCGTGGCCGCTCCTCGCGACGGTGCTCGTCCTCGCCGCCCTCCACTTCGTCCTCGGTGGTCCCGTCGCGGTGCGCGGCGACCTCATCGGTGGCGTCATCCCGAGCCTGCAGACCCTCACCGACCTCGCCGTCACCCCGGTCACCGGGTGGAAGGAGTGGCTCACGCTCCTGCCGCCGGTCGACGCCCGCGGCCCGCTCGTCGCCCTGCCATGGGTCACCGGCCTCCTCGGGGCCGCCGCGACCTACGGCGTCGCCCGCCGGTTCCGCAGCGTCGGCGGCGCGGCCGTCGCCCCGCTCGTGCTCCTCGTGGGGACGATCGCGCTCGGCACGCAACAGCCGGCGGCGAGGCTCGTCCAGGGCGTCGTCTTCGCTCTTGTCCTCATCCTCTGGCTCGTCGCCCGGGCCGCCCGCACCCGCGCGAGCCTGCAGAACGGCGCCGGCCAGCGAGCCCGGGCCGTCACCGGCGTCGCGCTCCTCACCGTCGCCGCGCTCGCGGGCACCTTCCTCGGACAGGTCCTCCCGGGCGCCGGGTCGAGCGAGGCGCGCACCGTCGTGCGCGACCAGCTCACCCCGCCCTACGACGTCGCCCAGTTCATGAGCCCGCTCTCGGGGTTCCGCCGCTACACCGAGCCCAACTCGGCCGAGCTCTACGACACCGAGATCCTCCGGGTCACGGGCCTTCCCGCCGGCACGCCGATCCGGTTCGCGACCCTCGACAGCTACGACGGCCTCGTCTGGGGTGCCGCCGACCGCGCCACCGACGGCACGCCCTTCCAGCAGGTGGGCACGCGCATCGCCCCTCGTGTCACCGGCACGCCCGTGACGGCGAAGGTGACCGTCCCCGAGGGTGGCTACGAGGGGGCATGGTTGCCGCTGGCCGGGTCGACGACCGGCGTCCGTTTCGACGGGCCGCGGGGCGACGACCTCGCCGATGCCCTCTGGCTCAACACCGCGACCGAGACCGCCGTCGTCCCCGCCCTCGTCCGGCCTGGGGACACCTACACCTTCCAGACCGTCCTCGACGACGCGGTCTCGACGACCCTGCCCAAGGACCTCAAGGTCGCGAGCGGGGCGCAGGTCGCCGAGGACACGAGCTTCCTCGATGCCAAGCTCGATGCCTGGAGCGGCCGCGCCGGCAGCCCGTGGGAGAAGTTCGTCGCCGTCGCGAAGACGATGACGTCCGACGGCGCCTACACCGACGGCGGCACCGCGAACTCCTACGAGAAGGTCTACCTTCCCGGTCACGGGCTCAGCCGGCTCAGCCGGTTCGTCGGATCGACCCAGCTGGCCGGCAACGACGAGCAGTACGCCGCCACCCTCGCCCTCGTCGGCAACCGCCTGGGCATCCCGACCCGGGTCGTCATGGGCGCCATCCCGGAGTCCGGCACCGCCATCAAGGGCAAGGACGTCCACGCCTGGGTCGAGGTCCAGGTCGACGACGGCACGTGGCACGCGCTGCTGCCCTCGACCTTCCTCCCCGACCGCAACAAGAAGCCCAACGAGCAGCAGCTCAAGTCCGAGGAGCAGAAGGTCGGCGCCCAGGTTCCGCCACCGGCCGGCGTCAACCCACCCTCGGTCCTCCAGGGCCCGGACCAGGCGCAGAACGCCACCGACATCAAGAAGAAGAAGCGCAACCCGCTCGACATCGGGTCGTGGCCGCTCTGGCTGCGCATCCTCGTCCTCGGGCTCGTCGTCCCGGTCCTGCTGCTGCTCGGGGCCTACGCGCTCATCCGCTGGCTCAAGACGCGGCGGCGTCGGCGCCACGCGACGACGGGTGCGCTCGCCTCGCGACCGGCGTGGGTGTGGCGTGACCTCGTGAGCGACGCCCGCAGCCTCGGCGTGGCCGTCCCGCGCGGCGCCACCCGCCTCGAGCAGGCCCGTGCCTTCCCCGCGTCCGCGTCAGCCTCCGCCGAGCCGATCGCGGTCGGCGCCAATGCCGCCGTCTTCGGCCCCGGCGACCCCGAGGCCGAGGTCGCGACCGCCCTGCTCGCCGACGCGGACGGGGTCCGCAGGGAGCTTCGCGGCACCGTCTCACGCTGGCGCCGGATCCGCTCCGACGTCGACGTCCGGCCGCTGCTCGAGCGCGACCGCCGCACGCGCACCCGCCGCAGCCTGCCCTCCCTGCCGTCGCTGCGCCGCACCCGCGGCGCCGAGGGATCGGCGTGAACCCGCTCCGACGGCGCACCCGCTCCACCCCGGCGACCCGGTCGCTGCGTCACGCCAAGGGCCGTGGGCGGGTCGCCTCCACGACCGTCGTCGTCCTCGCCGCCTCCACGCTCGGGTGGGCCGCGGTGACGTCGCAGGGGGCCACCGTCCACGAGGCCGACGTCGGCGACGGCGCAGTCTGGATCACCTCCGACGTCCAGGCCAAGTTCGGCCGGCTCAACAAGGCGGTCTCCCAGCTCGACGCCGGGGTGGCCTCCGACGCCGCACCGGGGTCCGGCATCGACATCCTCCAGGACGGCAGCGCGGTCGTCGCGTGGTCGAAGGCGACCGCCCAGCTCCAGCCGATCGACGTCCGCACGGCCCAGTTCCGCGAGGAGACCGCAGCGGCGCCCGGATCCCCGACGGCCCAGCCGGGGCGCATCGTCCCGACCCTGGTCGACCTGCGCGGTGGCACCATCGCCGCAGTCGACCCCCGCTCGGGCAAGGTCTGGGCGCAGCGCGTCGACCCCCGTGACGGCATCGAGAACCTCAGCGGTCTCGGCGCGGCGACCAAGCCGCTCGCGACCGTGGGCGGCGACGCCGTGCTCGCGGTCGGCGAGGACGGCGCGGTGCACGTCGCCTCGGGCGCCAAGGGCACGGTGACGACGATCCGTCCCGGCGGCTCCTCGTTCGCCAAGCCCGTCACCACTGACAGCGGGGCCAAGGGCGACCGGCTCCAGGTCACCGCACTCGGACGGGCGTGGATGGTCTACGACCCGCAGCGCGACGCCCTGCACAGCGAGGGCCGCACCGAAGGCGTCGCCGCCGGGTTCGCGCCGTCCGAGGGCGAGCCCGCCTACGCCGCCGTCCAGGTCCCCGGTCCGGCAGCCGACGCGGTCGCGATCGCCGGTGGCAGCGCGCTGCGCATGGTGCGCGTCGACGGCGGTGCGCCGTCCGGCGGCATCGAGGTCGCCGAGCGGGTCAACCGCAGCGGCGCCGTGCCGCTGCCGGCCCACCCGGTCGTCCTGCGCGGCTGCGTCCACGGCGCCTGGTCGGAGACGGGCAAGGTCTTCTACGGCGCCAACTGCGGCCGGGAGGACCCGGTGCCGACGGGCACCATCGACAACGTCAGCGAGACCCCGCTGCGCGACGGCGTCGCCTTCCGGGTCAACCGCGGCGTCGTCGTCCTCAACGACCTCGACAACGGCTCGGCCTGGGACATCCAGCGCGACAAGCAGAAGATCGACAACTGGGACGCCCTCATCCCGCCGCCGGAGCGCGACGAGGACAGCAAGAAGAAGGACAGGAACGTCGTCGACGACGCCGTCGCCCAGCAGCCGCCGACGGCCAAGCCCGACAACCTCACCGTCCGGGCCGGTCGCACGAGCAAGCTGCACGTCCTCGACAACGACACCGACGCCGCCGGCTCGGTGCTCGCCATCGACCCGCGCGACGTCAGCGCCGTGTCGGACCCCGACGTCCGCGCCTCGGTCTCGGCCGACGGCCAGAGCATCGACGTCACGGTGCCGGCCGGCAGCGTCGAGCCCTTCCAGTTCACCTACCTCGTCGGCAACGGCAAGGTGAAGGCCAAGTCGCGGGCCGCGGTCAAGGTCGCCATCGCCCCCGAGACGACGAACAACGCGCCCTACCTGCGTGAGGGACAGGCCAGGCTCGCGAAGACGGCATACCCGGTCCTTGCCGGCAAGCGGCTCGCGGTGCCGGTCGTCGCGGACTGGCGCGACCCCGAGTCCGACCCGGTCCTCGCGACGGTCGACGGCGAACGGCTCAGCATCGACGGGCAGGGGCGCCTCGCCTACCTCGCGCCACCGGAGCCGGGCAAGGAGAGCATCGACTATGTCGCCGACGACGGGCGTGGCGGACGGACCAAGGGCGCCGTCCCGGTCGAGGTCGTCGCGCTCACCGAGACCAGGGCGAGGCCGCCGGTCACCCAGCCCGACGTCATCCGCGGGGTCGTCGGCAAGTCGCTCCAGGTCGAGCCGCTCGGCAACGACATCGCCGGCGCCGACCCCAGCGATCCCGACGACCGCATGCACCTCGCCGGAGAGGTCCGCGCCAGCGGCTCGCTCACCGTCGACAGCAACCTCGACACCGGTGTCGTCACCGTCACCCCCTCCGCGCCGGGCACCTACGAGCTCTCGTATGCCGCCCAGGTCGGCGGCGGTGTCGCTCCCGGCCGGATCCGGGTCGACGTCATCGAGGCCGCGGACCCGGACGCGCCGCCGGTCGCCGTGGGCGACAGCGCGACGCTGCGCGACCAGTCGCCGACCCTGGTCGACCCGCTCGCCAACGACTACAGCCCGCGGGCCGACGTCCTCGTCACCCAGGCCGCGACGGCCGCGACGAGCGAGGACTCGTGGCTGCGTGCGTCGATCTACCAGGGGCGGTGGATCCGGGTCGTGGCGCTCGAGCCGGCCGGCGCGGCCGCCGACGCCACCCGCCGCGGGACGATCCGCTACACCGTGAGCGACGGGTCCAAGCAGGCGACCGGCGAGGTGACGGTCACCCAAAAGGCGCCGCTCGACCTCGACCCCGTGGTCGAGGACGACACCGCGATCGTCCGCGAGGGCGACGCCGTCGCCGTGCCGGTGCTCGACAACGACACGATGGCCGACGGCATCCCGCTGCGCATCGACCCGCTGAGCGTCAGGGTCCTCGGCCGCGACGTCGAGCAGACGGCCTTTGCCTCGGGCAACGTCGTGCGGTTCGTCCCGTGGGCGACCCGGCTCACGGCCGAGCAGCTCGTCACCGTCGAGTACGCCGCCTACCCCGAGGGCATGCCGGAGCGGGCCCAGACCGGTCGAGTGAGCATCCGGGTCACGCCGCTGCCCAGCGAGGCGCGGCCCAACCAGGTGCCGGTCGCCCGCAGCTTCTCGTCGTCGGTCACCGCCGGCGACCCGCTGACGATCACCGTCCCCACGACCGGGGTCGACCCCGACGGCGACACCGTGGGTGTCACCGGGGTCGTCGGAGCCAACGGCGGAGCGGTCGAGCTGACGCACGGCCGCGTCGTCTCCACCGGACCGTCGACGATCCGCTACGAGTCGTTCCCGACCGCGTCGGGCACCGAGGTCATCAGCTACGAGGTCGTCGACCGCTTCGGCGGGGTGAGCCGCGCGTTCGTGCGCGTCGGCGTCGTCGCCCCCGGCGACCCGCAGCCGCCGGTCGCCGTCGACGACACGGTGACGGCCGCGCCCGGCAAGACGGTCACCGTCCCGGTCACCGCCAACGACCTCATCGCGCGTGGCGACTCCGTCGAGCTCCAGCACGAGGGACTCAACCCCTCGTCCGAGGCGTCGCAGTGGAAGGTCGACGTCGACGAGGAGACCGTGTCGACGAAGGTGCCCGCCGAGGGCGCTCCCGTCCACGACTTCACCTACGGCATCACCAACGGCGTCTTCGACCCGTCGCGCGCGAGCCTGCTCGTGCGTGGGCAGAAGGACTGGGTCAACCCGCCCACCGCCAACGACGACGTCGCCAGGCCCAAGGCCGGCGAGACGGCCACGACCGTCGACGTCCTCGTCAACGACACCGACATCGACTCGGACCCGGCGACGCTCGAGGTCGTCGACGTGCTCTCCGCGCACGGCCGGGTCGTCGGCAACCGGGTGAGCGTCGACGTCCTCGACCACCCCCACACCGTCCCCTACGTCATCGAGGACGAGGACGGCGCGCGGGCCATGGCCGTCGTCCACGTGCCGCGCGGCGCCGGCGGCACGCCGTTCGTCGTCGAGGGCGCGCTCATCGAGATGGAGAAGGACTCGTCGCGGACCGTCCGGCTCGGCGACTACGTGAAGTCGCCGCAGGGGCGCACCCTCGGCATCACCTCGGCGAGCACGATCTCGACCGTCCCCGGCAGCAACCTCGCCCTCGCCTCCGACGGCGACGGCACCCTCACCCTCACCTCCTCCGGTGGCTACGTCGGGCCGGCCTCGGTGATGTTCGAGGTGACCGACCAGATGAGCGACGAACAGCAGGACGTCCACACGGCCTACGTCTCGGTCCCGGTCCAGATCGGCCCCAAGGTGCCGCTGCTGCGCTGCCCGGCCACGGCGGTCACCGTGCTCGCGGGCGGTCTGCCGCGAGACCTCGACCTGCCGACGCTGTGCCGTGCCTGGCTGCCCGTTGGGATGTCGGTGGACGACGTCGAGTTCACCTCCGAGTGGGAGCAGGAGCCGGCGGACGTGCGGCTCGAGCGCAGCGGGACCGGCGAGCGGCTCGTCACCCTCACCGCCGACACCGGCGCGCCCTCGGGCGCCGGTGTCCTGTCCGTCGGCACGCGCGGGTCCGACGTGCGTGCCACGGTGCGCGTCACCGTCGTCGGTGGCGACAGCGACCCCTACGCCAACATGCCGCCACCCCGGCTGCGCCCCATCGCCGTCAACGGGCTCGAGGAGGGCGAGAGCCAGCAGGTCGACATCGGCTCCTACCTCGACTCGCCCGTGCAGGAGCCGAAGTGCGCCGTCGAGGCCGCCTCGGTGACGAGCGGCTCCGGCCTCACCGTCACCCGCAGCGGGTGCACGATCACCGTCTCCGCCGGACCGCGACCCAGCCCCACCGGCCGGGTCTCGATCAGCGTCTCCGATGCCCCCGAGGTGCCCGGACGGGCGGCCACGGGCGCGGTGAGCGTGACGATGCTCGGCCGCCCGGACCCGCCGACGTCGGTGGCCGCGCAGGCTGACCGTGACGCCGGGGGCCGCGCCCGCGTGAGCTGGTCGGCGCCGTCCTACGACGGTGGCGCCCCGATCCGTGGCTATACCGCACGGTGGACCGGAGGCTCGACCGGCAGCCAGGAGTGCTCGGCCTCGCCCTGCACCATCGAGGGCCTCACCAACGGCAAGGACTACTTCTTCACCGTCACCGCCACCAACGCGGTGGGCGAGAGCGAGCCCGGCGGCCCGAGCAACGCCGCGCGTCCCGACACCAAGCCGGGACCCGTCACCGCGGTGTCGATGGCCGGCCGCGGCGACGGCTCGCTGACCATGACGTGGTCGCCGCCGGAGAACAAGGGCTCTCCCGTGACGAAGTACCTCGTGCGCCTCGTGCCGACGAGCGGGGGGACGCCCCGCACGGCGGAGGTCGCGGCCCCCGCGACGACGGCCACGGTCACCGGCCTCGACAACATGAGCGAGTACGCCGTCGCCGCGCAGGCCTACAACGAGGCCGGGCCCGGCCCGTTCGGCGCCGACACGACGATGCAGTCCGCGGGCACGCCTCCCGCCCCGGCCGGTTTCACCGCGAAGGCGGACGGACCGGGAGCCAACAAGGACCTCGCCGCCATCACCCTCACGTGGGAGACGACGAGCCCCAACGGACCGCCGCTCAAGAGCTACACGGTCAAGCGCCGGGTCGACGGCGGAGCGTGGTCGGTCCTCAAGACCGTCCCGGCCTCCGCGACGCGCACGAGCGACCAGGTCGTCTACGACGGCCGCCGCTACGACTACGTCGTCACCGCGACCAACGGTGCCGACATCACCTCACCGGACAGCGCGGTCCAGTCCTTCACGTCGATCGGTATGCCGTCCACGCCCTCGGTGAGCGCCGCGACGCCGACGAGCGACCGCAGGGCCCGGCTCACCGTCACCCTCGGTTCGCCCAGGGCTTCCGGATTCGCCTCGGTCGCGTGGAGCAGCTCGACCGGGGAGAGCGGCACCTTCTCGTGCGGTGCCTGCCCGAGCGGGGGCAGCGTCACCTTCACGACCAAGGAGCTGAGCACGACCGGCAAGACGTTCACCGTGCGCACCGACAACGGCACGAGCACGTCGAACCCCTCCTCGGCCAGCAACCCGGTGACCCCCTACGGGCCGACACCCGCGCCGCGCGCGGGCAACCACACCGCGTCGGGCCGGACGGCGACCTTCAACTGGAGCCTGCCGGAGGACGGCCGCAACGTCACCAGGGTCGAGGTCACGGGCGATGCCCGCTACACGGGCAGCTCGGCGATCACGTCGATCCAGGCCACCGGCGCCTACTCCGAGCCCCTCGTCATCCAGGTGCGGGCCTACTCCGTCGCCGGCTGGTCGGGCTGGACACAGATGAGCCGCACCACCGACCCGCCGCCCGACCCCACCGTCTACAACGTCCACCCGGGCTCCAGGCTCATCGTGGACAGGTCCGGCAACGGCGTCGGCTCGTGCGCAGTGTCTCCCGGCTGCCCCGAGGTGATGTTCGACATCCGCGACTTCACTCCCGGAGGCGGCCAGTGGCGCGCCCAGCAGGACGCCGACCGCAACGGGACCCCGGACTACTACAGCACCTGGCGGCCGATCACCGTCACGGGTCCGACCTCGTACTCCACCCCCTACCGTCCCATCTTCGGTCGCAACGTCGGCAACATCCGCGTGCAGATCAGCCTGGGCGGGCGGGACTACTACTCGGGATGGGTCCAGTGGAACGCGCCGTACTGAGCAACCGAGGGCCCCGGGCAGTTCTCCCCATGTCCTGCCCGGGGGACCTGTGGCATGGTTCGAGCGAGGGAAGGGGAGTCTCGCCCACTGGGGTGAGCGGTGAGGGTTCGTCATGACACGCACATCACGCCGAGTCGCGGGGTTGACCCGCAGCCGCCGCGGGATCGCCTCCGTCGGCGTCGTCGCGATCGCCGCCTCCCTGCTCACGTATGCAGCCGTCACGAGCCGGGGCTCGACCGTCCACGAGGCCGACGTCGGCGACGGGGCGGTCTGGGTCTCCTCGTCGGCCCAGGCGAAGTTCGGCCGCCTCAACACCCAGGCCCGCCAGCTGGACGCCGGTGTCGCGACGGCGCTCGCGAACGGGTCCGAGGTCGACATCCTCCAGGACGGCGCGGCCGTCGTCGGCATCGCGACGGGCAACACCCTCTCGCCCATCGACGTCCGCACCGCCACGTCCGGTGACTCCGGCGCGGCTGCCCCTGCGCCCCTCCAGGCGCGCGCCGGACAGTTCGTCCCCGCGACCGTTGACCTGCGCGGCGGCACGATCGCCACCGTCGACCCCAAGACCGGCAAGGTCTGGGCCCAACGGGTCGACCCCAAGGAGGGCATCGAGTCCCTCCAGGACATCACGACGACGGCCAAGCCGCTCGCCACCATCGGTGCCGCGGCCTCGCTGGCGGTCGACGCCAGCGGCGCGGTCATCGCCGTCTCGGGCGCGACCGGACGTGTCGTGACGATCACCCCCACCGCCGACGGCTTCGCCAAGCCGGTGACCACGACGACCGACGTGCGCGCCCCTCTGCTCGACGTCACCGCTGTCGGCGATACCTGGGTTCTCTACGACCCCGACCGCGACGAGCTGCACGTCGAGGGGCGCGAGGAGCCGGTGAGCGCCGGGGCCGCTCTCGGTGACGGGCCGGCATACGCCGCCCTCCAGGTGCCCGGACCCGAGGCGTCGACGGTCGTCGTCGCCAACGCGGTCGCGGCACGTCCCGTGAGCCTCGACGGCAGCGGCGACGGCGTCGGAGGCGTCGAGGTGCGCGACCAGGCCAACCGCGCGGCCGAGCCGCCGCTCGTCACCCGCCCGGTCGTGCTCCGCGGCTGCCTGCACGCCGCGTGGGCCGAGACCGGCAATGTCTTCTACGGCGCCAACTGCGGACGCAGCGACGCCGTCGCCGCGGGCTCGCTGGGCGGAGTCGGCGAGGCGGTCGTGCGCGACGGCGTCGCCTTCCGCGTCAACCGCGGCAACGTCGTCCTCAACCAGCTCGACACCGGCGACGTCTGGGACCTCGACTCGACGAAGCAGAAGATCGACAACTGGGACGCGCTCATCCCACCCACGAGGCAGGACGACGACAACGACAAGAAGGACGAGAACGTCGTCGACGACAACCAGGTGAGCCAGCCGCCCAAGGCGATGCCCGACAACCTGCGCGTCCGCCCGGGTCGCACGAGCAAGATCCACCCGCTCGACAACGACACCGACGCCAAGGCATCGATCCTCGCGATCGACCCCAAGGACCTCACCGCGCCGAGCGCACCGGACGTCACCGCGACCGTGTCGAGCGACGGTCAGACGGTCGACGTCAACGTGCCCGCGAACCCGTCGTCGTCGACGATCACGTTCTCCTACAAGGTGAGCAACGGCAAGGCCAAGGAGAAGGCGTCGGCCAAGATCGTCCTCACCGTCGTCGGGGACGAGGTCAACACCCCGCCGAAGCTGCGTGAGGGGCGCGCCGAGCTCGCCCGCCGGACCTACCCCGTCGTCTCCGGTGGCCGAGTCGCCGCCTCCGTCCTCGGCGACTGGCGCGACGGCGAGAGCGACCCGCTCACCGTCGACGCCGCCGACCCGAGCACGGTCATCGACGGGCAGAACAGGGTCGGGATCAGCGCGCCGGTCAAGCCGGGTCCCGCCACCGTCCCCTACGCCATCAACGACGGCCGCCAGAGCAGCAAGGGCGAGGTCAACCTCACGGTCCTCGACCTCGCGCAGCCCAACGCCGTCCCTCCGACGACGCAGCCCGACGTCGTGCGCGCCGTCCTCGGCAAGCCGGTCCAGCTCGAGCCGCTCGGCAACGACATCCCCGGCGCCGACCCCGGTGACCCCGACGCCCGGCTCCGCCTCGCCGGCGAGGTCGCGCCGACCGGACCGCTCGACGTCGACACCAACCTCACGACCGGCGTCGTCACGGTGACGCCCAACGGACTCGGGACGACCGAGCTCGCCTATGCCGCCCAGTCCGGTGGCACCGTGAGCCCGGGCCGGATCCGCATCGACGTCGTCGAGCCCGCCGACCCCGAGGCGCCACCGGTCGCGGTGCCCGACGGCGCGACGCTGCGCGACCAGTCGCCGACGATGGTCGACGTCCTCGCCAACGACTACAGCCCACGCGCCGATGTCGTCGTCACCCAGAGCGCCAAGGTCGACGCCGACAACGGCTGGCTCCGCCCGACGATCTACCAGGGTCGGTGGGTTCGCATCGAGGCCCTCGAGCCGTCGCCGATCAGCGGCGAGGGGAGCCGTCAGGGCACGGTCGAGTACACCATCAGCGACGGCACCAAGCGCGCGACCGGTCGCATCAACGTCGTCCAGCGGCCGCCCGTCGCCGGGGCGGCACCGACGGTCGAGGACGACCGCGCGACCGTCCGCGAGGGCGACAGCGTCTCGGTGGGGGTGCTCGACAACGACACGATGGCGGACGGCATACCCCTCGTCCTCGACCCCGGGAGCGTCAAGGTCCTCGGCGGCAGCGAGCCTCGGGCGTTCGCCTCGGGCAACCTCATCCGCTACGTCCCGGAGTTCACCGCACTCGCGGCGCCCAAGGACGTCGTCATCGAGTACGCCGCGTATGCCGAGGGCTCGCCCGAGCGCGCGAAGACCGGCCGGCTCACGGTCACCGTCAACCCCCTGCCGACCCGTGCCACCCCCAACCAGGCGCCCGTCGCCCGCAGCTTCTCCGGTTCGGTGACCGCGGGCGAGTCGGTCACCCTGACGATCCCCTCGACGGGTGTCGACCCCGACGGTGACACCGTGACGATGCGCGGGATCGTCGGCAAGGACGCCGAGGCGCTCGACCTCACCCACGGGCGCGTCGTCTCGATCGGCCCGTCGACGATCCGCTACGAGGGCTACCCCAACGCCGCCGGCACCGAGCTCATCCGCTACGAGGTGCAGGACCGCTTCGGTGCGACGAGCCAGGCGTTCGTGCGTGTCGGCGTCGTGCGCCCCGGCGACCCGCAGCCGCCCGTCGCCGTCGAGGACGAGGTCGTCGCCGCCCCCGGCAAGCGCGTCACCGCCCACGTCCTGCGCAACGACCTCATCGCCCGGGGCGACGCCGTGCGGATGCAGTTCAGGGACCTCAACCCCGGCGAGGTGCAGCGCCAGTGGCAGGTCGACGAGGACGACAACACCATCACGACCGTCGCCCCCGCACCCGGCGCGCCGACGCACCAGTTCGTCTACGGCATCGACAACGGCATCTTCGACCCCTCGCGCACGACCGTTCTCGTCCGTGGCGTCGAGGGCCACATCAACCCGCCGATCGCTCAGGACGACGTGGCCAAGGCCACCCCTGGCGAGACGACGGCACTCGTCGACGCCCTCGCCAACGACACCGACATCGACTCGGACCCCGAGACGCTGAGGATCGTCGAGGTCCTGTCACCCGCGGGCACGATCGAGAACGGCAAGGTCCGCGTCACCCTGCGCGACCACCCGCAGACCGTCCCCTACGTCATCGAGGACGAGGACGAGGCCCGCGCCCTCGCGATCATCCACGTGCCCGCCGGCGACAACGGCCTGCCGTTCGTCGTCGAGGGCACGCTCATCGAGATCGACAAGGACTCGACCAAGACGGTCCGGCTCTCCGACCACGTGAGGTCCCCGCGCGGCAAGCGCGTGAGCATCACCGCCGCCGCCACGGTGTCCACCTCCCCGGCGCAGTCGTTGGACGGCGCGGCGCAGGGCGGCGACGCGGTCGAGCTCACCTCGCGCGGGGGCTACGTCGGACCCGGCGCACTCATGCTCGAGGTGAGCGACAGGGAGAGCCCGGACGACAAGGACGTGCGGACGGCATACGTCTCGATCCCGGTCCAGGTCGGTCCCAAGGTGCCGCTCCTGCGCTGCCCGGACGCACCGCTCGTCCTCGCCGCCGGCGGCCGGCCGCGCGAGATCGACATCCCGACCTACTGCCGCGCCTGGCTGCCCATCGGCATGAACCTCGACGAGGTCGACTTCGAGGCGCGCTGGGAGCCGCAGGCCCGCGGCGCCGAGCTCGAGCAGGCGGAGACCGGTGGACGCCTCGTCACGCTCCGTGCCGGTGAGCGTGCGCCCACGGGCACCGGATCGGTCACCGTCACCTCCCCCGGTATGCCGTCCGTGAAGTTCCCGGTGCAGGTCCTCGGCCGCGACGCGGCCGGTCTCGCCGCCGGTGCCGCTGCGGGGGCCAATGGGGCGGACCCGGCCGCCGTCCTCGGACCGCCACGCATGCGCCCCATCGCCGTCGACGGTCTCAACGAGGGCGAGTCCGCGACGGTCGACGTGAGCCGCTACCTCGACTCCCCGCTCGAGAAGCCGTCCTGCTCGATCGAGGCGGCCGCGCTCGAGAGCGGCTCCGGCATCGAGGTCTCGCGCAGCGGGTGCACGCTCACCCTGCGCGCGACGTCGCAGCCCAGCCCGACGGCGACGATCTCGCTGCTCGTCTCCGACGGTCCCGACCGCACCGCCGCCGGGCGGGTCACGGTGACGATGCGCGGCAAGCCGACAGCGCCGACGGGCGTCAGCGCGGTTGCCGACCGCATCGCCGGCGGCCAGGCCCGCGTGTCGTGGGTGGCGCCCGGCTACGACGGTGGCGTGACGATCTCGACCTACGTCGTGCGGTGGTCCGGTGGCAGCAGCGGGACGCTCGAGTGCTCCTCGTCGCCGTGCACCGTCACGGGGCTCACCAACGGCAGGGACTACACGTTCACGGTCCTCGCCCGCAACGCCGTGGGCGACAGCCCGCCGAGCGCGGCGAGCAACACGGTGCGCCCCGACACCAAGCCCGAGGCGACCTCCGGGGTCCGGATGATCTCCCGCGGCGACGGCACCCTCGACGTCGGCTGGTCACCGGCCCCCAACAAGGGCTCGGAGATCACCAAGTACGTCGTCCGTCTCGTGCCGACGAGCTCGGGTGCGGGCGTGCGCACGGTGACCGCCGCGGGCGCCGCGACGAGCGCGAGCGCCGGTGGGCTCGACAACAACTCGCCCTACTCGGTGTCGGTCCAGGCCTGGAACGGCGCGGGAGCAGGTCCGTTCGGTCCGGCGGTCCAGATGCAGTCGGCCGGCACCCCGCCGGCGGTCACGGGCATCACCGGGGCGACGCGCGGGCCCGGTGCCGGCTATGACTCCGAGTCGATCACGGTGTCGTGGAACCAGCAGACCAACCCCAACGGTCCGCCGCTCAAGCACTACACCGTCTACCGCAACGTCGACGGCGGTGGCTGGACGCAGATCGGACAGGTCGGCGCCCAGACCCGCACGCTCGCCGACACCATCCCCTACGACGGCCGCCGCTACGGCTACACCGTCTCGGCGACGAATGGCGCCGACCTCGAGTCGCCCAAGGGCAACCCGTGGACCTACACCTCGGTCGGCGTGCCGAGCAACCCATCGGTCACCGCGCGCACGCCCAACCCCGACAAGTCCGTCGTCATCGACGTGCAGGTCGGGTCCCCGCGCGCCGGTGGGTTCTCCTCGATCGAGTGGCGAGGCGGTGGCCGGTCCGGCACGCACGCCTGCGGTTGCGCGCCCGGCTCGACCGTGCGCATCACCCTGCCCAACATGGGCATCGACCCGCTCACGGTCAAGGTCCGGACCGTCAACACCGGAGGCACGAGGTCCGCCGAGGCCACGAGCAACCAGGTCACCCCCTACGGCCCGACGCTCACACCCGGCGGGCTCGCCTCCTCCGTCAGCGGCCGCACGATCACCTGGACGTGGAACCTGCGGACCAACGGCCGGCCGATCGACCAGGTCCAGATCAGCGTCGACGGAGGCAGCTGGCGCGCACCGGACGCACGCGAGCGGCACGCCCAGACCTTCGGCTACTCCGAGACACATGGTCTGCGGGTCCGTGCCCACAGCGAGGCCGGGTGGAGCGACCCCACGGCGGGCGAGAGGGCGACCACGGTCCCGGAGCCCAGGAACCCCGAGATCTACAACGTCAGGTCCAACGGCACGGGCACCGGCACCGGCAGCTGCGCCGGCGGCTGCCCGAAGATGGACTTCGACATCCGCGACTTCCCCGGCAACACCTCCTGGACGGTGACCTGCCAGCATTCGTCGACCGCGGCCAGCGACTTCACGAGCTCGTCGCCGGCGAACGTCGGACCCGGCGGCAACGGCTACACGTGGGGTGGCTACTGCGTCTTCGACAAGGCGCTCGCCGGGGACGCGCGCATCGTGCTCAGCAGGGGCGGTGAGGTCGTCCGGTCGAACTGGGTGCCCTGGTGACGGGCGGTCCTCCCGCGCTGAGGAGCGAGCTGCGCGTCAGTCGATGACGGCGAGGATGTCGCCCTCCTGGACGACGTCGCCGACCTCGACCTTGACCTCGCTCACGGTGCCGGCCTGCTCGGTGAGCACCGGGATCTCCATCTTCATCGACTCGAGGAGGGCGATCTCGGTGCCCGCCTCGACCGTGTCGCCGACGGTGACGGCGATCGAGAGGACGTTGGCGACGAGGTCGGAGACGACGTGGTGCGACATGTCCCGAACCGTATCCACTACGCACCGGTAACCCCGCTTCGCGCCGCTATGCAGCGGCGACGTCGAATCCCGTCCGCAGCGGATTCGCAGCGGACCCGACCCGTCCGAAGCGGTTTCGCAGGACCGGCCCGCAGGGTCGAGGTCGTCGGGCAGCGGGCCCGGCGGACATCGACACGAAGGAGCACGACATGAGCATCCTCAGCGGACGAGCGAGCAGGATCACCCTTGGACTCGCGGTCGCCGTGGCCACCCTGAGCGGCGGCGTCGCGAGCGCTGCCCCCACCGCCGAGCTCGCCGGCACGCGGCCGGCGTTCAAGGCCCCCTTCCAGTGCGGCACCCAGTGGCGCGGCAGCGCCTGGACCTGGTCGGACGGCCACCAGCACAGCCCGCTCAAGTCGGTCGACTGGAACTGGGGGAGCGGCAACGACGACAAGGGCAAGCTCGTGCGCGCCTCGGCCGGCGGCACCGTCGAGTTCGCCGGCGACGGCCCCGGTGGCTACGGCAAGATGGTGCTCATCCGCCACGGCAACGGCTGGAAGACCCGCTACGCGCACCTGCTCGTCGGCTCGCTCGAGGTCTCGGCCGGCCAGTCGATCAACCAGGGCAAGGTCATCGGCAAGGTCGGCCAGTCCGGTGGTCAGCCCTCCTCGCACCTCCACTACGAGCAGATCGCCGACGGCAACGTCGTCGACGCCGTGGTCCAGGGCGTGCGCTTCGACCCCAACGACGTGCACTACATCACGAGCACGAACGCCTGCTGACCTCGGCGTTCGCGCGTGAAGTGGGCGGACGGCATACGGGAACGACCTCCGTATGCCGTCCGCCCCCGTCTCGGGGACCGTCCCGCGGTTCGTGCAGGAGGGGGTCCTGCCGTTACCGTGGCTGGCTGATCCCAGCCCCACGTGAGGACGTCCCATGCACTGCCGGACCTGCGCTGCCGACCTGCCGGTCGACGCCGCGTTCTGCTCGCAGTGCGGCGCCCGGGTCGAGCTCGGGTCGGTCCTCGGTGTCGGCACCGACCTCCCGGCCGGAACTCAGCGGCCGACGCCCCCTCAGGCGGCGTGGCATCGCTCCGCCTCCCACGAGGAGGCCGCACCTGTCGTGCCGCGGGCGACACCGATCCCTGCGGGAGCGGAGCCGGACGACGGCGACGACCCGCGCCCCGGCCCCTCACGCAGCAGCCTCCTCGCGATGGTCGCGACCTTCGCGGTGCTGACGCTCATCGGGACCTTCGCGCTCACCCGGCTCGTCGGCTCCGACGACCCGCAGCCGACGACCCCGGCCACCGCCTCGTCGTCGAGCCAGGCGGCCGAGGAGACCGGTGACGCCCAGCCCGCCCCGACCACGAGCGTCCCCACGACGACGAGCTCACCCGAGGTGTCGCCCTCCGCGTCCTCGTCGCTCCCGGCCGAGGCCCGTCGCTGCTCGACGAGCGGAAGTGACGCCGTCGCGACGGCATACGCAGGGACCGAGCGCACGTCCTGCGAGTTCGCGGCATCGGTGCGCGACGCCTACCGCCAGGCGGGTTCCCCGGGTGACGCCACGAGCCTGCGGGCCTACAGCCCGGTGACGAAGAAGTGGTACTCGCTCTCCTGCGACGGCGGCGAACCCGTCCGATGCACGACCACCACGAACGCGATCGTCTACCTCGCGCCATGACGCCCACCGAGCCCGCGCGCTGCACCGCGTGCGACAGGGAGCTCACGCCGGGCGCCCGCTTCTGTCCCCGGTGCGGCGCGGCTGTGGCGTCGCAGCCCACGCGTGACGAGCTGCTCGCGCAGGCCGAGCGCGCCCGGGCCGAGGCGCGGGCCCGTTCGGGTGCCGGGGGATCCGTGCCAGGGGCCTCGGAGGCCGTCCCGCCGGCCCATCGAACGCAGGCGCCCGAGGCCGTCCAACCGGCGCCCGATGCCGAGCCGAGCGCCGACCACGAGCCTACGGACGTCCTGCACGTCGGTCCGATGTCCCGCCACGACGCGTCGCGGTCGAGCCACGACGACCACGCACCCGCCGAGCACGACGGACCGGCTCCCACCTTCACGCCCGGACGGGTCGCCGCGATGGTCGCGACGTTCGTCGCGCTCACCGTCCTCGGCACCTGGACGCTGTCCCAGCTCTTCGGGTCGACGCCGGACGGCGCGCCTGACCCCACGGGTGCGGCGACGGCCGGCGCGACCGTGTCGTCGCCGCCATCGCCGTCCGGCTCCCGGAGCGGCAGCGCCCCCGCCGACGCCGCGCCCGAGCCGCGACTGGCCGACGCCCCGAAGCGCTGCTCGACGAGCGGGAGTGACGAGGTCGCGACGGCGTGGTCGGGCAACCGCGACACGTCGTGTGCCTTCAGCGACGCAGTCCGTGCCGCCTACCGCAAGGCGGGCGCGCCGGACGGCTCCGAGCCGTTCCGCACCTACAGCACCGTGACGAAGAAGTGGTACGACGTCACCTGCCTCGCGACCGAGGCGACGCCGCCGATGCGCTGCCACAGCGCCGACGGCAACGCCGTCGTCTTCCTCGGCCCCTGACGCCCGGCCACGAAAGCCGTCGAAAGAAGGCAAAACCCCGCCTCCGGCATACGGAAGCGGGGTCCTGTCTCCTCTCGACCAACGGAGAGGCGAGGGGCTGCGCTCAGCGCTCCTCGGTGCCGGCGATGAAGGCCTCGAGCTTCGCGCGGCCGAGGTCGTCGGGACGCTGCTCCGGCGGGGACTTCATGAGGTAGCTCGACGCGGACAGCAGGGCGCCGCCGACGCCGCGGTCCTTGGCGATCTTCGCCGCACGGATGGCGTCGATGATGATGCCGGCCGAGTTGGGGGAGTCCCACACCTCGAGCTTGTACTCCAGGTTGAGCGGCACGTCGCCGAAGGCGCGACCCTCGAGGCGGACGTAGGCCCACTTGCGGTCGTCGAGCCACGCGACGTAGTCGGACGGGCCGATGTGGACGTTCTTGCTGTCGACGACGCCGGCGAGCGAGCCGGTGAGGTTCGAGGTGACGGCCTGCGTCTTGGAGACCTTCTTGGACTCGAGGCGCTCGCGCTCGAGCATGTTCTTGAAGTCCATGTTGCCGCCGACGTTGAGCTGGTAGGTGCGGTCCAGCGTGACGCCGCGGTCCTCGAAGAGCTTGGCCATGACGCGGTGGGTGATCGTCGCGCCGACCTGGCTCTTGATGTCATCGCCGATGATCGGGACGCCGGCCGCCTCGAACTTCGCCGCCCACTCGGGGTCGGAGGCGATGAAGACGGGGAGGGCGTTGACGAAGGCGACGCCCGCGTCGATGGCGCACTGGGCATAGAACTTGTCGGCCTGCTCCGAGCCCACGGGGAGGTAGGACACGAGCACGTCGACCTCGGCGGCCTTGAGCGCGGCGACGACGTCGACCGGCTCGGCCGGGGACTCGTCGATCGTCATGGCGTAGTACTTGCCGATGCCGTCGAGGGTGTGGCCGCGCTGGACCTCGACGCCCGTCGTGGGGACGTCGGCGATCTTGATGGTGTTGTTCTCGGAGGCGTTGATGGCCTCGGAGAGGTCCTTGCCGACCTTCTTGTCGTCGACGTCGAACGCCGCGACGAACTCGACGTCCTTGACGTGGTAGTCGCCGAACTGGACGTGCATGAGGCCGGGCACCGACGCGCTCGCGTCGGCGTCCTTGTAGTACTCGACTCCCTGCACGAGCGAGCTCGCGCAGTTGCCGACGCCGACGATGGCGACGCGGATCGAACCCATGGTGGTGTTTCCCTTCGGTGGTGTGCCGGTGTCGACCGGCGTATGCCGGCCTGCCCGGTCGTTCTGTGGGCGGGAGGTGGTCTGTGGCCGGGTCATGGCTGGGGGCCGGGGTCGGTGGGGTGGCGGCGCTCGGCGTCGATGAGCTCGGTGAGCCAGCGGACCTCGCGCTCGGTGCTCTCCTCGCCGTGGCGCTGCAGGGCCGAGGTCCAGGAGTCCATGCGCTCGCGGTTGCGGGTCGCGTTGGAGCGCACCGTCTCGAGCTGCTCCTCGACGCGGGAGCGCCGGCCCTCGAGGATCCGCAGGCGGACGTCGGCCTCGGTCCGCGCGAAGAACGCGAGTCGCACTCCGAACCCATCCTCCTCGTAGGCCGCGGCGTCGATGCGCCGCGCGGCCTCGTCGAAGGCTTCCTTGCCGGCCGCCGTGATCTCGTAGACGATCCGGTTGCGGCCGCCCGCCCTCGCGGACGCACTGGGGGCCGACCGGGACGTCCCGCGGGACGCCGGCGGTGCGGGCGCCGAGGACTGGGCGATGAGCCCGCGGTCGACCAGCCCGGAGAGGGCGGGGTAGAGCGTGCCGTAGGACAGCGCCCGGAACGCTCCCAGCGCCTCGTTGAGGCGACGGCGCAGCTCGTAGCCGTGCGCCGGACCCTCGTGGAGGAGCCCGAGGAGCGCGAAGTCGAGCAGCTCCGACCGCTTGCTCATCCGCACCTCCTCGCTTCGTCGTGTGCAGGTCGCCGACTGACAAACTCGGACCTTGTCAGCGCGACTGTACCTCACGGCTATATCGGCGCGATACATCGAGCCGACTTGTTGCCACTTGCAGCGGCTTCCGGGAGCGGCGCACCGGGCGTTCGGACGCTGAAAGTGGCAAGAAGTCGGGGTGTCGGGGTGGGCGACGGCGGCTTTCCTGAACGTCGCACTCAGGTTGGGGGCGTCATACTGGAGATGGCGCGGTCTGCCCTCGAGCGGATCGCGCCCACGTCCGCACCGCTGCCTTCCCCCGAAAGATGTTCATGAGCACCGCACCCCGTTCGCGCGCAGAGGCACGTCGCCGCACCGACGGACGCACCGGCCGCGCCGGCCGCTCCCGTGGCGGACCCCAGCGCCGCTGGCCGCGCCGCCTCCTCTACACGATGCTGGGGCTCTTCGTCCTCGGCGTCGCCGGGGTGGGGATCGCATACGCCATGACGGACGTGCCCGAGCCCAACGAGGTGGCGACGGCGCAGACCTCGGTTATCTACTACGCCGACGGCAAGTCCGAGATCGGGCGCGTGTCCGAGTACAACCGCGAGTCGGTCAAGCTGGAGCAGGTGCCCGTGCACGTGCAGCGGGCGTTGCTCGCAGCCGAGGACCGCAACTTCTACGAGAACAACGGCATCTCCCCGACCGGCATCGCGCGCGCCGTGTGGGTCGCGATCAAGGGTGGTGAGGCCACCCAGGGTGGTTCGACGATCACCCAGCAGTACGTCAAGAACTACTTCCTCAGCCAGGACCGCACGCTGTCGCGCAAGGCCCGGGAGATCCTCATCTCGGTCAAGATCGACGGCCAGCAGTCCAAGGAGGAGATCCTCGAGAACTACCTCAACACGATCTACTACGGACGCGGCGCCTACGGCATCCAGACGGCGTCCAAGGCCTACTTCAACAAGGACGTCTCCAAGCTCACCCCGGCCGAGGGTGCCTTCCTCGCCTCCGCCATCCGCGGCCCGTCCTTCTACGACCCCCGCCTCGGCGAGAAGCAGAAGCAGAACGCCCAGACCCGCTCCGCCTACATCCTCGACGCGATGGAGGAACAGGGCTGGCTCAGCCCGGAGCAGCGCGCTGCCGCCACCTTCCCGACGGACAAGCAGTTCGCGCCCTACCGGCCCCCGTCCGTGGGCGGCACCAACGGCTACCTCGTCCAGCTCGTCAAGGACGAGCTCCTCAAGAAGGTCAAGGTCGACGAAGGGGACATCTCCACCGGTGGCCTGCGGATCGTCACGACGATCGACAAGAAGAAGCAGGCCGCCGCGGTGAAGTCGATCGCCGACCGGATGAAGGGGATCAAGGGCATCAACGTCGGCCTCGCCTCGGTCAAGCCGGGCGACGGCGCCGTCGAGGCGCTCTACGGCGGCAGCGACTACGCCAAGAACCAGTTCAACACCGCCACCGACGCGACGATGCAGGCCGGCTCCGTCTTCAAGATCTTCACCCTCATCGCCGCCCTGCAGAGCGGAGACCTCAGCATCCGCCAGTCCTTCGACGGCAACAGCCCGCAGTACTTCGACGAGTTCGAGAACCCGGCCGGGGCGACCGACTTCAACCGTCGCGGCGGGGTGCGCAACTTCAACGACCGCGACTACGGCCGGGTCACCGTGCCCGAGGCGACGGCGGACTCGGTCAACACCGTCTTCGCCCAGCTCAACATCCTCGCGACGCCGCAGAAGACGGCGGCCGCGGCGAAGCAGGCCGGCATCACGACCAAGCTCAACCCCAACTACGCCAACGTGCTCGGCAGCGACAGCGTCAAGGTCATCGACATGGCCAACGCCTACGCCACCCTCGCCGCCAAGGGGGTGCGCGCCACCCCCTACTACGTCAAGTCGGTGACGTCCACCAGTGGCGCCTTCGACTACAAGGCCCAGCCCAGGACAACCCGCGTCTTCGACCAGGACCTCGTCTCGGACGTCGTCTACTCGATGCAGCAGGTCATCGAGAAGGGCAGCGGCGAGTACGCCGGCGAGCGGCTCAACCGCGAGGCCGCCGGCAAGACCGGCACGTCGAGCGACAACTACTCGGCCTGGTTCGACGGGTTCACCCCGCAGCTCGCCACGGCCGTCGGCCTCTACAAGGGTGACGGGTCCATCAAGGAGGAGAACCAGATGGACGACGTCCCCGGCTGGGGGTCGATCACCGGTGGCACGATCCCGGTGCGCATCTGGACCGACTACATGCGCGCGGCGACCGACGGGATGGAGAAGCTGAAGTTCCCGGAGCCGGCATACATCAACAAGAACGCCGCACCGAAGCGCACCCAGCAGCCCACCCGGACGCAGGAGCCGACGCGCACGCGTGAGCCCGAGCGGACGCCGGAGCCGACGCCGGAGCCGACGCCCACGACGCCGTCCGCGGAGCCGACTCCCACGGAGACGCCGAAGCCGACCAAGACCAAGGGTCCGAAGCCGTCGATCACGCTGCCCTTCCCCGACCCGACGCCCACGACGGGGGCAGGGGGCGGCGGCTGAGCGTGACCTCGCCCGTCCCCGACCGGGCGGGTCCCGGGGGACCCACCGCCGCGTTCGCACCGGTGGCGCTGCTCGCAGCGCTGCCGGTGCTCGCGTCGTTGTGGAAGCAGGCGCCGTGCCTCGACCGCGGCTGGGGAGGCCAGGAGCCGTTCTGGCGGTTCTGCTACTCCGACCTCGCCGTCTCGACGCAGACGACCGGAGCCTCCGGCGGGCTCGCGGCCTGGCTGCGCGGTGACGTCCCGCTCGACCACCCGCCGCTCACGTCGGCCCTCGTCTCGACGGTCGCGGGCCTTGGCCCCGGCGGCGACCCGCTCGCGACCCAGCGCTGGGTCCTCGGCGTCTGGGCGCTGCTGTCGCTGGTCGCGCTCGTCCTCATCGGCTGGTGGGTGCGCGACGCGGGGCCGCGCGGCGCACTCGGGGCGCACCACGTCGTCCTCGCGCCCGTCGCTGCGCTCACGCTGCTCCTCTCGCCGGACCTCCTCGGCGTCACGCTGGCGACGGGTGGGCTGTGGGCCTGGTCGCGCCGACATCCGGCGCTGGCCGGCGCCCTCCTCGGGGCCGGGTTCCTCGCCCGCACCTACCCCGGTCTGCTGCTCGTCGTCGTCGCGGTCCTCGCGTGGCGCACGGGGCGCGAGCGCGAGCTCGTCCGGGTCGCTGCCGGCGCGCTGACGGCCGTCGCGGTCGTCGCCGTGCCGCTGCTCCTGGTCCGGCCGGTGCTCCTCACCCGTTCGTGGGGCCTGTGGGCCGACAGCCTCGCCGGGCTCGGCTCGGTCTGGTACGTCCCGACCCTCTCCGGCAGCCCGTGGTCCGCAGGGGTCCTCACGGCGGTGGCCGTCCTCGGCGTCGTCGTCGCCGTGGGCCTCGGTGCGCTGCTCGTCCTCGGCTCGCCGAGCGTGCCCCGCATCGGCGCCGCCGCCCTCGTCGTCGTCGCCGTCGTCCTCGTCACCGGCAAGAGCTTCCCGGTGCAGGCCTCGCTCTGGCTCGTGCCGCTCGTCGCGCTCGCCGGGCTGCGGTGGCGCGACCACCTCGTCTGGGCGCTCGCGGAGGCGGTGCACTTCGTCGCCGTCTGGCTCTACCTCGGCGGGCTCTCCGATCCCGACCGCTCACTCCCCGCGGGCTGGTATGCCGTCGCCCTCCTCGGGCGGGTCGCCGCCGTCGCCTGGCTCGCCGTGCGCGCGTGGCAGTCCGCCACTTCCGAGGACCCGCGCCGGATTTAGCCGTATGCCGTGCAGCCGGTACCCTTGCACGGTTGCCTTGTGCCCTGTGGACAGCTCCACGGCGGTGTCGGCAGCGATGCATACCCTCCTGTCACGGAGAGACCGTGACCGTTCAGACCGAAGGAGGCGGGTTAACGCATGCGTCAGTACGAACTCATGGTCATCCTCGACCCGGAGCTTGACGACCGCACGGTGCAGCCGTCGCTCGACAAGTTCCTCACGGTGATCACCAAGGACGGTGGCACCGTCGACAACGTCGACATCTGGGGCCGTCGTCGCCTGGCCTACGAGATCAAGAAGAAGGCCGAGGGCATCTACGCCGTCGTCAACTTCACCTCGGAGCCGGCCACGGCCAAGGAGCTGGACCGCCAGCTCGGCCTCAACGAGTCGATCATGCGGACGAAGCTCCTTCGTCCCTCCGCCTGATCGTCTCCACCCCAGCGACACCCGCTGGACCCTGCACCACCTGAGCCACCCGCACCAGCACCGCATACCCATCGTCGTTTTGCACCAGACCAAAGGGGATCTGATCCATGGCAGGCGAGACCGTCATCACGATCGTCGGGAACCTCACCGGTGACCCCGAGCTGCGCTTCACCCCGTCGGGCGCTGCCGTCGCGAACTTCACCGTGGCCTCCACGCCGCGCACGTTCGACCGGCAGAGCAACGAGTGGAAGGACGGCGAGACGCTGTTCATGCGCTGCTCGGTCTGGCGTGACGCGGCGGAGAACGTCGCCGAGTCCCTCCAGCGGGGCACCCGCGTCATCGTCACCGGCCGCCTGAAGTCTCGTTCCTACGAGACCAAGGAGGGTGAGAAGCGCACCGTCATCGAGATGGACGTCGACGAGGTCGGCCCCTCGATGAAGTACGCGACGGCGAAGGTCAACAAGACCTCCCGCGGTGGCGGCGGTGGCGGCTTCGGCGGCGACCAGGGTGGCTCCGGCCAGCACGACCCGTGGGCCACCGGCGGCTCCGCACCCCAGGGTGGCGGGCAGCAGGGCGGCCAGGGCGGCGGCTGGAACCAGGGCGGTGGCCAGCAGGCGCCGCAGCAGGGTTCGCAGGGACAGCAGGGTGGCCAGGGAGGCTGGGGCAACGCCCCCGCCTACGACGAGCCCCCCTTCTGATTCGACAACCACCACAGATTCACACCATCCCTGGGTGACCAGGGCTCATCCGCCGAGGCACTCGGCAGAAGGAGAGCACCACGATGGCCAAGCCAGTTGTGCGCAAGCCCAAGAAGAAGGCCAACCCGCTCAAGGCGGCGAAGGTTGAGAACATCGACTACAAGGACACTGCGCTGCTGCGCAAGTTCATCTCCGACCGCGGCAAGATCCGCGCCCGTCGGGTGACCGGCGTGTCCGTCCAGGAGCAGCGTCTGATCGCCAACGCGGTCAAGAACGCCCGTGAGATGGCGCTCCTTCCCTACTCCAGCTCGTCCCGCTGACGCGCGACCACCGAAGGAGAGAGAACATGAAGGTCATTCTCACGCACGAGGTCTCCAACCTCGGGACCGCCGGTGACGTCGTCGACGTCAAGGACGGCTACGCCCGCAACTTCCTCTTCCGCCGCGGTCTCGCGACGGCGTGGACCAAGGGCGCCCAGAAGCAGGTCGACTCCATCGCCAAGGGCCGTGAGGTCCGCGCGGTGAAGTCGCTCGAGGAGGCCCAGTCGATCAAGGGCAACCTCGAGTCGAAGGCCGTCAACGTCCCGGCGCACGCCGGCAAGGAGGGTCGCCTCTTCGGCGCCGTCTCCACCGCCGACATCGCCGCGGCCGTCAAGGACGCCATCGGCACCGAGATCGACAAGCGCAAGATCGAGGTCCCCACCCCGATCAAGACCACGGGCGCCCACGAGGCCCTCGTCCGCCTGCACCCCGAGGTCCAGGCCAAGGTCGCGCTCAACGTCGTCGCCGGCTGATCCAGCCACCCACGACGCACCACCGCAGCGCCCGCCCCCGCACGGGGAGCGGGCGCTGCCGCGTTGTCCGGCCGACGGCATACGGTGTCGGCCGTGCCCCTGACCCAGCCGAGCTCCGTCCTGCACGCCGTCGTCGCCGTGCGGGTCGTCAACCGACTCGGCGGGTTCGGGATGAGCTTCCTCGGGCTGCGGCTCGCCCGTGACCTCGGGATGTCGCTGTCAGCCGTCGGGGTCGTCCTCGCCGTCTTCGGTGCCTGCACCGTCCCGAGCCGGATCCTCGGCGGCGTCTTCGCCACCCGGGTCGGAGCGCGCTGGACGATCGCCGGCGGGCTCCTCGCCGGTGCCGTCGCGCTGCTCGCGATCGCGCTCGGCGACTCCGTCCCCGTCGTCGTCGCGGCGGTCCTCGCGCTCGGGCTCGCCTACGAGATCGTCGAGCCCGCGACGCAGGCCGTCATCGCCGAGACCATCGAGCCGTCACGGCAGGCGTCGGCCTTCGCGCTGCTGTGGTCGACCCTCGCCGTCGCCGGTGTCGTCTCCGGCCTGCTCGCGGCGCTGCTCGGGCGCTGGGGCGTCTCGGCGATCTTCGTGTGCGACGCCGTCTCGAGCGCGCTCGCGGCGGTCGCCGCCCTCGTCCTGCTCCCGTCGGCGCACGCGGAGCGGCACCCGTCGCCGTGGCGCTCGGCCCTCACCCCGCGGCTGCTCGCGTGGACCGGGGTGGGCACGGTCCACGCGACCCTCGTCATGGTCATCGTCTTCATGCTTCCGCTGGCCGTCGACCGCGCCGGCCACCCGACGTCGATGACCGGCTGGCTGCTCGCCGCCGCGGCCGCCTCGGCGATCGGCGCGCAGCGGCTCCTCGCCCGCGTCGAGACCCGTATGCCGGCCGTCACAGCCCTCGTGGTCGGTCACCTCGTCCTCGCCGCGGGCCTCGGGTTGTGGGCGACGGGCTCGGTCACCGGGCTCGTCGCCGGTGCCGTCCTCGAGGGCGCGAGCGGGGCGTTCCTGCTCGGCACCTACCAGGCGACGGCCGCCCGCATGGGTGGCCCGGGCCTCGGCGCCGCGGTCATGACGATCTTCGGGCTCTCGTGGGGCGTGGCCACCGTCGTCGCCCCACTCGTGTCGGCCCCGCTGCTCGACCGTGGGCCGGCCGTCCTCTGGCTGGCGGCCGCCGGGCTCTCGCTCGCCCTCGCCGCCGGCCACGCCGCCCGGGGCGTCGCCGAGCCGGTGTCGGTGCCCTGACCTAGGTTGGCGGCCATGGCAGCGAAGGGCGCGCGACCGGCATACCGGTGCACGGAGTGCGGGTGGACGACCGTCAAGTGGGTGGGCCGCTGCGGCGAGTGCCAGGCGTGGGGATCGGTGACCGAGGTCGGTGCGGTGAGCGCGCGCACGACCGCCGTCAAGAGCGTCGAGCGCCCGGCGGTGCCCATCGGTGAAGTCGACTCCAGCCGGGCCGAGGCTCGCGGCACCGGTGTGCCCGAGTTCGACCGCGTCCTCGGTGGCGGGCTCGTGCCCGGGGCCGTGGTCCTCGTCGCCGGCGAGCCCGGCATCGGCAAGTCGACCCTGCTCCTCGACGTCGCCGGCCGCGCTGCGCGTGGTGGCGAGCCGGGTGCCGAGCGACGCGTCCTCTACGTCAGCGGCGAGGAGTCGGCAGCGCAGGTGCGCAGCCGGGCCGAGCGCATCGAGGCGATGGCACGCACCCTCTACCTCGCGTCCGAGACCGACCTCGCCACCGTCCTCGGCCAGATCGACCAGGTCGCGCCCGACCTCCTCGTCGTCGACTCGGTGCAGACGATCAGCAGCGCCGAGGTCGACGGCTCCGCGGGCAACGTCTCGCAGGTTCGCGAGGTCGCGGCGAGCATCATCGCCACCGCCAAGTCCCGGGGCATCGCGACCCTGCTCGTCGGCCACGTCACCAAGGACGGCTCGATCGCCGGCCCGCGGGTCCTCGAGCACCTCGTCGATGTCGTCGTCCAGTTCGAGGGCGACCGGCACAGTCGCCTGCGGCTCGTCCGGGCGGTGAAGAACCGCTACGGCCCCACCGACGAGGTCGGTTGCTTCGACCTGTCCGACGTCGGCATCACCGGCCTCACCGACCCGAGCGGGCTCTTCCTCTCCAACCGCACCGCAGCCGTTCCCGGCACGTGCGTCACGGTGACGCTCGAGGGCCGCCGCCCGCTCGTCACCGAGGTGCAGGCGCTCGTCGACCAGAGCGAGGTGCCCAACCCGCGGCGGGCGACGAGCGGCCTGGACTCCGCGCGGGTCGGCATGATCCTCGCGGTGCTCGGCACCCGCGCCCGTGCGCCCATCGGGCGCAAGGACGTGTTCGCGTCGACCGTGGGCGGGGTGCGCATCACCGAGCCGGCCTCTGACCTCGCCGTCACGCTCGCCCTCGCCAGCGCGATCAACGACCAGCCCCTCCCGCCGGGCACCGTCGCGTTCGGGGAGGTCGGGCTCGCCGGTGAGCTGCGCCCGGTGACCGGCGCCCACCGCCGGCTCGCCGAAGCCTCGCGGCTGGGCTTCACCACGGCGATCGTGCCCCCGGGCGTCGTCGGGGGAGGCCCGGTTCCCGACGGGCTGCGCGTCATCGAGGTGGGCAGCGTCCTCGAGGCGGTCCAGCTCTCCGTGACGCCCGTCGGCTGACGAACCCGGCCGGAGGCGCCCGACGAGGTTCGCGAACCGCACCGTTGCTCCCGCGCCTGTTCGGACCGGCTCGCGAGCGACAAGGGGGTTCGCGAACCGGATCGTGGGGAGCTCGGCCCGACGCCGTTAGACTCGCCATCGGGTCAGGGAGACCTGACCTGCGACGACTGGAGGGAAGCACGTGGCCACGCCGCTGCACGAGGACGAGTTGATGCGCACGACGCTCGCTGCCGTCGCACCCGGCACCGAGCTGCGTGACGGCCTCGAACGCATCCTTCGCGGACGCACCGGAGCCCTCATCGTCCTCGGCACGGACCGCACGGTCGACGCCATCGCGACCGGCGGCTTCCCGCTCGACGTCGAGTTCTCGGCCACCCGCCTGCGCGAGCTGGCCAAGATGGATGGCGCCATCGTCTGCGACCGCGACGTCACCAAGATCCTGCGCGCCGCGACCCAGCTCGTGCCTGACGCCACCATCGAGACGAGCGAGTCCGGCACCCGCCACCGCACCGCGGAGCGGGTCGCGAAGCAGACCGGCTTCCCCGTCGTCTCGGTGAGCCAGTCGATGCGGATCGTCGCCCTCTATGTCGGCGAGTCCCGCTTCGTCCTCGAGGACTCGAGCGCGATCCTCTCCCGCGCCAACCAGGCGCTGCAGACCCTCGAGCGCTACAAGCAGCGCCTCGACGAGGTCACCGGCACCCTCTCCGCGCTCGAGATCGAGGACCTCGTCACCGTCCGCGACGTCGCCAACGTCCTCCAGCGCCTCGAGATGGTGCGCCGGATCAAGGACGAGATCGGCGACTACGTCCTCCAGCTCGGCACCGACGGCCGCCTGCTCAGCCTCCAGCTGGAGGAGCTCACCGGCGGTCTCTCCGACGACCTCGGCCTCGTCATCCGCGACTACCTGCACGAGTCGCGCGGCGAGCACGACCTGGCGCAGGCGACCGCCAACCTCACCGACATCGACGCCACCGAGCTGCTCGACCCGTCCGCCGGCGCCAAGGCGCTCGGCTTCATCGTGTCCGGTGACGCGCTCGACTCCTCGGTGAGCCCGCTCGGCTACCGCATGCTCAGCAAGGTCCCCCGCCTCCCGGGCGCGATCGTCGACCGCCTCGTCGAGCACTTCGGCAGCCTCCAGAAGCTCCTCGCCGCCGGTGTCGACGACCTCATGAGTGTCGAGGGCGTCGGCGAGGGCCGTGCGCGGCTCGTCCGCGAGGGCCTGTCGCGACTCGCGGAGAGCAGCATCCTCGAGCGCTACGTCTGACCCGGGCCGGGCACCGTGAGCGCCGTGCGTCCCTCCGCGACCGACCTCGCCGCCCTGCACGGCGCGGTCCTCGACTGGTATGCCGTCAACTCCCGGCCGCTGCCGTGGCGCGAGCCGTCGTGCTCGCCGTGGGGCGTCCTTCTCTCCGAGGTCATGTCGCAGCAGACGCCGCTGGGCCGGGTCGAACCGATCTGGCGCCAGTGGATGGAGCGCTGGCCCACCCCGGCGCAACTCGCCGCCGAGTCGCCCGGCGAGGTCGTGCGGGCCTGGGGCCGGCTCGGCTACCCCCGCCGCGCGCTGCGCCTGCACGAGGCCGCGGTCGTCATCACCGAGCGGCATGATGGGGAGGTGCCGCGCCACGAGGCCGATCTGAGGGCACTGCCCGGCATCGGCGACTACACCGCGGCGGCCGTCGCCGCCTTCGCCTTCGGGGACCGGTCTGTCGTCGTCGACACCAACGTCCGCCGCGTCCAGGCGCGGGCGGTCAGCGGCGTGGCCCAGGCGGCGCCGTCGATGACGCGGGCCGAAGTGGCGCTCGCCGCCGACCTCCTGCCCGTCGACGATGAGGACGCCGCCACGTGGAACGTCGCCGTCATGGAGCTCGGCGCGCTCGTCTGCACCGCCCGCAGCCCGCGGTGCGACGACTGCCCGGTCGTCGGCAGGTGCGCGTGGGTGCTCGGTGGGCGGCCGGCATACGACGGCCCTCCGCGGCGAGGACAGAAGTGGCACGGCACCGACCGGCAGGTGCGCGGGGTCATCGTCCAGGCGCTGCGCGAGAGCCCGGGACCAGTGCTGCGCGAGGCGCTTGCTCCCGGTCGGGACGAGCAGCAGGTCGACCGGTGCCTGGCCGGGCTCGTCGAGGACGGGCTCGTCGAGCCGGTCGGCGACGAGCACTTCGGCCTGCCCGGCGTCGAGGAGGTCGCGGGGTGAGCCGCCGCGACGAGCCGACCGAGCCGGTGCGCCCGGTCGACCCGACGCGGCCCATGCCACCCGTCGACCGGAACCCGTCGCCCGAGTCTCGCGAGCACCGCGCAGGGCAGGACCCCAGCGAGCCGGCCGGAGAGGGCACCGGGACCGGAGGGCGCCACGGCGGGCGCCGGCCGCCGCCGGACCCCTACGGCGTG
>NZ_AVPI01000031.1 GCF_000768675.1 Knoellia flava TL1 | reverse complement strand
CGCGGCTCCCTACGACGTGTTCGCGGCCCGGCTCGAGGCGCTCGCCCGCGCCTGACCCCGACCTCCGTCGACCGGACGGCGGGCGCGCGCGGCTCGGCAGCGATCGCGCGGCACTGCCGAGAGCCGGTGGAGCCGCGTCCGGCTAGGACGAGCTGTCAGCCCGACCGGCGCGGCGGGCAGCGATGACCCTGCGACCCGCCGCCGTGCCGACGACGACGTCGGGGTCCGGGTGCCGACGGGCGAGCAGCCACGCTGCACGGTGGGTGTGGGAGTCGAGGGCGACGACGACGTCCGCCGCGCCGAGCACGTCCTTCACCTCGCGGGCGCGCACGGTGTTGATCGCAAAACGCGCCGAGACCCCACCGGGGAGGAACGCGTTGGTCACCTTGCGAACCTTGGTGCTGTTGCGCACCCGGCTCACCTTCGGGTTGTCGCGCACCGCGAAGCGCACCCGGCGCGCCCTCCAGGCGACGCCGTGCGCGAGTCGGCGGGGCAGCGGGGTGGGGGCCTCGGGGGAGGCGTCGCCCGGCGCCTCGTCGTCCGGCTCCTCGGAGGTGTCGAGCGCGGCGACCGGCAGGACGATCGCGTGCCGTCGGAGGCTGAGGTCGGCACCGGTCCGCAGGGTCGCCTCCACCGGGAGCGGGCGGTAGGGGCGGTGGGCGGTGACGACCGTGACCGTGTCCTGGCCGTCGACCACACCGAGCTCCTCCCGGATGGTGCGGAAGGACGCCGGGCGCAGGTTCCTGGCGGTGGCAAGGATGACGATGTTCACGCCGACCTCTCCGTCGACTCGGTGGCGGACCCGGAGACGCCCGCGAGCAGCGCGGCGACCCGCGGCTCGAGCTGGAGGTCACGGGAGTAGCGGACGGCGAAGTCACGGCACGCGCTGCGGACCGACTCGTCGGCGGTGCGGGCGGCCTCTGCCGCCTTCTCGATCGCGTCGGCGACCGTCTCGGGCCCCAGGTCGGTCACCGGGAACCACAGCGGGTAGCCCTCGAGCACGTCACTGGCCGCGTTGCGCGGGTCGTGCACTGACACGATCGGCAGCGCGCTCGCGGCGTACTCGAAGACCTTGCCGCTCGTGACGTAGAGGCCGGCGCCGAGGATGAGCAGCGCGGCGTCGAAGGTGTCGTAGACCTCGCGGACGCGCTGCTTCGGCAGCGGGCCGGCATACGACAGGCCGTCGTCCGCATGGTCGGCGACGAGGCGCACGAGGTGGGGGCTGGGCGTCGCGTAGAAGCCGAGGTAGCCCCAGATCTGCGCCGTCGCACCGGCGAGGGCGGCACTGCGCCGACGGGCGATCGACCAGCCCTCGGCGAACTCCGCCAGCGGGACCTTCGCGCTCACGGTGCCGATGTAGCCGAAGTTGAGGGGCTTGTCCGGGGCGGGGGGCTCGAGGCGCGGCGACGGTGCGAACTCGGGGTCGTAGCCGTTGGCGACGACGTGCATGCGCTCGGCCGTGGACGGGTAGCGCAGGGTGTGCCAACGCCGGATCGGCTCGTTGACGAACCACACCTCGGTCGCGGCGTCGACGAGCTCCTTCTCGAGCTTCGCGACTCGCGAGCCCTCCTCGTGGAGCAGGCCACCGTCGAAGACGTCGAGCATCCAGGCGTCGCGGTAGTCCATGACGTAGGGCACGCCGGCCACCCGGTGCAGGTGGTGGGCGACGGTGAAGTCGACGTTCGGGTTGGCCGAGGCGACGACGAGGTCGACGGGGTCGGCGTCGTGGATGCGCTGGGCCGCCTCCTCCAGCGGCCGCTTCCACGGCCCGTAGCCGACCTCGGGGAAGTCCCGGGTGTCGAGGCGGACCCGGGCCTTGCGCCACAGCTTCGGCGTGAGCACCCGCCACGGCGACCACTTGCGCAGGTCGGTCTCGAGGTTGGGCCAGTCGAAGGGCACCCGGACGACCTCGATGCGCGGGTCGATGAGCTCCTCGAGCGAGGTGTCGGCACCGGTGTAGTTGAGGAAGGTCTCGCGGGTCGCCGTGAGCACGGTGACGCGCGCACCCTGCGCGGCGAACGCGTTGGCGGTGGCGAGCGCGCGATAGACCCCGCCTCCGCGACAGGGGGGGTATCCCCACGCCACGTAGAGAACGTGGGGGGCGTTGCCCTGGGCAGACATGCAGGTCTCCTTCACGGGGGCCGGCGGGCAGCCCACGGTCGTCGAGTCGGTGGCGCCTAGAGTAGTTGACCATGAGCAGCGGTCCTCGAGCATGACCACGGCCCCGGAGTCGGCGGCGGCCGACGTGCCGACCGAGACGCCCGTCCGCCTCCTCGTCGGGGCGGCCAACTTCGCGGGCCAGGGACGGCTCTGGGCGGAGGCGGCGGCCACGCTCCCGGAGGTCGCGGCGACCTCGTTCTCGGTCGGCAGCAGCAGCCTCACGGTGCCTGCCCACCACATCGTCGAGCGCGACGTCTTCGAGGACCCGGTGAGGTCCGTCGAGCACGAGCGGTGGGTGCGGTCGTTCACCCACGTGCTCGTCGAGGCGGGTCGCCCCGTGACGGGCACCACCCGGGGCAAGTACGCCCCCGGGGACGTCGCCGCCCTGACCGAGGCAGGCGTCGTCGTCGGTCTCGTGGCGCACGGGTCCGACGTGCGCCGACCCGACGGCCACCTGCGGCGCGAGCCCGACTCACCCTTCCACCACGCCGACGACCGCACCCTCACGATCCGGCAGGCCTACGCGGACCTCGTCGCGCCGCTCACCGACAGCGCGGACTGGGGCTTCGTGTCGACCCCCGACCTGCTCGACGACGTCCCGCACGGCCGGTGGCTGCCGGTCGTGGTCGACGTCGCCCGCTGGGAGGCTCCGACGTGGCAGGCCCCGCCGCCGGGGGAGCCGCTCCGGGTCGTGCACGTGCCGTCGGACTCCTTCATGAAGGGCACCGAGCAGATCGAGCCGGCCCTGCACCGCCTCTCCGAACGGGGCGTCATCGCCTACGAACCGATCCGCGGAGTCCCGCAGGAGCGGATGCCCCAGGTCGTCGCGGGTGCCGACGTCGTGCTCGACCAGTTCGCCCTCGGCAGCTACGGCGTCGCCGCGGTCGAGGCGATGGCGGCCGGCCGGGCGGTCGTGGGGCACGTGCGCGACGAGGTGCGCGGCCACGTGCTCGCGACCACCGGTCACGCACTGCCCATCCTCCAGGCGCGCGCCGGCGAGATCGAGGCCGTCCTCGTGGACCTCGCCGAGAACCGTCACCGCCTCGCCGAGGCCGCGGAGGAGGGTCCTGTCTTCGTCTCGGCGGTGCACGACGGCCGCATGTCGGCCTCGGTGCTCGCCGACTTCCTCTCGACCGGCGCGGTGGGCCGCCCGGACCGCGAGCCGTAGTCTGTGCCCGCCGGAGCACCTCCGGCGGACGACGTGACAAGGAGTGTCAGATGGCAGTGCGGATCCAGGACAGCGCGGACGTCTCACCCGAGGCCCGCCTGGGTGACGGGAGCTCGGTCTGGCACCTCGCGCAGGTACGCGAGAACGCCGTGCTGGGAGAGAACTGCATCGTCGGCCGTGGTGCCTACGTCGGCACCGGCGTCACCATGGGCGACAACTGCAAGCTGCAGAACTACGCCCTCGTCTACGAGCCGGCAGTCCTCGAGGACGGTGTCTTCGTCGGCCCCGCGGTCGTCTTCACCAACGACCACTTCCCCCGCTCCGTGGACCCGGACGGCACCCTCAAGCGCGGTGACGACTGGGAGGCCGTCGGGGTGACCTGCAAGCAGGGCTCGTCCATCGGCGCCCGCTCGGTGTGCGTGGCCCCGGTGACGATCGGACGGTGGGCTCTCGTGGCCGCCGGCTCGGTCGTCACGAAGGACGTGCCCGACTTCGCCCTCGTCGCCGGGGTCCCCGCGAGGCGGATAAGGTGGGTCGGCCGCGCCGGCGTCCCCCTCGAGGCCGGAGACGCGCCCCACACCTGGGTCTGCCCCAAGACCGGCGAGACCTACATCGAAGACAATGAGAGCCTGACGGAGGCCAAGAAGTGAACGAGTTCATCCCCCCGGCGAAGCCGCTCATCGGCGACGAGGAGCGCGCCGCCGTCGACCGCGTCCTGCGCAGTGGAATGCTCGCCCAGGGCCCCGAGGTCAAGGCGTTCGAGGAGGAGTTCTCCGAGCACTTCGGGCTCGGCCGGGCCTGCGTGGCGGTCAACTCCGGCACGAGCGGCCAGCACCTGGGACTGCTCTCGAGCGGCGTCAAGGCGGGTGACGAGGTCATCGTCCCGTCGTTCACCTTCGCGGCGACGTGCAACTCCGTCGCCCTCACCGGCGCCACCCCCGTCTTCGCCGACATCGACGCCGACGACTTCTGCATCAGCCCGGCCGCCATCGAGGCCAGGATCACCGAGCGCACCAAGGGCATCATGCCGGTCCACCTCTACGGCCACCCCGCCAAGATGGACCAGATCATGGCGATCGCCGACAAGCACGGCCTCCAGGTCTACGAGGACGCCGCGCAGGCCCACGGCGCCTCCCTGAACGGCACCCCCGTCGGTGCGTTCGGCACGTTCGCGATGTTCTCGCTCTACCCGACGAAGAACATGACCTCGGGCGAGGGCGGCATGGTCTCGGTGGGCGACGCCGAGGTCGAGCGCCTCATGCGCCTCTACCGCAACCAGGGCATGGAGCGGCAGTACCACAACGAGGTCGTCGGCTTCAACACCCGCATGACCGACATCCACGCCGCCATCGGCCGGGTCCAGCTCACCAAGGTGGGCGCCTGGACCAAGGCGCGCCAGGACAACGCGGCCTTCCTCAGCGCGAACCTCGAGGGCGTCACGACGCCGCCCGTCGCCGAGGGCGCGGTCCACGTCTACCACCAGTACACCGTGCGCGTGCCCGAGGACCGTGACGGCCTCGCTGCCGCCCTCAAGGAGCAGTTCAACGTCGGCTCCGGCATGTTCTACCCGGTGCCGAACCACCAGCTGAAGCCCTTCGCCGGCACCACCGACGATGCCGACCTCCCCGAGACGATGAAGGCCGCGGCCGAGTGCCTCTCGCTGCCGGTCCACCCGTCGCTCAGCCAGGCCGACCTCGAGCGCATCGTCGAGGGCGTCAACACCCTCGCCAAGGCAGGTGCCTGATGGCCAACCTGCGCGCGGGCCTCATCGGCCTCGGCATGATGGGCCGCCACCACGGCCGCGTCCTCGCGAGCCTCCCGGGCGTCGACCTCGTCGCCGTCGCCGACCCCGGTGGCGACGTCCACGGCATCGCCGGCGGACGACCGGTCCTCGAGAGCATCGAGCAGCTCATCGAGCAGGGGATCGACTACTGCATGGTCGCCGTCCCGACGATCTACCACGAGGAGGTCGGGCTCGCCCTCGCCGAGGCCGGCGTCCACGCGATCATCGAGAAGCCGCTCGCCCAGGACACCCCCGCGGCCACCAAGGTGGCCGAGGCGTTCGAGGCCAAGGGCCTCGTCGGCGCGGTCGGCCACATCGAGCGCTATAACCCCGCACTCCAGGAGGCGCGCCGTCGCCTCGAGGCCGGTGACCTCGGTGACGTCTACCAGGTGAGCACCCGCCGTCAGGGCCCGTTCCCGGCGCGCATCGCCGACGTCGGCGTCGTCAAGGACCTCGGCACGCACGACATCGACCTCACCGCCTGGGTCACCCAGCAGACGTTCACCGCGGTCGCCGCGCGCACGGCATACAAGAGCGGTCGTGAGTTCGAGGACCTCGTCGCGGTGACCGGGCAGCTGTCCAACGGCGTCGTGACCAACCACCTCGTCAACTGGCTCTCGCCGCTCAAGGAGCGGGTCACGATCATCACGGGGACCAAGGGCGCCTTCGTCGCCGACACGCTCACCGCCGACCTCACCTTCTACGCGAACGGCGAGGTGCAGACGACCTGGGACGACATCGCCAACTTCCGGGGCGTCTCCGAGGGCGACGTCGTCCGCTACGCGATCGCCAAGCCCGAGCCGCTGCGGGTCGAGCACGAGCAGTTCCGCGACGCCGTGCTCGGCAAGGACGCCGACATCGTCACGATGACCCAGGGCCTGCAGACGGTGCGCGTCGCCGAGGCCTGCATCGAGTCCGCGGCGACCGGCCAGACCATCACGCTCTGACACGTCGCACGACACGAACGCCCGCCTCGGATCGAGGCGGGCGTTCGTCGTGGTCCGGGGTGTGCGGAGACGGCGTATGCCGTCCGCCCACCGCTCAGGCGCGGCTGACCAGGCGCGCGGCGAGGGCCGCGACCGTGGCCTCGGCGGCGTGGCCGTCACCGTAGGGCGTTGCGTCGGTCGGCTCCGGGGCGGGCCGGTCGACGGTCTCGGCCAGGCGGTCGAGGTCCAGGGCGAGGACGTTCCAGCCGAGGTCGACGGTCTCCGTCCACTCGGTCTCGGTGCGCACCGTGGTGCACGGGGTGCGCAGGAGGAACGCCTCCTTCTGGAGCCCGCCGGAGTCGGTGACGACGGCGCGGGCGGCCTGCACCGCTGCAACCATCGTGGGGTACTCCATCGGCTCGATCGTGTGCAGCGAGCCGACGGTGAGGTCGAGCCCCTGCTCCTTGGCCTTGGCCACGAGCCGCGGGTGGGCGGTGAGGACGACCGGGTGGGGAAGGCCCGCGAGCCCCTCGACGATGGCCCGCAGGCGGGCCGGGTCGTCGGTGTTCTCGGCCCGGTGGATCGTCGCGAGGAAGAAGTCGTCACCGACCTCGTCGGTGAAGGGCAGGGCCCCGCCCCGAGCCTCCGCGGCGACCTTGAGGCACACGTCGGTCATGACGTCGCCGGTGAGCGCCGAGCGGTCGGCGAGCCCTTCGGCCGCGAGGTGGCTCATGGCGACCTCGGTGGGGGCGAGGCACAGGTCGGCGGCGTGGTCGGTGAGGACGCGGTTGTGCTCCTCGGGCATCCGTCGGTTGAACGAGCGGAGGCCTGCCTCGAGGTGGGCGAGCGGGTAGTGCAGCTTCACGGCCGAGAGAGCCCCGGCGATCGTGCTGTTGGTGTCTCCGTAGACGAGGACCCAGTCGGGGCGGTGCTCCTCGATGACCGCGTCGAGCTGGGTGAGCATCGAGCCGGTCTGCACGCCGTGCGATCCGGAGCCGACGCCGAGGTGCACGTCGGGAGTGGGGATGCCGAGGTCGGTGAAGAAGACGTCGGACATCTTGGCGTCGTAGTGCTGCCCGGTGTGGACGATGACGTGCTCGTGACCCGCGGACTCGAGCGCGTGCGCGATGGGTGCGAGCTTCACGAACTGTGGGCGGGCGCCGACGATGGACAGAACGCGCATGGGGCCTTCCGGACGTGGTGGTGCGGGCGACCTCCGCCGCGCGCTGTTTAGGCTAGCGTGTCCGCGACATGTCTCGGAGAGGAGCCGGAGTGACCGACGTCGACATGCCCGTGCCGGGCGTCCGTCCGTTGTCTCCCGACGAGTCCCGCACCTACTGGGACGAGCGCCACCGCACCCGTGACGAGCTCGCCTCCGGGGGCAACATCGCCTTCGACCGCGGCACCAACCACATGCTCTACGTCGTCCGCACGGCGCGGCTCGTCGAGGTCCTCGGGACGCACAGCGACGCCGAGTACCCGCTGCGTGTGCTCGACGCCGGATGCGGCAAGGGCTACTTCTCACGGCAGCTCGCGTCGTTCGGCCACCGCGTCGACGGCATCGACACGAGCCCGCACGCCATCGCGCAGTGCCGTGCCGAGGGTGGACCGGCCGAGACCTACCACCTCAGTGCGCTCACGGAGTGGGCGCCACCGCACCTCTACGACGCCGTCGTCTGCATCGACGTCCTCTACCACCTCATGGACGACGCGGAGTGGGAGGCCAGCGTGCTGCACCTGGCCTCGCTGGTGCGGCTCGGGGGAGTGATCGGCCTCGTCGACCACGACCGTGACGAGGACGTGGTCTGGCACGACTACCAGAAGACCCGTGCCAGGTCGCGGTATGCGGAGCTGCTCTCCGGAGCCGGCTTCGAGGTGACGAGGTTCGTCACCAACGACTTCATGGAGGATCCGTCGGGCATGCACGTCGCAGTGAGAGTGGGCTGAAGTGGCGCTGAAGGAACTGGCCTCGTCCTACACGGGAGGGGACGCTGGGCGTCGGCTCGTCTACACCGAGGCTGCCGCGCCCCTGGCGCAGGCGCTCGCGGACGGCCGTGGTGCAGGGGAGGACGACGGGGTCGACACGGCGGTCCGCGTCGACCTCGCCCCGTCGGGTCGCGAGGTCGAGTCGGTCGAGCGTGCGCTTGCCTCCGCCGGTGACCGGGACGTGGTCGTGCTCCTCTGCGTCTCGCTTCCCGAGAACCTCCCGGTGGGGCCCCTCGTCGACGTGGTGACCCGCGCGGGGGCCCGGGTCGTGCGGGTCGAAGGTCTGCGCACCCGCCACGCCCGCACCGCCCTGGTCCTCACCCGGGACGCCTCGGTGCCGGGAGTGAGCTACCTCCTCGGTCACGCCGTCTCCGAGGACGACTCCGCGCAGCGGCGCCTGGCCAACGAGTGGCAGCTCGAGGGCCTCCAGCTGCGCGCCCTCGCGGCGACCCTGGAACGACGGCTCGAGGGGGCGCTCTCCGAGGCCGCAGCCCTGCGGGTGGAGAAGGCAGCGGTCGAGTCACGTCTGTCGGCCCAGGCCAAGGAGCACGCGCGGTCCGTGGCGTCCCTCGAGCGCCGGCTCGCCGAGGGCGGCCTCGGGCCCCGGATCCGGCGCGCGGCGCGCACGATCTCGTCGGACCCGGTGGGGGGATCGCGAAAGGTGGCCAAGGCGGTCGTGCGCAGGGCATCTCGCTGACGCCCGTATGATCGAGGCGCCTCAACGGACTCCCAAAGGACTGAATACTCGTGAAGATCTGTGTTGTCGCCCTGGGCAAGATCGGACTGCCGCTCGCAGTCCAGTTCGCCAGCAAGGGGCACGACGTCGTCGGCGTGGACGTCAACGCCGCCACCGTGGACACGGTCAACGAGGGCAAGGAGCCCTTCCCGGGTGAGGCCCACCTCCAGGAGAAGCTGAGCGAGCTCGTCCCCGCCGGCCGCCTGCGGGCGACCACCGACTACGCCGACGCCGTCCCCGGCGCCGACGCGGTCGTCCTCGTGGTGCCGCTCTTCGTCGACGGTGAGGGCACCCCGGACTTCGGCTGGATGGACGCCGCGACCCGCGAGCTCGCCCAGCACCTGACCCCGGGCACCCTCGTCTCCTACGAGACGACCCTGCCCGTCGGGACGACGCGCGGTCGCTGGAAGCCGATGATCGAGGAGGTCAGCGGTCTCACCGAGGGCACCGACTTCCACCTCGTCTTCAGTCCGGAGCGTGTCCTCACGGGGCGCGTGTTCGAGGACCTGCGCAAGTACCCGAAGCTCATCGGTGCGCTCTCGGAGGAGGGCGCCGCCCGGGCGACCGCCTTCTACGAGGCGGTGCTGGACTTCGACGACCGCCCCGACCTCGCCCGGCCGAACGGTGTCTGGGACCTCGGGTCCGCCGAGGCCTCGGAGCTCGCCAAGCTCGCCGAGACGACCTACCGCGACGTCAACATCGGTCTCGCCAACCAGTTCGCGACCTTCGCGGCGACGCAGGGCATCGACGTCTTCCAGGTGATCGAGGCCAGCAACTCGCAGCCCTACAGCCACATCCACCGGCCCGGCATCGCCGTGGGCGGGCACTGCATCCCGGTCTACCCCCGTCTCTACCTCCACACCGACCCCGACGCGACGGTCGTGCGAGCCGCGCGTGCCGCGAACGCCGCGATGCCGGCATACACGGTCGCCCTCCTCGAGGGAGCGCACGGCGACCTCGACGGCGCCAAGGTCGTCGTCCTCGGCGCGGCCTACCGCGGCGGGGTCAAGGAGACGGCCTTCTCGGGCGTCTTCGACACCGTCACCGCGCTCGCCGACCGCGGCGCGACCGTCCTCGTCCACGACCCGCTCTACTCCGACGAGGAGCTGAAGGCCCTCGGGTTCGACGCCTACCACCTCGGTGAGGAGGTCGACGCCGCCGTCATCCAGGCCGACCACGCCGACTATCGCGACCTCACCCCGGCGGACCTCCCGGGGCTGCGCACCCTCGTCGACGGCCGACGGATGACCGACGCTGCCGACTGGGCCGGCGTGACCCACCGCACCGTGGGTGTCGCGCCGACGGTGACCGCCACGTCGTGACGACGGCACCCGCGGGGCCTCACCGGGTCCTCATGATGGTGGGCAACGACGTCCGCCACGACACGCGGGTGCTCAAGTCCGCGCTCGCGCTCGCCGACGCGGGGCTCGGGGTCACCGTCCTGGGCCTCAGCACGACCGGCCGGCGGGAGGAGTCCGACCTCGGACCCGTGCGCATCATCCGGGTGCCTGCCGGACGGGTCGTCCGCGACGCGGCCGCGGTCCAGCGCAGCCGCCGGCGGTCACGGCTCGCCCTCGCGGTGCCGGAGGAGGAGCGGCAGGCTCGTGAGCAGCGGCTGACCCTGCGCCAGCGCGACCGGGAGCTCCAGGACGACCTCGGCGCCCGCGTGCGCGCCGCCCAAGTCGACCTCGCCCACCGCAGCGTGCGAGCCCGGGCGGAGGCGGATCGACGGCTGCGCCGCGTCGAGCGCCTCGGGTGGCGTCTCGTCGACGCCGCGGTCAGCCGGTCGCCGGTCGCGGCCTCCTGGCGGCGCGTGCTGCCCGAGATCGACGACTACGCGCTGGCCCTCGGACCCGTCGTCGACTCCCTCGAGTGGGACGTCATCCACGCGCATGACGTGCACCTCGTCGGCATTGCCAGCCACGCCGTCGCCCGGCGTCGGCGCTCGGGTCGACGCGCGGACTGGGTCTACGACGCGCACGAGTACGTCGCCGGCATCTCCCTCTACGGCTCCCGCACCAGGCGCAAGCGGGCGGCCTACCTCGACCTCGAACGGGAGTACATCCGGGACGCCGCCGCCGTCATCACCGTCACCGACCCTCTCGCCGACAGGCTCCGCCGCGACCACCGCCTGCGTGAGCGTCCGACCGTCGTCATGAACAGTCCGGTGCTCGGGCCGCTCTCGCCCGACGCGCCGTCGCTGCGGCGGACCCTCGGGCTGGCGGACGAGGTCCCGCTCCTCGTGTATGCCGGTGGGGTGAGCGCCGCTCGCGGCATTGGCACCGCGGTCGAGGCCCTCGTGCGCCTACCCTCGGCCCACCTGGCCGTCGTCGCCGTCCCGTCCGTCGACGTGCAGGCGGCCCAGCGGCTCGCCGAGCTCGCCGAACGGTTGGGCGTCGACGACCGCTTCCACCTCGTCGACCCGGTCGCACCCGAGCAGGTCTCGGCCTTCGTGTCGAGCGCGGACGTCGGCCTCCTGCCGCTCCTGCACTTCGGGAGCCACGAGGTGGCGCTCGCCAACAAGCTCTTCGAGTACCTCCAGGGCGGACTGCCCGTGCTGGTCAGTGACTGTCGCGCCCAGGCCGACTTCGTGTCCACCCACGGCGTGGGGCGGGTGCACGTCGCCGGTGACGTCGACTCGTTCGTGCGGGAGGTGGAGCCCCTGCTGCGTGGGGAGTCCGTCCCCGCGCCGGGCCTCGTCGCGGAGCTGCTCGCCCCGCTGGCGTGGGAGCACCAGGCCGAGCGTCTCCGGGGGGTCTACGCCGCGCTGCTCGGCGACGAGGTGCGCCACTCCGCGGCCGACGGGTCGGCCCCGGCGGCACTGCGAACCGCGAGGGTGACCGAGCTGGCCGACGTCGTCGAGGTGCCGGCGCCGACCGCGGCGCGCCCGTCGGTGCTGGCCATCGGTCCGGCGAACATGGCCGGGCAGGCCTGGGAGTGGGCGCGGGCCGCCGAGAGGGTCGTGCCAGGCGTGAGGGCCGAGGTGCTCTCGGTCGACCGCGGCTCCGCTGTGGCGTTCGAGGCCGACGTCGTCGTGCCCGCCTCGACCTTCGCGCGCGACCGAGGATGGGCCGAGCGGCGCCAGACCGAGGCGCTGGCGACCTGGACACACGCCCTCCTCGAGGCCGGTCGTCCCGTCTTCGGCACGATGAACGGGCGTGACTTCACGGGGGACGCCAACGTCCTGCGCGCCGGGGGCGTCGAGGTGGGGCTCGTCATGCACGGCTCGGAGATCCGCAGTCCCGCCGGCAACGCCGCACGCTCGCCGTGGTCGCCCTTCCGGGACCCCGGGGAGCCACTCACCCGGCGTCTGCAGGAGCAGTGGGAGACGCTGCACCCCAGGGTGCGTGCCTTCGACGGGCCCGTCTTCGTCTCCACACCGGACCTCCTCGTCGACCTCCCCGAGGCCCACCTCCTGCCGGTCGTCGTGGACGTCGACGCGTGGGCGAGCGCGGCCCCGGTGCTCGAGCGAGAGGTGCCCAGAGTCGTGCACGCGCCGAGCCGCGCCGCGCTCAAGGGCTCCGAGCACGTCGAGCGCGTCATGGCGCGACTCGTGGCCGACGGCCTCGTCGAGTACGTGCGTGTCGAGGGCGTGCCGCCGGACGAGGTCCGGGCAGCCGTGCGCTCCTGCGACATCGTGCTCGACCAGTTCAGCATCGGGACCTACGGCGTGCTCGCCGCCGAGGCCATGGCGGCCGGACGGCTGGTGGTCAGCTACGTCTCGCCACTGGTGCGGCGCGCGGGGGAGCTGCCCATTGTCGAGGCGACCCCGGAGGACCTCGAGGAGGTGCTCCGGTCCGTGCTGGCGGACCGTGATGCCGCACAGGCGACGGCAGCCGCGGGCGTTGCGTTCGTCCGCGAGCACCACGACGGGCGTCGTTCGGGTGAGGTGCTGCGGGACGTGCTGGGGCTGCGCGGGACCTGACCGACGACGGGCCGACCCGCAGCGGTGGGACGCCGCGGGCCGACCGGATCAGAGGAAGTTGCTGTAGGCGTCCCAGCCCGTCGCGATCTTCGTCGCCCGGCCGAGGGCGCCACCGGCCCCGCCCGGGTAGAACCACAGGGCGCCGTCCGAGCTGCGCGCCACGATGTCGTCGTAGCCGTCGGCGTTCATCCGCCCCGGGCTGCTCGCGTGGTTCATGATGTTCCATCCCGAGCCCACCTGACGCGCGCTGCCGTAGGTGAGGGACGAGGTCATGAGGTAGCTCCACATCGTGCCGTCGTCGCGGATCCCGATGAGGTCTCCCCGCCGGTCACCGTTGAGGTCCCCGCGACCGATGACGAGACGGGTGGTGTTCCAGCCGTTGCCGATCTGCTTGACCCGCTTGACGGCGCCACCGGCACCGAACGTGTAGAGGTGCAGCGTGCCGTCGGTGGCGCGACCGAGCAGCTCGGGGCGGCCGTCGAGATTGACGTCGCCCGGCGTGGCGATGGCGGTGATGACGTTCCACCCGGTCCCGATCGTCACCGCCGACGAGAAGCCGGCGTCGCCGCGGCCGTAGTAGAGCAGGAGCGTGCCGTCGCCGCGTCGGGCCACGAGGTCGGTGCGGGCGTCGCCGTTGACGTCACCGGGCGAGGCCAGCCACGTGAACGAACCCCAGCCCGGTCCGATGAAGCGTGGCGTGGTGGTGATCGTGCCGTTGCCACTGCCCGAGAAGAGCAGCAGGTCCCCGGGGCTGGTGTTCGTCGTCAGCAGGTCGACCTTGCCGTCACCGGTCCAGTCGCCGCGGGTGAAGGGGATGGGGACGCAGGTGTAGACGCGGACCTCGTCCACCTGGAGGGCCGAGGTCTGGGAGCGGTCGGCCGTCGTGTCGTTGAAGAAGAAGACGTCGAGGTAGCCGGCGTTCGTGGTCGCCTCGGACGTGACATCGAGGGCCACCCGTGTCCAGTCCGCAGCCGGCGCGAGCGCACCACCGCTCGAGTTGACGCTGAAGCCGATGGTGTCGCCGGGGGTCGAGCCCTTGTAGGCGAACGACAGGCCGAGGCTCACTCCCCGCGGGACGGGCGCGTGCGTGCTGTTGAGGTAGGCCAGGATCGAGGCCCCCGCGGTGATCGTCGAGGTGGCGTGCCACGTGCCGTGCGTCGTCGGGACCGTGTTGCGCGCGGCGAAGCCGTAGCTGTCGGCCGGGTAGGGGAGACCACCCTCGAAGCTCTGGAGGTTGAGCAGCGTGCCGGGCTTCTTGCCGGTCGGGCAGAAGTCCGGCAGCTCGACGACGTCACTGGCCGTGGCCGACCGCTGGGCGGATCCCGCACCCGCACCTGCGCCGGAACGGCGCAGGGCCGAGTCCGCCCGGGTGAGGAGGGGGGCCTGCGACGTGCGCACCGCGGAGCCGGACGGGGGACCTCCGGGCGTCACCGGGTCCGTGGAGGCAGCCGCGCCCCCGGAGGCGGCGACGAGGAGCGAGAGGCCGGCGAGGGACCCCAGTAGTGACCGACGGATGTACATGGGCGTCTCCCCTGGTGGGCTGGCTGGCGCGGAAGGGTGCCGAGCTCAGGGGTCAAGGTAGCAGTGAGCTCCGACGGCGCCGAGCGACGCCGCGGCTGGTCATCGTGGTCCTGCAGGAGTAGTCCGAAATCACTACAGTGGGTGGCCCTGACCCTGCAACTGGAGCTAGTCATGCACCGACCCCCTGCCATCGCCACCGGCGTCCTCCTTGCCGCCCTCGGCCTCGTCACCGCGAACCCCGCCGCCGCCTCGCCGTCAGCCGAGGCGCCGGCCGAGTCGCCGGTCGCGGCCCGAGCGAGTGCGGCGTCCGCCCCGAAGGCGCGCACGGTCGCGTTCGCGGCCGTTCCCTCCAGCGCCCGCGCCAAGGGCGTCAGCGCCCAGGACCGTGAGACGGCCGAGCACCACGGTGTCCCCGCGTTCGTCACGGCCGCGACCCGGCCGATCGCGGTCGAGGACCGCGCGACCGCCATCGGCGTCACGTGGTCGGGTCGCGCGTCGCAGGGAGTGGTCCAGTGGAGGTTCAGGGCCGACGGCGGCGCCGCCGGAGCCTGGTCGGAGCTGCCCACGGGGGCGCATGGCCCGGACGCCGGGTCGGCGGAGGCGCGCGCCGCGAGGACGACGTCCGATCCCCTGCTCACGACGGACCCGGGCTCGGTCGAGCTGCGCGTGCTCGGTGGGTCGGCCCCGGCGTCCTCGCTCGTCGCCACCGTCGACGAGCCGGGTGGGGCTGCGGAGGCCACTGCGCCGGATGCTTCCCGGGCTCCCGCGCCGGGGTCACCCACGGCCACGCGCACGTCGTCGTCGACACCGACCATCCTGACCCGCGCGTCGTGGGGAGCCGACGAGTCGATGCGCAAGGGATCGCCGTCCTACGGCGCGGTCAAGGGCGAGGTGGTCCACCACACCGTCAACGCCAACACCTACGCGGCGGACGACGTCCCCGCGCTCATCCGTGCGATCTACGCCTACCACGTGCAGCGCAACGGCTGGAACGACATCGGCTACAACTTCCTCATCGACCGGTTCGGCCGCACGTGGGAGGGCCGCTTCGGGGGGACCAACCGGGCCGTCGTGGGCGCGCACAGCCCCGGCGTGAACTCATGGACGACCTCGGCGTCCACGATCGGCAACTTCTCGAGCAGCGGCACGTCAGTCCCGGCAGCGGTGACGGCGGCATACCAGAGCCTCTTCACCTGGAAGGCGCGGCTGCACCAGCTCGAGCCGGAGTGGACGGTCAACCTCGGCGGCACGACGCAGCGCTCGATCTCCGGCCATCGCGACAACACCTCCACCGAATGCCCCGGTGACGCGCTCTACGCCCGCATTCCGGCGATCACGAGCGCCGTGGCCGCGGCCACCCCCGACAGCCCCGCCCTCACGGTGCGACGCGACGCCGACAACGCAGGCGGCAACGACGTGCTCACCATCGACAGGTCGGGTCGGCTGGCCCTCGTCACCGCCGATGACAGTGGCCTGCTGCAGGAGCCCGAGACGAAGACGACACTGGACCCCACCGGTTTCGACATGTTGCGGGTCGTGGGGGACTGGGACGGCGACGGCGCCGTCGACGTCGTGGGGCGCTTCGGCAACGGCAGCCTCTACCTCTTCGCCGGGGCCGGGGACGGTGGCTTCGAGCCGCCGGTCCGGATCGGTGTCGGCTGGAACACGATGCGCATCATGACCGGCGTCGGCGACGTCACCGGCGACGAGCACCCCGACCTCATCGCCGCGACGGCGACCTCGTCGGAGCTGCGGGTCTACCCGGGCGACGGTCGCGGCAGCTTCCTGGTGCCGAAGGTCATCGGCACCGCCGGCTGGGGCGGCATCCGTTCCCTCGTCGGCGTCGGCGACTGGGACCGCGACGGTGACGCCGACGTGCTGGGCATCTGGGCCGACGGCAGGCCGACCGTCTATGCCAACCGTGGCGACGGTCTCCTCCGGACGGGACCCACTCTCGACTTCCGTGCGCCGGAGGGGTCGGTCGTCTCGGCCATCGGCGACGTCACCTTCGACACGCTCGTCGACCTGGTCGTCAAGGACGAGGGCGGCACCGTCCGCGTCGCGGCCAGCACCGCCGACCCGGCGGTGACCCGGTGGGTCGAGCAGTCGGGCACGACGGTCTCCACCTGGCGCTCGCTCACACCGCAGGAGGGTTGAGCGGAGCACCTTCCCTGGGCGGGCGAGGGAGCAGGACGGAGCCCCGGGCACGACGCCCGGGGCTCCGTCAGGGTCCGTCACGGTCCAGCGGTCGGGGCCGCCGGGGTCGTGCGACCGGTCAGACGAGGGCGAACCTGAGCTCGGGCCCGGTCTTCTCGCGCAGCTCGTCCTCGGTGACACCGGGCGCCAGCTCGCTCACCACGAGGCCCTCGTCGGTGATGTCGATGACGGCCAGGTCGGTGATGATCCGCTGCACCACGCCGAGTCCGGTGATCGGCAGGTCGCACTCGTCGACGATCTTGTGGCTGCCGTCCTTGGCGACGTGCTCCATGAGCACGATGACGCGCTTGGCGCCGTGCACGAGGTCCATCGCCCCGCCCATGCCCTTGACCATCTTGCCGGGGATCATCCAGTTCGCGATGTCACCGGAGCGCGAGACCTGCATCGCGCCGAGGATGGCCGCGTCGACCTTGCCGCCGCGGATCATGCCGAAGCTCGTCGCGCTGTCGAAGTAGCTCGCCCCACGACGGGTCGTGACGGTCTCCTTGCCGGCGTTGATGAGGTCGGGGTCGACGGCGTCCTCGGTCGGGTAGGCGCCGACCCCGAGGATGCCGTTCTCGGACTGCAGGACGATCTCGACGTCGTCGGGCACGTGGTTGGGGACGAGGGTCGGCAGGCCGATGCCGAGGTTGACGTAGGAGCCGTCGGTGAGCTCGGAGGCCGCGCGGGCCGCCATCTCGTCACGGGTCAGGGGCATGTCAGCTCTCCTCGCTCGTCGTGCGGACGGTCCGCTTCTCGATGCGCTTGTCCGCGGCCTGCTCGGGTGTGAGCGGGACGACGCGCTGGACGTAGATGCCGGGCAGGTGGATCTCGTCGGGGTCGAGCTCACCGGGCTCCACGAGCTCCTCGACCTCGGCGACGGTGATGCGGCCGGACATGGCACAGAGCGGGTTGAAGTTGCGCGAGGACTTGTTGAAGACGAGGTTGCCGTGGCGGTCGCCCTTCCACGCGCGGACGAGACCGAAGTCTGCGGCGATGCCCTCCTCGAGGACGAAGGCGCGCTCCTCGCCGCCCAGGGTGAAGGTCCGGGTCTCCTTGGGAGGCGAGGCGAGCTCGACGCTGCCGTCCGCGGCATACCGCCAGGGGAGGCCGCCGTCGGCGACCTGGCTGCCGACACCGGTGGGGGTGAAGAAGGCCGCGATCCCGGCGCCGCCGGCGCGCAGCCGCTCGGCGAGGGTGCCCTGCGGGGTCAGCTCGACCTCGAGCTCGCCCTCGAGGTACTGGCGGGCGAACTCCTTGTTCTCGCCCACGTAGGACGAGACCATCCGACGGATCTGCTTCGCGCCGAGGAGGATGCCCAGGCCCCAGTCGTCGACGCCACAGTTGTTGGAGAAGACCTCGAGGTCTCGCACCCCCTTCGCGTGCAGCTCGGCGATGAGAACGCTGGGGATGCCGCAGAGCCCGAACCCGCCGACGGCCAGACTGGCCCCGTCGCGGACGTCCTCGAGGGCTGCGGATGCAGAGGAGACGACCTTGTCCATGGCGGGCACTCTAGTTCCCACCACCACGGGCTCCGATGTGGTGGGGTGCCAGTGGTCGGGCTGGGTGATGGGGTCCCAGCACGCGGCGACGATCTTGCGGCCAATGACGAGTCAGGCCGCAAATCCTCCTGATTGACCGGGGGTGAAACGAAGTACATCCGTGTAATTTTCAGGTTCGACTTGCGCAACGCGTGTGACGGATGGGACAACTGACGAGCCAACGTGTCGGAAGTGACGTCTGTGACGAACTCTTCCGCGGCGGTGGCCGAACACGACAACCCCCTGACCCGCTCGCCCCTGAGGAGCCTTCGTTGACGCGCGCCACCCTGCCTGCCACGTCGACCCGAGGACCGGTCCGTGCCCTCGGTGCCGTTTCCGTCTCGCTTCTGTCGATCCCGCTCGGGATCTCCGTCGCAGGGGGGAGCAGCGCCGCCGTCGCGGCTGCCGTGCCGGCCCCGCCGACGAAGGCGCTTCCCGCCGAGCTCGACATCGCGCCGAAGTACCAGGCGGGCTACCGATGCCTCTCCGGCGACCTTCCCGGGCCCACCGCCTTCGCTCAGCTCCTCAACAGCCACTACGGCAAGCACGTCTACGGCATCAACCGCACGTGCGCGGCGGAGCACGGCGAGGGCCGGGCCCTCGACTGGATGGTCAACGCCTACAACTCGGACGGGCTCGCGCTCGGCAACGCCATCACCCGTTGGCTGTCCGCGCCCGACTCGCAGGGACGGCCTGGCGCGATGGCGCGCCGCTTCGGCATCAACTACATCATCTGGAACCGCCAGATGTGGCGTGCCTACGACCCGGCTCGGGGATGGGCGGCCTACTCGGGCAGCTCTCCCCACACCGACCACATCCACATCTCGTTCACCTGGGACGGTGCCTACAAGCAGACGTCGTGGTGGACCGGCAAGGCCCTCACCGAGGTCCGCTTCACGGGTCCGTCGTCGAGCGCCGGCACCCCCGTGCCCATCGTCACCCCGCCCCTGACCGCCAGCGGCTACCCGCTTCTCAAGCGCGGTGACAGCGGCAAGGACGTCATGCTCGCCCAGGGAGTCCTCGGTCTCACGAAGGACGGTCAGTTCGGTCCGGCGACCGAGACGACGCTCAAGTCCTGGCAGAGCCGCAACGGCGTCCCCGTCACCGGGCAGCTCGACAACGCGACGTGGACCAAGATGGTCGCCCTCGGTCTGGTGCCCTCTCGCAACGGCGGGTCGACCACGACGACGAGCCCGCTGTCGGCCTACATCGGCACGGTCCTCCAGCGCGGCTCCAAGGGCCCGGCCGTCGTCGCCCTCCAGAAGGCACTCGGCATCCTCGCCGACGGTTCCTTCGGCCCGGGCACCGAGACCAAGGTCAAGGCCTTCCAGCAGACGAAGGGCATCAGCCCGACCGGCGTCGTCGCGAAGTCGACCTGGCTCGCCCTCATCGGCACCACCCCGACCTCGCCGACGGCCCACCCATTGGCCCAGTTTGCCGCCCTCGTCCTCCAGCGTGGCTCGACCGGGACGGCCGTCACCGCGCTCCAGAAGGCGCTCGGCCTCCCCGCCGACGGCTCGTTCGGTCCCGGCACCGAGACGCGGGTCATCGCCTACCAGAAGTCCAAGGGCCTCTCGCCCACGGGTGTCGTCGTCGCGTCGACCTGGGCCGCCCTCATGGGCCAGACGTCGACCGGGACGCCGACCACGACCACGCCGCCCGCCCCGCCGGCGCCTCCCGCGAGTGGCGCTGCGACCGAGTTCACGGCATACAAGACGACCGTCCTGCGTGCTGGCTCCAAGGGCACGGCGGTCAAGGTGCTGCAGGCCGGGCTCGGCGGCATCGCCGTCGACGGCTCCTTCGGTCCCGCGACGACGAAGGCCGTCCAGGCACTGCAGACGCGATGGGGCCTGCCCGCGACCGGCGTGGTGGACCTGCGCACCTGGAACCGGCTCGAGCTCACCGTCCACCCGCTCTTCCCCTACTGGGGCACGGTGCTGAAGCAGGGGTCGACGGGCAGCGTCGTCCGGGTCCTCCAGAAGGCCCTGCGCATCACGGTCGACGGCAACTTCGGCCCGGCGACACTCGCCGCGGTCAAGGCCGCCCAAGCGAGGGCGAAGCTGAGCCAGACCGGCGTCGTCGCGACCCTCACGTGGCGGGCCATCGAGAAGCAGATGTGAGCCAGCGCCCGGGTCGAGGCGACGCGCCGCTCAGGGGCCGGTCGCGCCCTCGACCCGGGACCGCTCCGCGAGGACGTCCGCCGGCGCCTCACCGCGACTGAGCACGACCGAGCCGTCGGCCGCCCACAGGGCGAGGCAGGCGGAGAGGAAGTCGGCCGTGTCCGTCGTGGTGAGGTGCCGGCGTTCGGCCGTGGCGCTCTGTGCCACGACGAGATCCGCGTATGCCGTCCGCTCGCCTTCGCGCACGAGCGCGACGTCGTCGTCGTCCGGCTCCTCCCACGGGTCGAACCGGTCGCCGTGGGTGCTCAGCTCCCTCGCCTCGTCCATGGCGCCCGGTGGCACCGGCACGGTCGCGGCGCGGGCCAGGCCGGCGAGCGTGACGAGCACGCCGCGCGTGCCCGCCTCGCCGGCCGCCCGTGCTGCCTCCGGGTCGGTCGTCACGAGGACGGCGTCGGGTGCGTCGCCCGGCGTCGGCGTGCCCACGCCGACCGCGCCACCCACGGACCACGTGGCGAGCGCCCAGTAGGCCGTCCGCCAGTGCGGCGGCAGGTCGAGCCGGACGACGGACCCGGGCGCGACGTCGAGCTCGTCCTGGAGGGCGTTGGCGGCCTTGCTCACCCAGTTCGACAGGACCCGCGCGGAGAGCTCGATGCGCTCGCCGCGGGTCGGGCCGTCGGTGTCGTCGTAGGTCGTGATCCGCGGCTTCGCGGAGTCGGAGCGGAGCATGTGCTGGAGGACGTCGGCGGGTCGGGTCACGCACCCGAGGGTAAGCCCCCTCCCGTTGCGTCCGGCAGGACGACGACCTGGCCACCGGAGTTGCGGACGCAGGGGAGCGTGCGGTGACGGATACGGTGGGGCATCATGAGCCGCTCGCCGCTGGTCGCTGACGAGGACCTCCCGACGACGAACCTCGAGCGGCGGGCTGGGCGGTGGCTCCAGACGGTCGTCCTCGGCGCGGCGACGTGGGTCGTCGTCATGTCGCTGCTCGCCGTCGTCCTGGCAGGTCTCGGGGTCTGGTTCCCCTGGCTCGTCCTGCCCCTCGCGGTCGTCGCGGCGGGCGCGAGCGGGTGGTGGGCACACGGCATACCGGCGCGGTCCCTTCCGGTCTGGACCGCGGCGCTCCTCGTCGCGGTGTGCGCCGGCGCCGGCATCTGGACCGCCGCGACGCACTCGGAGCAGGTGCTCCCGAGGCGTGACTCGGCGAGCTACCTGCAGACGGCGATCTCGATGGCGGAGACCCACCGACGGGTCGTGCCCGTCGACCCGGCCGACGTCGGAGGTCCCGAGGTGCTTGCCCTCGACGGGGTCACCCTCTCGAGCCCGGCGTTCTACGAGGTGGACTCGTGGCAGGGGCCCTCCGTCCAGCCGCAGTTCGTCATCGGGCCCGGCGCGGTGTGGTCGCTCGGGGTGTGGCTCGGCGGGCCGACCGGCGCCATGCTCCTGCCCGCGCTCGCCTCGGCGATCGGGCTGCTCGGCATGGGGCTGCTTCTGGCGCGGTGCGGCGCCCCGAGGTGGTCGCCGGTCGCTGCCGCAGGGGTGGCCCTGCTCTTCCCTGTGCTGCACACAGCGCGCTCGACCTACTCGGAGCCGCTCGCGATGGTGACCCTCGGCGGCGGGCTCCTCGCGCTCACCGTCGCCTCCCACCGCAGCGCCCGTGGCGAGGCCGGTCGGGCCGCGCTGCTCGCGGGAGTGCTCATCGGCGGCACGGCCTTCGTGCGGATCGACGGCCTGCGCGAGACGATCCTGCTCGTGCCGGTCGCGGCCCTGGCCCTGGCGCAGGGCCACCGGTGGATGCGGACCACGCTCCTCGGCGCCGCGGTCTCGACGGCGCTCGCCGTCCTCTCGGCGCTGTGGCTGTCGAACGAGTACCTCGGCACCATCGCGGCGAGCCTCGTCCCGCTCGTGGCACTCGGTGTCCTTATGGGCTCTGGCACGGCCGCGCTCCTCTGGTGGCAGCGGCGTGGAGGCGCTGTGCCGCAGGCGATCTCGCGACGTCTGCCCGACGCACTGGGGCTCGCGGTCGTCCTCGTCGGCCTCTTCCTCGCCAGCCGGCCGCTGTGGCAGACCGTGCGCCAGTCGCCCGACGACCCGGGGTCACGCGTCGTCGCCGGGCTCCAGCTGCGGCAGGGCCTCGCCGTCGACGGCGGGCGGACCTATGCCGAGCAGACCGTTGCGTGGCTGTCGTGGTGGGTCGGCGTGCCAGCGCTCGTCATCGCGCTCGCCGCGCTCGCGTGGTCGGTGCGGACGGCGGCGACGTGCTGGACGCGCGGGGAGCGGCTGCCGTCATGGACCGGCGCGCTGCTCATCGCCGCCGGCTCGACCGTCCTCACCCTCTGGCGACCCGGCATCACGCCCGACCACCCGTGGGCCGAGCGCCGGCTCCTCATCGCGCTGCCCTTCGTCGTCGTCCTCTGCGTGGCAGCCGCGGCGTATGCCGTCCGCCACCTCTCGCGCCGTGCTCCCGTCCTGCTCGCGGTCGCCGCGGGGGTGGCCTTGCTTCTCGCCACCCTCGTGCCGACGGCAGCGGCCACGTGGCCGCACCGGTCGGAGCGGGTCGAGCTCGGGGAGCTCGCCGCCGTCGACGGGGTCTGCCGCCAGATCGGCCCCGACGACGTCGTGCTGGCGGTCGACTCACGCGCCGCCAACGAGTGGCCGCAGGTCGTGCGCGGCCAGTGCGGTCGCCCCGCGCTGTCGACGACGAACGCGCTCCGGCGTGACCCGGTCCGGCTGGCCGAGACGGTGACGACGATCCAGCGCGCGCTCGAGCCGAGCGGGCGGCGGCTCGTCCTGCTCGCGGCCGACTCGCCGGAGGCGCTCGAGACCCTCGGCGTGACGAGCCGGCTCGCGCTCGACACGACCGTCCTCGAGGACATGCGGCTGCTCGAACGGCGACCCGACCACCTCGTCACCCTGCCGCTCCAGGTGTGGCTGGGGACGGGACCGGTCAGCGGCGGCTGAGGTCCTTGGGCATCCGGCGGGCGACGGCGGCATACGTCGTGCGGTCCGCGGCCACGACGAGGCCGGGCTGGGTGGACCGGGGTCCGTAGGTGACGCCGTCGAGGTGGCCGACGTGACCGCCCGCCTCGGTGACCATGAGCGAGCCCGGGGCGTGGTCCCACGCGTTGGAGCGGCTGTAGAGGATGTAGTCGACCTCACCCTCGAGCAGCTTCGGGTAGTCGACGCCGCAGCAGACCCACGAGGGGCGCAGGGCAGGCAGGTCCTCGAGGGCGTGCCCGCGCAGTGACCAGATCGAGGTGGCGCCACGGGGGTCGTCCTCGTCCGCGACGGGTCGCCGGGTGATGCGCTCGCCGTCGCGCTCGACGCCTGCGCCGCGCTCGGCCACCCAGGCCACCTCGTGCTCGGGCTGCCAGATCCATCCGCGGGTCGTCTCGCCGGAGCGGGTCTCCGCGATCATCACGGCGTGGTCCGGGCTGCCGTGGACGAAGTTCTTGGTGCCGTCGACCGGGTCGACGGTGAACGCGTGCTCGGCGCCGAGGTAGCGCTCGAGGACGCGCGGGTCGGCCGCGTGGGCCTCCTCGCCGAGGACGACGGCGTCGGGGAAGGCGTCGTTGAGGGCGCGCGTGATGAGGACCTCGGCCTCGCGGTCGGCGACGGTGACGAGGTCGCCCGGATTCTTCTCGATGACCTCACCGTCGGCGAGCGAGCGGAACCGCGGGGTGATGACCTCTGCGGCCACCTGCTTCATGAGCTCGAGAACTGCGCCTGTGTCCACGGACACACACGCTCCCACACAAGGTGGGCGGACGGCATACCGGGTGGGCGGGGCCTCGCACGGTGGTGCTGGTCAGCCGAGGGCGAGGTACTGGTCGGCCCACGCGCTGATGATGCGTCCGGCGCGGCGGGCCTGGCCCGGCGTCGTGAGGAGGTGGTCCGACCCCTCGAGGGAGATGAAGTTGCGGGGGTGGCGCGCGGTGCGGAAGATCTCGCTCGCGTTGGCGATGCCGACCGTGTTGTCGGTGGGGGAGTGCATGACGAGCAGCGGACGGCGCAGGGTCCGGATGCAGTCGCGCAGGTCGGCCCGTCGCACGTCCTCGACGAAGTCCCGCCGGAGGGTGAGGGCCTTGTCGCCGAGGCGTACCGGGGCTTCGCCGTCAGCCAGCACGCGATCGAGGACGGCGTCGTAGTTGTGCTCGACGTGGGACGGGTCGAACGGCGCAGCGACGGTGGCCACGGCACGCGCGCCCGGGATGTCGCCGGCCGCCGCCAGGATGGCCGCGCCGCCGAAGGAGTGGCCGACGAGGAGCTCGACGGGTCGGCCGGTCGACGCCATGAACCGTGCCGCCTCCACGGTGTCGGCGACCTTGTGCGAGAACGAGCCATCCCCCCAGTCGCCCTCCGAGTCACCCAGACCGAGGTTGTCGAACCGCAGCATGCCGACGCCCTCGGCGGCCAGCTGCTTGCAGATGCGCGAGGCAGCGGGGCAGTCCTTGCCGAGCGTGAAGCCGTGCGAGAACACCCCCCAGCCGCGCACCTCGCCGTGCGGCAGGTCGACGAGACCTGCGAGGAGCTCACCGGAGCTGCTGGGGAAGCGGACCTTCTCGGCCATGGGGACCTCGGGTGGGTCAGAGGACGGGGATCTCGTCGAGGGCGTCGAACGCCTCGGCGGCGTCCGGATGGTCGGGCACGCCGGGCGGCTCAGCTCCCTCGATCTCGGCGATGTGGACGAGCGCGTCGCCGCGGTTGACCAGCGGTGCGGTCGTGCGGCCGATGACGAGGCCCGGACGGTCGGCGCGCACGAGGCGCAGCGTCTTGCCGAAGGAGTCGCTGAGGCCGCCGAGGCGGTCGCCGACCTCGACTCGCTGGCCCAGGGTGGCGTCGAGGTGGACGATGCCGCTGCGGCCGGCCCGCAGCCACCCGCTGCGCCGGCTCACGAGGCTCGGCGGGGGAGTCGGAGCGCCCGGGGTCTCGACCATGTCGAGGGCGGCGAGGACGCGCATGACCCCGGAGACGCCGGCCTCGATGGCCCACTGGTCGAAGCGCATCGCCTCGCCCGACTCGAAGAGGAGGACCGTCGCGCCACGCTCCCGGGCGGCCGCGCGCAGCGAGCCGTCGCGCAGCCTCGCGTGGAGCATGACGGGCGCCCCGAACGCCTCGGCGAGCGCGCGGGTGCGGGGGTCGTCGAGGTCGGCCCGGATCTGCGGCAGGTTGGTGCGCCTGTCCGAGCCGGTGTGGAGGTCGATGCCGACCTCGGACTTGTCGACGACCTCGCGCATCATGAGGTTGGCGATGCGGCCGGCGAGCGAGCCGCGGGCCGAGCCGGGGAAGGAGCGGTTGAGGTCGCGGCGGTCAGGCAGGTAGCGGTCGCCCGCCATGAAGCCGTGGACGTTGACGATCGGGACCGCGATGAGGGTGCCGCGGAAGGTGCGCGGCGAGAGGCTGGCGAGGACGCGCCGGATGACCTCGACGCCGACGACCTCGTCGCCGTGGATGGCGGCGTTGACCCAGACGACGGGCCCGTCGTGGCGGCCGTGGAGGACGCGCAGCGGCAGGCTCACCTCGGCGCCCGTGACAAGCTTGGTGATGGGCAGGCCCATCTCGCGGGTCTGACCGGGGCGGATCTTCACCCCGCCGATGGCGAAGGACGGCCGAGCGACCGGGCTCATCCGCGGCCTCGGTTGCGACGGCGCAGATGCAGCTTGGGGCGGGGTCCGAGGTAGGACTCCGCAGGGTCGACGAGGAACCCGTGGCGCAGGGTCTCGCGGCCGATGAGCATGCGGAACCCCATCTCGTCGCGGCGGCTCAGCGTCACCTCGGTGGTGAGCCGGCGGCGGGCGAGGACGAGCTCGAGCTCGACGACGAGCCGGGTCTCGGAGTGGCCGTTGGAGGAGCGCACGACGCGCTCGTCGACGACCGGGCGCTCGAGCACGACCGCGTCATCGTCGCTGGCCTGCCAAGGGTGGATCGAGAAGCGGACCCACGGCTCACCGTCGCGCTCGAACCTCTCGAGGTCGAACGCGTGGACCGCCGACGAGCGGGCCCCGGTGTCGATCTTCGTCTTGATCCATGGGACGTTCACGGACGGCATACGCACCCACTCACGCCATCCGACGCGGATGGTTTGATGGGTCGCTCCGTGCACCCGACCATCCTTGCAGGTACCCCACATGAAGCTCGCCATCCTCTCGCGCGCGCCGCGGGCCTACTCGACCCAGCGCCTGCGCACCGCCGCCCTCGACCGTGGACACGACGTCAAGGTGCTCAACACCCTGCGCTTCGCGATCGACCTGTCCGGGCCGGAGCCCGACCTGCAGTTCCGGGGGAAGGCGCTGTCGGACTACGACGCGATCCTGCCGCGCATCGGCAACTCGATCACCTACTTCGGCACGGCCGTGGTGCGCCAGTTCGAGCAGATGGACGTCTACACGCCCAACACCGCCAACGGCATCGCGAACTCGCGCGACAAGCTCCGCGCGACCCAGATCCTCTCGCGCCACCAGATCGGTATGCCGGCCACGACCTTCGTGCGCAACCGCGCCGACGTGCCGGCCGCCATCGAGCGGGTCGGTGGGGCGCCCGTCGTCATCAAGCTGCTCGAGGGCACCCAGGGCATCGGCGTCATCCTCGCGCCCGACAACAAGGTCGCCGAGGCGATCATCGAGACGCTGCAGAGCACCTCGCAGAACGTGTTGATCCAGAGCTTCGTCAGGGAGAGCAAGGGCCGCGACATCCGCGCCCTCGTCGTCGGTGACCGCGTCGTCGCCGCGATGCGGCGGACCGCCCAGGGCGACGAGTTCCGGTCCAACGTGCACCGGGGCGGCTCCGTCGAGGGCGTGACGCTCGACCCGGCGTTCGAGCAGGCCGCGGTGCGGTCGGCGCAGATCATGGGGCTGCGCGTCGCCGGTGTCGACATGCTCGAGGGCGCCGACGGTCCGCAGGTCATGGAGGTCAACTCCTCGCCCGGCCTCGAGGGCATCGAGGCAGCGACCAAGCTCGACGTCGCCGGCGCGATCATCGACTACATCGGCAACCAGGTCGCCTTCCCCGAGATCGACGTCCGCCAGCGGCTCACCGTCTCGACGGGCTACGGCGTCGCCGAGCTCGTCGTGCACGGCTCGGCCGACCTCGTCGGCAAGACCATCGCGGAGTCGGGACTCGAGGACCGGGACATCACCGTGCTCACGCTCCACCGGGGCACGTCGGTCATCCCCAACCCGCGTCGTCGGACCGCGCTCGAGGCGCAGGACCGGCTGCTGTGCTTCGGCAAGCTCGAGGAGATGCGGTCGATGATCCCCGAGCGCCGTCGGCGCCGGGCCAAGGTCCGCAAGCTCCCCAAGGAGCCGATCCACGAGGGGTGAGGACGGGTCTGGGGTGAGGTGACGGGTCGGATGACGCGGAAATCGTGATCGGCCGCGGTTGCAACCACGTCAGATGACGATTTCCGCGTCACGGTGGCAGGGGAGCCCGTCCGCCGTGGGCGCGGTCAGGCGGGCTGGTCGAGACGGACGGGCATGAGGACCGACATCGTGTGGCCACGACGCGTGTCGCGGATGGCGAGCGGTGAGATGGGGTCGTCGAGGCCGAGGGTGAGCTGGTCACCCACCTCGAGTGCCTGCACGAGGAAGTCACGGTTGACGGCGACGACGAGGCCGTCCGTGTCGTCGGTCGCTCCGACGTGCACACCGGTCTCGTCGATGGTCAGCACGCTGACGTCGTAGGTCCCGGTGGTGCCCTCATGGGACAGCGACCTCGTCGCTCCGTCCGCGAGCGCGGCCCGCAGCGCGGCGGCGTCGACGGCGACCTCGCGACGTCCGTGCTCGAGCAGGCTGCGGTACGACGGGAAGTCGACGTCCGGCACCTGCGCCCGCACGGTGAGGCGGTCACTGGTGAGGGTGACCGTCCCGGCGCCAACGACGACCTCGATGGAGCCGGTGAGGTCGGCCGACAGCAGCTCGTCCACCACGTCGGTCGGGAGGAGCAGGTGCAGGTCGGTCTCCTCGGACGTGGCGACGGCACTCGTGGCGAGACGGTGCCGGTCGGTGGCGACGAGGCGCACCCGGCCGGGCTCGCTGTCGAGGTAGACGCCGTGGAGGCGAGGCTGGTCCGGGTCGTCGCAGACGGCATACCGGATCTCGCGCAGGGCGAGGACGAACTGGGCAGCTGGCAGGGTGCAGCGGTGCATGGGGATCTCCGGGTTCTCGAGCAGGTGGTGGACGATGGAGATCTCCCTGCGGGCGTCGGCGAGTCCGGCCTCGAGGCGGTCGAGGTGGGCGGCCAGGACCGCGCCGGCCTGAGCCGGCTCGACCACGACGGTCCTGATGTCGTCCAACGGCAGCCCGACCCGGCGCAGGTGCGCGACGAGCCGGGCCTGGGTGACCTGAGCCGGGCTGTAGAAGCGGTACCCCGAGGAGGGGTCCACGAGCCATGGCGTGAGGACACCCGCGCCGTCGTAGAAGCGCAGCGCGCTCACGGGCAGCCCGCTGAGGGCTGCCACCCTGCCGATGCCGAGCAGTTCGTTCTCCACGCGGCCAACCTCCCGTCTCGACCTGCTCGAGGGTCAAGCCCCCGGGTCATCATGTCGTGCCGCGCGCGCATGGCACCTCGGTGACGATCGTCGGCTCCACCCTCCACCCGCCGGAGCGCCTGCATCCGTATCCCTGGGTGGAACGGTAGGACTGGATCGGCGAAGGGGGTGGGCATGGCGGACCGCGAGGCGTTCGACGCGTTCGTGCGCGAGCGGTGGGCACCCCTGCTCCGCACGGCGACGCTCCTCACCGGGGACCGGCACTCCGCCGAGGACCTCGTCCAAGAGACGCTGATCCGGGCGGCTCAGCACTGGAACCGGGTCGACCCCGCCACCGCAGACGCCTACGTCCGGCGCATCCTCTACACCCGCTCGGTCGACGCCTGGCGCTGGCGACGGCACCAACCCGACCCGGTCGAGGGACGCGAGGGCGACAGTCACCTCGGACCGCAGCCCTCGGACGAGGTCGACGTCCGGCTGACGCTCGCCGCCGCCCTCCGCCGGCTGACCCCGCGGCAGCGAGCCGTCCTCGTCGCCCGGTTCTACGAGGACCGCACCGAGGTGCAGGCCGCCAAGGTCCTCGGATGCTCCGTGAACACGGTCAAGTCGCAGACCCGGCACGCCCTCGAGAGGTTGCGGGTGCTGGCGCCGGAGCTCGCGGACACCTTCGGTCGCAAGGAGGCCGCGCGATGAGCACGGACCAGCTGTCTCACGCCCTGAGGAACCTCGTCGCCGACGTCGAGCGGGGCGCCAAGGGACCGGACGCCGCCGAGCTGTGGGGCGCGGGCCGCCGCCGACGTGTCGGCACGGTGGTCCTGCCGGCCGTGGTCGCCGCCTGTGTCGCGGCCGTCGTGGCGGCGGTCGTCTGGCCGAGTGGCGTCCCACAGGCCGTGGTGCCGGCCGAGCGCAGCGGTGACGTCGGAGCATCGCGACTCACGGCATACCCGAAGACGATCGCGAAGCCTCCCTTCACGCAGGTCACCCGCGCTCCGTCGGTCACTGCCGCACTCGTCCCGTCCGGTGGATCCGACAGACCTCCGTATGCCGTCTCGCCCGAGGGCGAAGTGACGCGAGTTGCGCTGCCCCACAGTGCTTTCGGGCTGCCGGACCAGGCGCCGTCGCTGTCGCCCGACGGGCGATGGGTAGCCCGGGGCGTCGTCCTCACGGACCTCGTGCGGGGCGAGACGACACCCAGCGAGGCGGAGCAGACCCGTCTGGACCGACGGTGGACGCCACCGCAAGAACCGAGCTGGTGGTCGCCCGACTCGCGTCGCGTCTTCGTCGCCGCCGTCAACCAGGGCGCCCTCCGGTCGGACGGCGTCGTGGTCGGGGTCGACGGCACCACCACGGAGGTCCCTCTCGTCGAGGGAGGCCTGCAGGCGACCTTCGCCGGGTGGCTCGACGACGACACGCTCCTCGCCCTGCTCGACCTCGGCGAGGGGTTGACGCGGCTCGAGGTGCGGACGTGGAGCATGGGAGACCCCTCGTGGACGTCGGACGACGTGGTTCTGTCGTGGTCGAGGGACGACTCGGCCGAGCTGCGGGCCCTTCTGTCGCCGGACGGTTCCCGGCTGCTCCTCACCGCGGCCAACATCGACGCAGAGACGAACGAGCTGGCCCGGACGTGGGCGATGCTCTTCGACCCACGTTCGGGAGCGCGGCTAGGGATGCCGCTGACGGACGGGTCGCTCGACGTCTCCAAGTGGGCCGAGGGGTCTGCCGCGGGATGGGAGGGCTGGGGGTGTCGACCGGCTTGGCACGACGGGCTGCCCATCATGACCGACCGTGGTGTCAGGGGCTTCGTCAACCCGTCCGGTCGCGAGGGGGACGACGAGCTCGTGTCAGTGTCATCACGCTACGACCAGCCGTGTGTCGCCTTCGCCGGCAATGAGCTCCGAGGCACACCCGTCGGCAACCCCGCGCTCGTGTGGAAGGAACGGCTCTGGGCCTGGGGCCTTCCCGTGCTGGGTGTGACGCTCGCGGGTCTGGCGCTGTGGGCCTGGAACCGGCGCCACCGGGGAGCGTGGCGACAACCGCCGAAGCGCCGTCCGATGATCATCACGCAGCCCTTCTGATCCCGGCGTCGGGCGTCAGGGTCCGTCGCCGCCGAGGCCCCCGCCTCCGGTGTAGTTCATGCCCCAGTTCGCCTCCGGGGCCTTCGTGCCGGGGGCCGCGCCCCGGTAGCGGCGCCGCCCGCACCGGGTGCACGTCCCCACCTGCATCTCGTCCTCGACGGCGACCCGGCAACGGTGCCAGCCGACCCTGCACGCGATCCCCCTGGTCGTGTCCATGCCCCATGCTGTCGGTCCGGCGCGAGCCATGTCCATGCTTTCCGCGCGAATGGCGGATCTCGGTCTGTCGGCTTGGTCGACGCTCGCCACGGCAGTACGAAGGACGTCCACGTCCGTGATGCGAACCGGGGGACCTCGATGACGATGACCGACTACGACGACTTCGCTGCTGCCTACGCGGCCGAGAACGAGAAGGGCCTCTTCAACGCCCACTACGCCCGGCCGGCGATCCTCGGCCTCGCCGGTGACGTGGCCGGCCGACGGCTCCTCGACGCCGGCTGCGGGTCGGGCCCGCTCATGGTCTCGATGCGTGACGGGGGAGCGGAGGTCGCCGGTTTCGACGTGAGCGCGGCGATGGTCGACCTCGCCCGCGAGCGGCTCGGCGACGACGCCGCCCTCCGCGTCCACGACCTCCAGGAGCCGCTGCCCTACGCGGACGGCGAGTTCGACGACGTCATCTGCTCCCTCGTCCTGCACTACCTCGAGGACTGGAGCGGCCCGCTCGCCGAGCTGCGACGCGTCCTCAAGCCGGGCGGACGCCTGCTCGTCGCGGTCAACCACCCCACGGCATACGCGGTCGTCTATCCCGACGCCGACTACTTCAAGGTCACGCAGTACACCGAGGACTACCGGTTCGACGGGCGCGAGGTCTTCCTCACGTTCTTCCACCGCCCGCTGAGCGCGATGAGCGCCTCGTTCACGAGGGCCGGCTTCCGGATCTCGGTCCTCAGCGAGCCGCCCCTGTCGCCGGACACCCCGCCCGAGCTGCGGCCGCCGGGCTTCGAAGGCGAGGCGTTCATCTGCTTCCTCTTCGTCGTGCTCGAGGCTGTCTGACCCGTATGCCGGCCACGTCGCCTCAGACTGCGGGTGGTCGGGTCACGTCGTAGGGGTCCCACTCGAGCGCCCAGAACGCCTCGAGTCCCTGCTCCTTGATGAACGCGCGCTCGATGGCGTGGGTGGGATACATCCCGACGACGACGGGCAGGTCGTCGCCCACGTCGATGCGGGCGTCGTCCTGGTCGAGCGCCAGCGGGGCGAAGACGACGAACCCATCGAGCGCCGACCCCTCGGCGATCGGCTCGCCGAAGCTGATCGTGTCGCCGTAGCCGAACGGGCACTCGTGCCGAAGGGCCTCGGCGAGGTGGGCGATTGACAGGACCCACGCCGGGTCGTCGGATCGGACGAGGATCGACAGCTCCGGCCGGCCCTGCGTCCACTCCGGCTGAGCCGTCAGCGAGAGGCCGTAGGTCAGCCCCAGCAGCAGGCCCGGCTCGGGCAGGTCGCGGTAGCCGATCGCCGTGAGCCCGTGGTGGCCGGGTGCGGTGGACTTCACCGGCCAGAACGTCGGCTCGACCCCGCCGCTCAAGGCGTCGAGATGGGCGAGGTACTTCTCCACACGGGTGCTCACCACGGCCATCCTGCCGGGCGCGACCCCCTCAGGGGCGAACGCGCTTGCCCCGGCCGGTCTGCCAGTCGAGCGACCACGACGACATGCGCACGGCGATAACCACGCCGATCCCCACGAGCGCCGACACGAGCACCGGCATCTCGAGCGACCGGAGCACGAAGTAGACGACGCACCCCGGCACGGCCGCGAGGACGTAGAACGACCCCGGCTTGAAGTGCTCGGGAGCCTCGTTGATAAGGACGTCGCGGATGAGCGCGCCGCCGACCCCGGCGACGGTCCCGACGAAGACGCACGAGATCGGCGGCAGGCCGACGCTGATCGCGCGGTCGGTGCCGAGCATCGAGTACATCGCGAGCGACATCGCGTCGAGCAGCGTGAAGGCGACGTCGCGGCGGAACTTCAGCGGTCCGACGAGCTTGAGCAGCGGCGCGACGAGGATCCCACCGACGAACGCCGACGGCAGCAGCCAGGGCGACGTCAGCGCGCGCACCGGCACCTGGAGCAGCAGGTCACGCAGCAGCGCCCCGCCGAGGCCGCCGATGACCGCGAGGAAGAGGACGCCGACGATGTCGAACCCCTGCCGGCGCGCCGCCAGCGCCCCCGCGAGCCCACCGAACCCGACGGCCACGACGTCGAGCCAGAGCGGGATGGCGAGCGAGTTCACGCGAGCAGGCTAGTGGGCGGACGGCATACGGGACGGTCCTGTCCGCGACCCACGGCGACCGCGACGCAGAGCTGTCGCACGCATGCGGCAGGATGCGGACGTGCTGCAGCGACTGGGGTTCCCGAGGGTGGGGGAGCACCGCAGGTTCGTGTCGGCGATCGTCGCGGACACCGTCGGCAGCGGGCTGTTCCTGCCGCTGACGATCCTCTACTTCCTCGAGGTCACCGACCTCAGCCTCGTGCAGATCGGCTCCGCCCTCAGCCTGTCGGCGTTGCTGACGATGCCGGCGGCGTTCGTCATCGGCAGCCTCGTCGACCGGCTCGGCGGCCGCCGGATGATGCTCCTCGGCAACGTCGTCCAGGCCGTCGGGATGCTCGGTTACCTCTGGGTCGAGGAGTTCTGGCCGGTCGCCCTGTGCACCGTGCTGCTCAACCTCGGCCGCCAGGCGTTCTGGGGCTCGTTCGGCAACGTCGTCACCGCGATCACGAGGCCGGGGGAGCGCGAGCTGTGGTTCGGCTTCCTCCAGGCGCTGCGCAACCTCGGCTACGCCGTCGGTGGTGTCCTCGCCGGCATCGCGCTCCAGGTGGGGACGGAGACGGCCTTCAGGACGGTCGTCGTCGCCAACGCGCTCACCTTCGTCCTCGCCTTCATCCTCCTGCTCGACGTGCCCGACCACCGCTCCGTCCCCGCCGACCACGTCGCGGTGGGCGGCGGCTGGCGCGTCGTCCTGCGCGAACGCGCCTACCTCCGGCTCGTCCTCGGTCACCTGACCTTCGTCCTGGGCATCATGGTGCTCAACTTCGCCCTTCCCGTGTATGCCGCGGAGACGCTTGCGCTGCCGGGTTGGCTCGTCGGGGCGATCTTCACCCTCAACACCGTCATGGTGGGCCTCGGCCAGGGCCTCGCCGTGCGCTGGATGACCGGGCGGGTGCGGGCCCGGATGATGGCGTTCGCGCAGGTGCTCTTCCTCGCGGGCTACGCGACGTTCGTCGTCGCCGGGGTGCTGCCCCTGTGGCTCGCCGTCGCCGCGATGCTCCTCGGGGCCGTCGTCTACACGAGTGGCGAGCTCGTCGGCGGTCCGGTCTTCTCGGCCACCGCGGCCGAGGCGGCGCCCGACCACCTGCGCGGCCGCTACCTCGGTCTCGTCCAGCTCGTCTGGGGCGTCGGCGGCACGGTGGCACCGGTCGCCTACACCTGGCTGCTCGAGCACGGCACCGCGACGATCTGGCTCGTCCTCGGGCTCGTCGCCGTCGCCGGGGCGGCCTTCTCGCTCGCCCTTCCGCGCGCCCTGCCGACGGCGGGCGAACGCGTCACCGCCGGGTAGTCTCGACAGCGATGAACGAGCACCCGCAGACCCCGGCCACGACCGTTGAACCCGCGACCGTCGAGCATGCCCCGGCGACCGAGCCGATCACCGTGCGCACCGGCGAGCTCGCCGGCGGCAGTGACGACCCGGCCCGCGGTGGCGAGGTGGGCACGGTCCCGGCGCGGCCGGCATACGACCCGACGTTCCAGACCACGACGGCGCTCGACCCGCGACCCAAGGTGCTCGAGGACGGCAGCGAGCGGCCCTACGTGACGATCGTCCTGCCCTGCTACAACGAGGGCGCGCATGTCCTCAAGGAGATCGACCGCATCACGACGGCGATGAACGCGAGCGAGTTCACCTACGAGCTGCTCTGCATCGACGACGCCTCGACCGACGACACCCTCGCGGTGCTCGAGCAGGCGGCGCGCGACTATGCCAACCTGCGGATCATGCCGTTCCGCCGCAACGGCGGCTCGGGCACGGCCCGGCGCATCGGCACCCAGCAGGCCCACGGCGAGATCGTCGTGTGGACCGACGCCGACATGACCTACGAGAACGAGCGGATCCCCGAGCTCGTCCGGATCCTGCGCGACGACGCGAGCTACGACCAGGTCGTCGGCGCGCGCACCACCGAGCAGGGCACGCACAAGTGGGCGCGCGTCCCCGCGAAGTGGCTCATCCGCAACATCGCGCAGTGGCTCACCAAGACGCGCATCCCCGACCTCAACTCGGGGCTGCGGGCGTTCCGGCGCGAGGTGTCGCTGCCCTACCTGCGGTTGCTGCCCGCCGGGTTCTCGTGCGTCACGACGATCACCATCGCGTTCCTGTCCAACCAGCACGACATCAAGTACGTCGAGACGTCCTATGCCAAGCGCGCCGGCGTGAGCAAGTTCCACTTCGTCAGCGACGCGTACCGCTACATCCTCCAGGTGCTGCGGATGGTCATGTACTTCGACCCGCTCAAGGTGCTCATGCCGCCGGCGCTGTGGCTCGTCGTCATCGGCTTCGTCAAGGGCGTCGTCGACATGGTCCGCCACCCGTTCTACTTCCCGGCGTCGACGGTGCTGCTCGTCGTCAGCGGCATCATGATCGGCTCGCTCGCGCTGCTGTCCGACCTCGTCGTGAGGTCACGCGACGGTGTCTGACGCCGTGCCGGGCTCCGCGTCGGGCTCCGTCTCGGGCTCCGCGTCGCTGCGGCTCGCCGTCGTCGGCCCGACCCACCCCTACAAGGGCGGCGTCGCCTCGCACACGACCGAGCTGTGCCACGAGCTCGCCGAGGCCGGGCACGACGTCACGCTCGTGTCGTGGAGCCACCTCTACCCGTCGTTCCTCTATCCCGGCGAGCAGGCCGTGCCCGGGGGCGCGCCCGACGTCCAGCCCTTCCCGCGCACCGTCCGCGCGCTGTCGTGGGCGCGCCCCGACACCTGGGTGCGCACCGGCCGCCGGCTGCGCGATATGGACGCGATCATCGTCGTCCACGTCATCCCGCAGGGCGTGCCGTCCAACCTCGCCGTGCTCCGCGCCGCCGGCGTCGGTCGCACCTCGTCGTCGGGTCGCGGCCCGCGCTCGATCGTCATCGCGCACAACGTGCTGCCGCACGAGACCCGGCCCGGTGACCGGCAGCTCATGGAGGCGCTGCTGCGCCGCGTCGACTCGGTCGTCGTCCACTCGGACTCACAGGCCAAGCTCGCGCACGAGCTCGGCGCCGGTCACGTCCGGGAGCTCGACCTGCCCCCGCACCTGCCGGGCGGCGAGCCCGAGAAGCACGTCGACTTTACCGGCCCGGTGCGGCTGCTCGCGCTCGGCATCGTCCGCGACTACAAGGGCGTCGACCTCCTCCTCGACGCGATGCTCGACGTCCCCGACGTGAGCCTCACCGTCGCCGGCGAGATGTGGGGCGACAGCGGCCGCCGGGTCAAGGAGCTTGCCGCCGACCCCCGCCTCGCCGGCCGGGTCGAGGTGCACAGCGGCTACGTCCCCGCCGACCGCATCGCCTCGCTCCTGGCGCGCCACGACGTCCTCACCCTGACCTACCGCTCCGCCACCGCCTCGCAGAACGTCCTCCTCGCCCGCCGCCACGGACTGCCCGTCCTCGCGACGCACGTCGGCACCTTCGGCTCGCAGGTCCGCGACGGCGTCGACGGACTCCTCATCCCACCCGGGGATCGCGACGCTCTCGTCGCGGCGCTGCGTCGCCTCGCCGACCGCTCGTATGCCGGTGAGCTGCGTTCCGGGGTCCGCCCGCCCGACCTGTCGGGCCCGTGGGCCCACTACGTCGGCGGCATCGAGGCGCTGGCGAGCGCCGAGTCCGACGCGTTCGCGGACTCCGACGACGACTCGGACGGCGACGAGCCGGTCCCCGCCGACACCGTGGTGCAGCAGGCCAAGGACCTCGTGACCGCCGCCCGGCTGCGGCGCCGCCACCGGCTCGACCTGCGGCCCAGCGACTTCCCCGAATGGGTGCGTGCCTCCGACGTGCTCGCCCTCGACAGCGACGCGCTCGACGCGCAAGCGCTCGCCAAGGACCTCGGGCTGCCGAAGTGCTCCGACGCCGTCGCCGCCTGGGCTGCTGTGGGTGCGGTGGCCGCCGTCCTCCGCATCCGCGACGACGGACGGCGTGGCGCCGTCATCGTCGACGAGTCGGGCACGAAGAGCCCGTTCTCGCGGTGGGTGCGCGCCCTCGGCTTCGAGCCGGTCGAGCTCGAGCTCACCGGTCGCCGCACCTCCGTCGAGGTGCTCGACGTCGACACCGCGAGCCTCGACGTCATCGCCCGCATCCACCCCGGCGGCTGCGGCGCCGACGACATCGACCACGCCGTCGGCCAGGCGTCGTGGGCGCTGCGCTCCGGCGGCCTGCTCGTCGTCACCCTCCCGATCGGCGAGGACGACCCGGAGTGGGCGGTGAGCCCGGCCGACATCCGCGGGGTCCTCGCCCGGGCCGACGACCTCGGTCTCGTGCTCGTCGGTGACGTCGACGGCGACATCACCGAACGCATCCGCGCCGCCGCGACCTCGGCACGCGAGCTGCGGGCGACGCGACCGGAGGGGCGTCGCGACGGCGTGACGCCGGCATACGGGATCCTGCGACTGACGTTCCGGCGCCGGTGAGCCGGTGGCCGACCGGACGCGGGTGACCGGGTGACGCGCTCACGGGTGCTCGACCTCGTCCGCATCGTCGTCGCCCTGCTCGTCACCGCGGCGGTCGTCGTCGCGGTGTGGCGCAACTGGTCCGAGGTCTCCGGCCACCTCGGCGACATCCCGCGCGGAACGCTCGTCGCCGCGTTCGTCCTCACGCTGTTGTCACCGGTCTTCACCCAGCTCGGGTGGCGGGTTCTGCTCGCCGACCTCGGGACGCGGCTGCCGCTGCCGGCGGGGGCGAGCGTCTTCTTCGTCGGACAGCTCGGCAAGTACCTCCCGGGATCGGTGTGGAGCGTCGTCGCGCAGGCCGACATGGGCTCGCGGCTCGGGGTGCCCAGGCGCCGGATGGGCGTCGTCGGGCTGCTCTCGATCCTGCTGTCGGTTCTCACCGGTGCCATCGTCGGCATCCCCGCGGTGCCGCTGCTCGTCGCGCGCTCGGGTGAGGTGACGTCGCTGTGGTGGTTCGCCCCGGCGGTCGTCCTGCTGCTGCTCCTCTGGCCGCGGCTGCTCAACTGGGGCGTTGCCACCCTGCTCCGGGTGCTCCGCCGCGAGCCGCTCGAGCACTCGCTCACGGCGCCGGCGATCGCACTCACGTCGATGTGGTTCGTCCTCGCCTGGCTCAGCGTGGGAACCTCCGTTCTCCTGCTCGCCTCCGCGTTGGCGTCGGGGACGCCGGCCCGGGACCTCGTCGTCACGTCGGTGTGCGGCTTCGCGCTCGCGTCGGCGATCGGCATGTTCTCGGTGTTCGTGCCCGCCGGGGTGGGGGTGCGTGACGGCGTCCTCGCGCTGTTGCTCGGGGCGCTCATGCCCTTCCCGGCGGCGATCGCGGTCGTCGTGGTCTCGCGGTTCTTCTCCGTGGTCGCCGATGTCGTCGTCGCCGCCGTCGGCTGGGGCTGGGCCCGCATGCACCACCTCCTAGGATCGCGGACATGAGCGAGCAGCCGGGTGACGCAGCCGCGCGCCCCGCGCGCGAGGAGCAGCTCGCCTACTCCGAGCTCATGGACAAGATGCTCGACGAGAAGGCCCGTCGGCAGAAGGCCGCCAAGCTCATCTCCGTCATCGCCCACGGCCTGGGCCGGTCGGCCGACGACCCGGGTGGTCCGCTCGCGGGCCTGACGGCCGTCGACGTCGGCTGCTCGGCCGGTTTCATCGCCGACGAGCTCGCGCTCGCCGGGGCCCGCACGACCGGTGTCGACATCGACGAACCCGGGCTGGCCAAGGCCCGCGAGCGGTTCGGCTCCCGGGTCGACTTCCGGTTGGCACGCGGCGAGGACCTGCCCTTCGAGGACGGCTCGGTCGACGTCGTCGTGCTCAACCACATCTACGAGCATGTCGTCGACCCCGACGCCGTCGTCGCCGACATCCACCGGGTGCTGGCGCCCGGGGGAGTCCTCTACCTCGGGATCGGCCACCGCTGGCAGGTCATCGAGCCGCACCACCGGCTGCCCTTCCTGTCGTGGCTCCCGCAGCGTGCCGCCGACCGCTACATGCGGCTCACCGGCAAGGGGGAGCACTACTACGAGCAGTACGCGACGCCGGCCGGGCTGCGGCGGATGTTCTCTGCCTTCGACGTCTGGGACTACACCCTGCCCGTGCTCGCCGACCCCGCCGCGTTCTCCGGCGGCGACGTCATCCCCGAGTGGGTCGGGCGGGTGCCCGAGCGCGCCCTGGCCGCGGCTCTTCCTCTCGTGCCGACCTACGTCTGGTTGGCCTTCCGCTCGCCGTCGAAGCCGGCCGGGCCCAGGCTGCGGGTCGCGCCGCGGCACGTCCTTACCTCTCGGCCCAGATGACGGCGGCCCCGGACCTCACGCGGACCTTCCGCCCGAGCCGCCCGCTGCAGCTCGGCGCCGTCGTCCGGATCTTCATGCGTGGCGCGGGAGACCCGACGTCGTGGAGCGACCGCAGCCGCACCTGGGTCTTCGCGTGGCGGACGCCGACCGGACCCGTCACGCTGCGGCTCGTCGACCACCCCCGGCTCGGTGAGGTCGAGGCCCACGCGTGGGGTGAGGGGTCGGAGTGGATGCTCGACCGGTTGCCGTCGCTCCTCGGCGAGCACGACGACGACAGCGGTTTCGTCGCCCACCACGACGTCGTGCGCGAGGCACGACGGCGCTTCGACGGGTGGCGCGTGCCGGCTTCCGGGCTCGTCGTGCAGGCCCTCATCCCGACCATCATCGAGCAGCGCGTCACGGGCAAGGAGGCGTTCGCGGCATACCGGATGTTGGTGCGCCACAACGGAACTCCCGCTCCGGGAGTCGGTGCCGACCTGCGGCTCGTCGTGCCGCCGGAGCCGCGGACCTGGGCGCTCATCCCGTCATGGGAGTGGTTGCGCGCGGGGGTCGACGGGGCTCGGTCACGTCCCGCGGTCACCGTCGCCACCCGCGCCGGTCGTCTCGAGGAGACGGTCCGTATGCCGGTGCTCGAGGCGCGTCGCCGGATCGAGTCCCTGCCCGGTGTCGGCAGGTGGTCTAGCGCCGAGGTCGCGCAGCGCGCGCTGGGCGACGGCGACGCCGTGAGCTTCGGCGACTACCACGTCGCGAAGAACATCGGCTGGGCCCTGACGGGGACGCCGGTCGACGACGCCGGCCTCGCCGAACTGCTCGAACCGTATGCCGGCCATCGCTATCGGGTGCAGCGCCTCCTCGAGCTCGCCGGGGCGATGCGGCCGCGGCGCGGTCCCCGGTTCACCCTGCCGACGCACCTGCCCGGCCGCAGCTGAGCCGGTGGTCGGTCGGCGTCACGTCTGGGGTCGGTGACGGGAAGCGCGACTCGGCGGTCCGGGCCGGTCCGCTGGCGGCGTCAGTCCAGGGATCGCACGGCCTCGACGAGTGAGGCGAGCTCGGTGGCTCCCGGCGCCTCCTCGCCCTCGAGGGCCTCGACCCGACGCACGAGCTCCGGGGGCAGGGTGCTCTGGCCACTCCGGACGATTCGGGCGACGTCGACGACGGCTGCGGCGACGCCGAGCGCGCTCTCGGCGTCCTGCCTTCGACCTAGGCGCAGCGTGATGGCGTCCTCGTGCTGCTCGCCGTCGTCGGCGGAGCGCCAGCGCACCCGCGCGGTGCCGAGGCCCGTGCCCTCCTCGGCGCGGGGCGTCGTGCGGATCTCGTAGAGCGCGGTGACGCGGTGCCCCGCGCCGACCTCGCCGGCGTCGACCGTCGGGTCGTCGAAGTCGTCGTCGTCGAGCGCGCGGTTCTCGTAGCCGACGAGCCGGTAGGCCGCGACGGTCTCCGGGTCGAACTCGACCTGGATCTTCGTGTCCTTCGCGACCGGGGTGAGGGTCGTGCGGAGGTCGTCGACGAAGAGGCGACGGGCCTCCTCGAAGGTGTCGACGTAGGCATAGAACCCGTCGCCGCGGTCGGCGAGCTGCTCCATGAGGTGGTCGTTGTAGCTGCCCATGCCATAGCCGACGGTGACGAGGTGGATGCCTCTGCGACCGTTGTCGCGGATGGCGGAGGCGAGCGCACCACCGTCGGTGACACCGACGTTCGCGACGCCGTCGGAGGCGAGGAGGACGACGTTGGTGGCGTCCTTGCGGTATGCCTCCCGGGCGCGGTCGTAGCCGAGGAGGAGGCCGGCCTCGAGGTTCGTGCTGCCGCCGGCGCGGAGCCGGTCGATGGCGTCGAGGATGGTGTCGGTCCTGCTCACCGGTGTGGGTTCCAGGAGCGGCAGGGCGTCGGTCTCGTAGGTGACGATGGAGATGGTGTCGCTGGGGCGCAGGTTGTGGACCAGAACTGCGAGCGAGGCTTTGACGAGGCCGAGGCGCTCACGGCTGTCCATCGAGCCCGACGTGTCGACGACCATGGTCAGTGCCACCGGGGGCCAGTCGTCCTTGTCGATGTCCCTGGCCTGAAGGCCGATCCGCACGAGCCGGGTCTCTCCGCTTGGGGAGACCGCCTGGTCGGAACGGAGTTCGAGGTCCTGCCGGGACGGCGTCGGGAAGCCGTTGTCGAAGGCGTTGACCCACTCCTCGACCCGCACCGTGTCGGGGGACGGGAGCACCCCCTCGTCGAGACTGGCGCGCGCGAGCCGGTAGGAACCGGTGTCGACGTCCGCGCCGAAGGTCGACGTGGGCCGCACGCTGGTCTCGACGAAGCCACCGGGTTCGACATCGCGGAGGTCGGGGTCGGTCGGACGCGGGTCGGTGGGTGGCACCGGCCACGACTGGCTGGGTCGGGTGGGGCCTGACTGGGGGTACGGGCTCGACGGTCCCGTGGGTCCGGAGCCGCCCTGTGCTGGTGCGCTCAGACTTGAGCCCCCCTGTGCCGACCCGCTGCTCGCTGATCCGTTGCTTCCGGGAGCGGCTGAGCCGCCCGTGTCGCCACCCTGCTCGGTGTAGCTGTCGTAGTAGCTCTTCGCATCGGCGGACCCATCGGATCCACCGGAGGTCGAGCACCCCGTGGTGACGACGACGAGACCGGCCAGCAGCGCTGCGGGAAGGGTTCTCATGCCAGGTCCGACGGGGCTCGGCGGACGGTGGTTCCGTCCGCCATCCGGCCGTTGCCGATCCGCAACACTTCGCTCTCGTCAGAACGGTGGCGGGCCCGGTTCGCCGGTCCTGGCCTGGCAGCCCGCCGGCCCGATACGGACAAGGACGTCTCGGTCGGGCGAGTGCCAGTCGACGGCTGAGGTGTCGTGACGCGGCGGCGGATGAGTGGCATCGACGCGGGCCAGCTCGAGGAGGCGGGCGAGGGTCAGCTCGGCCAGGCTGTGCGGCGCGGCGGCGGGGCTGCTCATGAGGCCCGCCAACGCCGCGGGTGTCATCCGGGAGGCCGGGCCCCACACGTGCTTGAGGTCGCGGTCGTCAGCCGGAGCACCGTCGTCGGTGTGCGAGGCGTGCTCGGGGCTCGCGTGGCTGCGGTCGTCGGTGGGTTCGCGAACGTCGTCGTGGTGCACGCGGTCGAGGTGGTCGACGGGTGCGGTGGTGGTGTGGCGGCCGGTGGGGTCGCTCCAGTGCACGACCCCGTCGGGGTCGAGTCGGACGGTCCAGCCGGGTCGTTGTTTGACGCGGTGGTGGCGTCGGCAGAGGCAGATGAGGTTGGTGGCGGTGGTGGGTCCGGTGGGCCAGGCGATGACGTGGTCGAGGTCGCAGGAGCGGGCCGGGACGCGGCATCCGGGGAAGCGGCAGTGTCCGTCGCGGAGCCGGACGAGGCGTTGCAGGGCGGGGCAGGGTCGGTAGCGCTCCTCGATCTCGTCGTTCGGCGCGTCCTGACGTGTCGAGGACCTCCTGCGCTTGGCGGGGGCGAGGCTTTTGGGTACGTGCCCGGAGATGAGGGCGCCGGTGTCGGGGTGGCAGGTCAGGGTCGTCGAGTCGGTCAGGCGCACGCTCGCGGGGAGCCGGTCGAGGTCGACGGTGGTGGTGCCGGGCCGGTTGAGCCCGCCGAGCTCGACGACCCCGCGGACGGCGCGCTCGGCCAGCCCGTCCCGGTGGCTCTGCGCCGCCGCGACGAGTGCGTCGGCCGCGGCTGAAGCGGGCGCAGTCGCGGAGCGACTGTTGACAGGAGCAACGTTCGGGCGGCCGCGAGGTGCGGTGGCAGCCCGAGGTGCTGCGGTGGCGGTGGCTGCGCGTGCCGACTCCGAGGCGGTGGCTGCGCGTGCCGAGTCCGATGTGGTGGCCGTGCCGGATGTGGTGGCTGTGTCGGGGGCGGCGGGGTGAGTGGCGTGCAAGTGGATGGTGACGTCGGCCTGACCGAGGATGAGCTGCTGCATCGCGTCGACGCGGGCCTGGTCGAGGGTGAGGGCGGGGTCGGCTGCTTGGAGGGTGCGGGCGAGGGAGTCGACGGCCTGCCACATGACCAGCGACTGCTCGACCGGGACGAGTCCGTGCCACTGGTCCGCGGCCTCGGAGATCGCGCGCCGGGTGAGGCACCGATCCTTCACTGCCTGCTTCTTGCGTGCGGCGGCGACGTCGGGGGCGTGGCGGGTCACGAGCCGGCGGGTGCGTGAGGCCAGCGGTCCGGCGGTCTCGTCCCACCCACGCCTCGGGGGGCTCGGTTCGCGCCCACGGTCGGCGCCGGCGTCGGTGGTCTTCCACGGGGCGGGTTCGGTGGCGCGGGTGACGAGGCGGTCGACGATGGTGGCGGCGGTG
>NZ_AVPI01000030.1 GCF_000768675.1 Knoellia flava TL1 | reverse complement strand
GGACCACGCCACGCCGCCGGCCCGCCAGCAGCCGCCGCTGACGCCGCCGGCCGACGCGGTCCCGCCGCGCGAGAGCTGAGGTGGGCCTCGCCGAGGCCGCGCTCATCCTCCTCGCCGGCGTCGCCGCCGGCACGATCAACACGGTCGTGGGGTCGGGCACGCTCGTGACCTTCCCGACGCTGCTGTTCTTCGGCTACGCGCCGGTCACCGCCAACGTCTCCAACACCGTCGGGCTCATCGCCGGCGGCCTCACGGGCTCGTGGGGCTACCGGCACGAGCTCGGAGGCATGCGGCCGACACTCCTGCGGTGGATGCCGATGTCCCTGCTCGGCGGGGTCACCGGCGCCCTCCTGCTCCTCGTCCTCGACCCGGACGCCTTCAGGGCGATCGTGCCCGTCCTCATCGGGCTGGGCGTGCTCCTCGTCGCGCTCGGGCCGCGCATCACGGCGTGGAGCGCAGCCCGGCGGGGCGAGGAGGCCTCGACCGCGCTCGGCGAGCACTCGCGGCGGCGGGCGCTGGTCCTGTCGTTCCTCGTCCTCGCGACCGCGGTCTACGGCGGCTACTTCGGCGCCGCCCAGGGCGTCATCCTCATGGGCGTGCTCACGACCCTCACGAGCGAGTCGCTGCAGAGCCTCAACGCCATCAAGAACGTGCTCTCGACGATCGTCAACGCGGTCGCGGCCCTGACGTTCGTGCTCGTCGCCCCCGAGCAGGTCGACTGGCGCGTGGCCGGGCTCATCGCGGTCGGCTCGCTCGTCGGAGGGGTCGTCGGCAGCCGCGTCGGGCGCCGGCTGCCGCCGAACGTCCTGCGCGCGGTCATCATCGTCATCGGCGTCGTCGCGATCGCCCGCATGGTCCTCGCCCCGTGATCTCCTGGTGGGTCCTGCTGGGCCTCGGCCTGGCGGTCTTCGTCGGTGCGCTCGTCCAGTCGATGATCGGGTTCGGCATGGCCGTCGTCGCCGTGCCCTTCATCGTCGTCGCGGCGCCCGACCTCATGCCCGGCGCGGTCCTCGTCACGAGCTTCACCCTCCCGGTCGTTCAGCTCGCCCACGCGCCACTCGACATCGCCTGGCGTGAGCTGGGCTGGGCCCTCCTCGCCCGGCTGGTGACGACACCCCTGGGCGTCGTGGCCGTGGCGCTGCTGTCGACACGGGTCATCTCGGTCGCTGTCGCGGTGCTCATCCTCGTCACGGTCGCGACATCGCTCACGACCATCGAGGTCCGGATGAACGCCCGCAACGCGGTCGCCGCGGGCGCCATCGCCGGGGTGTCCGGCACGGCGACGAGCATCGGCGGGCCCTTCCTCGCGCTCGTTCTCCAGCACGAGCGGCCGGAGCGGATCCGGTCCACGCTCGCCGTCTTCTTCCTCCTCGGCGCCGTCATGGCAATCGGCTCGCTCGGGCTCGCGGGGGAGTTCACCCGTGAGCAGCTCGTCGCCGGGCTCGTGTGGCTCCCCTTCATCGGAGCCGGGTATGCCGTCGCGTCACCCCTGCGGCACCGTCTCGACGGCGAGCGGCTCCGGCGGTGGGTCCTCACCTTCTGCGTCGTCGCGGGAGTCAGCCTCCTCGTCCGCGCCCTCGTCTTCTAGCCTCTCAGGGTGCCGACCCGGATCACTGACCCCGACGACCCTCGAGTCCACGACTACGTCGGGCTCACCGACGTCGCGCTCCGGAGGCGGAGCGAGCCCGAGAGGGGGCTCTACATCGCCGAGTCCGAGAAGGTCATCCGCCGGGCGTTCGCCGCCGGTCACCGGCCCCGCTCCCTCCTCATGGCCGAGAGGTGGCTCACCGACCTCGGTGACCTCGTCTCGCAGGCGGAGGCGGACGGCATACCGGTCCTCGTCGCGGACCACGAGGTCATCGAGGGGTTCACGGGGTTCCACCTCCACCGGGGCGCGCTGGCGTCGATGCAGCGCCCGGAGCTGCGTCCGGTCGCCGAGGTCGTCGCCGATGCGCGGCGGGTGCTCGTCATCGAGGACGTCGTCGACCACACGAACGTCGGTGCCGTCTTCCGCAGCGCCGCCGCCCTCGGCATGGACGCCGTGCTCGTCACGCCGAGGTGTGCCGACCCGCTCTACCGACGGGCGATCCGGGTGTCGATGGGCACGGTGTTCCAGGTGCCGTGGACACGCATCGACCCCTGGCCCGGCGGGATGGACACGTTGCGGGAGAGCGGCTTCACCGTCGCGGCGCTGGCCCTGTCGGACGACGCGGTGGGCCTCGAGGAGCTCGCCGCCGACCCGCCTGAGCGGCTGGCCCTCGTCCTCGGCACCGAGGGTGACGGGCTGGGCCGGCGCACGGTCGAGGGTGCCGACGTCGTCGTCACGATCCCCATGGCCGGGGGAGTGGACTCGCTCAACGTGGCTGCGGCCGGCGCCGTCGCCGCCTGGGCACTGCGTCATCCTCGGTGACCGGAGCTCGAGGGATATTCGCGAGCCAGAAGCGGACGATGGTCGCCAACCGGTCGTCGGCGGGAGGCCACTCGCTGAACACCTGGCGACCCAGGTTGCCGACCGCGGACGCGGGCAGTTGTTCCCAGTCGCCGGCTCTCAGCATCGGCTTGTTCCGGTCGAGGTACCGAGGGTGCGGGTCGGTCGCCACCTCCCACGTAGCCGCGGGAACGGCAGTGGTGACGACGCCGATCACGTAGGAGATGACGCCATCCAGGAGCTGGAGCGATGCCTCGTCGAGTCTCTCGTGCTCCCCGACACCCAGCCTCGACCACGAGGGCTGCCGTCCGCTGGGTCCGAGCCGGAGCCTCGCCTTGACCCAGGCCCACAGGGGCTCGAGGCTCTCGACCGACCCGTCGAGGTCGACGGCGTCGTTCACGGTGGCCTGGAGGTGCTGCAGAGCCGGGGACCGCTCGCGCAGGAACTCCTCGAGGGCGGCTGCCGCCTGCTGCTCGTCGGGGTCGGCATACGTGGTCATGTCTGATGGATGGGCGAGGCGCCCTCCGCCAGCGGTCGCCAGGTCTGTCGTGGGCAGAAGCCGCTGCGGCGCAGCCAGTGCTCCGTGTAGAGCATGCGGTGCGGGGTGATGATCGTGAGCGGGTCCGTGGGAGGCGCGTCGAGACCGAGCCCACGCTCGACGTGGTCGGACTGCCAGCGCATCGCCTCCCAGTAGTCCCCGGCCTGGGGGTCGTCGCGCTCGAGTGTGCGTGCGGTCCCGAACACCTGCAGTCCGCGGCTGCTCGCCTGCCCGACGAGTGGAGCCACGATGCCGGCCGAGACGCGTGGGTCGCGTCGCAGGTTGCGCGACTTCGCCGACGCGTTCCAGCTCGTCCAGAAGATCTCGAAGCCGAGGCTGGAGTAGCGCACCGGTGTCGCGGCCGGACTCCCGTCAGGCATCACGGTGGCGACGACGGCAAGGTTGTGGCTCGACAGCAGGTTGAGGATGCGCTCCTCCAGCTGCTCCCGCGGCAGGACGGCATCCGGGGCAGGGCCGGTCAGCCACGGGTTCGTCAACGGCATACGACGTCGGTGGTCAGCGGACGAGTCGGTCGAGCAGGGCCTGCAGCTCGGCCTCGGGGTCCTCGGCGGTGCCACCGTGCACACCCGACGGCTGGATCACGGTGCTGCGCGGAGCGGTGAGCCACCCGAAGCGCCTCCCGGGCGTCGACAGTGTCGGACGCCCACCTCCGCCAGTGCCGGCACACACGTCGTCGACGACGGCGAGCGACGCCCGGACCGCCTCGACGTCCACGCCCGGGGCGAAGGCGAGGAGCCGGTCCTCGTCGACGTGGCACGCGGCCCGGAGGAAGCCGGCCGACTGCGAGTAGAGGACGACGCCGACGTTGAGGCACTCACCGCGGTCGACGCGAGGGACACAGCGCAGCACGACGTACTGGTAGGGGTGACCGCTCATGCCCCTGCCTCCCACCAGGCACCGGCGTTCTCGAGCCGTCGGGTGAGGTGCTCCACGTAGGCCGCGCGCACCGCGTCCGCGTCGTCGAGTCCCGGAGCGGTCTCGAGCCACTCCTCGGGGACGAGCCCGACGACGTCGGCGATCGCCTCCGGCGTCAGGGCGGCGACAGCCCTCGAGTGTGCTGCACCCGCGTCGCCGGCGACGTCGCCGAGCACGTGCTGCGACGCGTCGAACGGCTGCGCGGCGAAGCGTGCGGCGTCAGCGCCGCGGCTGGGCCACGAGTGGTGGAACCAGATCGCCGCGCCGTGGTCGATCGCCCAGACCTGCCGGTGCCACACGAGGAGGTTGGGGTTGGACCACGTGCGGTCGACGTTGGCGGTGAAGGCGTCGAGCCAGACGATGTCGGCGGCCTCCTCGGCGGACGGCGGGCGGGAGCCGTCGTAGCCGAAGGAGCCGGGCAGGAAGTCGACCGCGAGGTTCGTTCCGGGGCTCGCGTTCAGGAGATCCTGGACCTCCTCGTCGGCCTCGTAGCGCGCGATCGCCGTCGGCATGTCGATGACCGCCATCTCCGGGACGCGGATGCCGAGGCGCCGGGCGAGCTCGCCGACGACCACCTCGGCGACGAGGACCTTGAGCCCCTGGCCCGCGCCGCGGAACTTGACGACGTAGGTGCCGTCGTCCGAGCCCTCGACGATGCCGGGGAGGGACCCGCCCTCGCGCAGCGGGGTGACGAACCGCGTCGCGGTGATGTGGGGCAGCACGGACCCAGCCTATGGGAGGCACTAGTGTCGACGGAGCGCCCCACGCGAGGAGAAGGATGACCCAGACGCAGGGACGGCTGCTCGGCGGCCGTTATCGACTCGGAGCCCCTCTGGGGAGGGGTGGCATGGCCGTCGTCTGGCGTGCCCAGGACGAGATGCTCGGCCGCGAGGTCGCGGTGAAGACGCTCGACCTCACCGGTCCCGACAGCGACAACGCGGGGGAGCGGTTCCGCCGAGAGGCCCGGGCCACGGCCGCGCTCAACCACCCCCACATCGTCACGGTCTACGACACCGGGGTCGAGGAGCACACGGCATACCTCGTCATGGAGCTCCTGCCGGGGCCGACCCTCGCCGAGCAGGTGCGCGACTCCGGGCCCTTCGCGGTCGAGGAGGTCCGGATCATCGGCGAGGAGGTCGCGAGTGCGCTCCAGGCCGCCCACGACGCGGGCATCGTCCACCGCGACATCAAGCCGGGCAACATCGCCTACGCCGCCGACGGCACCGCCAAGGTTCTCGACTTCGGCATCACCCAGCTCGTCGACGAGGCGCTCGGCCACGGCCACCAGCTGACGATGACCGACACGATCGTCGGCACCGCCGAGTACCTCGCGCCCGAGCAGGCCACCGGCCAGCGGGTCGACGCCCGGGCCGACCTCTATGCCCTCGGCTGCGTCCTCACGACGCTGCTCACCGGCACGCCGCCGTTCTCGGCGCCGACGCCCGTCGCCATCCTCATGAAGCACGCCCACGAGGTCCCACCCGACGTGCGCGACCTGCGTCCCGACGCACCCCCGGATCTCGCCGGGCTCATCGCGGGCCTGCTCGCCAAGGACCCCGCCCACCGGCCCCAGTCCGGCCGGGAGGTGGCCGAGCTGCTGCGTGCCCACCGGGCGCCGGCGCTCACCGAGGTGCTCCCGGCGGCCGCCGGCGGCGTTGCGCCCCCGACCGTCGCGCCACCACCGGAGCCGACTGAGGAGAGGTGGGTCGAGCCGGCATACAGGCGGGACCTCGAGCCCGAGCGACGCGAGTCGCGAGCGTGGGTCTGGCTGCTGCTGCTCGCCCTCGCACTCGCTGCCACCGGCCTGTGGTACCTCCTGCAGGGCAGGGACGACGGCGGCGCCGAGACGCCCTCGACGACGCCGACCGTGTCCCAGACCTCCGAGGCACCGTCGGAGACGCCGACGCCGACGCCCACGCCCGAGACGCAGACCCCCAACCCGACGGTGACGATCACGACGACGCCCACGCCGTCCGCCACCCCCACGACTCCGGCCGACACGGGCGCGGCCGTGAGTGCTGCGGTCGCCGACTTCCAGTCGAGCCTGCGCGACGCGCGGCAGAGCGGCGACATCGAGGCGGACGTGGCCGGGACCATCTCGGACAAGCTGCGCGACATCGACGCCAAGGTGCGCGACGAGGACGCTCCTGCGGTGTCCTCGCTCGTGGACGACATCGAGAAGGAGCTGAGCCAGGCGGCGGAGGACGGCAAGCTCACCCAGCCGGGCGCCGCGGCCCTCGCCGAACCGTTCGACAGACTGCGCCAGGCGGCTGACGCGTACCAGCCCTGACCCGAAGCGCCGGGCGGTACCCTCCGGCGCATGGATTCCGCGCTTCTCACGATCGGGCTGCCGATCCCGCTCGCCGTCATCATGTTCGGGCTCGGCCTCTCGCTCACCACCGCCGACTTCCGGCGCGTCAAGCAGAATCCCCGGGCCGTGACGACGACGCTCGTCTGCCAGCTGCTCGTGCTCCCCGTCATCGCGTTCGGCCTCGTCGAGCTCTTCGGCCTCGCGCCGCTGCTCGCGGTCGGCTTCATGATCCTCGCGGCGTCGCCCGGCGGCACCACCGCCAACCTCTACAGCTACCTCTTCCGCGGCGACGTGGCGCTCAACATCACGCTCACCGCGATCAACTCGATCATCGCCGTCGTCTCACTCCCGCTCGTCACCAACTGGGCGATCGGCCACTTCGTCGACGAGGGGGAGCGGGTCGGCCTGCAGCTCGACAAGCTGCTGCAGGTCTTCGCGATCGTCCTGGTCCCCGTCGTCATCGGCATGCTCGTCCGCCGACGCTCACCCGAGTTCGCCGACCGCATGGACCGGCCGGTCCGCACCGCGTCGGCAGTCATGCTCGTCCTCGTCGTCCTCGCCGCCATGTGGACCGAGCGCGAGAACATCTCGGACTACCTCGCCGAGGTCGGACTCATCGCGGCGATCTTCTGCATCCTGTCGCTGTCGATCGGCTATGCCGTCCCGCGCCGCCTCGGTCTTTCCGAGGACCAGGCCGTGGCGAGCGGCTTCGAGATCGGGATCCACAACAGCACGCTCGCCATCGCCATGGCCATCACGGTCCTCGGCAACGCGCAGATGTCGATCCCGGCCGCGGTCTACGGCGTCCTCATGTTCCCGATCGCGGGCATCTTCGGGATGATCGTGCGCAACCGGAAGGTCCTCGTCGCGGAGCGGTCCCGGGATCGCGCGTCCGAGCGCGGCTGAGCGCGGCTGAGCGCGGCTGAGCGCGGCCGGACAGGGTCGTCAGGGGTTGCCGCCGAAGCCGCAGATGACCTGTGGGACGCACGGTGAGGAGTCGAGCACCGTGACCTCGGGGTTGGCTCCCTTGCGGGAGAGGCGGAACCGCACCCAAGTGAAGTTGTTGTCCTCGTTGCTCTCGAGCCAGTGGTCGTCGGGGTCGGCGAGGTGCGTGAGGTAGTACGTGCCGGCCGGCAGGCCGGTGACGTCGAGCTCCTGGAGTGGAGTCGACTGGTGGTAGCTGTCGGCCCAGCCCGAGGCCAGGCCCTGGAGGTCGCCGTTGCACTCCCAGTAGGTCCGCGGCTGCTCCTTCTTGAGCGAGCCCGTCGCGCCGGTGAACTCCACGTCGACGAAGCAGAAGGTGATCTTGGCGCCGTCGACGAGGCTCGGCCCGTCGAGGGCCGAGCGCACGGCGAACTCGGCCACGGTCGACTGGTGCCAGTGGTTGTGCTCCGGGTGGAACACGGCGACGCCGGCCGGTCGGGTCTGCACGACGTCACCCTGCGCGTCGAGGATCTCCTGCGTGGCGACGGTGCACTGCGGGTAGCTCTCGCCGTCGATCTCGCACGGCTCGACCTGGCCGCCGCCGCGGACTTGCAGGTTGCCCACGCCGATGTTGATGTGCACGGTCGTGAAACGAAGCCACTCTCGCTGCTGGGTGTTCTGGACCTGGAGGTGCGAGGGCACCTCCTCGACGACGTCGGGAAGGAGCCCGACTCCCGTCGCACCCGGTCCGTCGGCTGCGGCACCACCCGGCACACCGAGAAGAACGGCGGTCGCCGCGGCTGCCGCGGTCACCGCCAGGAGTGCTCGTCGCGCCATGGCTCCTCCTCACGGGCGGCCCCGGTCGGCAGCGACCCGGTTCGGACTCTCCCGCCGGGTGTGGTGGACGGTCAATGACCCGAACGGGCCCCGGCTCGGCGACCACAGCCGACGATGGCGACCTGCGGAACGAGGAACGCCCCGAGCTCCTGACCTGCAGGAACTCGGGGCGTCGTGGTGTCCGAGGGGGGACTTGAACCCCCACCCTCTATACGAGGACTAGCACCTCAAGCTAGCGCGTCTGCCAATTCCGCCACCCGGACGAGGTGTCTGCAAGCCCCGGTGGGGCGGTGCCTGCAACGAGCGGGAACTTTACACGGCATACCGGCCCGAGCGAAATCGACCCCTCGGCCTAGTCTGGAAACCATGACGGAGACGACGAAGAGCCGCCCCGAGGACGAGGTCGTCGGCATCTGCCGCGACCTCATCCGCATCGACACGTCGAACTACGGCGACGGCTCCGGACCGGGGGAGAGGGAGGCCGCCGAGCACGTCGACCGCCTCCTGCGCGAGGTGGGTCTCGACCCCGAGACCGTCGAGTCCCAGCCCGGGCGCACCTCGGTCGTCGTCCGGATCCCGGGTGCCGACCGGACGCGCGGCGCCCTCTGCATCCACGGCCACCTCGACGTCGTGCCGGCCAACGCCGAGGACTGGTCGGTCGACCCCTTCGCGGCCGTCGAGAAGGACGGCTGCATCTGGGGGCGCGGGGCCGTCGACATGAAGGACATGGACGCGATGATCCTCGCGTGCGTGCGCCACATCGCCCGTGAGGGCATCGTGCCGCCGCGCGACCTCGTCGTCGCGTTCTTCGCCGACGAGGAGGCCGGGGGAGTGCACGGCTCGCACCACCTCGTCGAGCACCGACCGGACCTCTTCGAGGGCGTCACCGAGGCGATCAGCGAGGTCGGCGGCTACAGCGTCACCGTCCCCACGGCGGACGGCGGCGAGAAGCGCGCCTACCTGCTCCAGACCGCGGAGAAGGGCATCGCCTGGATCCGGCTCACCGCGCACGGCCGTGCCGGCCACGGCTCGGTGCCCAACGACGAGAACCCGATCGCCCGGCTCGCCGAGGCGCTGAGCCGGCTCGCAGCCCACAAGTGGCCGCGCGAGTTCATCCCGTCGGTCCGCACCCTGCTCGACGGGCTGAGTGAGATCACCGGCGTCGCCTACTCGGACGAGGACATCGACGAGCTGCTCGACCACCTCGGCGGAGCACAGGGGTTCGTGCGAGGCACCCTCCAGGACACGAGCAACGTGACCATGCTCGACGCCGGCTACAAGCACAACGTCATCCCACAGCACGCCCACGCCAACGTCGACTGCCGCTTCCTGCCCGGGCACGAGGACGACCTCATGCGGACGATCCGCGAGCTCGTCGGCGAGCACGTCGAGGTCGAGGTTCTCCACCGCGACATCGCGCTCGACGCGCCCTTCGAGGGAGCCCTGGTCGACGCCATGGTCGAGGCCCTGCGCGCCGAGGACCCCGAGGCCGAAGTGCTGCCGTACTGCCTCTCCGGCGGCACCGACAACAAGGCACTGTCGCTGCTGGGAATCACCGGCTACGGCTTCGCGCCGCTGCGCCTGCCCGCCGACCTCGACTTCGCGCCGATGTTCCACGGCATCGACGAGCGCGTCCCGACCGAGTCGCTGCGCTTCGGCACGCGCGTGCTCCAGCGGCTCATCGAGACCTGCTGAGGGGTTCGACCGACGCCGGCCGGGCGGAGCTCAGGAGGCGCGCGGGACGCGGATGATCTTGCGCCGCAACCAGGTTCGCGTCGTCCCACCCATGTAGATGCGGGTCCGGTGCAGTTCCCAGTGGCCGTACTCGGCCTGCTCGGTGAGGGCGCGACGGATGTCGGCGCGCCTCGTCCCGCGGCCGAAGACGAGGACCCGGTACTCGTACTCCACCATCACCACATTGTGGGGCACGAGTCCGATAGCGTCTGTCACATGAGCGCCGACCCGCGTGCCGCCCTGTCCTCCCTCGTCACCGCCTTCGAGCGGCACCTCGAGGCGTGCTCGGGCCGCCGGGGTGAGGACGACCCCACCGTGGCCGCGGCGTACGACGACCTCCTCGATGCCTTCGAGGTCTACGACAACGCGCTCTACGAGGCCTTCGGCGAGATGACGCCGCTCGACGTCTACACCGGCGACGACACCGACGAGGACGAGGACGCGCGCGACGACCTCGACGACGACGAGGACCTCGACGAGGACGACGACGACGATGACGGCGTCTACGCCGGGCTCGACGACGAGGAGTACGACGAGTCCGACGATGACTCGGACGACGACTCGGACGAGGACGACGACGCCCGCTGACCCTACGGATCTCCACCGTTCCCCTCGGTGACGGCGGACGACCTCGCGCCGACTACGGTTGGCGCATGCGACTCGCGGTGAACCTCGGCTACATGGGGCTGTCCTCGAGCCAGGACATGCTCGCCCTGGCCGCCGAGGCCGATCGGCTGGGCTACGACTCCGCGTGGGTCGCCGAGGCCTACGGCAGCGACGCCGTGACGTTCCTGTCGTGGATCGGCGCCCGCACCGAGCACATCGGGCTCGGCTCCGCGGTCATGCAGATCCCCGCCCGCACCCCGGCGATGACGGCGATGACGGCCGCGACGCTCGACCACCTCTCCGGCGGACGCTTCCGCCTCGGGCTCGGTGTCTCCGGACCACAGGTGAGCGAGGGCTGGCACGGCGTCCGCTTCGGCAAGCCGCTGGCCCGCACGCGCGAGTACGTCGAGATCGTGCGTCGCGCCCTCGCGCGCGAGCGCGTGGAGTATGCCGGGGAGCACTTCACGCTGCCGCTTCCGGACGGTCCCGGCAAGGCCCTCAAGCTGACGATCGCGCCGACCCAGAAGCACGTGCCGGTCTACCTCGCAGCCGTCGGCCCCAAGAACCTCGAGCTCGCCGGCGAGATCGCCGACGGGTGGCTCGCGATCTTCTTCTCGCCCGAGCACTCCGGCGACATCCTCGGGTCGATCGCCACCGGGCGGCGTGCCGCGGGCAAGGGCACCGAGGACGACCCGATGGCCGGGTTCGACATCGTGCCGACCGTGCCGGTCGTCGTCACCGATGACGTCGAGGCGGGCGCGCAGGCCGTCGCGGCCTACTCGGCCCTCTACATCGGCGGCATGGGCTCGCGGGAGAAGAACTTCTACAACCAGCTCGCCTGCCGGATGGGCTTCGAGGAGGAGGCGGCCCGGGTCCAGGAGCTCTTCCTCGCCGGGCAGCACCGCGACGCGGCGGCCGCGGTCCCGGTCGAGTTCATCGACGCCACCGCCCTCATCGGCCCGCCCGAGCGCATCCGCAGCCGCGTCGGCCGCTACGCCGAGGCCGGCGTCACCACCCTGGGCGTCTCGCCCTTCGCCCTCACCGTCGAGGAGCGGCTCTCCACCCTGCGCGTCATGTCCGAGCTCGTCCCGTCCCACGCCGAGGAAGTCCCCACACCGTGATCGTTGCCGACCCCGCCGTCGAGCTCAGCTACTTCCAGTCCGTCGTCCTCGGCATCGTCGAGGGCCTCACCGAGTACCTCCCCGTCTCGTCCACGGGCCACCTCACGATCGCCGAGAAGCTCCTCGGCATGCCGGTCGACGCACCGGCCGTGACGGCATACACGGCACTGATCCAGATCGGGGCCATCCTCGCGACGTTCACGTACTTCGGGAAGAAGATCCTCCGTCTCTTCCTCGCCTGGGTCGCCGGCCTGCGCAGCGCGGAGGCGCGAAGGGAGCACGACTACCAGCTCGCGTGGGCGGTCATCGTCGGGTCGCTGCCCGTCGTCGTCACCGCCCTGCTGCTCAAGGACCTCATCTCGGGCCCGCTGCGCAGCCTCTGGGTCGTCGCGGCCGCGCTCATCCTCTGGAGCGCCGTGATGTGGGTCGCCGAGCGTCGCCACGACGTGCTCGAGGCCGCGGGGGACCAGCGTGGCGAGGACGCACTGACGATCAAGGACGGCCTCGTCATCGGTCTCGTCCAGTGCTTCTCGCTCGTCCCCGGCGTCTCGCGGTCCGGCGCGACGATCTCGGCGGGGCTCATGCGCGGCATCGACCGCGTCACCTCGACCGAGCTCTCCTTCTTCCTCGCGATCCCCGCCCTCACCGGCGCCGGCATCTACGAGACCCTCGACAACGTCGACGCGCTCAAGGCGCTCGGCGTCGGGCCGATCCTCACCGGCATGGTCGTCGCCTTCGTCGTCGCCTACGCCTCGATCGCGTGGCTGCTGAGGTTCGTCCAGAGCAACTCGCTCATCTCGTTCATCGCCTACCGCGTCGTGCTCGGTGCGGTGATGTTCCTCGCGCTCGGCGCGGGCTGGCTCAGCGCGACCTAGAGCCAGCTCACCTTCTTGAAGGTGGCGTAGAGCCCGACGCACACGGTGGCCATGAGGCCGAGCACGAGGAAGTAGCCGTAGTGCCAGTGCAGCTCGGGCATGTTGTCGAAGTTCATGCCGTAGATCCCGGCGATCATCGTCGGCACGGCGGCGATCGCGACCCAGGCCGAGATCCTGCGCATGTCCGCGTTCTGCTGGACCGAGATCTTTGCGAGGTTGGCGCTGAGGACGTCGCTGAGGAGTCGGTCGTAGGACTCGACGCGGTCGGCGACGAAGTGCAGGTGGTCGTCGACGTCGCGGAAGAGCAGTCGCAGCTCGTCGTGGGGGAGCGCCGTGCGCGGGCTGGTGTGGAGCATCCTCAGCGGAGCGATGAGCGGCGTGATCGCGCGGCGGAACTCGAGCACCTCCCGCTTGAGGCGGTAGATGGCATCGGAGGAGACGAGCCCCTCGGAGAAGACCGCCTCCTCGATCTCGTCGATGTCGCGGGCGAGCTCGACGTCGATCTCGCGGTACTGGTCGACGACCCGGTCCATGATCGCGTGCAGCGCCGACATCGGGCCGAGGGCGAGCTTCTCGCGGTCCGCCTCGAGCTCGCGGCGCACACCGGCCAGCGGTGACAGCTCGCCGCGGCGGATCGTGAGGACGAAGTGCTCGCCGACGTGGACCATGAGCTCGCCGGTCTCGACGTCGGAGGTGGCCTCGATGTAGCTGAGGGTCTTGAGCACGACGAACACCGCGCGACCGTAGGACTCGATCTTGGCGCGCTGGCGGCCCTTGACGGCGTCCTCGATGGCGAGAGGGTGCAGTCCGAGCCCGAGCTCCTCGTTGACCTCCTCGAGCTCGTCCATCGTCGGGTCCTTGAGGCCGATCCAGATGAAGTCGGTCTCCGAGCCGGTCTGCCGGATGGCCTCGAGCTCGTCGCTGAGGTCGCCGCACGCGTCACGGCGTCCGCTCCGATAGAGCGCCTTGTCGATGATCACGCGCGCAATTGTTGCCTACAGTGGGCGCCGTGGCTCTGCTCCTGCTCGTCCGACACGGGCACTCGACGGCGAACGCCGACGCCGTCCTCGCCGGCTGGACCGAGGGCGTCGCCCTCACGGACCGAGGACGAGACGACGTCCAGCGCGTCGCCGACCGTCTCGCCGACCTCGACGTGGCCCGGCTCGTCACGAGCCCGCTCCAACGGTGTCGCGAGACCGCCGCGCTGCTCCTGCCCGGGGCGAGGGCCGAGGTCGTCGAGGACCTGGGGGAGTGCCGCTACGGCGCGTGGACGGGACGACGGCTCGCCGACCTCACCTCCGAGCCCCTGTGGCGCACGGTCCAGGACGACCCTGCCTCGGCCCGCTTCCCTGAGAGCGACGCCTACGCCTCGGAGTCGCTCGCCGAGATGGCCGAGCGGACGGTCGCGGCGATCCGGCGGATCGACGACGAGGTCACGCAGGAGCGCGGGCCCGACGCGGTGTGGGTCGCGGTGAGCCACGGCGACCCCATCAAGGCGGTCATCGCCGACGCCGTGGGCGCCGGTCTCGGCGGCCTCCAGCGCGTGCACGTCGACCCCGCGTCGGTGTCGGTGATCCGCCGCACCGGCGACCGGACGATGGTGCTCGCGACGAACTCGTCCGGGGAGGCCATCCGGGGCGCCGCCTCCCGCCCGGCGACCGTGCCCCCGGGCGACGCCACCGTCGGCGGAGGCACCGGCTAGAGTCCTTGTTGCAAACACTTGGCAACAAGGAAGGCGCGACATGCACGTCCCCGACGGGTTCCTCGACGCCCCCACGTCGCTCGCCACGGCCGCCGTGGCCGCGGGTGCCGTGGGCCTGGCGCTCAACCGGGCCCGACGCGAGCTCGACGACCGCACCGCCCCGCTGGCCGGTCTCGTCGCCGTCTTCGTCTTCGCCGCCCAGATGCTCAACTTCCCCGTGGGCGCCGGCACGTCCGGCCACCTCCTCGGCGGCGCCCTCGCCGCGGTCCTCGTGGGTCCGTGGACGGCGACGCTCTGCCTCACCGTCGTGCTCGCCGTCCAGAGCCTTCTCTTCGCCGACGGTGGCATCACCGCGCTCGGCACCAACGTCGTCCTCATGGCGGTGGTCGGGGTCTGGACCGGCTGGCTCGTCTTCGTCGGCCTGCGCCGCCTCGTGCGCCCGACCGGGGTGGGCGTCGTGCCCGCCCTCGCCGGGGTCGCTGCCGTGGTCTCCGTCCCGGTCGCGGCGCTCACGTTCACGGCCCTGTATGCCGTCGGCGGGCACGCGCCGATCCCGCTCGCCGAGCTCACCGCGGCGATGCTGGGCTGGCACACCCTCATCGGCCTCGGAGAGGGAGCGATCACCTGCCTCGCCGTCGGCAGCATCATCGCCACCCGGCCCGACCTCGTGCACGGCGCGCGTGACCTCGCGGCCCGCCACGAGCTCGAGATCCGCACAGGAGCCCCCGCATGAGCACGCCCGCCCCCCGCGCCCGCGTGTCGACCGCGCGCCTCGTCGTCGCCGGCCTCGTCGTCTGCGCCCTCCTCGCCGGTGTGGTCTCGGCCTGGGCCTCGGGTCACCCCGACGGCCTCGAGCACGTCGCCGAGACCCTGGGCTTTCTCGACTCGGCCACCGAGCACGGCACCGCCGGATCGCCCTTCGCCGACTACGGCACCTCCGGCGTCGAGAGCCCACGACTGTCGGGCGGGCTCGCCGGGCTCGTCGGCGTCGTCGTCGTGGCGGTCATCGCCTTCGGGCTCATGCACCTGTTGCGTCGCCGCGGTTCCGACGACTGACGTGGGCTCCGGTCACGGGTCGCACCTCCACGTCGAGGGCGACTCGCCAGTGCACCGGCTCCCGGCGCACACCAAGCTCGTCGGCCTCGTCGTCTTCGTCCTCCTCGTCGTCGCGCTGCCGCGCGAGGCGCACCTGTTGCGCCTGACGATGCTCCTGGTGGCGCTCGGGGTCGTCGCCGCGACCCGCGTCCCGGCGCGTCACGTCCTCGGCCGGCTCGTCGTCGAGGTGCCCTTCGTCGTCTTCGCCCTGCTGCTGCCGTTCATCGCCACCGGCCCACGTCGGACGCTCGGCCCCCTCACCGTCTCGCGGGACGGCCTCGACGCCGGCCTGGCCCTGCTCGTCACGGCCACGACGAGTGTGCTCATGGCCATCGCCTTCGCGACGACGACGTCGAGCCGGGACCTCGTCCGCGCCCTCCAGCACCTGCGCGTGCCGGACCGCCTCGTCCAGATCCTCGCCTTCATGGTCAGATACCTCGGTGTCGTCGGATCGCAGGCCCAGCGGATGAAGGTCGCCCGGGACTCGCGCGCCTTCCGCCCCCGTTCCCTCGGCTCGTGGCCGGTCCTCGCGTCGAGCGCCGGATCGCTCTTCATCCGCAGCTACGAGCGCGGCGAACGCGTCCACCTCGCGATGCTGTCGCGCGGCTACTCCGGTCGCATGCCGGTGACGGACCCCCTGCGCGCCGACGCCGCCGACTGGGCGCGTGCGCTCCTGCCCGCCGTGGTCGCGACCGTTACCCTCGTCGTCGGGTATGCCGGATGAGCACCCCCGTCCTCGACGTCCGGGGCCTCGCGTTCGCCTACCCTGACGGCCACCAGGCCCTCTTCGGCGTCGACCTCCACGTGCACCGCGGGGAGCGGGTCGCCCTGCTCGGACCCAACGGTGCCGGCAAGACGACGCTCGTCCTCCACCTCAACGGCATCCTCGAGGCGGGCGCCGGCTCGGTGTCGGTGTCCGGCCTGCCCGTCAGGCGCGAGAACCTCCTCGAGGTCCGCCGTCGGGTCGGCATCGTCTTCCAGGACCCGGACGACCAGCTCTTCATGCCGACGGTGCGCGACGACGTCGCCTTCGGTCCCGCCAACCTCGGCCTGCGCGGTGACGAGCTCGACGCCCGGGTCGACCGCGCGCTGGTCGCCGTGGGGATGCAGGACCTCGCCGGACGCGCCCCGCACCACCTCTCCTTCGGACAGCGGCGGCGCGTGGCCATCGCCACGGTCCTCGCGATGGAGCCAGAGATCCTCGTCCTCGACGAACCGTCATCGAACCTCGACCCGGCCTCGCGCCGGGAGCTCGTCGAGCTCGTCGAGTCGCTCGAGGTCACCGTGCTCATGGTCACCCACGACCTGCCCCTCGCCCTGCAGCTCTGCGAGCGTGCCGTCGTGCTCTCCGACGGGGTCGTCGCCGCCGACGGTGGCACCAAGGACCTGCTGGGCGACGCCGACCTGCTGCGGACCCACCGCCTCGAGATGCCCTGGGGCTTCTCGGGTTAGTCTGCGCGCATGGCGTTCAGTGACTTCGACCCGCCGGAGCGGTTCGTCGCCGGCACCGTCGGTCCACCCGGAGGCCGCACCTTCTTCCTCCAGGCGCGTGGCCAGGGCCGGCTCGTGTCCGTGTCCATCGAGAAGGTCCAGGTCGGCATCCTCGCCGACCGCATCGTCGACCTCCTCGACTCCGTCGGCGGCCCGGAGGGCTCGGACGCCGTCGCCGAGCACCACGTCGACACCGAGGCCCTCGAGACGCCCATCGAGGACGAGTTCCGGGTCGACACCGTGAGCCTCGCGTGGGACGAGGACCGCTCGGCCGTCGTCATCGAGTGCCATGACCGCGACCCCGAGGAGGAGTCTCCCTCGGACAGCGTGCGGGTCGTCCTCGACGCCACCACGGCGCGCGCCTTCGCCCGCCGCTGCCAGGCGATCGTCGCCGCCGGTCGACCTCCCTGCCCCTTCTGCGGGCAGCCCCTCGACGCCGAGGGGCACATCTGCCCCCGGGCCAACGGCTACAAGCGCTAGGGCCGTGGCCGCCGACGTCGAGCACCTGCTCGCCGAGGGCGAGGTCGAGCTCCTGGGCCGGATCGTCGACTCGTCCAACGGCGCCGTCCTCGTGCGCGTCAGCCTCGACGGAGAGTCCCGGCTCGCCATCCACAAGCCGGTCGCCCTCGAGCGGCCGCTCTGGGACTACCCCGACGGCACCCTCGCGGGACGGGAGCGGGCGGCATACGTCGTCAGCGAGGCCGGGCGCTTCGGGGTCGTCCCCACGACCGTCCTGCATGACGGGCCCTGGGGGACCGCGTCGACGCAGGAGTGGATGGGCCGACCGGACGTCGCGCCCGACCTCGTCGTCGACGTCCTCGCTCCCGACGCCGTGCCCGATGGCTGGCGCGAGGTGCTGAGGGGGGAGACGCCCGACGGTGAGGAGGTCGTCGTCGCCCACGCAGACGACGCCCGCCTGCGCACGGCAGCGGTCTTCGACGCGCTCATCAACAACTCCGACCGCAAGGGCGGCCACCTGCTCGTCGTCGGGGGCGGGCTGTGGGGCGTCGACCACGGTGTGAGTCTCGGGGTCGAACCGAAGCTGCGCACGGTCCTGTGGGGCTGGGCTGGGGAGCCGTGCGACCCCGCGGACCTCGAGCGGGTGGAGCGCGTGCGGGAGGCCCTCGCCGAGGGCACCCTGCGTGCCGAGCTCACCGAGCACCTCACCGCCGACGAGGTCGACGCGCTGCGGCGGCGGGCCGAGCGACTGCTCGCCACCGGGCTCCACCCGCTGCCGACCCCGGGCTGGCCGGCCATCCCGTGGCCGGCGATGTGAGCGGCCGCCGTAGGCTTCCCCCGTGATCTCGTGGCCCACCCCGTTCCTGCCCGCCATTCCCGGACACGGAGAGCCGCTCCGGCTCCACGACACGAGCTCGGGGGAGCTGCGCGAGGTCACTCCCGGGCCGGTGGCCCGCCTCTACGTCTGCGGCATCACCCCCTACGACGCCACCCACCTGGGCCACGCCGCGACCTATGTCGCCTTCGACCTCGTCGGCCGGGTCCTGCGCGACAACGGACACGACGTGCACTACACGCAGAACGTCACCGACGTCGACGACCCGCTGCTCGAGCGGGCCGAGCGTGACGGCATCGACTGGCGCGACCTCGCGGCCGCCGAGGGCGACCTCTTCCGCGAGGACATGACCGCCCTCCAGGTCATCCCGCCGCAGGACTACGTCGGCGTCGTCGAGGCGATGCCGACCATCGCGGCCCTCGTGCGGCGCACGGTCGAGAGCGGGACGGCATACGAGGTGGCGTCCGACGAGGCGACCGGACCGGACCTCTACGTCGACCTCGCGCAGGTGCGCGACTTCGGCTCGGTCTCCGGCTGGACGAGGGAGCAGATGCTCGAGGTCTTCGCCGAGCGCGGCGGCGACCCCGACCGCCCGGGCAAGCGCGACGCGCTCGACCCGCTGCTCTGGCGCGCGGCCCGCGAGGGCGAGCCGTCGTGGGAGTTCGAGGGGCTGCCCGCGGGGCGCCCGGGCTGGCACGTCGAGTGCACGGCCATCGCGCTCGACCGCCTCGGTGTGCCGATGGACGTCAACGGCGGCGGGTCGGACCTCATCTTCCCGCACCACGAGATGACGGTGGCGCAGGCGAGCGCGGTCGGTGTCCACGACTACGCCGCCATCCACGCCCACGCCGGCATGGTCGGGCTCGACGGGCACAAGATGAGCAAGTCCCGCGGCAACCTCGTGCTCGTCTCCCGGCTGCGGGAGGACGGCGTGGACCCGATGGCGATCCGGCTCGTCCTCCTCGCCCAGCACTACCGCAGCGACTGGGACTACACCGACGAGCTGCTGCGCGCCGCGCAGGCCCGGCTCGCACGCTGGCGTGAGGCCCTCTCGGTCAACGCCGCCGGGTCGTCCGACCACGCCGTGGCGGCAGTGCGGGCGGCGCTGGCCGACGACCTCGACGCGCCGGCCGCCCTCGCCGCGGTCGACGCGTGGGTCGACCACACCCTGACCTTGGGGGGTGACGACGCCGGGGCGCCGGGCGTGCTCGCGCGCGCCCTCGACGCCCTCCTCGGCGTCCGCGTCTGAGGCCGTGCCGGCAGCTCGGCCGGCAGCTCGGCCGGCGGCTCAGTCCTCGGTGCCGCGCTTGCGGAGGTAGCGCTCGAACTCCTTGGCGATGGCGTCGCCGCTCGCCTCGGGGAGCTCGGCGGTGTCCTGCGCGTCCTCGAGCGACTCGACGTACTCGGCCACCTCGGCGTCCTCGGACGCGAGTGCGTCGAGCCCGTTCTCCCAGGCGCGGGCGTCCTCGTCGAGGCTGCCGTGCTGGATCGGCGCGTCGAGCAGGTCCTCGAGGCACGACACGATGGCGCGGGTCGCCTTGGGGGAGGGCGTGTGGTGGGCGTAGTGCGGCACGGCGGCCCAGATCGAGATCGAGCTGACCCCGACCTGCACCGCGGCGTCGGCGAGGACGCCGACGATGCCGGTGGGGCCCTCATACGTGCTCGACTCGATGTCGTGACGGTGGCGCGTGTCCTCGTTGTCGGACGTGGCCGTCACCTGGATCGGCCGGGTGTGCGCAACGTCGGCGAGCAGGGCGCCCAGCGTGATGACGGTCGTGACGTCGGTGGCCTGAGCGAGCTCCATGAGCTCGATCGCGAAGGCGCGCCAGCGGAAGGACGGCTCGACGCCCTGGACGAGGACGACGTCGCGGCCGATGGGCGTGTCGGTCGCGACGAGGACGCGCGTCGTCCGCCAGCTGATCCGCCGGCGGCCGTTCTCGACGACGACCCGCGGCCGGTTGACCTGGAAGTCGTAGTAGTCCTCGGGGTCGAGCGCGGCGACCGGCTCGGCACCCCACAGCTCGGCGAGGTGCTCGATGACACCGGTCGCCGCCTCGCCGGCGTCGTTCCAGCCCTCGAAGGCCGCAATCATCACGGCGTTCTCCAGGTCGGGCAGGTCGTCGAGCTCGATCAACGCATCCTCCTCGTGGGTACGCCTCCACCCTATTCGTAGACTCCACGCATGACGTTGCCTGCCGCAGTTCTCTGGGACATGGACGGGACCCTCGTCGACACCGAGCCCTACTGGATCGCGGCCGAGCACGCCATCGTCGAGGAGCACGGGGGCGTGTGGTCCGACGAGTTCGCCCACCAGCTCGTCGGCAACGACCTCATGGTGAGCGCCGAGTTCATCCGCGACAACTCCCCGATCACGTGGGAGCCGGAGCGGATCATCGAGGAGCTCCTCGTCAGGGTGACCGCGCAGGTCCGCGAGCACGTCCCGTGGCGTCCGGGTGCTCGTGAGCTCCTCGCCGCGCTGCTCGAGGCGGGCGTGCCGAACGCACTCGTGACGATGTCGTGGCGCTCGCTCGCGGGTGCGGTCGTCGAGGCACTGCCGGATGACACGTTCGCCGCGGTCGTCACCGGCGACGAGGTCGAGCACGGCAAGCCGCACCCGGAGCCCTATCACGCGGCCGCGAGGATGCTCGGGGTCGACGCCCGCGACTGCATCGCGATCGAGGACTCGCCGACAGGCGTCCGCTCGGCCGTCGCCGCGGGTGTCCCGACGATCGCCGTGCCGCACGTCGTGCCGGTGCCGGTCACGCGCGGGGCGGTCCAGCTGCCGAGCCTGCGTGGGCTGGCCCCGGACGACCTCGTGTCAGTCGTCGCCGACGAGCGCCTCGCCCGTGACGCTCGGGTCGAGGACGAGACGTCCGGCGTCGGCGGGTAGCGGCGGGGGAGTGCCGCCCCACTCGGGGCACAGCTCCTTGAAGTCGCACCAGTCGCACAGCCGGGACGTGCGCGGGCGCCAGTCGCCGGTCTCGCTGGCGCGGACGATCGCCTCCCACACGGCGCGGACGTTGCGCTCGAGACCGAGAAGGTCGTGCTCGTCGGGCTCGTAGCGGACGATCTCGCCGTTGCCGAGGTAGACGAGCTGGAGCTGCTTGGGGATGACCCCACGCTGGCGCCAGAGCACGAGCGCGTAGAACTTCATCTGGAAGAGCGCCTTGCCCTCGAACGCCTCGCGCGGCGAACGCCCGGTCTTGTAGTCGACGACCCGCATCGCGCCGTCGGGAGCGATGTCGAGACGGTCGACGTAGCCACGCAGCGTCAGGCCCTCCACCTCGGTCTCGACGTAGAGCTCGCGCTCGGCGGGCTCCAACCACTGCGGGTTCTCGAGGGTGAACCAGCGCTCGACGAGCGCGCCGGCGGCGGCGAACCAGCCGTCCTCGTCGAGCGTCTCGTCGTCCTCGATCATCGTCGCGAGCTCGGGGCGCTCCTCGACGAGGCTGGCCCACCGGGGCTGCAGCAGCGAGAGGGCGGCCTCGGGCGTGCGCTCCGCAGCCGGCAGCTCGAAGAGGTGCTCGAGCACCTCGTGGACCAGGGTCCCGCGGGCCGCGGCGGGCGAGGGGGGCCCGTCGAGCTTGTCGATCGTCCGGAACCGGAAGAGCAGCGGGCACTGCTTGAAGTCCGCTGCGCGGCTCGGGGACAGGGCGGGAACCATGGACCACACCGTATGCCGTCCCGCCGACACCCCGACGCACCTCACCGGCCGTGCGCCCTTGCGTCCGGCAGGATGCCGGCCTGGCCACCACAGTGGCGGACACAAGCGTTGGTGAGCGGACGGCATACCCCTTGCGTCCGGCAGGATGCCGGCCTGGCCACCACAGTTGCGGACACAAGCGTTGGTGAGCGGACGGCATACCCCTTGCGTCCGGCAGGATGCCGACCTGGCCACCAGAGTGGCGGACGCAAGCGGCCGTATGCCGTCCGGTCGCCTCAGGCTGCGAGGACCGCCTCGTCGGAACCGGACCGCGCACCGGGGGCCGCCGGCGTGGATGCTCGCCGCATGGCCCCGCGCAGGCGCCACGCGGCATACACGGCGAGGAGGCTGATCGCGAGGTGCAGCCCGAGGAAGCCGTTCGCGAAGCCGGCGCCGAGAAGGGCACCCGCGACGAGCGGGCCGACGGCCGAGAAGGTCGTCTGGAGGGCGCCGAAGATGCCCAGCGTCTGGCCGACCATGCCGGCCGGGGCCAGCGACGCGGTGAGCGGGTTGAGGACGGGGCTGTACATCGTCTCGCCGACGGCGAAGATGCCGAAGGTCGTGACGAACATCGCCGAGGCGACGCCGGGCGCGAACTGGGCCGACGACAGGACGAGCCAGGACAGCACCCAGATCGCGCCGACGGCCATGAGCAGCGTGGGCGCGCTGCGGTGGGCGGTGAGCCGGACGACGAGGACCTGCAGCGCGACGACGACGACCGCGTTGACGGCCGCGGCGGTGCCGATGGCGGCCGTGTCGATGTCGAGCACGGTGAGGCCGTAGGCCGGGAGACCGGACTCGAACTGCGCGTAGAACCCGAGCGCGAGGGTCACGGTGACGACGGCGGTCCAGCGCAGCGCCGGGTTCGCGAAGATGAGGCGCAGCGACTCCCGCGGGCTCGACGGCGCGTGCACGTCGGTGACGAGGTCGGCACCCGGGTGGATGCCCGCACCACGTCCGGCGAGGCCGATGAGGAGCGAGGAGATGACGAACCCGGCGGAGGCCGTGAGGAAGCCGAAGTCGAGACCCTGCGGCTGGCGCAGGTCGACGAGGTGCCCGGCGATGTAGGCGCCGGCCGCCATGCCGAGGGCCTCACCGGTGAACTTGTAGGCGAAGACCTTGCGTCGGTCCGCGCTGTCGACCCAGCGGAGCACGAGGACCTGCTTGGCCGGGACGGCGGCGGTGAGGCCGAGCCCGAAGACGAACATCCCCGCGAGGAAGGCCGAGGGGGAGTCGGCGAGGACGAGGGCGCCCACACCCAGCGCGCCGAGGAGCTGCGCCAGCACGGCGACCGCCACCGGGTCGAACCGGTCGCTCAGCCGTCCCGCGACCGGGGCCGCCACGAGCGCCCCGACCGAGAACAGCGACGATGCGGCGGCCGCGGCCAACGCCCCCCACCCTCGGGTGTCTGCGGCATAGGCGTACTGGAAGGGCAGGACGGCACCCCACCCGAGCATGCCGATGGACGAGGCGAGGACGAGCAGCTTGGCGCGCACGACGAAGTTCCACCTTTCCGGTGTGTGGCAGGAGACAGACCCCGACCGCACCGGACCGGGACCTTCCATCGGCTTCGATGCCGAAGAGTTCGAACCCGAACGTTCGATTTCGAAAGGTTAGCATTCGAAGAACGCGTGCGACAATCGGGATATGCCCCGACGACCGAGGTCCGCAGCGCAGCAGCACCGGGACGCCGTCGCGGCCTACGTCGCCGCTGGTGGCGAGGAGTCCGTGCAGCGCGTCATCACCGCGCTCTACGGCGTGACGAAGAAGCTCGACCAGTGGTACGCCCGCCAGCTCGCCGACCTCGACCTCACCCAGGGGGAGTGGGCCGTCGTCGCCTCGCTCGCCCGTGCCGGGGAGGACTGCCTCACCCCGAGCCAGCTCGCCGAGCTGACGAGCGTCGCGCCCTCGTCGATGACCCACCGTCTCGACAAGATGGTGCAGCGCGGCCTCGTCGCCCGCCGACCGGATGCCGACAACCGCACCCGCACCCTCGTCTCGCTCACCGCCGACGGCTGGGAGCTCTTCACCTCGTCGATCCGTGAGTCAGACGTCGTCGAGAGCGACGTGCTGCGCGGTCTCGACGCCGAGGAGCGCGGTGAGCTCGCCCGCCTCCTCGAGGAGGTCATCGCGCAGCTGGACGACGTCGACGCCTGAGCGCTGACGCAGCCGAGACCCGCACGGACCCCGAGCCGCCCCGGCGAGGTGCCGGGACGGCATACGAGCGCCTGTGTCAGTCCTCGGGCTGGTAGCCGAGGTTCGGCGCGAGCCAGCGCTCTGCCTCGGCCAGGCTCCAGCCCTTGCGCTCGGCGTAGTCCTCGACCTGGTCGCGACCGAGGCGGCCGACGACGAAGTACTGGCTCTGCGGGTGGGCGAAGTACCAGCCGCTCACCGAGGCGCCCGGCGTCATCGCCATCGACTCGGTGAGGTCCATGCCGACCCGTTCGCGCGCCTGGAGCAGCGAGAAGATCGTCTCCTTCTCGGTGTGGTCCGGGCAGGCGGGGTAGCCGGGGGCGGGACGGATGCCGGTGTACTTCTCGGCGATGAGCTCCTCGTTGGTGAGGTGCTCGGCGCCCGCGTGGCCCCAGAGCTCACGGCGGACCCGCTCGTGCATCCGCTCGGCGAACGCCTCGGCGAGCCGGTCGGCGAGCGCCTCGAGGAGGATCGCGCTGTAGTCGTCGAGCTCCTCCTTGAACGCCATGATGCGGTCGTGGGCGCCGAGGCCGGCCGTGACGGCGAAGGCGCCGACGTGGTCGCGGATGCCGGTCTCCTTGGGCGCGACGAAGTCGGACAGGCACCGGTTGGGCACGCCCTCGCGGTGCTGGCCCTGCTGGCGCAGACCGTAGATCGTCGTGAGCACGGTCTCGCGCGACTCGTCGGCGTAGACCTCGATGTCGTCGCCGACGGCGTTGGCCGGGAAGAGGCCGACGACCCCGCTGGCGGTGAGCCACCTGCCCTCGATGATCCGGTCGAGCATCGCGTTGGCGTCGTCGAAGAGACGGCGGGCGGCCTCACCGGTGGCCGGGTTCGACAGGATGTCGGGGTAGCGCCCCTTCATCTCCCACGTCTGGAAGAACGGCGTCCAGTCGATGTAGCGACGCAGCTCCTCGATCGAGTAGTCGGCGAAGACGCGCGTGAACTGCGCCGCCGCCCGGTGCCAGTGCGTGTCGGTGCGGCCCGACCACACGTCCTTGCTCTGCTGCGCCAGGAGGTGGGGTCGGAACGGCCGGTATGCCGTCCAGTCGACGGGGGTGCGCGCCTTGCGGGCGGCGTCGATGGAGACGAGGGGACGCTCCGTGCCCTTGGCCGCGTGCCGCGCCCGCATCGAGTCGTAGTCGGCCTTGACGGTGGCCAGGTAGGGCTCGCGCTGGGCGTCGGAGAGCAGCTGGCTCACGACGGTCACCGAGCGTGAGGCGTCCTTGACCCACACGACGGGCCCGGCGTACTGGCCGTCCACCTTGACCGCGGTGTGCGCACGCGACGTCGTGGCGCCGCCGATGAGCAGCGGGATGTCGAACCCCTGGCGCTCCATCTCACCGGCCACGCGCACCATCTCGTCGAGCGAGGGGGTGATGAGCCCGGAGAGGCCGATGACGTCGGCGCCCTTCTCCTTGGCCGTGTCGAGGATCTTCTGGGCCGGGACCATGACGCCGAGGTCGATGACGTCGTAGTTGTTGCACTGGAGGACGACCCCGACGATGTTCTTGCCGATGTCGTGGACGTCGCCCTTCACGGTGGCCATGACGATGAGGCCCTTGCTGTTCTGCGTGGCGACGCCGGACTTCTGCTTCTCCGCCTCGATGTAGGGGATGAGGTGGGCGACGGCCTTCTTCATGACGCGGGCCGACTTCACGACCTGCGGGAGGAACATCTTGCCGGCGCCGAAGAGGTCGCCGACGACACCCATCCCGTCCATGAGCGGACCCTCGATGACCTCGATGGGCTTGCCGCCTGCGGCCTCGATCTCCTGCCGGAGCTCCTCGGTGTCGTCGACGACGAAGTCGTCGATGCCCTTGACGAGGGAGTGCGTGATCCGGTCGCGCACCGGCTGGCCCCGCCACTCCGACTGGGCCACCTCAGGAGCGGCCTCGCCGGCGGTGTTGAACCGGTCGGCGATCTCGAGGAGCCGCTCGGTGGAGTCGGGTCGGCGGTTGAGGACGACGTCCTCGATCCGCTCGCGCAGCTCGGGGTCGACCTCGTCGAGGACGACGAGCGCCCCCGCGTTGACGATCCCCATGTCCATGCCGGCGGCGATGGCGTGGTAGAGGAAGACGGCGTGGATCGCCTCGCGGACAGGGTTGTTGCCGCGGAAGGAGAACGACACGTTGGACACGCCACCGGAGACGAGCGCGCCCGGCAGGTTCTGCTTGATCCACCGGGTCGCCTCGATGAAGTCGGTGCCGTATGCCGCGTGCTCCTCGATGCCCGTCGCCACCGCGAAGATGTTGGGGTCGAAGATGATGTCGTGCGGGTCCATGCCGACCTCCTGGGTCAGCAGGTCGTAGGCGCGCTGGCAGATCTCCTTGCGGCGCTCGAGCGAGTCGGCCTGACCCTCCTCGTCGAAGGCCATGACGACGACGGCCGCGCCGTACTTGCGGCAGAGGCGGGCCTGCTCGAGGAAGGGCTCGACGCCCTCCTTCATCGAGATCGAGTTGACGATCGCCTTGCCCTGCGAGCACTTGAGGCCGGTCTCGATGACCTCCCACTTGCTCGAGTCGATCATGAGCGGCACGCGGCAGATGTCGGGCTCGCTCGCGACGAGCTTGACGAAGCGGTCCATCGCGGCGACGCCGTCGATCATCCCCTCGTCCATGTTGATGTCGATGACCTGGGCGCCGGCCTCGACCTGCTGGCGGGCGACGGACAGGGCGGTGGGGTAGTCCTCCTCCTTGATGAGGCGGCGGAACCGTGCCGAGCCGGTGATGTTGGTGCGCTCGCCGACGTTGACGAAGAGCGAGTCCTCCTCGACGGTGAGCGGCTCGAGGCCGCTCAGCCGCAGCGCACCGGGCACCTCGGCGGGGGTGCGGGGCGTGCCCTTGGAGGCCGCGTCGGCGATGGCGCCGATGTGCTCGGGCGTCGTGCCGCAGCAGCCACCGAGGATGTTGACGAGGCCGCTCGACGCGAACTCGCCGACCACGGAGGACATCTGGTCGGGGGTCTCGTCGTACTCACCGAACGCGTTGGGCAGGCCGGCGTTGGGGTAGGCCGACACGAAGCAGTCGGCGATCCGAGACAGCTCGGCGATGTAGGGGCGCAGCTCGTCGGCGCCCAGGGCGCAGTTGAGCCCGACGACGAGCGGCCGGGCGTGGCGCACCGAGTTCCAGAACGCCTCGGTGACCTGGCCGGAGAGGGTGCGGCCCGACGCGTCGGTGATCGTGCCGGAGATGAGGACCGGCCAGCGACGGCCCAGCTCGTCGAAGAGGGTCTCGAGGGCGAAGATCGCCGCCTTGGCGTTGAGGGTGTCGAAGATCGTCTCGACGAGCAGGGCGTCGGCGCCGCCGTCGACGAGTCCGCGTGCCTGCTCGAGGTAGGCCTCGACGAGCTCGTCGAAGGTGATGTTGCGGGCGCCCGGGTCGTTGACGTCGGGCGAGATCGACGCGGTGCGCGTCGTCGGGCCGAGCGCGCCCATGACCCAGCGCGGACGGCCGGTCTCCTCGGCGACGGCGTCACAGGCCCGGCGAGCCAGGCGCGCCGCCGCGACGTTGATCTCGTAGGCGAGGTCGGCCATGTCGTAGTCCGCCAGCGAGATGCGCTGGGCGTTGAAGGTGTTCGTCTCGACGAGGTCGGCCCCGGCGTCGAGGTAGGCGCGGTGGATGCCCTCGATGATGCCGGGGTTGGTGAGGCTCAGCAGGTCGTTGTTGCCCCGGAGGTCGCTGGGCCAGTCGGCGAACCGCTCACCCCGGTAGTCCTCCTCGGACAGTCCCTCACGCTGGATCATCGTGCCCATCGCGCCGTCGAGGACGAGCACGCGCTCCTTCATCGCCGCCGAGAGGTCCGCCGTCGCGTCAGGACGGTGGTCGGTCGCGGTGTCGGAGGAAGTCGTCACGGAGGTGCTCACCCGGTCGAGTATGCCGCCGCACGTATAGGGTCGCGCCCATGGCCGCCCCCCGTGAGACACGTTCCTCGGGTCTGGTCATCGCCCGGGTGGGTGGCGTTCCCGTCGAGATCGGCGCCAGCTGGCTCCTCCTCGCCGCCTTCATCACCTTCCTCGTCGGCTCCGGGGCCCCTGAGCTGGGCGCCCTCGCCTACGTCGTCGGCATCGCGTATGCCGTCTCGCTCCTCGTCTCCGTGCTCGTCCACGAGGGCGCGCACGCGGCGACGGCGGTGGCCGTGGGGCTGCCGGTCCACCGGGTGAAGGCGGACCTCTGGGGTGGGCACACGGCATACGACCCTCGCCTGTCGACACCCGGGAAGGCGGCGCTCATCGCGGTCGTCGGACCGCTCGCCAACCTCGCGCTCGGCGCGGTGGCGTGGGTCGCGTCGCTCGCGATGACGTCCGAGGTGCCGGAGCGCGTGCTCTTCGGGGTCGCGTTCGTCAACGTGCTGCTCGCGGTCTTCAACCTGCTGCCGGGGCTGCCGCTCGACGGCGGACAGCTCGTCGACGCCCTCGTGTGGCGGCTCACCGGTCGCCGGGAGAAGGGCCTCATCGCGGCCGGGTGGACCGGGCGCGCCGTCACCGTGGGTGTGGTGCTGTGGTTCGTCGTGCGGCCGCTGCTCGCGGGGCAGCAGCCGTCGTTCACGCAGGTCGTGTGGATGGCGCTCATCGGCTTCTTCATGTGGCAAGGGGCCACGGCCGCGATCCGCACGGGTCAGGCCCGGCAGATGCTCGCGCGCGGCACCGTCGCGCAGGTCGTCATGGCGCTGCCGGTGCTGCGCCCCGAGGACCCGCTCGCCGCGGCAGCCGCGACCGCCGGCCAGGCCGTCGTCGTCGACGCGACCGGACGCCCGACGGCCCTCGTGTGGGCACAGGACGCGGCGTCGGTGCCGCGCGAGCGGTGGTCGACGACACCCGTGTCGGCGCTCGCGAGGGTGCAGCCCGAGGGCTGGGTCGCGCACACCCGGAGCGGCGACGACCTCACGGCCGTCGTCACCGCGATCCAGGAGGCACAGAGCACGGTCGTCGTCGCGGTCGAGGACGGACGGGTGCTCGGCGTCGTCAGCGTCGAGGCGGTCAACCGGGTCATCGAGGGCAACTAGACTCCCGCCTCATGAGTGCGACCGGTGCCGACCTTCGACGTGGACCCTTTGCCGAAGGTGAGCGGGTGCAGCTCACGGACGCCAAGGGCCGCCTCCACACCATCACCCTCGCGCCGGGCAAGCAGTTCCACACCCACCGCGGCTACCTCCAGCACGACGACCTCATCGGCGCCCCCGACGGCTCGACGGTGACGAACACGGCCGGGTTCGAGTACCTCGCGCTGCGGCCACTGCTCGCCGACTACGTCATGTCGATGCCGCGCGGTGCCGCGGTCGTCTACCCCAAGGACGCGGGCCAGATCGTCACCATGGCCGACATCTTCCCGGGGGCCGTCGTGGTCGAGGCCGGCGTGGGCTCGGGCGCCCTGTCGATGTCGCTGCTGCGCGCGGTGGGTGAGACGGGGCGGGTGCACTCGTTCGAGCGGCGCGAGGACTTCGCCGACATCGCCAGGGCCAACGCCCGCGCCTACTTCGGCGAGGACCACCCCGCGTGGACCGTCACCGTCGGCGACCTCGTCGAGGCGCTGCCCGAGCACGTCGAGCCCGGCACCGTCGACCGCGTCGTCCTCGACATGCTCGCGCCGTGGGACTGCCTCGAGGTCGTCGGCCGTGCGCTCGCCCCCGGTGGCGTGCTCATCTGCTACGTCGCGACCGCCACCCAGCTGTCCAAGGTCGCCGAGGCCATGCGCGACGCAGGGGAGTGGACCGAGCCGTCGGCGTGGGAGTCGCTCGTGCGCGGCTGGCACCTCGAGGGCCTCGCCGTCCGCCCCCAGCACCGCATGCACGGCCACACGGGCTTCCTCATCACGACCCGTCGACTGGCACCGGGCGTCACCCCGCCCCTGCGCAAGCGCCGGCCCGGCAAGGGCTACGAGGGGTCCGAGGACGCCGACGGCACGACGACCGAGACCATCCCCGGCGCGACCGCCGAGGAGTGGACGCCCGAGGCCATCGGAGAACGTGTCCCGTCCGACAAGCGAGTCAGGAAGGTTCGGCGCAGCGTCACGGGTTAGCGTGGAGGTGCACGCCGAGCCGAGGAGGCCACGATGACCGAGTTCACCCCTCCGTCCGACCGCGACGCCACGCGCCGCCTCGAGGGACAGGTCGCCGACCTGCGCTCCCAGGTCAACACCGTCTCGGCCCAGAACGAACGCCTCGTCCGCACGCTGCGTGACGCCCGCGAGCAGATCGTCACCCTCAAGTCCGAGGTCGACCGGCTCGGCCAGCCCCCGTCGGGCTACGGCGTCGTCGTCGAGACCTTCGACGACAAGACCGTCGACGTCCTCACCGGCGGACGCAAGATGCACGTGGCCGTGAGCCCCACCATCGAGCCCGGCGAGATCGAGGTCGGCCGCGAGGTCATGCTCAACGAGGCGATGAACGTCGTCGCCGTGCACGGCTACGAGCGCGCCGGCGAGGTCGTCCTGCTCAAGGAGATCCTCGACGACGACCGTGTCCTCGTCCTGTCGCGTGCCGACGAGGAGCGGGTATGCCGGGTGGCCGCCTCCCTGGGCGACGTCAAGCTCCGCGTCGGTGACGCGCTGCTCCTCGAGCCGCGCAGTGCCTTCGTCTACGAGCAGATCCCCAAGGCCGAGGTCGCCGACCTCGTCCTCGAGGAGGTGCCCGACATCGCCTACGACGACATCGGCGGCCTGGGCAGCCAGATCGAGCTCATCCGCGACGCCGTCGAGCTGCCCTACCTGCACCCGGACCTCTTCACCGAGCACCACCTCAAGCCGCCGAAGGGCGTGCTCCTCTATGGCCCTCCCGGCTGTGGCAAGACGATGATCGCCAAGGCGGTCGCCGCGTCGCTGTCGCGCAAGATCGCCGAGAAGGAGGGTCGCGACCCCGGCGCGAGCTACTTCCTCAACATCAAGGGCCCGGAGCTGCTCAACAAGTACGTCGGCGAGACCGAGCGTCACATCCGCGTCATCTTCCAACGGGCGCGGGAGAAGTCGTCCGAGGGCTTCCCGGTCGTCGTCTTCTTCGACGAGATGGACTCGTTGTTCCGGACCCGTGGGTCCGGCGTCTCGAGCGACGTCGAGACGACGATCGTCCCCCAGCTGCTCAGCGAGATCGACGGCGTCGAGGGGCTCGAGAACGTCATCGTCATCGGCGCGAGCAACCGCGAGGACATGATCGACCCGGCGATCCTGCGACCCGGCCGGCTCGACGTGAAGATCAAGATCGAGCGGCCCGACGCGCAGAGCGCGACCGAGATCTTCAGCAAGTACCTCACCGCCGACCTGCCGCTGCACGCCGACGACCTCGCCGAGAACGGCGGCTCCCCGGAGGCGACCGTCGAGGCGATGACCCACGCCGTCGTCACGCGGATGTACACCGAGGACGAGGAGAACGAGTTCCTCGAGGTGACGTACGCCGGCGGCGACAAGGAGGTCCTCTACTTCAAGGACTTCAACAGCGGCGCGATGATCCAGAACATCGTCGACCGGGCCAAGAAGATGGCCATCAAGGACTTCCTCACGACCGGTCAGCGCGGCCTGCGGGTCGACCACCTCCTCCAGAGCGTCGTCGACGAGTTCAAGGAGAACGAGGACCTGCCCAACACGACGAACCCGGACGACTGGGCGCGCATCTCCGGCAAGAAGGGGGAGCGGATCGTCTACATCCGCACCCTCATCAAGACCAAGGAGGGCAACGAGCCCGGCCGCTCCATCTCCACCATCGCCAACACCGGCCAGTACCTCTAGGCAGGCCGCCCGCACCAGCGGCGCCGCCCGCACCTCCACCGCTCAGGTGGAGGATCGCCGGGGTCATGGTCCCTGCGATCCTCCACTCGAGCGTGGGCGCGACCGCATGGCGCGTGTTGAGCTCCTCGGTCTAGGCGAGCCAGCGGGTGAGGAGGCGCCAGCCGATGATCGTCGCGGTGAGGAAGAGGGTGGCGACGACGACGAACGACGGCGCGGTGCCCGCCGCGGCGAGCCTGCGCAGCAGCATCCCGATGACGACGGTTGCGGCGACGACGATCGCGCCGAACTGCCACGAGCGCGGCGAGGCGTCGAGGGCGAGCGAGGCGAGCAGCCAGCCCGCCGCCGTGCCGCAGAGGAACGGCGCCGCGGTCTCGAGCACGCCACCGAGCGTGATGCCGGAAGCGTGCGAGCGACGCCCGACGAGCGCGAAGACGAGGACGGCGAGCAGGTCGAGCAGGGGTGCGACCAGACGCGACACGTCAGCTCCCGACCCGGTCGAAGAGCGAGCCCTGCGGAGGTGCGTGCGTCGGGTCGACGCCGTCGAAGAGGATGCTCACGGACTCGCCCTCGTGGATCCGGGTGATCGCCTCGGCGAAGAGGCCGGAGACGGTGCGCACCTGGAGCTCGGGCCAGCCGCCGGGGGCGGGCACGGTGTCCGTGGTGACGACTTGGCTCACCATCGGGTGGTTGCGCAGCCGCTCGACGGCACGACCGGCGAAGAGCCCGTGCGTGCACGCCACCGCCGCCTCGGTCACTCCGAAGTCGGCCAGCCGGTCGAGCAGCTCGACGATGGACCCGCCCGTGGCGATCTCGTCGTCGAGCACGATGGCCCGCTTGCCACGGACGTCGCCGACGATCGAGTCGATGACGACCTTGTCGTCGCTCTCGCGCTTCTTGCTGCCGGCGGCGACAGGGAGGCCGAGCAGCCGCGAGAACTGGGTCGCCTCCTTGGCGTTGCCGAGGTCGGGGGAGACGACGACCGAGTCGGTGAGGTCGGTGCCGCGGAAGTGGTCGGCGAGCACCCCGAGCGCGGTGAGGTGGTCGACCGGCACCGAGAAGAAGCCGTGGACCTGGGGCGCGTGGAGGTTCATCGTCAGCACCCGGTGGGCGCCGGCGGTCGAGATGAGGTCGGCGACGAGCCGGCCACCGAGCGAGATGCGCGAGGCATCCTTCTTGTCCGACCGGGCGTAGGCGAAGTGCGGGATGACCGCCGTGATCTGGGCCGCCGATGCACCCCGGGCCGCGTCGATCATGAGGAGCAGCTCCATGAGGTGCTCCTGCGTGGGCGGCACGAGCGGCTGGACGATGTAGACGTCGCGCTGGCGGCAGTTCGCGAGGAGCTGCGCCTGGAGGCAGTCGTTGCTGAACCGCTTGATGTCGCTGGGCGAGAGTGGCACCCCGAGCTGGTCGCAGATCGCCGAGGCGAGGGCCGGGTGCGCGCTACCGGAGAAGACGACGATCTCTCGCATGGTGCGACCCTAGGCCACAGGTCAGGTCAGGTGGCGCCGCAGTTCGCTGACGAGCTCCCAACGGTGCTGGGCACCCGCCGCAGCGGCCCCAGGGAAGCTCGCGAACCCGTGCGGGACCCGCAGGTAGTTCGTGAGACGCACGTCCACGCCCGCGTCACGCAGCGCGACGGCATACCGGGTCCCGTCGTCCCGGATCGGGTCGAGGTCCGCGGTCTGGATGAGCGCGGGCGGGAGGCCCTCGAGAGGACCGAAGAGCGGTGACAGCAGCGGGTTCTCGTAGTCACCGCCGGGGCAGTAGTGGTCGCGGAACGCGAGGATGGAGTCACGGGTGAGGATGGGAGCGTTCGCGTGCTCGTCGATCGACGGCGACGCCATCGTGAGGTCTGTCGCCGGATAGAGCAGAGCCTGGTGCCGGATCCACTCGGCACCGCTGGAGGAGACGACCTGCGCGACGACGGCCGCGAGGTTGCCGCCCGCCGAGTCGCCGGCGACGGCGAGCCGGTGCGCGTCGGCCCGGAGCACGTCGGACTGGGCGGCCACCCACGTCGTCGCGTCGACGGCGTCGTGCACCGCCGTCGGCGCCGGGTGCTCGGGGGCGAGGCGGTAGTCGACGCTGACGACGACGGCGCCGACCTCGGACGCGAGGTGGGTGCAGATCGGGTCGTAGTTGACGACGTTGCCGAGCACCCAGCCACCGCCGTGGAACCACACGATGACGGGCACGTCGTCCTGGGCGTCGCGGATCGCGCGGGGCCGGTAGATCCGCAGCGGGATCTCGTAGCCGTCGCGCGCCGGCGCCGTCCCGAAGGTGATCCCGACGGCCGGGTCGGCGACGCCGGTCACCCACGAGTGCGGGGGCTTCGTCGGGTAGGTCGCGCCGCGTGCCTCGTGGCGCTGCTCCTCGGTCATCTCCTCGACGGGCACCCGCATCCGGTCGATGAGGGCGACTGTCGCGGTGGTGAGCGGGGACATCCCGCGGTACGAGCGCATGCCGGGAGTATGCCGTGGTCATGGTTGGCTTGGCTCATGTCGAGATCCGGTGTCGCTGGGATGGGTTCATGACGGTCCGACGGGTCATGGGCATCGAGACCGAGTACGGCATCTCCGTCCCCGGTGCACCCGGCGCCAACCCGATGGTTCTCTCCGGCGACGTCGTGACGACGTATGCCGCGAGCCGGGGCATCCGCCCCGCGCAGGCCTCGTGGGACTACGCGGACGAGGCGCCGCTGCGCGACGCCCGCGGGTTCGACATGGGACGCGGGGCGGCGCACCCGAGCCAGCTCACCGACGTCGAGGACCCGACGATGGCCAACGTCGTCCTCACCAACGGCGCCCGCCTCTACGTCGACCACGCCCACCCGGAGTACTCCTCGCCCGAGGTGACGACACCGCGCGACGCCGTCGTCTGGGACAAGGCCGGCGAGCTCGTCATGCGCGAGGCCGTGCAGCGGCTCGCCACGGTCCCGCCCGGGGTCAACCTCTACAAGAACAACACCGACGGCAAGGGTGCGTCCTACGGCACCCACGAGAACTACCTCATGTCGCGGCGCACGCCGTTCGCGCGGATCATCTCCCAGCTCACGCCGTTCTTCGTCGTGCGCCAGGTGATGTGCGGCTCGGGGCGCGTCGGCATCGGCGTCGACTCGCGGACGCCCGGCTACCAGCTCGCCCAGCGCAGCGACTTCTTCGAGACCGAGGTCGGGCTCGAGACGACGCTCAAGCGGCCCATCATCAACACCCGCGACGAGCCGCACGCCGTCGCCGACCTCTACCGCCGCCTCCACGTCATCCTCGGCGACGCCAACCACTGCGACGTCGCCAACCTGCTCAAGATGGGCTCGACCTCGCTCGTGCTCGCGATGATCGAGGACGACGCCTTCACCCAGGACCTGTCGGTGCTCGCCCCGGTGCGCACGCTCCAGGCGGTGAGCCATGACCCGACGCTGCAGTCGACGATCGACCTCGCCGACGGGCGCTCGATCCGGCCCGTCGAGCTGCTCCGGACCTACTTCGAGCTCACCTCCGCCTATGTCGAGCAGAAGTGGGGGAGCGACGTCGACGCCGAGACCACCGAGGTCCTCACGTGGTGGGACCGCGTCCTCACGGCGCTCGAGGGCGACCCGATGGATGCCCGCCGGTGGGTCGACTGGGTCGCCAAGCTGGCGGTCCTCGAGGGCTACCGGGAGCGCGACTCGCTGGGCTGGGGCGACCCTCGCCTCCGGGCCGTCGACATCCAGTGGTCCGACGTGCGCGCCGACCGCGGCCTCGCGCACCGGCTCGCCGCCACCGGCCGGGTCGAGGTGCTCGTCCCCGAGGAGGAGGCCGCCGCCGCCATGGACCGCGCACCCGAGGACACGCGCGCCTGGTTCCGGGGCGAGTGCCTGCGCCGGTTCCCGGACTCGGTCGTGGCAGCGTCGTGGGACTCGGTCGTCGTCGAGGTCCCGGGGGAGCGGTCGCTGCAGCGGATCCCCATCCTCGAGCCCCTGCGTGGGACGCGCGCCGCGGTGGGCGACCTCATCGAGGGAGCGCCCGACATCCGGTCACTGCTCGCGTCGCTCGCCGTCGCCGACGGACCCTCCGACTAGGCTCGGAGGCACAGGCACCCGCGAGGTGCGGCGGCGACACGAGGAGGACCCGATGGCCGGCCAGGAACAGATCAAGCCCGGGCGACGCGACGACGGTCCGGACGACGCCCCCGAGCCCGCGGCCCCGCAGGCCCAGGTCGCCGACACCGACATCGACGACATCCTCGACGAGATCGACGGCGTGCTCGAGACCAACGCCGAGGAGTTCGTGCGCGGGTTCGTCCAGAAGGGCGGCCAGTGACCCCGGTGCCCGACGGCGGCCGTCTCCCCGCGGCATACCTCCGCACCGGTTCGTCGTCGTTCACGGACTTCGTCGCCGAGCACGAGCCGAGCCTCATCCCCTCACGGCGCGGCCTGCCGCCGGGAGCGACGATCGACGCGCCCCACGGGACGACGATCGTCACGCTGACCTTCGACGGCGGCGTGCTCATGGCCGGTGACCGCCGGGCGACGATGGGCAACATCATCGCCAACCGCGACATGGAGAAGGTCTTCGCGACCGACGAGTTCTCGGTCGTCGGCATCGCCGGCACGGCGGGGCTCGCGATCGAGCTCGTCCGCCTCTTCCAGGTCGAGCTCGAGCACTACGAGAAGATCGAGGGCACGCTCATGTCCCTCGAGGGCAAGGCCAACCGGCTCGCCTCGATGATCCGGGGCAACCTCGGGATGGCGATGCAGGGGCTCAGCGTCGTGCCGGTCTTCGCCGGCTACGACCATCAGTCGTCGCTGGGCCGGATCTTCAGCTACGACGTCACGGGCGGCTGCTACGAGGAGCACGACCACCACAGCGTCGGCTCGGGCTCGCTCTTCGCCCGCGGCGCGATGAAGAAGCTCTACCGCCCCGGTATGGGCCCCGACGAGGCGCTTCGCGTGGCGGTCGAGGCCCTGTGGGACGCGGCGGACGACGACTCCGCCACGGGCGGCCCCGACGTCGGCAGGCGCATCTGGCCGACGGTCGCGCTCGTCACCGCCGAGGGCGCGCGCTTCGTCGCCGACGACGCGGTCGCTCCCGTCGTCGACGCGATCATCGAGCACCGCCGGGGCAACGCCGGCGGCCGCCGCGACGGGAGTGCGTCATGACAGCCGGTATGCCGTTCTACGTCTCGCCCGAGCAGCTCATGAAGGACCGGGCGGACTTCGCTCGCAAGGGCATCGCTCGCGGCCGCTCGGTTCTCGTCCTCGGCTACGACCACGGCATCGCCTTCGTCGCCGAGAACCCCTCGCGCAGCCTGCACAAGATCGGCGAGATCTACGACCGCATCGCCTTCGCGGCGGTCGGCAAGTACAACGAGTTCGAGAACCTTCGGGTCGCCGGCGTCCGCTACGCCGACCTGCGCGGCTACTCCTACGACCGCAGCGACGTCACCGCCCGGGGTCTCGCCAACGCCTACGCGCAGACGCTCGGCACGGTCTTCACCCAGGAGTCCAAGCCCTACGAGGTCGAGATCGTCGTGGCCGAGGTCGGCCGTGACGCGGAGAGCGACCAGATCTACCGCCTCACCTACGACGGCTCGGTCGCCGACGAGCACGGGCTCGTCGCGATGGGCGGTGCGTCGGACCAGATCGAGGAGCGGCTCACCGAGCAGTGGCAGCCCGGTCTCACACTCGCCGAGGCGCTCCGGCTCGCCGTCGACGGGCTCGCGCACGACCCGGCGGGCGGGCCCGACCGCGAGCTCGGCCCCGACCAGCTCGAGGTCGCCGTGCTCGACCGCACGCGCACCCGCCGGACCTTCCGCAGGATCAACGGCGACCTGCTCGGCCAGCTGCTCTCCGACGACGACCCCACCGACGACGTGCCACCGGTCGACCACGACACCCCGCGGCAGGCCGCGAGCAACCCGCAGACCCAGCGCCACGGGGACGAGCCCACGCCCGACGCCGACTGACCCGACGCCGACTGACGAAACGCCGATAGCCCCGACGCCGACTGAACCGTCGGCGTCGGGGCTCCGGGTCAGCGCCTGGTCGCGGGGGCCTCCACGGGCAGGTGCGACTCCAACCAGCGGGTCGTCTCCTCCCACGCCGTCGCCGAGGCCTCGGCGTGGTGGAACATCGGCGACGGGTTGTCGAACGCGTGGTCGCCGCCCGGGTGCACACGCACCGTCACGTCGTCGTGCCCCTCGGTGACGGCGCGCTCGATGTCGCGGACCGTGGCGAGCGGCAGGTAGGCGTCGCTGTCGCCGAAGTGGTGCAGGCTCGGCGTCGTGACGTCCGGCGCCAGCCCCAGGAGGTTGGGCAGCGCCGAGCCGTAGTAGCTCACGAGCGCGTCGGGCGCGGGCCGGGCCACCGCGGCGACGTTGAAGGCCATCCCGCCGCCGAAGCAGAAGCCAAGGACGCCCACCCCGCCCTCGACGGACGGGTGCTCGCGCAGCGCGGCGACGGCTGCGACTCCGTCCTCGACCGCCTGCTGCCAGTCGAGCTCCTCGAGCAGCGCCATCGCGCGGGGCAGACCGTCACCGCCCTCCTCGACGACCGGGTCGCCGAGCCGTCCGTAGAGGTGCGGGACGAGGACGACGTAGCCGAGGTCGGCGAGGTCCTGCGCCCGCGAGCGGATGTAGTCGGTGACGCCGAAGATCTCCTGGAAGAGCACGATGCCCGGTCCGGTGCCGGACTCGGGCAGGAGCAGGTCTGCGGGGACGTCGAGGCTGATGTCGTTCATGGACACCAACGTATGCCGTGTGGTCCCGTCCACCGGGACCACACGGCATACGTCTCTGTTGCTCGACTTCTGGCCCGGATGCGCCAGCTCGCTGGCGCTCGCTGTCGCATCCGGGCAAGAAGTCGAGGGCTTCAGGCGGAGGGTGCGGCGGCGTAGCGGAGGTAGGGCTTGACCTCCTCGACGTCCGCGAACCGCTCACGGGCCTCGACCGTGGAGACGGTCGGGGCGACGATGACGCGCTCACCCTGCTTCCAGTCGGCCGGCGTCGAGAAGGGTCCGGCGTCGTTGACCTGCAGGGCGTCCAGTGCGCGGAGCACCTCGTCGAAGTTGCGGCCGGCGCTCTTCGGGTAGGTGAGGGTGAGCCGGACCTTGCCCTTGGGGTCGATGAGGAAGACCGAGCGGACGCTCGAGGTGTCGCCCTCGCCCGGGTGGATCATGTCGTAGAGCTCGGCCACCTTGCGGTCCTTGTCGGCGACGATGGGGTAGGTCACGGCCGAGCCACCGACCTCCTCGATGTCCTTCTTCCACGCCTCGTGGTCGTCGATGGCGTCGACCGAGACGGCGAGCACCTTGGCGTTGCGGTCGGCCCACTCGTCCTTGAGCGCGGCGACGCGGCCGAGCTCGGTCGTGCACACGGGCGTGAAGTCGGCCGGGTGGCTGAAGAGGACGGCCCAGCCGTCGCCCTTCCAGTCGTGGAAGCTGATCTCCCCCTCGGTCGTCTCGGCGGTGAAGTCCGGGGCGGTGTCGCCGAGTCGCAGCGTGGCCATGTGGGGTCCTCTCATCGATAACACAGCGTTGTCGAAAATCAAACATGCCGTTAGGGGCCGAATGCTGGTACCGCCGTCCCGGATGCTGGACCGGACACGGCGCCGACCCGCCTTCGCACGAGACCCGCCGAGACTAGGGTGACGTCATGGAGCGACGGATCTTCGGGATCGAGAACGAGTACGGCATCACCGCCTCGTCCGAGGGCCAGCGCACACTCACGCCCGACGAGGTCGCCCGTTACCTCTTCCGCAAGGTCGTCGCCTGGGGTCGCTCGAGCAACGTCTTCCTCGCCAACGGCTCGCGGCTCTACCTCGACGTCGGCAGCCACCCGGAGTACGCCACCGCCGAGTGCGACTCGCTGCGCCAGCTCGTCGCGCACGACCGGGCGGGGGAGCGGGTCGTCGAGGGGCTCGTCGCCGACGCCCAGGCCCGGCTGCGCGAGGACGGCGTCACCGGCGAGATCTACGTCTTCAAGAACAACACCGACTCCGCCGGCAACTCCTACGGCTGCCACGAGAACTACCTCGTCGGGCGCGGCGGCGACTTCCAGGTGTTCTCCGACACCCTGCTGCCGTTCCTCATCAGCCGCCAGATTACGTGCGGCGCAGGCAAGCTCGTACGCACCTCGAAGGGCGTGGAGTATGCCGTGAGCCAGCGGGCGGACCACATCTGGGAGGGCGTCTCGTCGGCGACGACGCGCAGCCGGCCGATCATCAACACCCGCGACGAGCCGCACGCCGACGCCGAGCAGTACCGGCGCCTCCACGTCATCGTCGGCGACTCCAACATGAGCGAGACGACGACGATGCTCAAGGTCGGGTCGTGCGACCTCGTGCTCCGGATGATCGAGGACGGCGTCGTCATGCGCGACCTCACCCTCGAGAACCCCATCCGGGCGATCCGCGAGATCAGCCACGACATGACGGGGCGGCGGCTCGTCCGTCTCGCCAACGGCCGGGAGCTCAGCGCCCTCGACCTGCAGCGCGAGTACCTCGCCGCCGCGACGGCATACGTCGAGCGCGAGGGCGCACGCGACCCCGACCACAAGACGGTCCTCGACCTGTGGGAGCGCACGCTGGACGCCATCGAGACCGGCAACCACGCGGCCGTCGACACCGAGATCGACTGGATGATCAAGTACCGCCTGCTCGACGACTACGCCACGAGGCACGGCCTCGACCTCGAGCACCCGCGGCTCGCACAGATCGACCTCGCCTACCACGACATCACCCGACACCGCGGGCTCTTCTACCTGCTCCAGGCGCGGGGGAGGGCGGCTCGCGCCGTCACCGACCCCGAGGTCTTCGAGGCCAAGGTCCGGCCACCGCAGACGACCCGGGCCAAGCTGCGTGGCGACTTCATCCGCGCGGCGCAGGAGCACCGGCGCGACTTCACCGTCGACTGGGTCCACCTCAAGCTCAACGACCAGGCCCAGCGCACCGTCCTGTGCAAGGACCCGTTCCGCAACGAGGACCCCCGGGTGGAGCGGCTCATCTCAGGGATGTGACAGGTCGTGTGGTTATGGTGGGGCGATCCCACCCCCTGTTCGATCCGAGGTACTTCGCTGTGTCCCGCGCACGCTTCACCCCCTTCGTCGCTGCCCTGACCCTGGGCGCCGTCGCCCTCGTCGGCTGCGGCGAGTCCACCGGCTCCGGCGACTCCGAGGCCGGGTCCGGCCCGCTCGCCCAGGTCAAGGTCGAGGGCTCCGACCCTGCCAAGGAGCCGACCGTCACGATCGCCCCCAAGCCGCTCAAGCTCACCGGTGAGACCAAGCGCGTCGTCACCGAGGGCCAGGGCCAGGCCGCAGCGAAGACCGACATGGTCTCGATCAAGGCCCAGATCGTCAACGGCACCGACGGCAAGGTCGTCACGAGCACGTGGAAGGAGGGGCAGACGCTCGGCATCGACCTCACCGACCAGCAGATGCTGCCGCTCTTCACCACCCAGCTCCCCGGCTCCAAGCCCGGTTCGCGCCTGCTCATCGGCGCCCCGACCTCGGACGTCTACGGCCCGCAGGGCAACACCAACCTCGGCCTCAAGGCCGAGGACCCGATCCTCTTCGTCGTCGACGTCGTCAAGGTGTCGACGCCCCTCAAGGAGGCCGAGGGCGCGGCCGTCGCGCCCAAGGCCGGCCTGCCGACCGTGAAGATGAACCCGGGCAAGGCCGCCACGATCACGATGCCCAAGACCACCCCACCGACGGCACTGGTCAACCAGCCACTCGTCACCGGCAAGGGCGACAAGGTGGCCAAGGGCCAGACGATCAAGGTCGCCTATACCGGCGCCCTGTGGCGCGACGGCAAGGTCTTCGACTCCAACGCGACGGGCTACCCGACCGCCATCGGCGTCGGCGCCGTCGTCCCCGGCTGGGACAAGGCCATCGTCGGCCAGACCGTCGGCAGCCGCCTGCTCCTCGTCGTCCCGCCCGCCGACGGCTACGGCGCCCAGGGCCAGGGCGAGATCAAGGGCACCGACACCATGGTCTTCGTCGTCGACATCCTCGGCGCCGTCTGACCCGCTGCACCGCACCACCGCTGCACCGCACCACCGCTGCACCCATCCGAGCCACCCTTCGCGAAAGGACCCCTCATGGGCTTCGACCCCAACACCACCAAGCCGGAGATCGACTTCCCGGGCGACGAGGCTCCCACCGAGCTCGTCATCGAGGACATCACCGTCGGTGACGGCGCCGAGGCCACGGTCGGCTCGACCGTCTCGGCCCACTACGTCGGTGTCGCCCACTCGACCGGCGAGGAGTTCGACGCCTCGTGGAACCGCGGCGAGCCGCTCGACTTCCGCCTCGGCGTCGGTCAGGTCATCCGTGGCTGGGACGAGGGCATCGTCGGGATGAAGGAGGGCGGCCGTCGCCGCCTGCTCATCCCGAGCGACCTCGCCTACGGCGAGCGCGGCGCCGGCGCCGTCATCAAGCCCGGCGAGAGCCTCATCTTCGTCGTGGACCTCGTCAGCGTGCGCTGACCCGCTGCGCCGCGCACACCCCGGCGACGGCGCTGACGACGAAGGCGGCGAGGTCCTCCTCGAGGCCCCGACCCATCGTCGACAGCCGGACCGGGGACGAGCGCAGCGCCTCCAGCAGGCCCTCCGTGCCGACCTCGACGACCTCGAGGTCGGCACGGCTGCGTTCGGCGAGCGTCGCCGCCTGCGAGCGCACGAGCGCGGCCAGCTCGCCCCCGCCTGCCGGGACCGGCACGACCGCCGGGGAGAAGAGCGCATCCCCGTATGCCGTCGTGCTGTGGTGCGAGATCCCGCGGTGCCTCGGTCTTGGGTCGGCTCCCGAGACGCGGAGTGCGGCGACGGGAGTGCCCCCGAGGGCCGTCGTCGCGTGGAGCGCGTCTGCGGCGGCGACACCGGAGTAGCCCCAGCGCGTGCCGGTGCCGACGTTGCCCGGCCCCTGGGTGACGACCGTGACGTCGGCGCCCGCGACGTGCTTGGCGGCGAGCAGCCCGCTGTGCAGCGAGACCGCCTCGTGGTCACCGCCGAAGGCCTGCCCGACGGTGATCGTCGAGGTGAGCCACCCCGCCTCCTTGAGCCCGGCGACCGCGCGCGAGAAGGCGAGGGGGAGGGCACCACCGTCGGTCATGACGTAGGCGACCCTCGCGTCGGGGTCGACCGTGCGCACGCCTGCGATGACGGCGGGCAGGGACGAGTGGAGATCCGCGACGACGACGGGCATGCCCTCGACCGACTCGGCGTCACGCAGGACGTGGTGGTGCGGGCTGTCCTGCTCGTCGACGGCGAGGAACATCTGCTGCTGTGGGGTGTAGCGGGCCTTGACGATGTGGCCGGGGGAGTCGGGGGCGTCGGCCGGCAGCCGGTCGGGCACGGCGACGACGAAGGCGAGCCCACCGGTACCGAGCCCCTTGAGCAGCGCCGAGGCGTTGAGGACGACTCGGTCGCCCACCTCGGGCCGGCCCACCATCGCCGTGTAGGCGAGGGCGCGCACCTCGGTCGGTGCGTCGGCGGCGGGAGCGAGCGTCACGGCATACTCGACGGCTCCGGGCCACTCACGGATCTGTCGGACGACCACGCCCTCGCGCCACTGCATCACGGGAGGCAGGGTATCGACTACCGTCGGACATCATGAGTGCAGCGCAGGGGCCCGCGGCCAAGACCGAGCGGCTGCTCAACCTCGTGCTCGTCCTCCTCTACACGCGACGCCCGCTCGCCAAGGCCCAGATCCGTGGCCTCGTGCCGCAGTACGGCGAGACCGCGTCGACCGAGGCCTTCGACCGGATGTTCGAGCGCGACAAGGACGAGCTCCGAGCGCTGGGCGTCCCGCTCGTCACCGAGGAGATCGACGTCCTGCACGAGGACGAGCCGGGCTACCGCATCCACCAGCGCGACTACGCCCTGCCCGACATCGAGTTCGAGCCCGACGAGCTCGCGGTCCTCGGTCTCGCGAGCCGGAGCTGGGCGCAGGCCTCGATGGCCGGCCCCGCGGCCCAGGCGCTGCGCAAGCTGCGCGCCGCCGGTGTCGAGCGCGACGACGCCGCCCTCATCGGCATCGAGCCGCGCCTGCGCACGACCGAGCCGGCCTTCGACGCCGTCAAGGACGCCGTGCTCAGCCGGACTCCGATCACCTTCGGCTACCGGCGACCCGAGCGGGCGGAGGCGCAGGTGCGCACCGTCCAGCCGTGGTCCCTCGTCCAGTGGCACGGTCGCTGGTATCTCGCCGGCCACGACCTCGACCGCGACGACACCCGGGTCTTCCGACTCTCGCGCATCGACGGCACGGTCCGCACCGCGGGCCGTGCGGGTTCGTTCGACGTCCCCGACGGCTTCGAGGCCCGGGTCCTCGTCGAGAGCTCGGCGCCGCGCGGCGACGCCCGAGTGGCGCGCCTGCTCGTGCGCCCCGGCGCGGGCCACAGCCTGCGTCGCCGCGCGACGTCGACGACCGAGACCGACGGCGGCTGGTCCGAGCTCACCCTCGACTTCCACGACGTCGACGGCTTCGCCGCCGAGGTGACCGGCCACGGCGACGACGTCCAGGTCGTCGAGCCGGAGGAGCTCGCCGAGCGCGTACGCAGCCAGCTGCGGGCCGTGCTCGCCGTCCACGAGGCAGGTGCGTGATGGCAGCGGAGACGGCGACCAACCGGCTCACCCGGCTCCTCACGATGGTGCCGTGGCTCGTCAACCGCCAGGGCATCGAGCTCGAGGAGGCGGCGGCCGGGCTCGGCGTGAGCGTCGAGCAGCTCGAGTCCGACCTCAACCTGCTCTTCCTCTGCGGCTACGGCCAGATGCCGGACGAGCTCATCGAGGCCGACTGGGAGGGCGGCCGGGTCTTCGTCGGCAACGCCGACACGATCTCGCGCCCGTTGCGGCTCGGGGTGGACGAGGCGGTGACCCTCATCGTCGGTCTGCGCACCCTCCTCGACGTGCCCGGCCTCACCGAGCGCGACGCGATCGAGCGGGCCCTGGCCAAGCTCGAGGCCGCGGCGGGCGCTGCCGCCGAGCCCGCGTCGCGGGTCTCGGTCGACCTCACCGACGCCGTGGACGCGGGCGTGCTGGCGCGCGCCCGCGAGGGGGTCGAAAGGCACCGCCGCCTCCACCTCACCTACCACGTGCCCGGACGCGACGAGTCGACCGAGCGCGACGTCGACCCGATGCGGGTCATCGCCGCCGAGGGCCACTGGTACCTCGAGGGCTGGTGCCACCGTGCCGTCGGCGTCCGGATGTTCCGGCTCGACCGGGTCGAGGCCCTCGACCTCCTCGACGAGGACGGCACGCCGCCCGAGGGCGCGGCCCCGCGCGAGCTCGGCGAGAGCATCTTCAGCCCCACCGAGTCCGACCTCCTCGTCTCCCTGCGCCTCCAGCCGGGCGCGTTGTGGGTGAGCGACTACTACCCCGTCGAGTCCGCGACCGACGAGCCCGACGGCTCGCGCACGATCACGTTGCGCACCGCCGACACGGCCTGGCTCGAGCGGCTCGTCCTCCGCATGGGCGGCCACGTGCTCGTCACCTCACCGGAGGATCTCAGGGAGCGCATCGCCGCGAGGGCCTCGGCAGCCCTGGCTCCACAGACCCACGACGTAGACTGACAGCGACCCTCACCGGAAGAAGGCAACTCATGTTTGGTGGCCGACTCGGCGCCCCCGAGATCATCATCATCGCGGTCCTGCTCATCGTGATCTTCGGCTGGAAGCGCCTGCCCGACGCGGCGCGCAGCCTCGGACGCTCGGCCCGCGTCTTCAAGTCCGAGGTCGACGAGATGAAGAACGACGGCAAGGACAAGAAGTCCGAGACCGTCCCCGGCGAGACCGTGCACCGCGAGGCCGATGTCGACGCGGCGCGGCGCACCTCCGCCGTGGACGAGAACGCGCCGCGGACCGACAACACGTCCGGGCCCACCTCCGGCACCACCGCCTGACCCGCCCACCCCACATGGCCCGAGTTGCAAGACCCGGTCGCCCTCGGCTGCCCCGACGGCGCCGGCGCGACCCCGAGGGCAGGATGTCGCTGGGCGACCACCTGCGCGAGTTCCGGCGACGGCTCTTCATCGCCGCCGCGGCCCTCATCGCATGCTCGGTCGTCGGGTGGTACCTCTTCGACATCATCTACGAGCACCTCACCCGCCCCATCGCGACGATTGCCGAGCAGCGGGGTGAGGGGTCGCTCATCGACCTCAACTACGCCGGACTCACGGCCGCCTTCTCGCAGCGCCTCAGCCTGGCCATCTGGGCGGGGACGATCATGTCGGCGCCCATGTGGCTCTGGCAGGCGTGGGCCTTCATCGTCCCCGGGCTGACGAAGAAGGAGAAGCGGATCTCGCTGATGTTCATCGCGGCGATCGTCCCGCTCTTCCTCGGCGGCTGCTGGTTCGGCTACGTCACCCTGCCCAAGGCGGTCGAGATCCTCCTCGGGTTCACGCCCGAGGGAGCGGCCAACCTGCCCGAGGCGGCGCTCTACTTCTCCTTCGTCACACGCTTCATCCTCGTCTTCGGGATCGCCTTCCTCTTCCCGGTCGTCCTCGTCGCGCTCAACGTCGCCAAGGTCCTGCCCTCACACGTCATGCTCAAGGGCTGGCGCCCGGCGGTGGTGCTCATCGTGCTCTTCGCCGCGATCGCGACGCCGACGCCTGACCCCTACACGATGCTCCTGCTGGCGACCCCGCTCGTCGTCCTCTACTTCGTCGCCTACGGCATCGCGCGCCTGCTCGACCGGCGCCGTGAGCAGGAGCGGCCCGACTGGCTGCAGACGTCGGACGACGAGGCCTCGACGCTGTGAGCGCGCACCTGCGCGTCGGCCTCGTCATCAACCCGACGGCCGGCAAGAACACCGGCGCCCGGATCGGGAGGGAGGCCGCGTCGCTGCTCGCCGCCGCCGGTCACGAGGTCGTCGACCTCTCGGCCATGGACGGCGCGCACGCCGTCGAGCGTGCCCGGGCCGCCATCGAGGCCCGGTCGGTCGACGTCCTCGTCGTGGCCGGTGGCGACGGCATGGTCCACCTGGGCGTCAACCTCGTCGCCGGCACGGACGTGCCGCTGGGCATCATCGCCGCGGGCACGGGCAACGACAACGCCCGTGAGCTGGGACTGCCGGTGCGGGACGCCGCCAAGGCGGTCGAGCGGATCACCCGCGGCGCGACCAGGCGCATCGACGCGGTCCGCGTCCTCGACCCGCACGGCAACCCGCGCTGGTTCGTGGGCGTCCTCGCCGCCGGCTTCGACGCCGTCGTCAACGAGCGGGCCAACGGGTGGCGCTGGCCCAAGGGCCAGATGCGCTACAACCTCGCCATCGCGCGCGAGCTCGGCGTCTTCAGGCCGATTCCCTACGTCGTCGAGATCGACGGCACCCGGCACGAGACCAAGGCGATGCTGGTCGCGGTCGCCAACGGGCCGGCATACGGAGGGGGCATGAAGGTCGTCCCGAGCGCGTCCTACGACGACGGGATGATCGACGTCCTCATCCTCCACGAGGTGTCGATCCCCACGCTGCTCAAGGTCTTCCCCAAGGTCTTCAAGGGCGCGCACGTCGACCATCCGGCCGTCGAGATCCTGACCGGCCGTCATGTGCGGCTCGAGGCGAAGGGCATCGTCTCCTACGCCGACGGCGAGCGGTTCGAACCGCTGCCGATCGAGTGCGAGGTCGTCCCCGGAGCAGTGACCGTCCTGACGTAGCCTGACCGCATGAGCGAGCCCACTGCGGAGCCGTCCTCGCACCTCGCGACCTTCGTCGCCTCCCAGGGCTTCGACCTCGACGAGTTCCAGCTCGAGGGGTGTCGTGCCGTCGAGGCAGGACAGGGGGTCCTCGTCGCGGCACCGACGGGGGCCGGCAAGACGATCGTCGGCGAGTTCGCCGTCCACCTCGCGCTGGCGACGGGACGCAAGGCGTTCTACACGACGCCCATCAAGGCGCTGTCGAACCAGAAGTACCACGACCTCGTCGCCGTCCACGGACCCGACAAGGTCGGCCTCCTCACGGGCGACGCGTCGGTCAACGGTGAGGCTCCCGTCGTCGTCATGACGACCGAGGTGCTCCGCAACATGGTGTATGCCGGCTCGTCCACCCTCCGAGGACTCGGCTTCGTCGTCATGGACGAGGTTCACTACCTCGCGGACCGCTTCCGCGGCGCCGTCTGGGAGGAGGTCATCATCCACCTGCCCGAGTCGGTGCAGGTCGTCTCGCTGTCGGCGACGGTGAGCAACGCCGAGGAGTTCGGCGACTGGCTCGCCGAGGTGCGCGGCAACCATGCGGTGGTCGTCTCGGAGCACCGGCCGGTGCCGCTCTGGCAGCACATGCTCGTCGGCACCTCGATGTTCGACCTCTTCGTCGACGAGACCGCCGAGCCTCGCGAGGACGGGTCGACGCCACGGGTCAACCCCGAGCTCGTCCAGGCGATCCGCGGCGCCGAGCAGCGCCGCGCCGACGACGGCTGGGTGCGGGGGAGCACCCGCCACCTCGACAGCGGCCGTGGGGACGTCGGGCGGGAGCGTGGCCGCGGTCCCGGGCGAGGACCCGGCGGTCAGGGACGCGGGAGGTCCGGACGCGACCAGGGGCGTCGGGGCGGATCCGGCGGGTTCGCGGGGCACGGTGG
>NZ_AVPI01000029.1 GCF_000768675.1 Knoellia flava TL1 | reverse complement strand
CGTGCCGCCGCCGGCCGCCGCGCGGCTGCTGCGTCCGCACGCCCCGGTCGCGGCCGACGAGCTGGCGGGGGTCGAGGTGGCCTCGGTCGGGGTCATCACGCTGGCGCTCCCGGCCGAGCAGGTCGCCGCTTGGGAGGGGTCGGGCTTCCTCGTGCCCCCGGTCGACGGCCGGGGCATCAAGGCCAGCACCTTCAGCTCAGCCAAGTGGGGGTGGCTCGCCGACGAGGGTGACGGGACGGCATACGTGCGGGCGTCCGTGGGGCGGGCGGGGGAGAACGCGACGCTCCAGCGGGACGATGCCGACCTCGTCGCGCTCGCCGCACTCGAGATCGCGGAGGCGGTCGGGTCCGGGCCGCTGCAGGTCCTCGACAGCCACGTGCAGCGGTGGGGTGGTGGGCTGCCGCAGTACGCCGTGGGGCACGTCGACCGGGTCGAGCGGGTGCGCGCCGACGTGGCGGGGGTGCGCGGGCTCGCGGTGGCCGGGGCGGCCTACGACGGTGTCGGGATCCCGGCCGTGATCGGGTCGGCGCACCTCGCCGCCGACGTCGTCCTGACCCACCTCCGGGCGCTCGAGGGACGCGCGGGAGAATGACACCATGAGCACCCCGTCCGGCCGACCGGTCCCGAGCAAGCCCACGCCCGCGCGCATGCGCGAGATCAACGAGACGATCCGCTACACGATGTGGTCGGTCTTCGAGGTCACCGAGCGGCTGGGCGACGGGGACCGCGCGGCGATGGCGGCCGAGGTCGAGGAGCTCGTCGCCGACCTCGAGTCGCGCGACGTGGTCGTGCGCGGGTTCTACGACGTCGCCGGGCTGCGCGGAGATGCCGACCTCATGGTGTGGTGGCACGCCGAGCGCATCGAGGACCTCCAGGACGCCTACCACCGTCTGCTGCAGACCTCGTTCGGCGCGCACCTGTCGTCGGTGTGGTCGAACGCCGCGCTGCACCGCCCGGCGGAGTTCAACAAGAGCCACATCCCGGCCTTTCTCGCCGGTGAGGAGCCGCGCGACTACGTCTGTGTCTACCCCTTCGTGCGCTCCTACGAGTGGTACCTCCTCGAGGACGCCGAGCGCCGCGACATGCTGCGCGAGCACGGGCAGATGGCGCGCGACTACCCCGACGTCCGGGCCAACACGATCGCGTCGTTCGCCCTCGGCGACTACGAGTGGGTGCTCGCCTTCGAGGCCGACGAGCTGCACCGCATCGTCGACCTCATGCGTGAGCTGCGCGCGTCGCGGGCCCGGATGCACGTGCGCGAGGAGGTGCCGTTCTTCACCGGCCCCCGCGTCGAGGTCGCCGACCTCATCGCCCGCCAGCGCTGACGCCCTTGGCGGGGACCGTTTTCCGCCATCCCCGGAAAACGGTCCCCGAGCAAGGGAACTGTTCTCCTGCTCGGGGACCGTTTCTCTTGTGCGGGTCCTGCACGGGTCCTGCCCGGGTCCTGCGCAGCACCTGTCCACAGGGCCGACCACGTGGAGCTTCCGTCCACAGGAAGGGCAGGCAAACCTGTCGAACCCCAGGCAGGTCCGGTGAGGCTGCCCGGATGAGTCTTCAGGAGATCGCGCGGTTCGCCGCCGCCCAGCGGGGCATGTTCACGACGCAGCAGGCGAACGCCGCTGGGGTGGGCCGCAAGGCCTTGCGCCAGGCCGTCCGCTCCGGGGCGGTGCGCCATCCGGCGCGTGGCCTGTATGCCGTGGCGGCCCTTGTCCAACCGGGTGCCGCAGCGTGGCAAGGGCACATGGCCGCCGGCGCCCAGCTGCTCTATGAGGATGCCGTGCTGACCGGCGTGACGGCCGTGCTGGCTCATGGGCTGCCGGTGTGGGGATTCGCGCTGGACCAGCCTGAGCTGCTGCGTCCCGTGGACCGTCAGGCTGGACCCAAGCCTTTTCGGGTCCGGCCGCTGCGCACCGCCGTGGTGGACGGACCTTGGGGCCCGAGTGTGCCGCTCGCGGAGGCGTTGGTGCAGCTGTGTATGGACCACGGCATCGTCCAAGGAGTCGTCTCGGCCGACGCCGCACTGCATCGCGGCCTGGTCTCGAAGGAGGAGCTCAATGCCGCCGTCGATGCCGTCGCCACGTGGTCGCGCTCGCACCGGCCTCGCTCGATGATGACGCACGTCGACGCCAAGGCCGAGTCCGTCGCGGAGAGCCGCGCGCGTGTGGAGTTCGCGTCACACGGCATACAGGTCGTGTCGCAGTTCGTCGTGCGCCGAGCCGACGGCTCCGTGATCGGACGCGCGGATTTTCGTGTCAAGGGGACGAACCTGCTCATCGAGATCGACGGGAGGATGAAGTACGCCGAGGGAGACCCGGCCGTGCTCTGGGGTGAGAAGCGGCGCGAGGACGACATGCGGGCTGAGGGCTGGCTGTTCGTTCGTGCGACGTGGCTCGACCTCGACGTCCCGGGTCGGGCCTCGGCGAAGGTCCGTCGTGCTCTGTTGGCGGATAGCGCCTGACCCGCCGTGCAAGAGAAACGGGCCCGGAGCAAGAGATCAGTTCTCTTGCTCCGGGCCCGTTTAGCGGGGACGGAGTAAAACGGTCCCCCTTCGGGCAAGGTCAGGCGGTGGGGGCCTCGCCGGCGGGGCGGAGGGTGAGGGCGATGCTGTTCATGCAGAACCGCTGGTCGGTTGGGGTGTCGTAGCCCTCGCCCTCGAAGACGTGGCCGAGGTGGCTGCCGCAGGACGCGCAGCGGACCTCGGTGCGCGGGCGGCCGGGCAGCGACGCGTCCTCGAGGTACTCGACCGAGTCGCCGGCGAGAGGGGAGTAGAAGGACGGCCAGCCGCAGTGGCTGTCGAACTTGGTGTCCGAGGTGAAGAGCTCGGCACCACAAGCGCGGCACGAGTAGACGCCCTCGGTCTTGGCGTCGGTGTACTCACCCGTGTAGGGACGCTCGGTGCCCGCCTGGCGCAGCACGGCGTACTCCTCGGGGCTCAGCTCGGAGCGCCACTCCTCATCGGTCTTGGTGACGGCATACGTGCGGTTCGAAGGCTCCATGTCATGAGCCAACCACGAGACCCCCGGGAACGTTCCCGGGGGTCTGGTGGCCCATGCGTAGGTCAGGGTGACGTCAGGCCGCGATCACACGGCCGTCGGTCGGTGCTGCAGCGTCCGTTCAGCGGGGTCCGCGGCCGTTGACGGCGAGTCCGATCAGCAGCGGGTCGTGGTCGGAGGACGACCACGGTCCGGTGGTGTAGAAGTCGGTGACGTTGTAGTTGCGACGCGAGTACTGCATCGCCACCGACTCGTCACTGTTGATGTCCCAGATGCCGGCGCCGGTGACCATCCTGAGCGCCTTGGCGTTGGCGAAGCCGTGGTCGAGCGAGCCGAGGCGGCCGTCGAACTGGTAGCTCGCCGACCCGGCGTCGAAGCGCTCGGCGAGGTTGGTGAAGCCTCCCGCCTCGATCTCGCGCACCGGGTCCTCCTTGGAGTAGGAGTTGAAGTCGCCGACGAGGAAGACGGCCTCGTCCGCGAACTGGGTGTTCGCCCACGTCCGCAGCGCCCTGGCCTGCTCGATGCGCGACGGGTTCGCGTTGCCCTGGCCGGTGCCGTCATCCACGCCGGAGCCCTTGGACTTGAAGTGGTTGGCGATGACGACGAACGGGTTGCCCGCGTTGAGCGCCTTGAACTTCTGCGCCAGCGGGTAGCGGGCGTTGGCGAAGGCCGGGTCGAGGAGGATCTGCGACGCGTCGAGCGCCTGGATCCGGTCCTTCCTGTAGATGAACGCGGTGCGGATGACGTCCTCGTTGCTCGGGGTGACGAGCGGCGAGGCCACGTAGGCCCACGTGCCACCGGCCTCGTTGAGCGCCGTCACGAGCGTGGCGAGCGCCTTGTCGCGCGACTGACCCGGCAGGTAGGAGATGCCCGCGGAGTTCTCGATCTCCTCGAGGGAGACGACGTCGGCGCCGAGACCGTTGATCGCAGTGACGATCTTGGCCTGCTGGTCCGCGAGGGCCGCGGCCGTCCACGCACCACGGACCTCGCAGAAGTTCGTCGTGACGGGGGTGCCGTCGCGGTCCGCGTAGAACGGGCAGTTCTTGAAGGTGTCCTCGGTCTCGCCGAGGTCGGTGAAGTAGTTGAGGACGTTGAACGTGGCGATCTTGAGGTTGCCGCCCACGGCCGGGGCGGTGGTCTCACGGTCGTTCTCGGTGGTCACCGGGTCGTCGGCGTCGGTCGCCCCGACGACCTGGCCGGTGGGCTGGTAGTTCCACTGGAAGCGGTAGTCGAGGATGACCGGCTTGCTGAAGGTCACCTGCGACGCGGTCCGCATCGGCTCCTTCTGCGAGAGGTAGGGCAGCGGTGAGTCCTGAGCTGCCTCGTTGCGGATGTAGTCCCAGCTCGAGCCGTCGTCGAGGGTGACGTACTTCTTCCTGTTCTCCGCCTCGTATGCCGTGGCCGCCGCACCCGGGAGGACCACGTCGGTCGCGGTGCGCAGCGGCTCGTCACCGACGGCGAGGCCGACCTGGCCGTACTGGTTGAGCTGGTAGTTGTTCGTGATCGTGTAGGTGCCTTGCGGCTGCACGAGCATGCCCTCGTACTGCTCCTTCTCGGCGTCCGTGGCCGGAAGCGTTGCGAGCGGCGTCGGGGTCACGGGCGCGCAGTCGGTCGCGGGGGCGACGGCCGTCACCTTGGTGAGCTCGGTGAGGCCGTTGTACTCCTCGACGGTGGCGGCGACGTCGACGCAGTCGCCGACGTCGACACTCGTGCGGCCGAAGACGAAGACGCCGTCGGACGCGCCCGGGGTGGCGTCTGTCGTGCCGCCGGTGCCCGGCGTCTGGAGGTAGAAGCCGTTGAACCCACCGGTCGGGTAGACCGCGGTGACGACGCCCTTGGTGGTGACGAGCTTGCCGTTGAGCGGCGAGGAGGCGCCGGTGCCCTGGATCTCGGCGATCGTCGCCGCAGTCGGGGGCTCGGGCTCGGGGTCGGTGCCGCCGCCCGAGCCTGAGGTCTGCGGCGTCGGTGCGCCGACGGCGAAGTCGGCGGAGTTGTCGTCCGTGTCGACGAAGGCGCTCTTGCGTGCGACCGAGGTCGTGTTCGTCGTCGCCGGAGCCGGGGCACGCTCGTAGGAGGCCGCGTTCGAACCCCAGCCGAGCAGGTCGACGACCTCGCCCGCGCCGTTGACCAGGGCGACACGTGCGCTGGTGCCGGACATCGCGACCGAGCCCGTGGCGTCCGGGGTCGGGAGCGCGGTGGTGCCGCCGCTGCCCTTGGCCTGCTGGATGAGGTAGTAGCCGTTGGCGGCGATCGAGCCCTTGAGCGGCGTGGAGGAGAAGGTCGTGCCCGTGCTCGACCAGTAGCGGACCGACCATCCCTCGAGCGAGAGCGCCCCTGCCGTCTTGTTGGACAGCTCGATGAAGTCGTGGGTCAGGGTGGCTCCGGAGTTGCCGCCACCGCCGTAGACCTCGGAGATGAGGACGGTGGTGGAGACGGCGGAGGCCGGGGCGGCCGTGAGCAGCGCGGTGGCGCCGACGAGCGGGAGGGCGACGAGCGGTGCGGCGACGGCGGCGCACGTTCGACGGGTGAGAGCGGACATGTACAGACCCTTCGGGTGAACAGGGAGGAGTCCCAGGGAGAGACCCACAGACCGTATGCCGTTTGCACACTTTTGTCTGTAGTGCTGGGTAAGCATTCGGCAAACTTCTCGCGCCGGGAGGGTGCCGCGGGTCCGACCGGGCGTCCGCGCCGGTCAGCAGGGCCTTCGCGCGTTCGGCTCCGGTGTCGTGGCGCGTCACTAGGGTGTGCCCATGACGGGTGCGACGACGCTGGAGATCGACGGGCCGGACGGCACGCGCGAGGTGCGCCTGTCCAGCCCGGACCGGCTCATGTGGCCCGGTGAGGGGATCACCAAGGGCGACCTCGCGGCATACGTCGTCTCGGTCGGGGAGCCGCTCGTGCGCGCGATCGGGGACCGTCCGGTCACGCTCCAGCGCTTCCCCGAAGGGATCGAGGGCGAGGAGTTCTACCAGAAGAACCCGCCCAAGGGAATGCCCGACTGGATCCGCACCGTCTCCTGCCGCTACCCGTCAGGGCGGCGCCACGACCAGCTCGTCGTCGACGAGGTCGCGGCGGCCGCCTGGGCGGTGCAGATGAACACCGTGACCTTCCACCCGTGGCCCGTCCGCACCGCCGACAACGACAACCCCGACGAGCTCCGCATCGACCTCGACCCGCAGCCGGGCCGCTCGTTCGAGGACGCCGTCGAGGCGGCGTTCGCGCTGCGGGAGGTGCTCACCGAGCTCGGTCTCACCGGCTGGGCCAAGACGTCGGGCAACCGCGGCGTGCACGTCTTCGCACGCATCCGCCCCACCCACGAGTTCCTCGACGTGCGCCACGGCGTCATCGGCATCGCCCGAGAGCTCGAGCGCCGCCTGCCCGACCTCGTCACGACCAGCTGGTGGAAGGAGGAGCGCGGGGAGCGGGTCTTCGTCGACTTCAACCAGGCCTGCCGCGACCGCACCATCGCGTCGGCCTACAGCCCGCGCCCCCTGCCCGGCGCGCCGGTGTCGATGCCGGTGACGTGGGACGAGCTGGGCTCGGTCAGCCCGGGCGACTTCACCGTGGTCACCGTGCCCGGCATCCTCGCCGACCGGGGTGACGCGTGGGCGGACATGGGGGAGGCCGTCGGCGACATCGCCCCGGCGCTCGCGCTCTGGGACGCCGACGTCGAGCGCGGGCTCGGCGAGCTCAACTTCCCGCCGGACTATCCCAAGATGCCAGGCGAGCCACCGCGGGTGCAGCCGAGCAAGCGTCGGGCCGACCGTGCCGACGAGGACTACATGAGGCCCAAGGCCGAGCGCGACGCCGACCTGCGCGAGCAGTGGGAGATGCCGGTCGTCCCGCCGATCTCGCCCATGCTCGCCAAACCGAGCAAGAAGCTCGTGGAGGGCGACGTCAGCTACGAGCCCAAGTGGGACGGGTTCCGGTCGATCATCTACCGCTCCGGCGACCGGGTCGAGATCGGCAGCCGCAACGAGAAGCCGATGACGCGATACTTCCCTGACGTCGTCGAGGCCGTGCTCGCCAACTTCCCCGACAGGTGCGTCGTCGACGGCGAGATCATCCTCGTGCGGCCGGGCGAGGACCGGCTCGACTTCGACCTGCTCCAGCAGCGCATCCACCCCGCGGCGTCGCGCGTGAAGAAGCTCGCCGCCGAGACCCCTGCGAGCTTCGTCGCGTTCGACCTGCTGGCGCTGGGGGAGCGCGACCTCATGGGGGAGCCGTTCGAGGTGCGTCGGTCCGAGCTCGAGAAGGCCTTCGCGTCGGTGAAGGCGCCGATCCACCTCACCCGGGCCACCCGCGACCCCGACGAGGCGCGCGAGTGGTTCGAGCAGTTCGAGGGGGCCGGTCTCGACGGGGTCATGGTCAAGCCGCTCGACGGGACCTACGAGCCCGACAAGCGCACGATGCACAAGTTCAAGCACGAGCGCACCGCCGACTGCGTCGTCGCCGGCTACCGCACGCACAAGAGCGGCGACGACCTCATCGGCTCGCTGCTCCTCGGGCTCTACGACGACGAGGGCACGCTCGCGAGCGTCGGGGTCATCGGCGCGTTCCCCATGGCGCGGCGCAGGGAGCTCTTCGAGGAGCTCCAGCCACTCGTCACCGACTTCGACGACCATCCGTGGGCGTGGGCCAAGCAGGAGGAGGGCACCCGGACGCCGCAGAACGCGGCTCAGTCCCGGTGGGCCGCGGGCAAGGACCTGTCCTTCACGCCGCTGCGTCCCGAGCGCGTCGTCGAGGTCCGCTACGACCACATGGAGGGGGTGCGGTTCCGTCACACGGCGCAGTTCGTCCGGTGGCGCGAGGACCGCGAGCCGGAGTCCTGCACCTACGCCCAGCTCGAGGAGCCGGTGTCCTACGACCTCGCCGACGTGCTCGATGGCTGAGGCGCGCGGCCTGCGTCGGGCGGCGGTCGCGGCGGCGGCGGTGGGGGCGACGACGACGCTCGCGAGCGCGGCCGGCTCGCTGGCGGCGGCGGCATACTTCGCCCGTCGCGTGCTCACCCCCGAGCGGCAGCGGCCGGACGACACCGAGATCCTGGAGGTCCGCGACGGCCGCGTGCTGCTCTCGGCGACCGACGAGACCGTCGTCCCGGGGCGCTACGGGCTGTGGCTCGACGGTGGCGAGGGTCACGCGCGCATCGGTGACATCACCGCCACCGACGCCGCGGCGGGCACGGTCGAGCGCGAGGTCCACGGCACCGACCACGGCGAGCTGCGACCGGGCGGTGCCCGCTTCGACGGCTACTACTGGGCGGGCACGCCCGAGCAGGCGCTCGGCCTGCGCACCGAGTCCGTCGACTTCCCCGGGGAGCTCGGCCGGATGCCCGCCTGGCTCGTGCCGTCCCCGGAGGGCCGGGGCACGAGGTGGGCGGTGTGCGTCCACGGGCGCGGCGCCCTGCGCCAGGAGACGTTGCGGGCGCTGCCCGCGCTGCACACCGCCGGACTGACCTCGCTCGTCCCGACCTACCGCAACGACGAGGACGTGCCCGCGGGCCCCGACGGCCGCTACAACCTCGGCCTCTCGGAGTGGCGCGACCTCGAGGCGGCGGTCGAGTATGCCGTCCGGTCCGGTGCCGAGGAGGTCGTCCTCGTCGGCTGGTCGATGGGTGGGGCGATCGTGCTCCAGTTCCTCGACCGCTCGCCGATGGCCGACGTCGTCTCGCGGGTCGTGCTCGACGGGCCGGTCATCGACTGGGGCGACGTCCTCGACCACCACGCACGGCTGCACCGGCTGCCCAGGGGCGTCGGCCTCCTGTCGCGCTCGATGATGGGCCGGGGGTGGGGCAAGCGGTTCGTCGGGGTGCACGAGTCGGTCGACGTCGCACGCACCGACTGGGTGAGCCGGGCCGGCGAGCTGCGCCACCCGATGCTCGTCGTGCACTCGGCCGAGGACGAGTTCGTGCCGGTCGGTCCGTCGCGGGCGCTCGCCCAGCACCGTCCCGACCTCGTGACCTACGAGGAGTGGCAGCTGGCCCGCCACTGCAAGGAGTGGAACACCGACCCGCAGCGGTGGGAGCGCGTCGTCGGCGACTTCGTGAGCTGACGCAGGCAGTGGCCGCTGACAGGGCGGCCCAGGACGGTGGGTCCCGGCGTGTCGGGAATAGCCGCGCGACGTCCCCGGTTGCCGCCCCTGTGTGTACCCCGACGATGACTCCTGCCCTCTGGCGGCGTCTGCACGTGGACCTGAGGCTGGACGCCAGCGACCGCTGTCGCGGCTGACCGCCTCCGCCCCCCACGTCCCCTTCCTCAGGAGTCCGTCATGTCCAGCACCACCCCTGATCCCGCCGTGCCCGCGGCAGCGACCGGCGCCGCCCCGCGCCGGCGCGCCCCCTTCTGGGCCCAGGTCTTCGTCGGCCTCGTGGCCGGTGTCGTCCTCGGGCTCGTCGCCCGCTCCTTCGACCAGGCCTGGCTCGCCGAGACGCTCAAGACCGTCGGCGGCATCTTCGTCCAGCTGCTCAAGGTCATCGTCGTCCCGCTCGTGCTCACCGCGATCATCGTCTCGATCGCCAACCTGCGGCAGGTGACCAACGCCGCGCGGCTCGCCGGCGAGACGCTCGTCTGGTTCGCGGTCACCGCGGCCGCGTCCGTCGTCGTCGGCATCACGCTCGGGCTCGTGACGAACCCGGGTGCCAACGCGACCCTCGACACCGCCGCCGCTGAGGCCCCGAGCAAGACCGGCAGCTGGCTCGACTTCCTCACCTCGATCGTGCCGGGGAACTTCCTCGGGCTCGAGGTCTCGACGTCGGCCGAGGAGGGTGGCGCGCTCAGCTCGAGCCCGTCGTTCAACATCCTCCAGCTCGTCATCCTCGGCATCGCCATCGGCGCGGCCGCCCTCGCCGTCGGTGCCAAGGCCGACCCCTTCGTCGAGCTGACCCGCAGCGCCCTCGAGATCTTCAGCAAGCTCGTCTGGTGGGTCATCAAGCTCTCGCCTGTCGGCACCGCGGCGCTCATCGGCTCTGCCGTCGCCAACTACGGCTGGGACCTGCTCGGCCCGCTCGCGATCTTCACCGCCGACGTCTACCTCGGCTGCGCCATCGTGCTGCTCGTCATCTACCCGGTCGTGGCGCGCGCCAACGGCCTCAACCCGGTGCGGTTCTTCGCCGGAGCCTGGCCCGCGATCCAGTTCGCGTTCGTGTCGCGCAGCTCGATCGGCACCCTGCCGCTCACCCAGCGCGTCGTCACCCACAACCTCGGTGTCTCGCGTGACTACGCCTCGTTCGCCGTGCCGATCGGCGCGACGACGAAGATGGACGGCTGCGCCGCGATCTACCCGGCGCTGGCGGCGATCACCGTCGCCCAGCTCTTCGGTGTCGACCTGGGCATCACCGACTACCTGCTCATCGCGTTCGTCTCGATCGTCGGGTCCGCGGCCACGGCAGGCCTCACCGGCGCGGTCGTCATGCTCACGCTGACGCTCTCGACGCTCGGGCTGCCGCTCGAGGGCGTCGGCCTGCTGCTCGCGATCGATCCGATCATCGACATGATCCGCACCGCAACCAACGTCGCGGGCCAGGCACTCGTGCCGACGATCGTGGCCAAGCGCAACGGCCTGCTCGACCAGTCCGTCTACGACGCCAACACGTTCGGCGGCGCGGACCGGCGGCTCGAGCTCGACGAGGACGAGGCCACGCCGCTGTCCGCTGCCGACGCCACCCGCACCGAGGACGCCCGCGTGGCGGTCTCCGCGTGAGCCCCGCAGGACCGCGGCTGTCGCTGCTCGACCTCGCCACCGTCGGGCGTGACCAGCCCATCGGTGAGGCGCTCGAGGCGAGCACGGTGCTGGCGCAGAAGGCCGACTCGCTCGGAGGCTTCGAGCGGCTCTGGTTCGCCGAGCACCACAACATGCCCTCGATCGCGTCGGCGGCGACCGCGGTCCTGCTCGCGCACGTCGCCGCCCGGACCGAGCGCCTGCGCGTCGGTTCGGGCGGCGTCATGCTGCCCAACCACTCACCGCTCGTCATCGCCGAGCAGTTCGGCACCCTCGCAGAGCTCCACCCGGGCCGGATCGACCTCGGCCTCGGCAGGGCGCCCGGCACGGACCAGGTGACGATGCGCGCCCTGCGCGCGGACCCGCGGGCGTCGGACCGCTTCCCCGACGACGTCCTCGAGCTCCAGGGCTACCTCTCCGACGAGAGCCTCGTGCCGACGATCAACGCCATTCCGGGCCGGGGGACCAAGGTGCCCCTCTACATCCTCGGCAGCTCCCTCTTCGGTGCCCAGCTGGCGGCGCGCCTCGGCCTGCCCTACGCCTTCGCGAGCCACTTCGCCCCGGACGCGCTCGTGCAGGCGATCGAGGTCTACCGCCGCGAGTTCCGGCCATCGGAGCAGCTCGCCGAGCCCTACGCCATCGCGGCGCTCAACGTCGTCGTCGCCGACGAGCAGGAGCACGCCGAGGCCCTGGCCGCCTCGGTGCTCCGCTCACGCGTGCGTTCGCTCGCCTCGCGCGTCCCTGCGTATGCCGGCCGGCTCGACGACGCGGCCGTCGACGAGCTCATGGGCTCGCCGGTGGGGATGCAGGCCCGGCACATGATGACCTACTCGGCCGTCGGCGACATCGACGCGGTGCGGGACTACCTCACCCGCTTCGCGGAGCACGCGCAGGCCGACGAGCTCATGGTCACCAACGCCGCGCCGGGCCTCGACAACCGTCTCCGCGCCCTCGAGCTCCTCGCCTCGGAGTGACCCGCCCACCGGCCCGTGCTCAACTCGCCAATTCCTCCCGTTCGGTACGCGAATCGGCGTGCGGAACGGGAGGAATTGGTGAGTTAGGTGCGGGGGAGGTGCCAGAGTCCGAGGAGGGTGCCGTCCTCCTCGAGCAGGTGCCGGAGCTCGGCGTCCAGACCCGACGGGCCGCCGAGCCCGGCACCGGCGACGACCCGGGTGTGGTCGCCGCCGACGATGCGTGGCGCGAACGTGAGCGCCACCTCGTCGACGAGCCCGGCGTCGAGGAGGTCGTGGAAGAGGCTCGGTCCGCCCTCGGTGAGGATGCACGGCATACCGGCTTCTCGGAGGCGGGCGACGACGGCGGGGAGGTCGACGCTCTCCTCGCCGAGAACCCACACGTCGTCGGCCGCCTCGCGGCCCGACGCGGCGCAGGTGACGAGGACGACCTCGCCGTCGCCGGACGCGAGCGACTCCGGGAGTCGGCCGCGTCCGCTCACGACGAAGATCGGGGTCGAGCCGGGCCGGTAGCCCTCTGCCCGTGCGGTGCCCGCGCCGACGAGGACGCAGTCGGCGAGGTCGCGCTGGAAGTGGAAGACACGGCCGTCGGGCTCGGTGTTGATCGAGCCGCTGCGGTCGTCGCCGCCGACACCGGAGCCGTCGAGGGTCGAGACGAAGTTCGCCCTGACACCTCCGCCGTGGGGCCACGCATAGAGCCTGGCGAGGGCACCGTCGTCGATCGGGGCGGGCACGTCGCCGGCCGAGCCGGTCTCGAGGAGGAGGCGCACGCCGGAAGTCTGTCACCCCGCGACGCCCCCACGGCGGGGTCGGCGGCTGACAGGATGCGGGGATGGCGAAGAGCGCGACGACGTCCACGGCATACACCGACGCCCTGAGGGCGGGGGAGGGCTTCGACCTCGCGGCGCTCGACCCTCGGTCGACACCAGGGTTCGACGGCGACAAGGCCGCCGGCGAGGCCGCGCTGGCCGGCCTTGGGAAACGGCTCGCCGAGCTCCAGGAGCGGCTCTACGCCGAGTCACGCGGCGGCGGCACCCGCTCGGTGCTCCTGCTCATCCAGGGCATGGACACCTCCGGCAAGGGCGGCATCATGCGCCACGTCGTCGGGGCGTTCGACCCGCAGGGCGTCGAGATCACGTCCTTCAAGGCGCCGACCGACGAGGAGAAGAAGCACCCGTTCCTGTGGCGCATCCGCAAGGCGCTGCCCGTCCCCGGCGACATCGGCGTCTTCGACCGCTCGCACTACGAGGACGTGCTCATCGTCCGGGTCCACGACCTCGTGCCGCCGAGCCAGTGGTCGCGCCGCTACGCGCAGATCAACGACTTCGAGGCCACGGTCGCCGAGTCCGGGACGACGATCATCAAGGTCATGCTCCACATCTCGAGCGACGAGCAGAAGGAGCGCCTGGCCGAGCGGCTCGAGCGACCGGACAAGCACTGGAAGTTCAACCCGGGCGACCTCGACGAGCGGGCGCACTGGGCGGACTACCAGGAGGCCTACCAGGCGGCGATCGAGAAGTGCTCGACCGAGGTCGCGCCGTGGTTCGTCGTGCCCGCCGACCGCAAGTGGTATGCCCGGCTCGCCGTGACGAACCTCGTCCTCGAGCACCTCGAGGCACTCGACCCGCAGTGGCCCCAGGCCGACTTCGACGTCGAGGCGGAGAAGCGGCGGCTCTCGCTCATGCCATGAGCCGGGCTGCTCGCGCCCGCGGTCGACTCACGTGAAGGTGCGGTCGAGGATGCTCGTCACCTCGTCCGCGCCGACGTCGTCGAGCGAGCCGAAGGTCGCCCCGTGGCCGCCCGGCTCGAGCCGCGACGCGACGAACGCCTCGGACACCGAGGCGGGGGAGTGCTGCGTGAGCAGCGCCGCCTGGAGCGTCACGGCGAGGTGCTCGACGATGCGACGGGCCCGCCACGCGCCGTCCTCGCTCGAGGCAGCCGCCACGAGCGCGGGCACCTCGTCGATGGCGCGGTCGAGGCGGCGGTCGTGCCCGCGGGCGGCCGACAGCTCCTTGTCGAGGGCGGCGACGGTGGCGGGCTCGCGCGTCATCGCCCGCAGGACGTCGAGCGCGCCGACGTTGCCCGACCCCTCCCAGATGGAGTTGAGAGGTGCCTCGCGGTAGAGGCGGGCGAGGCCGTTCTCCTCGACGTAGCCCGCCCCGCCGAGGCACTCGAGCGCCTCGGCGACGACGGGTGGCGTGCGCTTGCAGACCCAGAACTTGCCGAGCGCCACACCGATCCGCGCCAGCTCGCCCTCGCCGGCATCGACGGCGTGCGCCATCCGCAGGCCGAGCAGCTCAGCCGCCTCGACCTCGAGCGCGAGGTCGGCGAGCACGTTGCGCATGAGCGGCTGCTCGACGAGGAGAGCGCCGAAGGCCGACCGGTGCCGGGCGTGGTGCACCGCCCGGACAACCGACTCGCGCATCGTCGCGGTCGAACCCAGGACGCAGTCGAGACGCGTCGACGACACCATGTCGATGATCGTCCGGATCCCGCGACCCTCGTCGCCGACCCGCACCGCCCACGCCTCGTCGAGCTCGACCTCGGACGAGGCGTTCGACCGGTTGCCGAGCTTGTCCTTGAGGCGCTGCAGCCGAAGGCCGTTGCGGGTCCCGTCGTCGAGCACGCGGGGCACGAGGAAGCACGTGACGCCGGCCAATGTCGTCGCCAGCACGAGGAAGACGTCGCTCATCGGTGCCGAGAAGAACCACTTGTGCCCGGTGAGGCGGTAGGTCTCGCCACCCTCGACGGGCCCGCCCGGCACCGGGACGGCCCGGGTGACGTTGGCGCGCACGTCGGAGCCGCCCTGCTTCTCGGTCATCCCCATGCCTGCGATGGCGCTGCGCCGGTCGGCGCGCGGCCGCAGCACCGGGTCGTAGTCGCGCGAGGCGAGCAGCGGCACCCATCGGTCCGCGAGGGCGGGCGTGGAGCGCAGGGCCGGCGCCGCGGCATACGTCATCGAGACAGGGCAGAGGTGACCCGCCTCGGCGCGCGACCATGTGACGAAGCCGACGGCCCGGCGCAGGTGCGCGCCGCTGGCGGGTGGCCGCGTCCACGGCTCGGCGGTGAGACCGTGACCGGCGGCCACGCGCATGAGGTCGTGGTAGCTGCGCGCGTAGTCGACCTCGTCGACGCGGCGCCCCGTGCGGTCGTGGGTGCGCAACCGCGGGGTGTCGCGGTGCGCGTCGTCGGCCCAGGCCTGCACCTCGGGGCTCCCGGCGAGGACGCCGAGCTCGGTGAGACCGGCGACGTCGGCCGGGTCACCCCACCTCTTCATCGCCTCGACGGCGACGGCATCGGTCGTGAAGAGGTCGTGCCCGGCGAAGTCCGGCACCTGGTTGACGACGTCGGAGGTCTGCACGGCCGAACGCTAGCCCGAGCACGGGCCGGAGCGGCCCAGATGTGACCCGCTCGTGTCCGCCGCCGCACCGTGTCACGCGGGTGTCCGTGCCGGCCCGGCGGCTAGCGTGACCGGGTGACCGACGCGAAGCGACGCCTGCGGCGCTGGCTGGCACGCTTCCCTGCCCTCGAGGCGCTGGCCCGCCTCACGGTGGAGACGATCCGCGTCTGCCTGCGCTACCGCGTCACCGGGCTGGCCTCCGAGGCCGGGTTCTTCGCGCTGCTCTCGCTTCCGCCGCTCGTCCTCGGCCTCTTCGGCGGCGTCGGCTACGTCGGTCGCTGGCTGGGCACCGGCACCGTCGAGACCGTGCGCGTCGCGATCACGGAGTATGCCGGTCGCTTCCTCACCACGGACGTCATCTCCTCGACGCTCACGCCGACGGTCGACGACGTCTTCACGTCGGGCCGGTTCGACCTCATCTCGGTCGGGTTCGTGCTCTCGCTGTGGTCGGGCTCGCGCGCGCTCAACGTCCTCGTCGACACCGTGTCGATCATGTACGGCCAGTCGGGCGTGCGCGGCATCGTCCCCACGAGACTGCTCAGCTTCTCGCTCTACGTCGTTGCCCTGATCGTGGGCATCATCACCATCCCGCTCGTGCTCATCGGCCCGACGCTCCTCGGCCAGTTCCTGCCCGAGCGACTCGACGCCCTCACCCTGCTCTACTGGCCGGTCGTCTCGCTGCTCGTCATCGCGACCTTCACGAGCCTCTACCACGTGTCCACGCCGGTCCGGAGCCCGTGGACGCACGACGTGCCCGGCGCCGTGCTCACGCTGCTCATCTGGGTCGTCGCGTCCTTCGTCGTGCGCGGCTCGATCGCGGCCTCGCTCGACGGCACCTCGATCTACGGACCCCTGAGTGCCCCCATCGTGCTGCTCATCTGGCTCTACATGCTCGCCATCGCCGTGCTCATCGGTGCCGCCCTCAACGCCGCGATCCGCAACCTCTGGCCGTCGTCCGACGAGCGGGGGCTGCGCCAACGGGTGGTGGGCTGGCTGCGTCGGCGCGAGGCTCGCGGCACGTCGACGGGCCCGGCCGGCGGCGACGCCGAAGAGGGCCTCGACGAGGACGGCCGGCCCGGCGAGGGCGACGTCGACGACGACCTGGAGCTGGACGGCATACGGGAGGCTGCGAGGCGGCCGCTCACCCCGGTCAACGACGACGAGACCCTCGTCATCCCGCGGATCCGGGTCGGTTCCGGGCGCTGACCGAGCCGGTTTGGAGTTCGCGCTCGGAATCAGTTAAGTTTCTCTCCGCACGCAGGAAGGAAACTTCGGGCGTCGCGCGGATGTAGCTCAGTTGGTAGAGCGCAACCTTGCCAAGGTTGAGGTCGCCGGTTCGAACCCGGTCATCCGCTCGGAGGGTTTAGCCGCCCCTAATGGTGGAGTGGCCGAGAGGCGAGGCAGCGGCCTGCAAAGCCGTTTACACGGGTTCAAATCCCGTCTCCACCTCGAGTAGTACCCCTCACGGGCGATTGGCGCAGTGGTAGCGCGCTTCCTTGACACGGAAGAGGTCACTGGTTCAAACCCAGTATCGCCCACCAGAGAGACGAAGGCCCCGGACCGCACTGCGGACCGGGGCCTTCTCATATGCCGTGCCGCGTCAGCGGGTGTCGCTGCCGACGACGTCAGTGGCGGACACCGCGGCCCGACCGGCCTCGAGGCGGGCGATGGGCACACGGGGCGCTGAGCAGGACACATAGTCCAGTCCCACCCGGTCGAAGAAGGAGATCGACGACGGGTCGCCGGCGTGCTCCCCGCAGACGCCGAGCCCGAGGTCCGGACGCGCGCTGCGACCCCGGCCGACCGCCACCTCGACGAGCTCACCGACGCCTGTCTCGTCGAGCCGGACGAACGGGTCGTGGGCGAGGACCCCCGAGGTGAGGTATGCCGTGAGGAAGCCGGTCTGGCCGTCGTCGCGGGACACGCCCCACGTGGTCTGGGTGAGGTCGTTGGTGCCGAAGGAGAAGAAGTCCGCGTGCTCGGCGAGGGCGGCCGCGGTGAGGGCGGCCCGGGGGAGCTCGATCATCACGCCGACGGGGATGTGCAGGGACGAGGCCCTCGTGCCACGGGTGCGCGCGATGCACTGTTCGACGCGGGTGCGCGCCGCCCTCAGCTCGGCCGCGTCGGCCACGAGGGGGACCATGATCTCGGGTCGAGGGTGCAGGCCCTCGCGGACGAGGGCGTCGGCGGCGTTCACCAGGGCTCGGACGTGGACGTCGACGAGCTCGGGGAAGACGGCGAGCAGACGGACGCCCCGCAGGCCGAGCATGGGGTTGACCTGTTGCCACGACCGCACCACCCGGAGTCGGCGCGTCAGCGAGGAGTCGGCCTCGCCGTCGAGCGCCTCGACCCGCGCCACCTCGGTCGCCAGGGCCTCGACGCCGGGCAGGAACTCGTGCAGTGGCGGGTCGAGCAGACGGATGACGACGGGGAGCGAGTCCATGGCGCGCAGCAGGCCGGTGAAGTCCTCGGTCGCGAGCCGCTCCATCTCGGCGAGGGCCGAGACCCGGTCGTCGTCGAGGACGAAGCGCTCGACGAGCACCCGCCGCTCGCCGAGCAGGGTGTGCTCCGTCCGGCACAGCCCGATGCCCTGGGCGCCGAGCCGACGAGCGCGAAGGGCGTCGGCGGGGACGTCGGCGTTGGCCAGAACCGCGAGCCGCCGGCGTGCGTCGGCGTGCCCGAGCAGCGAGCGCACGGCTCGCACGACCGGCTGCTCGGTGTCCTCGGCCGGGTCGTCCGACTCCAGCGCCCCTGCCACCTCGCTGGGACGCACGGCGAGCGCCCCGGCGAAGACCTTGCCCGACGTCCCGTCGACCGACAGCAGGTCGCCCTCCTGGATGGTCGCGCCGTCGGACGTGCGTGCCGTCCGCGCCGCGGAGTCGACGGTGAGGCTCATGACACCGGTGACGCACGTGCGCCCGAAACCCCGGGCGACGACGGCGGCGTGCGAGGCCAGCCCGCCGCGCGCGGTGACCACGGCTGCCGACGCGAGGATGCCGTCGACGTCCTCGGCGCTCGTCTCCGTGCGCACGAGCACGACCGCGGTCCCGGCGGCGGCGAGCCGTACCGCGTCGGCCGGCTCGAACACTGCCTCACCGACCGCCGCACCCGGACTCGCCGGCAGGCCCTCGGCCAGCAGGCGGCTCTCGGAGGTCTGCGCGAACTGCGGGTGCATGAGCGACTCGAGCTGGAGACCGTTGACCCGCAGCAGGGCCTCGTCGCGGCTGATGAGGCCTTCCTCGGCCATCTCGTGGGCGAGGACGAACGCCGCGGCCGGGCTCCGCTTGCCCACGCGGGTCTGCAGGACCCAGAGCCGGCCGTTCTCGACGGTGAACTCGACGTCGCACAGGTCGCGGTAGTGGTGCTCGAGGGTGTCGAGATGGCCCAGGAGCTCTGCGTATGCCGTGGGCTCGAGGTCCGAGAGATCGGCGAGGCTCACCGTCGCCCGGCTTCCGTTGACGACGTCCTCGCCCTGCGCGTTCCGGAGGTAGTCGCCGTAGGGCCGGGCCTCGCCCGTGGCCGGGTCGCGGGTGAAGCAGACTCCGCTGCCGGATCGCGGGCCGGTGTTGCCGTAGACCATCTCCATGACGTTGACGGCGGTGCCGAGGTCGGCTGCGATCCCCTCGTGGGCCCGGTAGACGTTGGCGCGCGGGCTGTTCCACGACGCGAACACCGCCTCGATGGACCGGTCGAGCTGCTCGCGCGGGTCCTGCGGTAGGTCGTCGCCGGTGCGTTCCCGGAGCACCTGCCGGAACTCGGTGACGAGGGCCTTCAGGTCCGCGACGTCGAGGAGTGACTCGTCCCGTCCGGCGGGTCCGGTGACGGCCTCGGCCGCCTTCTCGAACGAGGCGGGGTCGATGCCGAGCACCGTCCGGCCGTACATGAGGACCAGTCGTCGGTAGCAGTCCCACGCGAACCGCTCGCCGCCACGCGCGACCAGTCCCGGCAACGACGCGTCGGTCAGCCCGACGTCGAGGACGGTCTCCATCATCCCGGGCATCGAGAACCTCGCGCCCGAGCGGACCGAGACGAGAAGGGGATCGGCAGCGTCCCCGAGACGGCGTCCGCTCTCCCGCTCCAGGCGGGTCAGCGCGCCGGTCACGAGGTCAGGGAGCGCCGTAGGGATCCGGCCGTGCGAGAGGTAGTCGCGGCAGGCCTCGGTCGTGATCGTGAAGCCCGCGGGGACGGGCAGTCCCATCCGGGTCATCTCGGCGAGGTTCGCTCCCTTGCCGCCGAGCAGGCCGGCCATCGACCGGTCGCCCTCGGCGAAGGACATGAGCAGGGGTGCGTCGTGGGCCATGGTGCTCCTCTCACGGGGTGGGCGACCCGGGGTGCGGGCGCTCCGTTCTCCGTGACGAGCCTTGCCCGCCGGGTGCCCGCAAGGTCAGGGCCCAAGGTCCCGGGCGCGGACACGGGTGTGGCGGGCACCGTGGAGGTGGTCGCACCGGGCGACCTGGATGAGGACGGGTGGTGAGCCGAGTGGCCGAGCAGCAGCAGCTCGACGTCGTCGTGGTCGGGGCAGACGGCTCCTGGCAGAGCCAACGAGCCGTCGAAGCCGCAGCCCACGAGGCGCGCCTTCGCGGGTGGCCGCTCGTGGTCCTGACCCTCGCCCGCATCCGCGCGACGGGGTCGACCCTCTCGGCCCAGACGGAGGCCGAGCACCGAGCGTTGTCGTATGCCGTGGCGATCGGCGCTCGTGCCCGGGAGCTCGCGGAACGCTCGGGTCCGGGCGTGACGATCGAGACCGTCGTGGCCACGTCGATCGACGCGCCGGAGGTCGAGCGTCTCGTCGACCGGGCGGGGCTCCTCGTGCTCGGCGGGCACGGCAGCGCGGGCGAGACGGCGTTCTCGCTCGGCTCGACGAGTGGTGAGCTGGCGCGGCGCTTCAGGGTGCCCATCCTCCTGCCGCATGGGGAAGGCGTTGCCGGCGCCGGGGTTGGACCTCCGACGTCGGTGGAAGGACGCCACGCGGAGCCGGGTCCCCGAGAGCCCGAGGTCCTCGTCGGCTTGGGTCGTGGCGGCGGAGACTCTGACGCCCTGCTGCTCGAGGCGGTGGCGGAGGCGGGACTGCGCGGGACGCCCCTGAGGGTCGTGCGTGCCGTACCCACCTCGTGCTCGGCGGACGACCTGTGTGCCGAGGTCCACCGGGTGTGGGACGCCCTGCGCCCACTGCTGGCGTCGACGACCGTCCCCTGCCGGGTCGAGGTGGTGCGAGGTGATCCCGTGGTCGCGCTGCGGGACCGTTGCCGACGCGGCGACCTCGTGGTCGTGGGAACACGCGGTGGCGGCACGCTGGCAGGGCTCATCGACGGTTCGGTGGCCAGACGCCTCCTCGACGGACTCGGGTGCGACACGCTCGTCGTGCCGCACCGGACGTCGATCCGCTTCGGCTCGACCACGGCATACGTAGCGGCTCCGACGCCGGGAGGCTGAGACCTCCCGACCGGAGCGCTCGCGGCCGAGACGTGGCGTGCACGTAGCCTGTGCGCCATGACGAACCGTGACCGAGTGAGCGTCGAACGTCTGGTCCCTGCTCCGCCCGAGCGGATCTTCGACCTCCTCGTGGACCCCGCCCGCCACCTCGACATCGACGGCTCCGGCACGGTGATGCGAGCTCGCTCGGGAGGGCGGCGGCTCGCTCTCGGCGACTCCTTCGGCATGGACATGAAGCTCGGCGCGAGGTACTCGACCCGCAACGAGGTCGTCGAGCTCGTCGAGAACGAGCGCATCGCATGGCGCACCCTCGCGCCCGCCCCACTGAGCCTGCTCTTCACGGGGCGCACCTGGCGCTACGAGCTCGAGCCGGTCGACGGCGGCACGCTCGTGCGCGAGACGTGGGACATCAGCACCGAGGCGTGGCCGGGCCGCCCGGCGGTCCGGCGCATGGCGGGAACGACGCGCCGCAACATGGAGCGCACGCTCGCCCGGATCGAGGAGCTCGTCACCGCCTGAGGTTCGCCGAGGCCGCGACGGGGTCACGATTCGACCCCTACGATCGATCCATGTCGCCGCGCGAGCGATCCGCGAGGTCGCTGGACGCACAGGTCTACGAGGCCGAGATGCTCCGCCTCCAGGCCGAGCTGGTCAAGGTGCAGGAGTGGGTCAAGGCGGAGAAGCAGCGGGTCGTCGTGGTCTTCGAGGGCCGGGACGCGGCCGGCAAGGGCGGCACGATCAAGCGGATCACCGAGTACCTCAGCCCCCGCACCGCGCGGATCGTCGCCCTGCCCGCACCGTCAGAGCGTGAGCAGACACAGTGGTACTTCCAGCGCTACGTCGAGCACCTGCCGGCGGCCGGTGAGATCACGCTCTTCGACCGGTCCTGGTACAACCGTGCCGGCGTCGAGCGGGTCATGGGCTACTGCACCCCGCACGAGTACCGCCGCTTCCTGCACCAGTGCCCGATCTTCGAGCGGTTGCTCGTCGAGGACGGCATCCTCCTGCGCAAGTACTGGTTCTCGGTGAGCGACGCCGAGCAGCAGCGACGCTTCAAGTCCCGGCTCAGTGACCCGATGAGGCAGTGGAAGCTCTCACCGATGGACCTGGAGTCGATCACGCGGTGGGAGGACTACTCCCGCGCCAAGGACGAGATGATGGTGCACACGGACATCCCGGAGGCGCCGTGGTACGTCGTCGAGTCGGACTCCAAGAAGCGGGCGCGGCTCAACATGATCGCCCACCTGCTCTCGACGATCCCCTATGCCGACGTGCCCCCTCCGGCCCTCGTGCTTCCCACCCGACCCGCGCCGCGCGGCTACGAGCGCCCTCCGCGTGAGCACACGACCTACGTCCCCGACCACAGCGCCGGCCTGGGTTGACGTCGCGGGGGTCGGTGCGGGTCAGATGAAGAGCAGCTGCGCGCCCTCGGTCTTCTCGATGAAGTCGCTGGCGCTGATGATGCCCTCGACCTCGTCGTAGAGGTCCTGCTCCGTGAGGTGGTTCATGTCCGCCGACATCCGGCAGGCCCAGAGGTGACCACCCGAGGCGACGATCTGTTCGAGGAACTCCGGCACCTCCGGCACGTCGAGGTCGGCGATCGACTTCTTGAGCTTCGACGTGGCGAGGTGCGTCACCCCGGGGATGCCGCCAAGACCCTGTGGCATGTGCGTGGCGGTGTTGCCGAGCGGGGTGAAGCGAAGGTCGGCCATCGTCTTCTTGTTGATGATGTCGAAGCCCCAGAAGGTGAAGAACATGTGCGTCTCCACGCCTTCACCCAGGGCCGCGTTGGCGAGGATGAGACCGGGGTAGGCCATGTCGAGGCTTCCCTTGGAGCAGATGATGGCCAGCTTGCGGGCGGCGCTCCCCGGGGTGTCGAAGCTGGGGACGATGGCGGGCGCGGTGTCGGTGGTGGTCATGACGAACCTTCCTGTCGTTGGTGGGGGACCCGCGTTCAGACGCAGCCGTGGGGCTTGGGGAGACCGGCGACGTAGGCCATCTTCTTGGCGGGCTTCTGGGGGAAGAGCCGGAAGAGGTCCTTGGTCGGTATGCCGCCCGCGACCGTCACCCGTCTCAGGGTCGGCGTCTCGCCGTGGCTGGCGTAGTCGTCGCGCAGGAAGCGGATGGCCCTCCAGTGCTCATCGCCGAGCTCGATCCCGATCTCGGCGGCCAGCGCCGTGCCCAGCGCCTCGTCCCACTCTGCTGGCTCGGTGAGGAAGCCCTCGTCGTTGACGTGCACGGGGCGGTTGTCGATCGTGGTGACGGGCATGGTGCTCACTCCTGGGGTGTCGAGGTGGAGGGGTTCGTGGCGCCCGCCCCGGCCGAGGCGGCACTCCGGTCGGGGGGCGCGACCTTGCCCGCCATGGTCATGAGGGCAGGGAGGGGGAGGGGGCGTCCCGGGAGGAGGACGTTCCAGTAGACCCAGCGGAAGGCCAGCTTCCCGAGGTGGTTGGCTCGGCTCTCCTTGAGCAGGCTCAGCGGGCCGACCACCGGCAACGGGTAGCGCCCGGGAAGCGGCTGGGTGTCGTAGTTGAAGTCGATGAGCAGGCCCTTGCCGTCGCCCGACTCGACGAAGCAGTTCGCGTGCCCGTCGAACGAGCGGGTCATCGGCCTGCCCGCGACCAGGTCGAGGAAGTTGTCGACGAAGATCTCGACCGAGAAGTGCGCGACCGAGCCGGCCTTGGACGCCGGGATGTTCGAGGCGTCCCCGAGGGCGAAGACGTTGGCGTGGGCCTTGGACTGCAGCGTGCCCTTGTCGACCGGGACGTAGTTGAGCTCGTCTCCGAGGCCCGACCGTGCGATGACGTCGTCGCCCATGTTGAGCGGGACCGTCACGAGCAGGTCGAAGAGGATCTCTCGCTCGTCCCAGGACACGATCGACTTCCGCTCGTCGTCGACCCGCTCGATCATGAAGTCCGGCTCGAGGAGAATCTTGCGCTCCTCGAGCATGGCGCCGAGGTGCTGTGCGGCGACCGGCTGCGTGAACGCCTCCGACAGCGGGGTGGCGTAGACGATCTCCACCCGGTCGCGGACGCCGCGCTGGCGCAGCCAGGCGTCGGCGAGGAAGGCGAACTCGAGTGGCGCCACCGGGCACTTGATGGGCATCTCCGTGATGTGGACGACGAGGCGTCCGTGGTCGAAGGCGGGAAGGGCCGCGGCGAGGGCTCGAGCGCCGTCGAACGTGTAGAAGTCGAAGACGCTGCGTCGCCACTCCTTGCCGAGCATCCCGGGCGTCTGGTCCGGTCGGGGCGTCGTCCCGGTCGCGATGACGAGGTAGTCGTACGACAGCCTCCGCCCGTCGGCGAGGAGGACCGCGTTCTCGTCGGCGTCGATGCGGTCCACGTCAGCGAGGACGAGCTCGACGCCGTCGGGGATGAAGGCGTGTCGCGCTCGGACGAGGTCCTCGGGCGCGGTGGCGCCGAACGGGAGGAAGAGGTACCCCGGCTGGTAGGGGTGCGCGTCGTCGCGGTCGACGACCGTGATCTCCCACTCGTCCGCTCGCAGTCGGCGCCTCAGCTTGTTGACGACCATCGTGCCGGCCGTGCCTGCGCCCAGGACCAGGAGCCGTCGCATGGGATCCTCCTCCTTCTCGAGGTCTTCGCCTTCGACGCTACGAACGACGAGGCCGGCCCGACAGGGCTCTTGGTCCCGCCACCGGGGAGTTGCGCCAATCTTGACTTGTTCCAGAAAGTGCGTGATGCTGCAGGCGTGACGACGGACCCGAGGATCGAGCTGCAGCAGGCCTCGCTGCGGGTGACCCGGCCTCGTCTCGCCGTCCTCGAGGTGCTGGCCGACGAGCCGCACCTCGACACCGACACGATCATCGGCCGCGTGCGCGAGAAGCACGGCTCGGTCTCGCACCAGGCGGTCTACGACGTCCTCCGTGCGCTCACCTCCGCCGGGCTCGTGCGCCGCATCCAGCCGGCCGGCTCCAACGCGCGCTACGAGGCACGCGTCGGCGACAACCACCACCACGCCGTATGCCGTTCGTGCGGCGAGATCGTCGACGTCGAGTGCGCCGTCGGGCATGTCCCCTGCCTCACCGCCCCGGGCGGCCATGGTTTCGTGGTCGACGAGGCCGAGGTCGTCTACTGGGGCACGTGCAGCGACTGCGCCGCCGCGGCCACCTGACCCCGTGCCGGTCGCCCACCCGACCGGTGCGCCCGATCCGTTCCACCGACCGACCAGACCCACCGAAGTGACAAGCCGGAAGGAAGCACGATGACCGACAGCCAGGCCGACCCGACCCCCGAGAGCCCCCAGGGGGTGGACCGGAAGGCCGAGGGCGGATGCCCCGTGATGCACGACTCCGTGACGGCCCAGGGCAGTGAGAGCGAGAACCCGGCGATCGACTCGCCGACCCCGAAGACCGGCGGTCGCCCGCACGGCATCAAGGACTGGTGGCCCAACCAGCTCGACCTGTCGGTGCTGCACGCCCACTCGTCCAAGGGCAACCCGCTCGCTCCCGACTTCGACTACGCCAAGGCGGTCTCGACGCTCGACGTCGAGGCGCTCAAGCGCGACATCACCGAGGTCCTGCACACCTCGCAGGACTGGTGGCCCGCAGACTTCGGCCACTACGGCGGCCTCATGATCCGCATGAGCTGGCACGCAGCAGGCACCTACCGCATCTACGACGGCCGTGGCGGCGCCGGCGACGGCGGACAGCGCTTCGCCCCGCTCAACAGCTGGCCCGACAACGCGAACCTCGACAAGGCCCGCCGCCTGCTGTGGCCGGTCAAGCAGAAGTACGGCCAGCAGATCTCGTGGGCCGACCTGCTCGTCCTCGCCGGCAACGTCGCGCTCGAGGACATGGGCTTCGAGACCTTCGGCTTCGCCTTCGGTCGCGAGGACGTCTGGGAGCCCGAGGAGATCTTCTGGGGCCCGGAGGACACCTGGCTCGGCGACGAGCGCTACTCCGGCGAGCGCGAGCTCGCCGACCCGCTCGGCGCCGTCCAGATGGGTCTCATCTACGTCAACCCCGAGGGCCCGAACGGCAACCCGGACCCGGTGGCGTCGGCCCGCGACATCCGCGACACCTTCGCCCGCATGGCCATGAACGACGAGGAGACCGTCGCCCTCATCGCCGGTGGTCACACCTTCGGCAAGACCCACGGCAAGGGCGACCCGGACCTCATCGGCCCCGAGCCCGAGGGTGCACCGCTCGAGGAGCAGGGGCTGGGCTGGCGCAGCAGTGCCGGCACCGGCAAGGGCCCCGACGCGATGACCTCGGGCCTCGAGGTGACGTGGACGGACCGCCCCACGCAGTGGAGCAACCGCTACTTCGAGATCCTCTTCGGATACGAGTGGGAGCTCAGTGAGAGCCCCGCCGGCGCCAAGCAGTGGGTCGCCAAGACCGAGGACCGGATCATCCCGGACGCCTTCGACCCCGAGACGAAGCACCGTCCGACGATGCTCACCTCGGACCTCGCGCTGCGCGCCGACGCGGAGTACGAGAAGATCTCGCGCCGCTTCCTCGAGAACCCCGAGGAGTTCCGCCTCGCCTTCGCCAAGGCCTGGTACAAGCTGCTCCACCGCGACATGGGTCCGGTCTCTCGCTACCTCGGACCGTGGGTCGCAGAGCCCCAGCTGTGGCAGGACCCCGTGCCCGCCGTCGAGGGCGACCTCGTCGGTGACGCGGACGTCGCCGCGCTCAAGGAGGCCGTGCTCTCCGCCGGGATCGACCCGGCCGACCTCGTCTGGACGGCGTGGGCGTCAGCCGCGAGCTTCCGCACCACCGACAAGCGCGGTGGCGCCAACGGTGCGCGGATCAACCTCGAGCCGCAGCGCGGCTGGGCCGCCAACGACCCGGAGCGTCTCGCACCGGTTCTCGACGCCCTCGAGGGCGTCCGCTCGGAGTTCAACGGTCGCGGCGGCGCACAGGTCTCGCTCGCCGACCTCATCGTGCTCGCCGGCTCGGCCGCGGTCGAGAAGGCCGCAAAGGACGCGGGTGTCGAGGTCACCGTGCCGTTCCACGCCGGTCGCACCGACGCGACGCAGGAGCAGACCGACGTCGAGTCCTTCCGGGTGCTCGAGCCGCGGGCCGACGGCTTCCGCAACTACATCCGCGAGGGCGAGAAGCTCCAGCCCGAGGTGCTCCTCCTCGACCGCGCCTACATGCTCGGCCTCACCGCGCCCGAGATGACCGTGCTCGTCGGCGGCCTCCGGGCCCTCGGCAACAACCACGGTGGCGTCGCGCACGGCGTGCTCACCGACAGGCCGGGCGTCCTCACCAACGACTTCTTCCGCAACCTGCTCGCCCCGGGCACGCAGTGGAAGGCGTCGCAGGACGCGGAGAACGTCTACGAGATCCGCGATGTCGCCAGCGGTGACGTCCGCTGGACGGCGACGGCGGTCGACCTCGTCTTCGGCTCGAACTCGCAGCTGCGGGCGCTCTCCGAGGTCTACGCCAGCGAGGACGCGCGCGAGAAGTTCGTGCACGACTTCGTCGCCGCGTGGGTCAAGGTCATGGACGCCGACCGCTTCGACCTGGTCTGAGCGCAGCCGCCACCCGCTCCTCCGGGTGACGCACAGAGGGGGACGGTCCTTCGGGGCCGTCCCCCTCGCCGTGTCCGGAACCACCCGTCAGGGCCGGGAGGTCGCGACGCGCGAACCACGCGAGCAGCGCGCCGGCGGGGACGGCATACAGCCAGAAGCCCCAGCCGAAGAGCAGCAGCAGCGCGTGGAAGGCGAGCACCCCGACCCAGCCGGCGCGCGATGCACGCGCGCCGGTGAGGAGCAGGGCCCCGAGGGTGGCCTCGCCCAGGGCGAGGAGGTAGATCCACGCTCGCGGGTGGGCCATGACGATGTCCGCCCAGCCGGAGCGGACGAAGCCGAGGAGCCCCTGCTCGGCGAAGCCCTCGTAGACCGTCGGGTCGGCGGACACGAGACCGACGTGGCTGCCGGCGGCGACGAGGTAGAGCCCGCCGACCACGGTCGTCGCGCGCGGCGGTCGGTTCAGCCGCCACAGCAGGTCCGTGCTCATCGGGCGTCACTCCTCCTGCCGCTCCCAGCCCGACGCGAGCCCGCGCCGGCCGGTCCGCCGAAGAAGATCGAGACCCCCAGCATGAAGCCGAAGTCGTACCACCCTCCGGAGTTGCGCACCTCGTAGATCCCGACGTCGTCGCGGAAGAGCGAGACGAGGAAGGTCACCGGGCTGATGAGCCCGTGCCACAGACCCGGCCAGAAGCCGGGCTGCCCCGAGGCCGTGCCCGCGCTCTCGTTGCCCGATGCGGCGCACGCCGCGAGGACGAGGAGCGCCGCGGCTCCGGTGGCGACTGTTCTCAAGTGTCGTGTCATCGTCCACCTCCGACCCCATCGCACCGCGGCATCAACCGCCACGCGAGGGCAGAAGGTCCCACGTGAGCCCCACTCCGGGAGACGCGTCGCGGCCTGGCGTGCCACGACCCCCGGCGCGAGCTGCGCCGGGGGCCGTCGTGTGGCCGTCGAGCGGCCGCGGTTCAGCCGTCGTGGCTGTGGCCGAAGCCACCGTCCTCGCCGGCGAAGGTGCCCTCCGGTCCGGCGGGCGCCGGCAGCGTGAAGGCCGGTCCGGGGACCTTCTTGCCGGGCACGCCGTTGACCGACTCGGTGGAGTAGGCGAAGGTCAGCATCGCGAAGGCAATGAGGTCGCTGTTGACCTCGAGCGCGTGCATGCTGTTGTTCGCGATCGTGTCGCAGGCCTCGTGGTAGCACGGGTCGAACTGCTCACCTGCGGTGCCGCCCCAGATGGCCTCCTGCTCCTCGGTCTTGATGACCTCGGCGCCGGTGAAGAGCCCGCTCGACGGGATGCCGGCGAGGATGAACGCCTCGTAGTCGCTGCGACCCGAGAACTCGGTGTCCTCGTAGAGCTCACCGACCTTTGTGTAGTAGGACTCGTAGACGTCCTCGATCGCTTCCGAGCCCGCGGGGACGGGCACAGGAGCCTCGAACGTCGACTCGTCGGCGTCGTAGACCATGAAGATGTAGTTGGGCGAGCCGACCATGTCGTAGTTCATGTAGAGGGCGATCCGGTCGCGCTCGGCGGCGGAGAGCCCGTTGACGTAGTCGGCCGAACCGACGAGGCCCTGCTCCTCGGCGGCCCACCAGCCGAACCGGATCGTGTTCTGCGGGGTGAGCTCGGCCATCTTGAGCGCCGTCTCGAGAAGTGCGGCGGAACCGGAACCGTTGTCGTTGATGCCGGGCCCCTCGATGACGCTGTCGAGGTGGGCGCCGGCCATGACGACGTTCTCGGTGTTCTTGCCCGGCAGCTCGGCGATGACGTTGTAGTCACTGCGCGTCTCCGCCGGGAGGACCTGCACGTATGCCGTCGAGCCGGGGGCGGCGAGCGCGGCACCATCGGCGAAGCTCGCGCCCACGACAGGGATGCCGTGGGTGACGGGCCCGGGTGCCCCGGGGATCGGCTCGTCGATGCTCGTCCCGTCCGCGACGATGAGCGCCTCGCGGTCGGGCGTGTTGCCCTGGTTCATGATGATGATGGCCTCGGCCCCGGCCTGCTCGGCGTAGTAGGCCTTCGTGCCGAAGAAGCAGGTGCCGCGCTGGACGAGGGCGATGTCGTTGTCACCGCTCCAGTCCTTGCCGGCGAAGTCGGCTGCCTCGCAGCCGCTCGTGGAGGCGCGCGGCGGCGTGAGGTTGAGGTCCACCGGGATGACGTTGCCCTCGACCTCGCCCGAGCCGCTGCCGGTGAAGACACCGGTCTCGTACTCCGCTGCGACCGGCGTGAGCTGGCGCAGCACGGCCGGGAAGTTGAAGGTGACGTCGACCGGGTCGAGAGTGACCTGGTAGCCGGCGTCACGCAGCAGCCCGGCGACGTAGTCGACGCTGTCGTCGTAGCCGTCGGTGCCCGCGGCGCGGGTGCCGGGGTAGACCGGGTCGGTGCTGTTGTCGGCGATCTTCTGCAGCGCCTCCTGGTGGGCGCGCACACCCTCGACGGTGACGCACTCGAGGAGCTTCTGGTAGGTGTTGTTGGCCCGGTCGGCGCAGGCGTCGGCCGACGGTGCCGCGGACGCGAGCTGCGGGGACAGGGCGGTCGTGAGGGCGACGGCGGCGGCCAGGGCGGTCAGCCGCAGAGCACTCGTGCGTGCTCGATGGGTCTGCGTTCTCGTCATGATCATCCACTCCGTTGTGGGTCGGCGGTGGCCGATGCTGATCCCCTCGACGCTAGGGCAGGGTCACCTTCCGAGCCATAGTCCGTCGGGGTCGGGTCCTAGGCTGGCGGGACCGGACCACGACCGAGCGGAGCCGACCTATGTGCCACTACTGCGGATGCCGCGACATGCCTCTGCTCATGGACTACATCGCCGAGCACGAGCGAGCGGTCGACCTGTCCGGAGGGGCCGTTCGCGCCATGGACGCAGGCGACCTTCACACGGCGCGTCGGCTCGTGTCCGAGCTCGCCTCCGAGCTCGGGTCGCACTGGCAGGGCGAGGAGAACGGTCTCTTCGCCGTCATGGCCCGTGACCCCCTCTGGCTCGCGCACATCGAACCCCTCGTGCAGGAGCACCGCGAGCTCGAGCAGCTGCTCGCGGCGCTCGACCTCGACAGCCCACGGGATCGGGAGCGGTTGCGCGTGGCGGCCGCCGAGCTGCGCGAGCACATCGCCAAGGAGGAGGACGGGCTCTTCCCGGCATCGCTCACCGGACTCGACGGGGACGAGTGGGACGCGTCGATGGCGGCATGGCGGGCGGCGCACCCGGGCGCTCTCATGGCGCACGAGTGACGGCATACGTCATGACGGCGCACGGGGACTCGGGACGACGTCACCCGAGAGGGACGTCGGTCGGCTAGGTGCTGAAACCGCCCTCGGCACGGCCCTGGACGATGTCGTAGTGGCGGACCGTGTCGAAGCCCGAGCGGTATCCACTGTCGGTCTCCTCCGCCACCACCGGGTCGGCTCCGTCCCACTCGTCATAGGCCTCGAGCAGCCCCGACCTCTCGGCCTCGCTCACGACCGAGGTCGCGAGCCGGTCGAGGACGTCGGCAGGCAGGTGGGCGATGACCGACCCGGCCCTGCGCCGCTCACCGAGCACCAGCAGCCGTGAGATCTCTTCGGCCCGTTCCACCCCGAGGCGCGCCCCGGACATGAGCTGGGCCTGGATCGTCGTGAGCAGGACCTGGCGGTCCTCGTCGTCGAGCGCGGTGACCCCGACGCGGTGGACGTCGCGCAGGACGTGGTCGCCGGCCGTCCTCAGCACGTAGCGATAGCGGCGGGCGACTGCACTCTCCTCGTGCGAGACCGGCGCGTCCTCGTGATGCCGACGGGTCCACATGTGCGCAGGCTAGACCCGGGCCGGGCGTCACCGGAACGGCCCGAGCGGGCCTGCCCGGGTGGGCTCCACGCCGTGAGGGAGTCGGGGGCCCTTCGTCCCGTGACGCCGGACCGTTGCTGGAGGACCGTGGTGCCATGAGCACCGTCGCCCCTCCGTCCGACCTCGCCATCGCCCGCGCCGCGCGCCTCGACCCGATCGAGACGGTCGCGGGGGTGGCCGGCATACCCCTCGAGCGGCTGGAGCCCTACGGGCGGCACGTCGCGAAGGTCCACCTCGCCGCCGAGCAGGACCTGGCCGGGCTGCCGCGGGCCCGCTACGTCGTCGTCACCGCCATCACGCCGACGCCGCTCGGCGAAGGCAAGACGACGACCGCCGTCGGTCTCGCACAGGGCCTCTCGCAGCTGGGGCACCGGGCGACGCTCGCGCTGCGGCAGCCGTCGATGGGTCCGACGTTCGGCGTCAAGGGCGGGGCGGCGGGAGCCGGGTTCAGCCAGGTGCTGCCGATGGAGACGCTCAACCTCCACCTCACCGGCGACTTCCACGCGGTGACGGCGGCGCACAACCTCCTCGCCGCGATGCTCGACAGCCACCTGCACCACGGCAACGAGCTCGACGTCGACGTCCGCAGCATCTCGTGGCGCCGCGTCCTCGACGTAAACGACCGGGCGCTGCGCGGCATCGTCGAGGGCCTCGGTGCGCGCATCGACGGGGTTCCCCGGCAGTCCGGGTTCGACATCACCGCAGCGAGCGAGGTCATGGCGGTGCTCGCGCTGTCGACGTCGCTCGCGGACCTGCGCGAACGGCTCGGACGGATCGTCGTCGGCTTCACGGCCGGCGGCCGTCCCGTGACCGCCGAGGACCTGCGTGCGGCAGGTGCCATGGCCGTCATCCTCAAGGACGCCCTCATGCCCAACCTGCTCCAGACGACCGAGAACACTCCCGTGCTCGTCCACACCGGGCCGTTCGGCAACATCGCCACGGGCAACTCGTCGGTCGTCGCCGACCGCATCGGGATCCACACGGGTGACTTCCTGCTCACCGAGGCCGGCTTCGGGTCCGACATGGGGGCCGAGCGCTTCGTCAACCTCAAGTGCCGGGTGTCGGGGCTCGCTCCCGACGCGGCGGTCCTCGTCGCGACCGTCCGCTCGCTCAAGGCGCACTCGGGCCGCTTCTCGGTCGCTGCCGGCCGGCCGCTGCCGGCTGAGATGCTCGACGAGGACCCGGACGCGGTGCGGGCCGGGATCGCCAACCTGCGCCGTCACATCGAGATCGTCCGCGGCTTCGGCATCCCGCCGGTCGTCGCGGTCAACGCCTTCCCGACCGACCACGACTCCGAGCTCGCCGTCATCGCCCAGGCCGCCGAGCAGGAGGGCGCCCGCGTCGCGGTCTCGACGCACGTGCTCGACGGTGGCAAGGGTGCGACCGACCTCGCTGCCGTCGTGGCTCGGGCGTGCGACGACGCGCACGCCCTGCGTCCCACCTACGACCTCGACGCCCCGCTGCGTCGCAAGATCGAGGCGGTGGCGACCGACGTCTACGGCGCCGAGGGCGTCGACTTCTCGGACGTCGCGACCCGCGACCTCGCCCGGTTCGAGGTCCTCGGCTACGGCGCCTTCCCCGTCGTCATCGCCAAGACCCACCTGTCGATCTCGTCCGACCCCACGCTGCGCGGTGACCCGCGCGGGTGGCGGATGCCGGTGCGCGAGGTCCGCGTGGCCGCCGGGGCCGGCTACGTCTACGCCATCAGCGGCGAGATGCGCACGATGCCCGGCCTGCCCCGCCACCCGGCCGCCGCCTCGATCGACCTCGACCCCGACGGCAACGTCGTCGGGCTCTTCTGAGCCGTCGTGCGGGCCACCGACATCCTGGGCGACCGGGTGCGTCTGCGGGGTGACGTCGTCGCCGGGGTCACCGTCGCGGCCTACCTCATCCCTCAGGTCATGGCGTATGCCGGCGTCGCCGGTCTGCCGCCCGTCACCGGTCTGTGGGCGGCCGGGACCGCGATCGTGGGGTATGCCGTCCTCGGCTCCTCCCGGCTGCTCTCCGTGGGGCCCGAGTCGACGACCGCGCTCATGACGGCGGTGGCGCTCGGCGGTCTCGCCAGAGGCGACCCGGGGCGCTACGCCGCCCTCGCCGCCGGGCTCGCGCTCCTCGTCGGCGGCTTCTGCCTGCTCGCGTGGGCGCTGCGTCTCGGCTTCCTCGCCGAGCTGCTCTCGCGGCCCGTGCTCGTCGGCTACATGGCGGGGGTGGCGACCCTCATGGTGGTGAGCCAGCTCGGCAAGGTGACGGGTCTCGAGGTGACGGGAGAGAGCACCGTGGCGCAGGTGTCGTCGGTCGTCGAGGGGCTCGGCGACGTCCACCGGCCCACCGTCCTCGTGGCCGCCTCGGTGCTCGCCTTCCTCCTCGTCGTCACACGGTTCGCGCCGAGGCTGCCGGTGCCCCTGCTGGGCGTGCTCGCCTCAGCCGCCGCCGTCGTGCTCCTCTCGCTCGACGCCCGTGGGGTCGCGGTCGTGGGCCCGGTCCCGCGCGAGCTCCCGGTCCCGACCGTTCCCGACGTCGGGATCGCCGACCTGCGGGCGCTGCTGCCTGCGGCGCTCGGGATCGCTGTCGTGGCCTACACCGACAACGTCCTCACCGGGCGCGCCTTCGAGCCGCGCCACGAGGACGGGCTCGACGCCAAGCAGGAGCTGCTCGCCCTCGGCGTCACCAACGTCGCCGTCGGTGTCACCCAGGGCTTCCCGGTGAGCAGCAGTGGCAGCCGGACCGCCATCGTCGACGCGAGCGGCGGTCGCAGCCAGGTGAACTCGCTCGTCGCACTCGTCACGGTCGTCCTCGCCGTCGTCGTCGCCAACCCCGTGCTCGCGAGGTTCCCGACCGCGGCGCTCGGGGCACTCGTCGTCTTCGCGGCGCTCCGGCTCGTCGACGTGGCCGAGTTCCGGCGGATCTTCTCCTTCCGGCGGACCGAGGGCCTGCTCGCCGTCGGCACGACCGCGTCGGTGCTCGTGCTCGGCATCCTGCCGGGGGTGCTCGTCGCCATCGTGCTGTCGCTGCTCGACCTGCTGCACCGGGTGTCGCGCCCGCACGACGGCATCCTCGGTCACGTCCCGGGCGTCGCCGGCATGCACGACGTCGACGACTACCCCTCGGCCAGACCGGTCCCGGGTCTCGTCGTCTACCGCTACGACTCGCCGCTCTTCTTCGCGAACGCCCACGACTTCGTCACCCGCGCGCTCCGCGCCGTCGACGAGGCGCCGACGCCGGCTCGGTGGCTGCTGCTCAACATGGAGGCCAACGTCACCGTCGACCTCACCGCCTCGGACACCCTCGAGACGCTGCGCCGGGAGGTCGACCGCCGCGGTGTCGTCCTCGCGCTGAGCCGGGTCAAGCAGGAGCTGCGCGACGACCTGCGCCGCTCCGGCCTCGTCGACCGCGTCGGGGAGGACCACATCTTCATGACCCTCCCGTATGCCGTGCAGGGCTACGCGGACTGGTCGGCGAGGATGAACGGTTCGTCACCGCCGGGTGGTGCGGCGCAGGGCGGCGGTCGTGCGCCACGCGAGGGGGACCGCTCGACCGGGCCGGACGGCATACCCGGCCCGGGAGGGCCGGCGCCGTGAGCCCGCTGCAGTGGCGCTGGGTGCGCTGGACGGTCGCGGGAGAGCTCGCCGGGTTCGTCGCGCCCGCCGTGGTCGGCGTGCTCACCGCGGACTCGCCGGCCCGCCTGGCCGTGCCCTCCGTCGTTCTCGCCGGTGCGGTGGAAGGGCTGCTGCTGGGAGCAGCGCAGGGGCACGTCCTGCGGTCGGTGGTGCCGAGGCTCGACGTGTGGCGCTTCTCCGGGCTGACGTCGGTGGCGGCGGCCCTGGCCTACGTCGTGGTCATGGTGCCGATGGCGGCGGCGGTGACGCTCGGCGAGCTGCCGGTTGCCGTGCTCGCACTCGTCGCGGCGGCCCTCGCTGCGGTCCTTCTCGCGTCGCTGGGGACGGCGCAGTGGCTCGAGCTGAGACGGCACGTCGACCGTGCGGGGTTCTGGGTGCCGTGGACGGCGGTCGCATGGTCGTGCGGGCTCGCCGTCTTCATGCTCCTCGCGACCCCGCTGTGGCGACCCGGCCAGCCCTTGCCCGTCTCGGTGGCGGTGGGACTGCTGGGGGCCCTCGCCATGGCCACGGCGGTCGCGGTCGTGACCGGCCTCGCGCTGCCTCGGCTTCTCCGCGGCGCCTCCCGCGGGGTCAGCGGACGATCCAGGTCGCGAGCTGGAAGTAGACCGCGACCGTGATGATGTCCTGCACGACCGTCGCCAGTGGTCCCGACCCGAACGCCGGGTCCGTGCCGAGGCGGTGGAAGACCCACGGGAGCGCCATGGCGACCCCGGTGGCGATGACCGACGCGAGAAGGATGGCGAGGGCGACGGCGATCGCCACGCCGGAGTCGCGCCAGATGGCGGCCACGACCCCGAGTGCGATGGCCCCGAGGAAGGCGCCGAGGAGCGCACCGGTGAGGGCCTCTCGCCGCACGACCCGTCGGATGCCGACACCCAGTGACAGCCCGCGGATGACGAGGGCCTCGGTCTGCGTGCCGACCGCGTCGGCGAGGTAGACGACCCCGGGCAGGAACGAGGCGACGAGGACGTTGACGCGCAGCGTCTCCTCGAAGCCACCCACGACACCGGCGGCGAGCAGGGCTCCCAGCAGTCCGACGACGAGCCACGGCAGCCGGTGGCGCAACCGGCGCGAGACCGGCTCGAGGCTCGTCGAGCGAGCGGCCGCGGCGGTGCCCCCGAATCCACCGAGGCGGGCGAGGTCCTCGTCGTGCTCGGAGTGCACGAGGGCGAGCAGCGTCTGCGAGGGGACGAGCCCGAGGAACCGGCCACGCTCGTCGACGACGGCCACCGTCGACCAGCCCGCCTCGACCGCCCGCCATGCGGCGGGCTCACTGTCGGTCGTCGGCGACACGGTCGGAGGGTTCGGGTCCATGACGTCGGCGACGGAGGAACACGGACCGGCCGCGACGAGGGCGCCCGTGCTCACCACGCCGACGAGGCGCTCGGCGTCGAAGACGGCGACGTACTCGGCACGCGCCACGGGGTCGCCACGCAACCGGGCGAGCAGGTCGTCGACCCGCTCGTCCGGCGTCGTGCGCGGCACGGCGAGCGTCGCGTGACGCAGCGCCGCGCGGGCTGGGTGCGCCCTCCGCCGCGAGGACGCGGTCCGGTCCACCACTGGTGCCCCGTCGGCCGTGGTCCGCACCCGGTCAGCGGGTGAGGACCACCTTGAGGGCGCGGGTGTCGGCGGCCGCGGCGAAGACCTCGTAGGCCTTCTCGAACTCGTCCATCGTGAACCGGTGGGTGACGAACCGCGCGAGGTCGACCTGGTGGCCGGCGACGAGCCGGAGGAGCGTCGGCGTCGAGAAGGTGTCGACGAGACCGGTCGTGATCGTCACATCCTTGATCCAGAGGTCCTCGAGGTGGAGCACCGCGGGGGAGCCGTGGACGCCGACGTTGGCGACCGTGCCGCCGGGGCGGACGAGGGCGCAGCACTGCTCGAAGGACTCCGGGACGCCCACTGCCTCGACGGCGGTGTCGGCGCCGAGTCCGTCGGTCAGCGACCGGACGACCTCGAGCGCGTCCTCGCGCGAGGGGTTGACCGTGACGTCGGCCCCGAACTGCTTGGCCGCCTCCAGCCGGGAGTCGGCGAGGTCGACGGCGACGATGTGCGCCGGGCTGACGAGCCGGGCGCCCATGATGACCGACAGCCCGATCGGCCCTGCGCCCACCACGACGACGGTGTCGCCGGGGGAGACGCGCCCGTTGAGCACGCCGACCTCGTAGCCCGTCGGACCGATGTCCGCGAGCATGAGGACCTCCTCGTCGCTCACGCCGTCCGGGATCGGGTGGGTCGAGGTGTCGGCGAAGGGCACGCGGACGAGCTCGGCCTGGGTGCCGTCGACGAGGTGGCCGAGGATCCAGCCGCCACCACCGAGGCACTGTCCGTAGCGGCTCTGGCGGCAGAAGCGGCAGGACCCGCAGGAGGAGATGCACGAGACGAGGACGCGGTCACCCGGCCTCACCCGGGTCACGGCGGACCCGACCTCGAGGACCGTACCCACGGCCTCGTGCCCGAGGATGCGACCGTCGGTGACGTCGGGCACGTCACCCTTGAGGATGTGCAGGTCGGTGCCGCAGATGGTCACGGCGTCGACCCGGACGATGGCGTCCGTGTCGTCGGTGATCGCGGGGTCCGGGACGTCCTCCCAGGCCTTCTGTCCGGGCCCGTGGTAGACGAGTGCCTTCATGGTCGTGCTCCTTCCTGGGGTGCGGCGGAGTGCCGCACCACCAGTCCACGGAGTCGGCGACCGTCCCGTCAGGGCCGGAGGTCCCGAACCCGCGGCGGGCTGAGGCCCAGCGGACGGACGGCACCGGCATCGGGCGCTCCGGCGTGGATCCGGCACGGCCACCCGCCGTACCCCATACGATCACCGGGTGACGGGTTCAGCACGGCCGAGGCGGCCACCGACCGGCGGGGGCGCCCCGAACGGGGGGCAGCGTTGGCCGCTCTCGTCGCTGGAGCTCGACGACCTCGTCGAGGAGCTGCGGGCTCGTGCCGACAGCGCGCGCGTCTCCCAGGAGCGGCTGGGGTCGCTCCTCGACGCGGTCATCGCCGTGAGCTCGGACCTCGAGCTCGCCGAGGTGCTCCGCCGCATCGTCGTCGCCGCCTGCGAGCTCGTCGACGCGACCTACGGCGCCCTGGGTGTCCTCGGTCCGAGCGGTGAGGAGCTCGTCGAGTTCGTCACGCACGGAATCACCGAGGAACAGCGCGCCGCGATCGGTCCGTTGCCGCGCGGGCACGGCCTGCTCGGCATGGTCATCGCCAGCCCGCGGGCGCAGCGTGTGCCCAACATCGGGCAGCACCCCGACTCCTACGGCTTCCCGCCCAACCACCCGCCGATGACGAGCTTCCTCGGTGCGCCGGTGCGGATCCGCGACCAGGTCTTCGGCAACCTCTACCTCACCGACAAGCGGTCGGCACCCGAGTTCAGCGGTGACGACGAGGCGGTCCTCTCCGCCCTCGCCGCAGCGGCCGGTGTGGCGATCGAGAACGCGCGCCTCTACGAGCACTCCCGCACCCAGCAGCTCTGGGGCGAGGTGCTGGGCGACGCGACCCAGGCGCTCCTCGAGGGCGCCGCGCAGGAGGTGGTGCTCGCGGACGTCACCGACGCCGTATGCCGTCTCGCCCGCGCCGACGCGTGTTTCGTCGCGCTGCGGCAGGGCTCCGACGTCGTCGTCGCGGCCGCGTCGGGTGAGGGCGACCCGGCGGAGGCGCCGGGCGAGGTCCTCAGGGAGCCGAGGATCCGCGCGGCCATGCTCGGACCGGCGCACATTGAGCCCGGCGCGGAGGGCGGCACACGGGCGATGCTGCCGCTCGCACTCGGTGAGAGCCCTCTCGGGGTCCTCGTCGCCGAGTGGGCCCGCGAGGAGCCGACCGACCACGTGCCGCACCTCGAGCTGCTCGGCCGCAGCCTCGCGGTGTCGCTCGGCGCGGCCAGTGCCCGGACCGACCGCGCCCGCTCCGAGCTCCTCGAGGACCGCGACCGGATCGCGCGCGACATGCACGACAACGTCATCCAGCGCCTCTTCGCGACGGGCATGTCGCTGCAGTCGGCGGCGCCGATGAGCACGCCGGAGGTGCGGGCCAAGCTCGACCGGGCCGTCGACGAGCTCGACGCCGCCATCAGCGACATCCGGCACACGATCTTCGCCCTCCACCGGGTGCCCGGTGGGCGCCCTCTCAGCGCCGAGATCGCGACGGTGTGCGGTGACGCCGCCGTCACCCTCGGGTTCTCGCCGGAGCTCCGCATGACCGGGCCGCTCGCCGACGTCCCCGAGGACGTCGCCGCGGAGCTCCTGGCGGTCGTGCGCGAGGCGTTGAGCAACGCCGCCCGTCACGCGGCCGCCTCGATGGTCAACGTCGTCGTCGAGGTGGCCGACGACGTGAGCGTCGTCGTCACCGACGACGGACGCGGGCTGCCCGAGGGCGTCTCGCGCTCCGGCCTCGGCAACCTCGCCCGGCGCGCCGAGGGACGCGGCGGCTCCTTCTCGGTCGAGCCGGGCGACGGTGCCGGCACGCGGGTTCACTGGCGCGTGCCGCTGGCCAGCGGCGACGGGCCCGGGACCTAGGACCCTGTCGGGAGGGTTCGCGCGACCGCAGGCTGGCCGCATGGCTGATCTCAGGACCGACCCCGGCGTCCTCCCACCACGGGACGTGCCCGGCGCCACGACGGGCACCGTCGTCGTCGGCTACGACGCGACCCCGGAGGCGGGTCTCGCGCTGGACTGGGCGGCGGACTGGGCCGAGCTGCACAGGAGCCGGCTCATGGTCGCGTGCGCGGTCGATCCCGTGCTGTCGGCAGGACCGGGGTCTGCCTCTGGGCCCGACGTCCCGACGTTGCGTCGAGCCGTCGACCGGGTCGCCAGCCAGGGAGTCGAGCATGTGCGTCCGGCCCACCCGGGACTCGACGTCCGCAGCATCGGTGCGGTGGGGCACCCCTCGGCCGAGCTCGTCGCCCTCTCGGGCGAGGCCGACCTCGTCGTCGTCGGCCGACGAACCCGTCTGGAGAACCCCGCGGCGAGCGTGGGCTCGGTGTCCTTCGCCCTGAGCGCCCACGCCCGCTGCCCCGTCGTCGTCGTCCAGGGCCAGCGCCGGCTGGGGCAGGGGCGTCCCGTCGTCGTGGGGGTCGACGCCTCGCGACCCTCGATGCGTGCCGTGGCCTTCGCGGCGGCGGCAGCAACAGCCGCCCGCACCGACCTCGTCCTCGTCTCGGCGTGGTCGGGTCGTGACGTCGTGCCGTGGCTCGACGAGCTCTGGGGCGGCCTCGGCCACGGCCCCGACCGGGTCGAGGCGGAGCTCGAGCGCGCGACGTGGGCGGTCGACGAGGCGGAGCGGTTCGTGCGGCAGTCCCACCCCGGCATACGGACGACGCGACGCACGCCTCGGGCGCACGAGACCGACGCGCTCCTCGCCGAGTCGCAGGAGGCGGGTCTCCTCGTCGTCGGTGCGCGGGGTGGAGGTGGCTTCGCCGGGCTGCTGCTCGGATCGGTGAGCCGGGGGGTCCTGCGACGGGCCGACCTGCCCGTGGCGGTCGTCAGGAGCGGTGCGCTCTGACGCTCGGCGTCCTACGATGACGCCAACCGCGAGGAGGGTGTCGATGATCCGTGTCTATCTGCTGGACGACCACGAGGTCGTGCGTCGAGGGCTGCGCGAGCTGCTCGAGGTCGAGGAGGACCTCGACGTCGTCGGGGAGTCGTCGACGGCGGCAGAGGCGACGCGGAGGATCCCGGCCCTGCGCCCCGACGTCATGGTGCTCGACGCCCGCCTGCCCGACGGCTCCGGCATCGACGTGTGCCGCGACGTGCGCTCGGTCGACCCGTCGGTCGCGGGCATCATCCTCACGTCTTTCGACGACGACGACGCGCTCCGTGCAGCGGTGATGGCGGGCGCCTCGGGCTACCTGCTCAAGGACATCCGCGGCACGCAGCTCGTCGACTCGATCCGCCGGGTCGCGTCGGGGGAGTCCCTGCTCGACGACGGCGTCGTGGCGCGCCTGCGCAAGCAGTGGGGGCATGACGTCGAGGACCCGCGCCTGGCCGAGCTGTCACCGCAGGAGCGGCGGATCCTCGAGCACATCGCCGAAGGCCTCACCAACCGGCAGATCGGCGAGACGATGTCGCTCGCGGAGAAGACGGTGAAGAACTACGTCACCTCGGTGCTCGCCAAGATGGGGATGGAGCGCCGGACGCAGGCGGCCATCTACGTGACGAAGCACGGTTCCGCCGGGTCCTGAGCCGAGCGTCACCGCGGGCACGGGACCTAGGGCCCTGTGACGGCGACGCCGGGTTCACCACGCTGGAGGTGCAGGACACCGCACCCAGCGCAGGAGGAACCATGAGCACCGAGACCGTCCGCCCCGTCGTCGTCGGCTTCGACGACTCGCCCGACGGCGACATCGCCCTGGAGTGGGCCGTCCGCGAGGCGGACCGCCTGGGCCGGCCGCTCAAGGTCGTCGTCGCTCGCGGCATGCTCTGGTCGACGTCCCCCGGCTTCGGACCCGCCGCGCCCTGGCCCGAGGACCTCGACAACGAGGTCGTCGAACGGGCACGGGCCCGTGTCGCCGAGCTCTCGTCGGAGTGCGAGGTCGTCACCGAGTCGGTGGTCGGAACGCCGGCCGCCACCCTCGTGGAAGCGTCGGAGGGCGCCGAGCTCGTCGTCGTCGGGCGCCACCGGCACAGCGTGCTCGGCGAGCTCGTCTCGGGCTCGACCTCCGCCCAGGTCGCCGCGCACGCACGGTGCCCGGTCGTCGTCGCCGACCGTCCCGGTTCGAGCGACCCGCACGCGCCCGTCGTCGTCGCCGTCGACGGCTCCCCGGCCAACGAGGCCGCCCTCGCCTTCGCCGTCGAGCGGGCCGCCGCGCTGTCCGCCCCGCTCGTCGCCGTCCACGCGTGGACCCTCGACGTGCCCGACGCCTTCGACACGGCATGGCTCAGCCAGGAGCACGTCGTCGAGCTCGAGCGGCACCACCAGAAGCTGCTCGAGGACACGGTGGCTCCGTGGGCCGCCAAGCACCCCGAGGTCGAGGTCACCACGGTGCTGCGTCGCAACCTCCCCGTGGAGGCGGTCCTGGCCAGGGCGGAGGGCGCGCAGCTCATCGTCGTCGGCAGCCGGGGGCACGGAGGGTTCGTCGGCCTGCTCATCGGCTCGGTGAGCCAGGGCCTCATCCACCGCGACCGCCCGTGCCCGCTCGTCGTCGTGCACGGCGCGAAGGAGGAGTCATGACCGCCACCGACGCCAACGGCTCCGTGACCGACCACACGGGACTGCGGGTCATGGGCACCGACGAGTGCCTCGAGCGTCTGGGCGGTGCGGTCATCGGCCGGGTGGCCTTCGTCCACGACGGTGAGATCGTGCTCCTGCCGGTCCACCACGTGCTGCACGGCACCGACATCTGCTTCAGGACGAGCGGCAACAGCAAGATCGAGGCTGCCGCCGACCACGACCCGATGAGCTACGAGGTCGACGACTACGACGTGTCGAGCCGCGCGGGGTGGAGCGTCACGGTGACGGGTATCGCCTCGGTGGTCTACGACGCCGACGTCGAGGCCGCGCTGGAGGCCGACGACCGGGTGCCCTGGACGGTGGGCGACCCGGCGACGTCGGTCTGGATCCGGATCCGCCCGGACGCGATCACCGGCCGGGAGCTGCTCCCCGCCTGACCGGGGAGCGGTCGCGTCCGGCTCGGGGCCCGACGGTCTCACCCGAGCCGGACGCTCCGCACGCCGGGGACGGTGGCCACGACGGCGACGGCCGCGTCGTCGAGGCCGTCGTCGGTCGGCGTCACCGTGACGTGGCCGGACTGCACGAGGAACGCACGCGCCGGCAGACCCGCCGAGGCGAACGCCTGTCCCACGGCGTCGGTGAGCGCCGAGTTCGAGACGGACATGGCGCGCAGGATGTCGCTGCGGCTCACGACGCCCACGAGGCGGTCGTCCTCGACGACGGGCAGGCTCTTGAACCCCGTCCGGGCGAAGAGGGCGGCGACCTCCGACGCGTCGTCGCTCGGTCCGACGCACTGCGGGTCCGGGGTCATGACGTCGGCGAGGGTGCGTGAGGCCGTGTTCGACGCCGCCGTCGACCAGAGGTGGGCGCGCGGGTCCCTGGGCAGGGGCTCGTGCAGGACATCGGCCTCGGAGACGATGCCCACGCAGCGACCGTCGTCGTCGACCACCGGGACCGCGCTGATGCCGGAGCCCCCGAGGAGCTCGACGGCGTCGTCAAGGGTGGCGTCGCGCGACAGCGACTTCGCGGGGGAGGTCATGACCTCGGAGACGAGCATCTGGGCCTCTTCCTGTGGGCGGGGCTGTGCCATGGGCGGATGGTGCCGTGGGCGGATGGTGCCGTGGGCAGGTGTGGTGTGGGCAGGTGTGCCCAGCCTGCTGGGTTCACGCCTGCCGGGACAAGGCCCTTCGTCCCGTCGGCCGAGGGGCGCCCCGGTCGCGGCCGAGACCGAGCGCCTCGGCCTCCTCCCACAGTTCGCCGCGCACCGACGGGTGCGCCGCGTCGTCGATGAGGTGGCGTGCCTGGGCCGGCGCGTCCCACCCGGTGATCTCGGCGGTGCCCTGCTCGGTGATCACCGCGGTGTGCTGGAACGACGTCACCGGTCCCTCGAGCAGCCCGACGATGGACGACACGTCCGCGCGTGGGTGCCACGACAGCAGCGCCATGAGCGACTGTCCACCGACCGAGTCCATCGCGCCGGTGACGAAGTCGCACTGCCCGCCGAACCCCGAGTGCAGCCGCGAGCCCACGTGGGTCGCGTTCGCCTGGTCGTAGAGGTCGACGGCGAGCGCGGTGTTGATGCTCGTCATCGCCGGGTTCGCCGCGATCCGGCCGGGGTCGTTGACGGTGTCGGTGCGCAGCATCTGCACCCGCCGGTTCTCGTGCAGCCACGCCATGAGCCGCGGGCTGCCGGCGGCGAAGGACGCCACCACCGGTCGGTCGGGGTCGAGGGCCCCGGCGTCGGCGAGGTCGAGGACGCCGTCCGAGACCATCTCGCTCCAGATGCCGAGCCGTCGCAGCGACGTGAGCCGCGGTACGACGGCGTCGGGGATCATGCCGATGCCCAGCTGGAGGGTCGCGCCGGACCCCACCCGTGCGGCGACGTGCGCCCCGATCCGCTCGACCCCGGGCGAGGGCCTACGAGGCGCATGCATGGTGGCGGACCCCGCCGGAGCGTCGACCACGAGGTCGACGTCATGGGCGGCGAGCTCGGCGTCGCCGAACGTGAAGGGCACGTCGTCGCGCGACTCGGCCACGACGAGACCGCCGGCGGCACGGCATACGTCGATGGCGGCCGGGAGGATGTTGACCTCCGCGCCGAGCGACAGCGACCCGGCACCACGTGGCGCCGAGACGGTGACGAGGACGACGTCCGGCACGAAGCTCCACCGCAGCAGGGTGGGCACGTGCGAGAGCCGTGCGGGCAGGTAGGAGAGGCCGGCGGCGCCGCGCATGCCGGGTCCGACGAACGGCGTGACGTAGGTGATGCCGGGGCGGGAGGGTATGCCGTGGGGTGCGTTGAGCATGAAGAGCTCGACCTCGTCGACGTTCTCCTCGAGGATCCGGAGCAGCGTCCACGGCACGGAGGCGTTGCCTCCGGCGACGATGCGCAGGGGCCGGTCGTGGCGGCGGGCGGCGAGCCGCAGGGCAGCCGCGACGGCCGCGGTCGTCGAGCGCGTCACGGCCGCCGGGCCCCGCCGACCACCCGGATCCGGCGCCCCGTGACGGTGTCCGGCACGAGCCGCATGAGGTGCGGCTTCGACCCTTCGGCCCACGGCATGAGCGGCAGCGACATCACGGCGATCGAGTCGTCGACGTCGCGCACCTCGACGGCCTTCCCCCGGGCGACGACGCTCCAGGCTTCGGCCCGGTCGAGGTCGTATCCGTCCACCTCGAAGGCGACCGGGCGGTTGCGGGCGGCCTCGTACTTCGTGCCGCCTGCGGTGCGCAGCACGATCGTCCCGTGGTCGACGGTGTAGTTGACCGGGAAGATGTCCGGGGCGTCGTCGTGCACGACGGCCAGTCGACCGATGACCGCTTGCCGCAGGAGGTCCCACGACTCCTCCGTCGTCAGCGCGCGCATGCCTCCCTCCGGCAGTGGCACGGGGTCGGGTCGGGTGTCGGTGTCCATGGCCCCATCGTTCCGACGCGCCGGGGACGGACACAGGGTCCTAGGTCCTGTCGAGCCTGCTGCGGACGAGGAGCGGCACGAGCAGCCAGTTGACGAGGAAGAGCAGCAGGGCGAGGCCTGCGGCGACGAGTGCGGGCCCTTTGCCGACGACGACGTCGAGGATGAGCCACGTGACGGTGACGATCGTGGCGGCGAGCGCCACGAGCCCTGCCTGCGCGGACGCGTCGGCGAGCCGGACGAGCTCCTGCTTGGCGCGCTTGCGGAAGAGCAGCCGGTGGGCACTCACCGGCGCCACGAGGAGCGTCGTCGCGAGGACCGCTGTCGCGAGGGCGACGAGGTATGCCGTCCGCTGACCGTCCGTGAGGTCGGCGAACCTCTGCTGGAACGGGATCGTGAGGAGGAAGCCGGCGAGGATCTGGACGCCCGTCTGGGTGACCCTCAGCTCCTGGAGCAGCTCGTCCCAGTTGCGGTCGAACCGTTCCGTCGCGGTCTCGTCGCGCTCGGTGTCGTCGCGCTCGGTGTCGCGGGGGGTAGGGTCCATGGACCGAAGGTACCCATCACGGCGGCGGTCACACCGTGGCGCGCTCCCACGCCTCCGTCGTGACCCCAGACGTGGTGCGAGACGCCCGAGAGCCACCAGGGCACCTTGCCGCGGCCGACGAAGAAGTCGCCCGAGTCCGAGCTCTTCCTCTTGCTCCAGACGCCGATGGCGACCATGCCGAGGAAGAACAGGCCCACCACCATCCAGTCGAGTGCGTGCACCGCTGTCTACCACGATCGTCGGCCGCCGGTCGGGCGGACCTTTCCCATGACGGTAGGAAGGCGGAGCGTCTCGACGTCAGCGGTTGCCGTGAGTTGCCACGGGCCGCCGCAGCGCTCCGGCACGGCGCTTTCGGCGCGGCCCTACGGCGCGGTCAGCCGCCGACGTGGAGCACCGGACGGCGGCTCTCCTCGGGCTCGGCCGGCACTTCCACCTCGACTTCGCCGAGCGTCGCGCGCTCGTGGCCGGCGAGGAGGTGCGGCTCACGCCGACCGAGTGGAGCCTGCTCGAGGTCCTGGCGCGTCGGCCGGGGCACCTCGTCCTCCACCGCGACCTCCTGCGCGATGTGTGGGGTCCGGCCTACGGGCGGGAGTCGAACGACCTCCGGGTCTATGCCAACCAGCTGCGGCGCAAGCTCGAGCCCGATCCCTCCCACCCACGGCACCTCGTCACGGAGCCGGGGCAGGGCTACTGGCTCGTCCGCTAGCCCGGGTCTCAGCCGACGCGCTGGACGAGCATGGCGACGCCCTGCCCGCCGCCGACGGCGATGGCCGCGAGACCGAGCTCGGGTCCGTCACGACGCACCATCTGGCTGAAGAGGCGCACGGCCAGCACGGCGCCGGACGCGCCCCATGGGTGGCCGAGGGCGAGGGCTCCTCCTTCGACGCACACGCGCTCCTCGTCGAGACCGAGCTCGTCGCAGCACGCGAGGACCTGTGCCGCGAACGCCTCGTTGATCTCGACGACGCCTATGTCGTCGAGGGTAATCCCGTTGCGCCGCAGCAACGCTTGGACTGCGGGGACCGGTCCGACGCCCGGCAGGTTGGGGTCCACCCCGACCGTCGTCCAGTCGAGCAAGGCCAGACCCGGTATGCCGTCCGCCCGCCTCCGCGCCTCGCTCACCACCGCGACAGCGGCCGCGCCGTCGTTGATGCCGCAGGCGTTGCCGACGGTGACGGTGCCGCCGTCGGTGAAGGCGGCTGGGAGGCGGGAGAGGGTGCTCGCGCGGAGGTTGTCGCGGACCCGTTCGTCGTGGTCGAGCCGGGGGAGGCGGACGAGCTCGTCGTCGAAGGCCCCGCGTGCGCGAGCGGCGGCGGCGCGCGCGTGGGAGCGGACGGCATACGCGTCCTGTCGTTCGCGGGTGATGCCCCAGCGTGCGGCGACGGCGTCGGCGGCCGCGCCCATGTCCGGGTCGCCGATCTCAGCCGGGGAGAACGGTGCTCGCGTGTAGCGCTGCGGCTCGACGCCGTCGCGCGGTGGCCAGAGGCGCCACGGTGCGGTGCTCGCGCTCTCGACACCGCCGGCGAAGGCGGTCTCAGCGGCGCCGGAGCGCACGAACGCCGCGGCTGTCGTGATCGCGGCGAGCCCGCTGCCACACTGGAGGTCGACGGTGAGAGCCGGGACGTCCGTGCCGAGGCCGGCGGCGAGGGCACTGACACGGGCGACGTTGCCGCCGGCGCCCATGCAGTTGCCGAGGACGACGTGGTCCGGCGCCCGGAGGTCGGTGTCTGCCGTCAGGGCCTCGAGCACCGGGGCTGCGAGACCGGTCGTGTCGACGGCGCGGAGCGCGAGACCGGACGTGCCGATGGGGGTGCGACGCGCGGCGACGATGACGGGCGTGTCGTCGTTCACGTCGTGACCTCCGTCCTGGTAGAGAGGAGGCGGGCACGCACCTCGGTTCGGTCGATCTTGCCGACTGCGGTGAGGGGGAGGTCGGACCAGACGTGCCACCGTCGAGGCAGCTGGGTCCGGTCGAGCAGGTCGGCAGCGCACCCGCGCAGGTGTGCCGGATCGAGGTGCGCGGGGTCGAGGCGGCTGTCCCCGACGACGACGGCCTCGACGACCTCGCCGAGGTCGGGGTGCGGCGTGCCGACGACGGCGACCGCGGGGACGCCCGGCAGCGACAGCAGCGCTGCCTCGACGTCGGCGCAGACGACGGTGGCGCCACCGGTGGTGACGACGTCGTCGCCGCGACCGAGGACGACGAGCCCGGACGTCGCGTCCCACCGGCCGAGGTCGCCGACGGTGGCGAAACCGTCCTCGTCGCGGCGCAGCGGGCCGGACTGTCCCGGCGCGTAGCCGTCGGCGAGCCAGGGGCTGCGCGCCCAGATGACGCCGTCGCGCACGTCGACGTCGACCTCGGGGAAGGGTTCGAGGCGAGCTCCCACACGCATGGCGACGAAGCTCAGCTCCGCCGCACCGTAGTAGTCGACGACCCGGACGCCCGCTTCTCGCGCCCGGAGCCGCGTGGACTCGGGGAGCGAGGCGCCGGCGCAGACGACCGTCCGCAGCCGACCGGTGCCGCGGTCGAGGAGGGTCGCGAGCATGGCCGGGGTGAGGTGGGCGGCGGTGCAGGTCGTCGTGGCCTCGACCGCCGAGGCAGGACTCCAGCGGTCGAGAGCGACGACGTCGGCGCCGACGTGGGCTGCGTGGGCATGGGCAAAGGCGAACATCGACCCGCTCGGCGGCGCCGGCACGAGGACCGTGTCGTCGGTCGTGATGCCGGTCAGTCGGCTCACGTGGTCGAAGCTGTCCTCCCACGACGCCAGCGACCGCACGACGGTGCGGGCGACGGCGCTCGTGCCCGACGTCCTCAGCTCCAGCCACGCGCGCCCGTCCCGCTCTCGCAGCAGGCCCATCGCCTGAAGGGCCTCGCGGGCAGCAGTCTCACGCACGGCGCCACGGTCTCACATCCGCCCGTGCACGTCGCAGCCGTCGGACGCCGTCGAGACGCCGGCACGGCAGGGACCGAACGTCAGAAGGGCGGGGGCGGTGGGTTCGGTCTCGGTGGTTCCGGCGGGATCATGCCGACCTCCACAACCGCCTTCCAAGGTCCGAAGTGGCACTCGACCGCGCCGACAGCGGCCGGGTGGGAAGGAGCGTGCCCCCGCTCGCCCGGGATGACGGGAACCGAGGCGAGCTCGAGGAGCCGGGCGAGGGTCAGCTCGGCCAGAGAGTGCGGCGATGCCGGTGGGGTCGACAGTAGGGCGCCGAGGTCCGCTGCTGTCATCGGCGCGGTGCGGACGTCGTCGTGGTGGACGCGGTCGAGGTGGTCGACGGGTGCGCTTGCCGTGCGGCGGCCTCCGGGGTCGGTCCAGTGCGCGACCCCGTCGGGGTCGAGGCGGACGGTCCAGCCGAGTCGTTGTTTGACGCGGTGGTGGCGTCGGCAGAGGCAGATGAGGTTGGTGGCGGTGGTGGGGCCGGTGGGCCAGGCGATGACGTGGTCGAGGTCGCAGGAGCGTGCGGCGACGCGGCATCCGGGGAAGCGGCAGTGTCCGTCGCGGAGGCGGACGAGGCGTTGCAGTGCGGGGGAGGGCCGGTAGCGCTCCACGCCGTCCTCTCCTGGCGGCTTCGGTTGCTTGGGGTCGCCGGTCTGGTTGCGGCGGCTGGTGGGTGCGAGGCCCTTCGGCACGTGCCCGGTGAGGAGGGCGCCGGTGTCGGGGTGGCAGGCCAAGGTGGTCGAGTCGGTCAGGCGCACGCTGGCGGGGAGCCGGTCGAGGTCGACGGTGGTGGTGCCGGGCCGGTTGAGCCCGCCGAGCTCGACGACCCCGCGGACGGCCCGCTCGGCCAGTCCGGTCCGAGGCCGGTGCACCGGGTTGGTGGGCGTGTCCGCTCCGACGGGCGCCGGCGCAGCGGCGGAGCGGCTGTCGGCAGAAGCAGCGGTCGCCCCATCCGGGGGTGTAGGGGCAGCGGTTGCTGCGGTTGCGGTGGCCGAGCGGGCGTCGGCCCGTGTCGTCGCGGGGTCGAAGGTGGTGGTTGCGCCTGCCCGTCCCGCGGTGGTGGTGGCGCGGGCCGGCTCAGGGGCGGTTGCTGCGCCGGCTGCGTCGGGGGCGGCGGGGTGGGTGGCGTGCAGGTGGATGGTGACGTCGGCCTGCTGGAGGATGAGCTGCTGCATCGCGTCGACGCGGGCCTGGTCGAGGGTGAGGGCGGGGTCGGCTGCTTGGAGGGTGCGGGCGAGGGAGTCCACGGCCTGCCACATGACCAGCGACTGTTCGACCGGAACGAGTCCGTGCCACTGGTCCGCGGCTTCGGAGATCGCGCGCCGGGTCAGGCACCGGTCCTTCACCGCCTGCTTCCTGCGGGTCGCGGCGACGTCGGGGGCGTGGCGGGTCACGAGCCGGCGGGTGCGTGAGGCCAGCGGTCCGGCGGTCTCGTCCCACCCGCGCGTCGGGCACGCCGGTTCGCCGGCAGTGGCGTCTTCGGTGGTCTTCGATGGGGCGGGTTCGGCGGCGCGGGCGACGAGGCGGTCGACGATGGTGGCGGCGGTG
>NZ_AVPI01000028.1 GCF_000768675.1 Knoellia flava TL1 | reverse complement strand
GTGGTCGGGCCAGCTGCGGCCCCACGGCTCGACGCGCGCGCGGTGGCGCAGCTCGGCGACAACGGCGGCGGCGTGCTCCTCGTGGTGGCGGGCTCGCGCCAGTGAGAGCAGGATCCCGGCGAGCCCGTCGGTGAGGTCGCTCCCGTCGGACCAGCCGCGCGAGGCGCGCCCGCGACGGAGCAGGTCGACCCCGGCCTCGCCGACGAGCAGCCCTGCGGGGGCGTCCGGCTCGTCAGGACGCGATCGCAGGAGCGCTCGCATCCCCGACGCGGCGAGCTCGACGGCGTCGGGGCGGTTGAGGGCCTCGCCGAGGTGGGTCAGCGACCACACCACCCCGGCATCGCCGTCGTAGAGGGAGCGCCGGCCGGCGACGACACCGATGGCGCCCTCTGGTCCGGTCTCCCAGGCGGGCCAGGTCGGGTCGCCGTCGTCGTCGAGGATCGCGGTGCGCACGAGGAGGTCGACGCACCGGTGGGCGGCCGCGAGCACGACGGCGCGCTGATCGGCAGGCTCGTCGGTGGGGTCGCTCCCTGGCATCAGGTCGTGCTCCGTCTCGGTCAGGGCGGCCCTCATCACGCCGACTCCGTCGCCCGCGTGCCCCGGTGAGGTGCAGAGGGGTCCACCCCGGTGCTCCGCAGCTCGTCGGCGACGAGGTCGAGCCACGCTCCGGCGTCGACGACCTCCCCGGCGAGTCGAGCGTATGCCGTGGCGACCGCCGCGCACCGGACTTCGCCGAAGCTCGCACCCGTCCCGGGGTCCTCGGCCCACCCGATGCCCTCGCCGAGCCGGGCCGTGAGGGCCGGGGGCTCCCCTGTCGTGAGACCGGTGAGGGCCTCGACGACGGCGCGCCGCACCCGGTGGCGCCGCGGTCCGGCGAGGTAGAGCACGACGGCGTCGGGCCGGTCGAGCTGCTCGGCGGAGGCGGCGACCTTGAGCATCCACAACCCGTCGGCGTCGAGCACCGAGGTCACGGCGCGCACGAGCCGGCCGACCTCGCCGGCCGCGGGCCGGAGATAGACGCGCACCAGCCCCGCCGGCACCGAGCTCGGGTCCCATCGACCGCCCCAGGTCCGCCACCACCCCTCCTGGATGACCGATCCGGGGCGGTCGAGGACCCGCACGCGGTCCCCGGTGCGTGGCGGGAACCCGGGCCTGCCCCGGGTCGTGACGTACTCGCCGCGGCACAGGGCCCGGCGCCCAGTCGGCGTCGCGACGACGACGATCCCGGCGATGCCCGTGGCGACGACCTCGGTGTCCTCCTGCGACCAGCGTGCCGACCCCGCGTGGGCGGCCCGCGCCGTGCCCGCGACCGGCGCGGCCCAGCGGTCATGAGGGGCGCTGCGAGGTGGGCGGACGGCATACCAGTCGCGATAGAGGACGTCGGCGGGCGAGGCGTCCGTGGGAGCCTCGCGAAGAACCTTGTATGCCGTGAGCACCCGGCTCGCGTGCTCCGGCGCCCACGTGCTCATGACGGCACCTCGGCCGCGGCGGCCTCGGCGACCGCGAGCAGCCGGGCGACCTCTGCCGCGCCGGCGTCGCCGCGACCCAAGGCGACCTGCCAGGCCGTCATGACGGCACGCACGCAGCGCCACGCGGGCGTGAGCTCGGCCGGGCCGCAGGCGGCCCAGTAGGACTCGAGGCAGAGCGCCGCCAGGTCGAGGCCGGAAGGCGAGAGGGCGGCGAACATCGCTGCGGCAGAGGCGAGGTCGTGCTCAGGGCTGCCGAGTCCGCCGAGCTCGAAGTCCAGGAGGGCGATCCGCACGCCCCCGGCCGGCGAGGTCTCGACCATGACGTTGCCGGCCGCGACGTCGCCGTGCACGAGGTGGGTCGGCCGCCACTGTGCGCGGGCCACATCGACGGCACGCCGGAAGGCCGGGTCGGCGAGGCGGTCGAGGACGACGCGGGTGTCGGGCCGGACGCGGCCACCCTCCATCGAGACGGGCAGCGCGTCCAGCAGCGGCCAGGGCGTGGCCGCTTCGGGCAGGCCCGACCCGGCGACCGGGAAGCGGTGGAGCCGGGCGAGCGCGCGCCCGACATCGATGGCGACGGGGCGGAGAATCGCGCCCCCGACGACGCCCGCGAGCTCGACCCCCGGCAGCGCGGTCATCCACACCGACCCCGATCCCCCCTGCAGGATCGGGGCCGGTGCGAGTCGGAGGGGCGCGATGGCGCCCAGGATGCGGGCCTCGACGGCGGCGGTGTCGTCACCGTCGAGCCGCGCCGCCGTGCCGGGTTGCTTGACGAAGCCGACGGCGACCCCGGCCCGCTCGACCGCGTGCACGGCGTTGCTGCGGGACACCGGTCGCACCCGCACGCGGCCGGCACGGACGTCCGCCACGGGCACGAGCCCGTGACGGACGGCCGCGCCGAGCAGGCTGGGCGACGCGGCCACGGTCAGGCACCACCCGGGTGGCCGGACCCGTCGGTGGCGGAGTCGAGGGTCTCGACCTCCTCGAGCGCGGCGCGGTAGCCGGTCCAGAACGCCTCGTCGGCGGCGGACTCGATGTCGTCCGTGGACGCGCCGTAGGCGCTCCTCCGGCCGCCGATCGACCACTCCACCGGCGGACGCTCCCACTCGCCGCCGCACGCACGGGTCGGGAGCGGGCAGCCGAACCGGGTGACCTCGATCTCGCAGAGCGCCGGCCGGGTGACGTCGCACAGCGTCGGCCGGGTGACGGCGTCGCAGATCGGTGACCGGGTGAGCAGGGTCGGGCACAGCGCCGCGATCCGCGTCCTGATCGTCGGGCACGACACCTCCGGACGGGTCCGCAGGCAGATCGAGATCCGGGTGTTGAGGCACGAGGAGATGGGTCGCGTCACGAGCGCCGTCGGGACGAGCAGGTCGACGGCGAGCTCGTCGAGGGCGGCCTGGATGGGGTTGGCGAAGGTCATCGACCCGTTCGTCGCACCGGCGAAGAGCAGCCCGACGACGTTGCGCGAGCCGTCGAGGATGACCGACCCGGAGTCACCGGTGTTGGAGAACCGCGGGTTGCGCGCGGTGTCGGTGTCGATGCGGATCTGGTGGCGCAGCGTGCGCGAGCCGACGTCGCTCCCATAGTCGACCGTGACGGTGAAGTCGGTCGAGGCGACGGTCCCGAACGTGTGCTCGGTCGTGCGCCCCCGCTTCTGCACGGCCATGCCGACCGTGGCCGCGGTGCTGCCCACGACGTCGCCGATCCCGGTGACGGTGGCCGTCCACGGCTCCGACGTGTCGACGGTGATGACGGCGCCGTCGACGTTGTCGGACAGGACCGCTCGCGTGAGCGAGCCGAACTCCCCGGTGGGCGCACCGCCGTCGACGAGCGAGGGCTGGACCATGCGGTCGCCGACGCTCCACGTGTTGTTGACACACGCGACGTGGAAGTTCGTCAAGGCCATCGTCGCCCCCGTCGCCCGGTCACGGACCATCGCACCGAGCGTGCCCACGAAGACGTAGTTCCCCGGCGCCGGGACGTCCGGCGGCGAGAGGAAGACGCTGCGCCGCGGGCCGATGCTGATGCCGCCGGCGAGGGTCGGGTAGTTGGCCGGGTCGACGAGCAGCTCGGTCTCGTCGACCTGCTTGAAGGCCGGCTGGAGCTCGATCTCGAGCTCCTGGACGTCCGTCTTGACACCGTCGATCTCCGCCGGGATGAGGGCCCCCTTGCCGAGCTTGCCCTTCGGCTTCTTCTCCTCGACGAAGACGACGATGCTCAGCTCGCCGGTCTTCCTGCCGTCGGTCTCCTTCTCGGCGATGTCGACGGCGACGACGCCGGGCCTGGCGATGAGCTCGTCCTCGACGGACTCCTTGACCGGCCTGATCGCCGCGCGCTGGGCGGCCTGTTCGGGTTGTGTTGCCATGACTGCTCCTCGGGCTGGGTGCGGGGCCGCCCCTGCACGGCCCCGACAGCGAGAAGGAGTCCGCCCCGTCTGGCCAGATACATCGGCGGGGCGGCGACTTTTTGCACAGATTCGTGTGCCGATCGCGTATCTGGACGGCTTTGCCGAACTCCTTTCCACGTGACCGGCCAATCCCTACGCTGAACTGACGGCACCAGCCGCCGCGAGTCAGCACGTGAGCTCACGGAAGGCACAGATGAACCACGACGAACGCCCCGACAGGGCCATGCGACGCATCCCCACCACCGTCGTCCCGGGCACGGCCGTGCGTCGCCTGGGCGCCCGCTTCCTCGACCCGACCACCGCTGTCCGGGTCGACGGGCGCGCGCCGGACCCCACGGCATACGTCGCCGACGTCCTGCTCGTGAGTGGTCTCGAGGGCTTCTCCTTCGACGAGCGCTTCAGTGTGCTCGCCGAGACGGCAAAGGAACGCGGGTATGCCGTGGAGCCGGTTCCCGACGACGGCCTCCTCGGTCTGGCGCGGCGCAACGACCTCCTGGAGCAGCTCGACGCGGTGGGGCAGACGGCCGTCCGGCTCGTGCCCGCCCAGCGCGACTCCGCCCCGGCGGACGCCTGGGAGATCCTCCAGTCGACCCGGACCCGTGGGGCGCGCGGCATCGGCCTGGCCCACGTCATGACAGCGGCAGGCTGGGGCGACGGGATCGGCTGGGGCGACGGCATCGGCTGGGGCGACGGCATCGGCTGGGGGGACGGGATCGGTTGGGGTGACGGCATCGGCTGGGGCGACGGCATCGGTCGCGGGTCCGGCGGCCGCATCCCGGTCGTGTGGTCGGCGCCGGTCGTGGGGCCACGCAGCGAGGACGGACCGGTCGTCGCCGTGCTCGACACCGGGCTGGGCAAGCACCCGTGGTTCGACACCGGCGTCGAGCGGCACCCGGACGGTTCGGCGGGGTCGCTCGGCGTGACCTTCCCGGCGGGGCACGACCCGGAGGACGCCGGCGTGACGACCGACCCGGTCAACGGCCGCCTCGACCGGCTTGCCGGGCACGGGACGTTCATCGCCGGGGTCATCCGCCAGCACTGTCCCGACGCCCGGATCCTGTCCGTCCCGGTCATGTGGGGCGACGGCGTCGCCGACGAGACCGACGTCGTGCGAGCCCTCACCGGTCTCTACCTGCGCCAGCTCGTCGCCCTGCGCGACGGCGGCGACCGCTCGCAGGCCCTGCACGTCGTCACGCTCTCGCTCGGCTACCGGCACGAGACGCCGGGGGCCTTCGACGACGAGGAGGCGCTCTTCCGGGTGCTGCGCGGCCTGGCCTCGCTCGGTGTCACCGTCGTCGCGGCCGCGGGCAACGACTCCAGCGACGTCGAGTTCTTCCCTGCCGCCTATGCCTCCCAGGTGACGAGCGGTGCACCGATGGTGAGCGTCGGCGCCCTCAACCCCGACCGTCGCACGGTGTCGGTCTACTCGAACACCGGAGGCTGGGTGAGGGCTTACTCCGCCGCGACCTCCGTCGTGAGCACGATGCCCGTGACCTTCAACGCCTCGCGGCGCGGCGAGGTCCTCAAGCAGGCGAACGCGAGCGTGCTCCCCTCCGTGCCCACGCGGGGCGCCGTCGACACCGACGACTACAGCGGCGGGTTCGGGCTGTGGAGCGGGACCTCGTTCGCCGCACCGGCCCTCGCCGGCGACATCGCGTCCGGTCTGGCCGGTCACGGCGCCAAGGGGGCCGACGAGCTCGGGTCCCGCGCCCGCGAGGTCGTCGAGCAGGTCCTCGCCTCCGCGGCCAAGGCCCTCGAGGAGAAGCCGTGAGCACCGCACGCGACGAGCAGCCCGGCACCGCGGGTGCGGCGCCGAGCCTCGCCCTCACCGCGGCGCGGGCCTTCACCCTGCACCGCGAGGGCGACTCCAGTGCGATGGACCGTCTCGTCGACGACGTGACACCGCTGCTCTGGCACACCGCCCGGTCGCAGGGAGCTGACCCGGCCCTCGCCGAGGACGTCGTCCAGACGACGTGGCTCAAGCTCGTCGAGCACACCCACGACATCGCCGACCCGCAGGCCGTGCTCCAGTGGCTGCTCATGACGACGAAGCGCGAGGCCTGGAGCGCGGTGCGCCGCGGTCGGCGGACCGTGCCGAGGGAGCCGTGGGAGGAGACGCCCACACTCGACCCGACCGCCGCGGCGACCGTCCCCGACCCGGCCGTCGCGACCGAGGAGTCCGAGCTCGCCGGTGTCATCTGGCGGCACATCGAGCGCCTCCCCGAGCGTTGCCAGCAGCTCCTCCGGCTCGTCGCCTTCGTCGACCGCCCCGACTACGCCGCCGTGAGCGCCGCGCTGGGGATGCCCGTCGGCAGCATCGGGCCCACGCGCGGTCGGTGCCTCGCCAAGCTGAGGCTCGCCCTCACGTCCGACCCCGCCTGGGAGGTGACGGCATGAACACCCCGAACCCGGCCGAGGACGTCCTCGCTGGCCAGCCGATGGACGCCGACGACGAGCGCGCCCTTGCCCTCGTCCGCACGCACCTCGCCGCCGCCGACCCCGTGCCCAGCGGCCTCGCCGAGCGCGTGAAGTTCGCGATGACGGTCGCCAGCCTCGAGGCGGAGGTCGCCCACATCATCAACGAGGGCGCCCCGGCCGGCACGGTCCGCACCACGGAGTACGACCGCGCCACGACGGTGACGTTCGAGAGCGACGGGCTGAGCATCATGGTCACGCTCGAGGACGCCGACCGCGGCACGACCACCGTGCGCGGGTGGGTCACCGCGCCGGGCGCGGAGGTCGAGCTGCGCGAGCGCGCCCGGTCCGCGACGACGACGGCCGACGACGAGGGGCGCTTCGTCTTCGAGGGAGTCGAACGCGGAACCGTCCACCTCGTCATCAGGCGCCACGACGAGCCGGGCGCCCGCCCGGTCATCACGCCCGGGATCGAGATCTGAGGGGCGGCCGACCACGACGCTCGACAGCATTCGCGACCTCCACGAGAGGGGGAAGGCCGAGAACTCGGCGGGACACTACCGACGAGCCGACGCCGCGCTGTCGCGCGCCCTCACGGCCCTCGACGCCGTCACGCCAGCGGGCGCCGACGAGGCGCGGGACCTCGCCCGTCTGCGGGCACGGGTCCTCATCACCCGGGCCGTGTCGCGCCTCGGCATCGACGGACCGGATGCCGCCCTCGCGCTCCTCGGCTCGGTGCGCGACCTCGCCCGCCGCCACGACGCCCCTCTGCTCGAGGTGCAAGCGCACCTGCAGGCCGGGGCGATCCACGTCATGTGCTCCAACTGGATCGAGTCCCTCGACGAGCTCGGCCACGTCGAGCCCCACCTCGACGAGCTCGTGCCGCGCGAACGCTGCTCGGCCCTGCTCAACCGGGGGCTCGCGTCGGTCTCGCTCGGCGACCTCGAGCACGGACGGGCCGACCTCGACCGCGCCCTCGACATCGCCGTCGAGCACGGCTTCGTGGCGCAGGAGTACAAGGCGCGGCACAACCTCGGCTGCGTCGCGTGGATCGCCGGCGACATCCCCGGCGCACTGGCGCTCATGCGCGAGGCCGCCGACATGCCGCTCGACATCACGAGCGCCCGCGGCCTGCTCGACCTCGGCAAGGTGCTCCTCGACGCCGGTCTCATCGACGAGGCCGAGGACGTCCTCGCCCGCGGGCTCGACGCCGCGCGGCGGGACCGGCAGCCGCTCGAGCGCGGAGACGTCCAGCTCGACCTCGCCCGCTCGGCCCTGCTCCGCGGCGACGTGGCGCAGGCCCGGGTCCGGGCGGGGCACGCCGTGCGCACCTTCCGGGCGCTGCACGCCGACGGCCGGACCGAGGAGGTCGAGCTCTTCGGCGCGGCCGTCGACCTCGGCGTCGGCCGCAGCCTCACCCGCGCGTCCCGCGTCGCGGCGAAGTGGGACACCACCACCCCGGTGACCCCGCCCGAACGCCTCGCCACCCGGATCCGCGCCGAGGTGGCGCTCGCGCACAACGACCGGCAGGCCGCGCGGGTGGAGCTCGAGCGCCTGCGCAGCGACCAGCCCCAGCCGCTCGGCGCCCGTCTCCACGAGCACCTCCTCGCCTCGAGGCTCGCCGCCGCTGACGGTGACGCCGACCGGGCGACGCGGATCCTCGAGGAGGCCGCTGAGCAGCTCGCCCTCGACCAGGGCGGCGTGCACAGCATGGAGATCCGGGCCGGGCTGGCCTTCCACGCCGCGCGCATCCGAGACGCCGACGTCGAGGCCGCGACCGACTCCGGGTCGCTGCCCGCGCTCTTCGAGAGCGTCGAGCGGTGGCGAGCCGCGTCGCACCGCGCCCCGCCCCTGCGCCCGCCCGAGGACGAGGAGACCGCAGCGCTCGTCGGCCGCCTGCGCCGCCTGCGGCGGAGCGCGGACGACACCCCCCTGTCGAGCGCCCAGCGCGAGGTCGTCCTCCTCCAAAGCGAGATCACCGAACGGCTGCGCGCTGCCCGAGGGGAGCGCGACGAAGCCGACGTCCGCGCGGTCGCCTTCGAGGCGGCGGCGCGGGCGGTCGCCGAGCGTGACGCCACGCTCGTCACCTTCCACGAGGTCCGCGGCACCGTCGTCCGGCTCGTCGTCGACCGCTCCGGCACAGCCGCCCAGAGCGTCCTCGGCCCGGTCCGCGACGTCGCCTCCGCGAGTGCACGCCTCACCTCCGACATGCGCGCGTATGCCGTCGCGAGGCCGTCGATGGCGGCCTTCCTCGCCCGTGCCCGCGAGTCCTCGCTGCGCGAGGTCGACGGGCTGCTGCTGCGCGGTGTCGAGCTCTCGGGCACGGTCGTCGTGGTCCCCACGGTCGGGCTCGCGTCACTCCCGTGGCGGGCGCTGCCCACGCTGCGCGAACACCCCGTCGTCGCAGCGCCGTCGGCGACGGCGTGGGTGCGCCGACCGGTCACGGCGAGCGCCGACCCGACCATCGGCGCCCTGTGGGGGCCTGGTCTCCCGCGGGCGCGCGAGGAGGTGCGCGCGGTCGCCGAGGCGTGGGGCCGGCATACGGGTGACGGCTCGGGGGTCCGACCACGCAGCACGGCGAGCACGGTCCAGACCGGCGAGGCCGGGGCGGCCGTCGTCGCGGAGGGCGCGGCGGTCACGGCCGACGTGCGCTCGGCCCTCGCGACGGCGAGCGTCGTGCACCTGGCCGCGCACGGGCACCACGTCGACCAGAGCCCGCTCTTCTCGTCGCTCGACCTCGCCGACGGCCCGGTCTTCGCGCACGAGCTGCGGGCTCCCCTCGCCGCCGAGCTCGTCGTCCTGTCGGCGTGCGACGTCGGCCGCAGCCGCGGACGACCGGGCGACGAACCGCTCGGCCTCGCGGCCGCGCTGCTCGGGCTCGGGGTGCAGTGCGTCGTCGCGGCGACGAACCCGGTGCACGACGACGTCGCGGCAGCCGCCATGGTCGACCTGCACAGGCGGCTGGCGGTCGGCGTCGACGTCGCGTCCGCGCTGCGGCTGACCGCGCAGGCGGTGCCGGGAGCGGAGGCATTCTGCGCCTACGGCAGCACCTGGCAGACCGACTGAGTGCGTCAGATGAAGAGCGCGGGCTCGCGGAAGAGCGCCTCGTAGGGGTCCTCGCCCGCGTGGTCGGGGTAGCGGATCCGCGCCGGGACGCCGGTGGCGATCGCACCCGACGGCACGTCCTTGACGACGACCGAGTTGGCACCGATCTGCACGTCGTCGCCGACCTCGACCGGACCGAGGATGCGCGCACCCGCGCCGATCGTCACGCGGCTGCCGACGGTGGGGTGGCGCTTGACCCTCGCGAGCGAGCGGCCACCGAGCGTGACGCCGTGGTAGAGCATCACGTCGTCGCCGACCTCCGCCGTCTCACCGATGACGACGCCCATGCCGTGGTCGATGAAGAACCTCTTGCCGATCGTCGCGCCCGGGTGGATCTCCACGCCGGTGACCGCCCGGGTCGCCGTCGACAGCACCCGCGCCGCGGGCTTGAGGTGCTCGCGCTGCCACAGCTTGTGTGCGACCCGGTAGGACCAGATGGCGTGCAGGCCGGGGGAGTTGAGCACGAGGTCGGTCCGGGACATCGCTGCCGGGTCGCGTGCGATCGCCGCGTCGACGTCCGCGCGCACGCTCGCCCGCGCCCGCGCGAGGCGCGAGCGCAGGCGGGCGAACGGCATACCGGAAGGTGGTGGGGTGAGCATCGCGTCAGTCGACGAGGCCCTCGAAGAGGACGGTCGAGAGGTAGCGCTCGCCGAAGCTCGGGATGATGACGACGATCGTCTTGCCGGCGTTCTCGGGACGGGTCGCGACCTCGTTGGCCGCGGCGAGGGCGGCGCCGGAGGAGATGCCGACGAGCAGGCCCTCGTCGGTGGCGGCCTTGCGCGCCCACTCGACGGCGGTGCCGGCGTTGACGTCGATGACCTCGTCGTAGATCTCGGTGTCGAGGATCTCGGGGACGAAGTTGGCGCCGATGCCCTGGATCTTGTGCGGGCCGGGCTGGCCGCCGTTGAGGATCGCGGACTCCTCGGGCTCGACGGCGACGATCCGCACGTCGGGCTTGCGCTCCTTGAGGACCTGGCCGACGCCGGTGATCGTGCCACCGGTGCCGATGCCCGCGACGACGATGTCGACCTGGCCGTCGGTGTCCTTCCAGATCTCCTCGGCGGTCGTGCGGCGGTGGATCTCGGGGTTGGCCTCGTTGGCGAACTGCCGCGCGAGGACGGCGCCCTCACGCTCGGCGACGATCTCGTCGGCCTTGGCGACCGCGCCCTTCATGCCCGTCGAGGGGTCGGTGAGGACCAGTTCCGCACCGTAGGCCCGCAGCAGCGCGCGGCGCTCCTTCGACATCGACTCGGGCATCGCGAGGACGACCTTGTAGCCGCGGGCCGCGCCGACCATCGCGAGGGCGATGCCGGTGTTGCCCGACGTCGCCTCGACGATCGTGCCGCCCTCCTTGAGGGCACCCGAGGCCTCGGCCGCGTCGATGATCGCGACGCCGATGCGGTCCTTGACCGAGCTGGCCGGGTTGTAGAACTCGAGCTTCGCGGCGACCGTCGTGCCCTCGGGCGCCTCGATGATGCGGTTGATCCGCACCAGCGGGGTGTTGCCGACGGCCTGGGTGACGTCATCGAGGATGGGCATGGGGTCTCCGTTGCTTCGTGTCGACCGGCGCGGTGGCCGGGTGCGGACAGTGGTGGTTGTCGAGCCAAGTGTTCCAGAAACGTTGGTCCTGCTTATGTGCATTCCAACACCACGTTATCCCTGAAGGTTCCGCAGTGCGGGACACATCTCGTATGCCGGGTGCTCGCCTGCGTGCCGCGCCCCTCCCTTGGGAGGGTGCGCCCTGCGCCTCGCGGACCTACGGTCGAGAGGGAAGACCGCCCCTACCGGAGGAGCATGGATGCGCATCGGCTACACCCTCATGACCGAGCAGAGCGGCCCGAAGGACCTCGTGCGGTGGGCGGTGGGCGCCGAGGAGGCCGGGTTCGACTTCGAGGTCATGAGCGACCACTACTTCCCGTGGCTGTCGGCGCAGGGTCACGCGCCCTATGCCTGGTCGGTCCTCGGGGCCGTCGCCCACGCCACCGAGCGGGTCGACCTCATGACCTACGTGACATGTCCGACGATCCGCTACCACCCGGCGGTCGTCGCCCAGAAGGCCGCGACCGTGCAGCTGCTCGCCGACGGGCGGTTCACGCTCGGGCTCGGCAGCGGCGAGAACCTCAACGAGCACGTCGTCGGCGAGGGCTGGCCCGCCGTCGCGACCCGGCAAGACCTCCTCGAGGAGGCCATCGAGGTGATCCGCGCCCTGCACACCGGCGAGCTCGTCGACCACCACGGGGAGTGGTTCACCGTCGAGTCCGCACGGATCTGGGACCTGCCCGACGGCGGGGTGCCGATCGGCGTCGCGGTGAGCGGCGAGGAGTCCATCGCCCGGTTCTCCCCCCTGGCCGACCACATGATCACGACGGAGCCCGACAAGAAGCTGCTCGACGGGTGGAACTCGACCGAGGGTGCGCCGACGATCGGCGATGGCGGGGCGCGCGCCATCGGGCAGATCCCGATCTGCTGGGACCCCGACGAGAAGGCCGCCGTCGAGCGCGCCCACGAGCAGTTCCGGTGGTTCGCCGGCGGGTGGGCGGTCAACGCCGACCTCCCGACGACGGCCGGGTTCGCGGGTGCCACCCAGTTCGTCCGGCCCGAGGACGTCGCCGAGTCGATTCCGTGCGGACCGGACCTTGACGCCATCGCCGAGGCGGTCGCCGAGTTCGACAAGGCCGGCTTCACCGACCTCGCGCTCGTCCAGATCGGCGGCGACCACCAGGAGCAGTTCCTCGCCGAGGCTGCCGGCCCCCTGCTGGAGCGCCTGCGCCGCTGACTCACCCATGCACCGGCCTCCTGCACCCACCTCCCGTGCACAACTCACCAATTCCTCCCGTTCGGTACATGGCCGTCGTACCGAACGGGAGGCAATGGCGAGATATGCGCATGCTCGCGGAGGTCCGACAGCCGTCTCGTGAGTCCTGACACAGAGGTGCGAGGGCCGTCACTGAGCGGTGAGCAAGCGCTTAGCCCTCGTTAGACTCGCCGACATGTCCGCGCTCCAGATCGTCGCCGCCGCCATCTGCTTCCCGCTGATGCTCGTCGGCTGGGCCCTGCTCTTCCGACAGATCGGGCGCTTCGTCGCGCTCTACCGTGTGGGACAGGCGGATCCGCGCCGGAGCGACGCCCCGATGTCGCGCACGTGGACGCTCGCCAAGGAGTTCCTCGGCCACACCCGGATGTCGCGGCTGCCGGTCGTCGCCGTCGCGCACTGGTTCACCGCGCTGTCGTTCCTCCTGCTCTTCGGCACCCTCGTCACCGCCTTCGGCCAGCTCATCGAGCCGCGCTGGCAGCTGCCGCTCATCGGTCACTTCCCGCCCTACGAGTGGCTCACCGAGGTCTTCGCGTGGACCGGCCTCGTCGGCATCGTCGTGCTCATCGTCATCCGCCAGCTCAAGCACCCCCGTTCGGCGGCCGGTGTCGACGGGCGTCGCTCGCGCTTCTTCGGGTCGACCTGGTGGCAGGCCTACTACGTCGAGCTCACGATCCTCGGCGTCACGCTGTGCATCCTCACCCTGCGCGTCCTCGAGGCCGCGCTGACCAAGGTCGAGCACCCGGAGGAGTCCGTCGGGCTGCACTTCCCGCTCACTGGATGGCTGTCGGGCCTCTTCTCCGGCACGTCGGTCGGCGCGCTTGAGGCGTGGATCGTCGTCGTCGCGGCCATCAAGATTCTCATCTCGTTCGCGTGGATGATCACCATCTCGCTCACGCCGACGATGGGCGTCGCCTGGCACCGCTTCCTCGCCTTCCCCAACATCTGGTTCAAGCGCGAGGCCTCGGGCCGGACCGCTCTCGGCAACCTCAAGCCGATGACCATGGGCGACGGCCGGCCGTTCTCGATGGAGGCCATGGAGGCCCTCGGAGAGTCCGAGGACGAGTCCGCTGCTGAGCCGGTGCTGGGCGTCGGCAAGGTCGAGGACTTCACGTGGAAGGGCCTGCTCGACTTCTCCACCTGCACCGAGTGCGGCCGCTGCCAGTCGCAGTGTCCCGCGTGGAACACCGACAAGCCGCTCTCGCCCAAGATGCTCATGATGACGCTGCGCGACCACGCGAACGCGAAGTCACCGTGGCTCACGGCCTCCGAGGAGGCGCGCGCGTCGCTCCCCGCGGCCACGACGGCACTCGCGGAGGTCCCGCTCGTCGGGCAGACCGGCTACGACCTCGACAGCCCGCTCACGGCATACAACGCTCTCGGTTTCGGTCCCGACGGTGAGCCGACCGCGGTCATCGACGAGGACGTCCTGTGGTCGTGCACGACGTGTGGCGCGTGCGTCGAGCAGTGCCCGGTCGACATCGAGCACGTCGACCACATCGTCGACATGCGGCGCTACCAGACGCTCATCGAGTCGGCGTTCCCGTCCGAGCTCGGCGGCCTCTTCAAGAACCTCGAGTCCAAGGGCAACCCGTGGGGCATGGGTGCGCGCGCCCGCCTCGACTGGGCCAAGGACCTGCCGTTCGAGGTCAGGATCCTCGGCAAGGACGTCGAGTCCGCGTCCGAGGTGGACTGGCTCTTCTGGGTCGGCTGCGCCGGTGCCTACGAGGACCGCGCCAAGAAGACGACCCGCGCTGTCGCCGAGCTGCTCGATACCGCCGGTGTGTCCTTCGCGGTGCTGGGTGACGGCGAGACCTGCACCGGTGACTCCGCGCGACGTGCGGGCAACGAGATCCTCTTCTCGATGCTCGCCGAGCAGAACGTCGCGACCCTCAACGACGCCGGCGCGACGAAGATCGTCGTCACCTGCGCCCACTGCTTCAACACGATCAAGAACGAGTACCCCGACCTCGGCGGCTCGTTCGAGGTCGTCCACCACACGCAGCTGCTCAACCGGCTCGTGCGCGACAAGAAGCTCGTGCCCGTCGCCCGTCCGGCCGATGCCCCGGGAATGTCGTCGGCGAAGAACGCGGCCTCGACCGCCCCGTCCGTCACGTACCACGACCCCTGCTACCTCGGTCGCCACAACAACGTCTACGCCCCGCCGCGCGAGCTCATCGGCGCGCTGCCCGGCGTCGAGTTGCGCGAGATGGAGCGCTTCAAGGAGAAGTCGTTCTGCTGCGGCGCCGGTGGTGCCCGCATGTGGATGGAGGAGAAGCTCGGCGGTCGCATCAACATGAACCGCACCGAGGAGGCCCTGGCCACCGGTGCCGAGCGCATCGCCATCGGTTGCCCGTTCTGCCGCGTCATGATCTCCGACGGGTTGACGGCCAAGCAGTCCGAGGGCGTCGGCGAGGACGTCGAGGTCGTCGACGTCGCGCAGATGCTGCTGGCTGCCGTGCGTCGCGGGTCCGAGGACGGGACTGCTGACGTTGCGGTCGACGAGTCGGCTGCCGCTGCCGTCGCCTCCGAGTCGGAGTCGTATGCCGGCCAGTCCGGTTCCGCTGCCGCCGCCGGTGCCGCTGCGGCTGGGGTTGGTGCTGGTGCTGCTGTCGGGACGGCCACGGTGGCCGAGGCGCCCGTGGCCGAGGCTCCCACCGCTGCTGCCGCCGAGGCGGACCCGTGGGACGAGCCCGCCACCCCCGCCGCCACGCCTGCACAGGCTGAGGAGCCCAAGACTGAGGTTCCCGCTGCTGCCGCCGAGGCGGACCCGTGGGACCAGCCCGCCACCCCCGCCGCCAAGCCCACGCAGGCCGAGGAGCCCAAGGCCGAGGCTCCCGCCGCCGCTGCCGCCGAGGCAGACCCGTGGGACCAGCCCGCCACCCCCGCCGCCAAGCCCACGCAGGCCGAGGAGCCCAAGGCCGAGGCTCCCGCCGCCGCTGCCGCCGAGGCAGACCCGTGGGACCAGCCCGCCACCCCCGCCGCCAAGCCCACGCAGGCCGAGGAGCCCAAGGCCGAGGCTCCCGCCGCCGCTGCCGCCGAGGCAGACCCGTGGGACGACCCCACCACCCCAGAAGCGACGGCGCAGACCCAGGGGCCGGCGGTTGCCGCACCGGCCGAGGACGTCGACCCGTGGGACGAGCCGTCCGTCCCGGCCTCCAAGGCAGAGGCGCCCGAGACCGAGGCGAAGGCATCCGCGTCCGAGGGCGCACCCTCCCCACAGAAGTTGGAGACCGCAGCCGCGGCCTCGACTGATGACGTCGACCCCTGGGACGAGCCCGCCACCCCTGCCGCCAAGTCCGAGGAGCCGAAGGACGAGCCGGCCTCCCCCGTCACGGCACCAGCCAGCGACGACGTCGACCCCTGGGACGAACCAGTCACGCCCGCAGGAGCCCTGGACGAGGCCGGTACCGGCGCCGAGGCAACGGCCGAGGAGCCGACGGCCGAGCCGAGCGAGGTCGATCGGGCCGCAGCGGAGGACGACGCAACCTCCCCGACTGCTGCGTCCCCCGACGACGTCGACCCGTGGGACGAGCCGGCCACTCCGACCCCCGTGGCCGAGGTGCCGCAGTCCGACTCCGGAGTCCAGACCGAGACGTCCTCGGCGGCCAACGAAGGAGCATCGGAGCAGCCAGCCGCCGAGTTGTCCGACTCAGCCGTGCCCGGGGACGCATCCAACCGTGACGAGCTGCTGGCATCCCCCGACCCGTGGGACGACGCCAGCGACCTGTCCGAGCGGGCCACCGTCACGAGCGAAGCAGCCACGGAGGTCTCCAACGCCGACTCCAACGCCGACCCTGTGACTGCGTCCGCGTCGACGGATGACCCCGCAGCACCCGTCGGCACGGCACCCGACGAGGTCGCGGCAGAAGGCACAGAAGAGACGTCCGAGTCGGAGGACGAGACCGACTCCGAGACTGAGTCCCAGACCGCGACCGAGACCGAGAACCAGACGGCCTCGCCTGAGCCTGCAGAGAACCAGGCCGAGACCGCGAGCGTCGACACCCAGAACGACGTCGGGACGAGCGACGGGGACGCGGGTGCCGAGGACGAGGCGAGCCGCAAGCCGGAGGCCCCGGCCACTCCGGCCAACGCCGAGGAGCTGCTCAACGCACCCGACCCCTGGGACTGACCGGCGCTCCTGCATCGAGCCCCCACCGGCGTCATGCCGGTGGGGGCTCGATGTATGTCCATCCACTTTCGGGCGCGACTTTCCCACCCGAAGCGCAACCCCTGCGACGAGTGTGACGCGAGTGGCTCGATCCATGCCTACGGACGAATAAGGCTGCGCCACAGCCGTATTCGCGTGCCGGTGGCTGTCGGTGGCGGCTCGTAGGTTGGGTTCATGACGGAGGGGACCACGCCAACAGCGAGCCTGGGGTACGCCGAGTGCGTGCGCCGGCTCGAGGCCGCGCGTGAAGCCGCCGCCGCCCTGCCGACGGTGCTGTGGCAGGCGTCCGGCGCCGACCTCGCCGCCGGGATGGAAGCGCTTGGCGAGCTCGCCGCCGTGTGCGAGGGAGCCGAGGTCGCGATCACCCGCGACGCCATCGACCGCGGCGAACCCGGCTGCGCCTCACCACCGCAGAGCTCACGCGAGTGGGTCATGAGTCATCACCGCCGGTATGCCGTCGCCGGAGCCTCCCGACTCGTCGCCGTCGCCGACGCCTGCCGCGACCCCCGCCACGCCATCCTCGCCGACGCGGTCATCTCCGGACGGGTCGGCGTCGTCGCCGCGCAGGTCGCGCTCACCGAGATGCGGCTCCTGCGACCCCACCTCAACCCCGACAACCCCGACGCCGTCGACACCATCTGGCGCGCCCTCATGACCCTCGGCGAGTGTCACGACACCCGCACCGTCCGGCAGCTGCGCGAACGGCTCCTGGCCGCCCACGGCCGCGACGACGCCTTCGACGACAGCGAGGACAAAGCCCGACCCGGCGCCGCCCTCACCCCCGGGCGACAGATCGCCCCCGGAACGTACGAGTACCTGCTGCGCGTCACCCGCGAAGGCCGCGCCCTGCTCGAAGCCGCCATCGGCCCCGGATCCGCACCCGCGCCCGGACCCGACGGCGAACCCGACGAACGCCCCGCGGCGCAAAGGCGCGCCGAAGCCCTGGTTGCCGTCGTCTCCCGCGCCCTCAAGGCCGGCGACAGCACCTGGTCCTCGACCAAGGCCCAGGTCTTCGTCACCATCGCCCTCAGCGACCTCCAGACCCACCAGACCCACCGGACCCAGCACAGCGGCGCCACCGAACCAGCCGATGCCGCAGGTGCCTGCGGTACGGCCGGTGCCGGGACCCTGCTCGGCGCGCTCACCAGCGGCGACCTCGTCACCCCCGACACCGTCCGCCGCTGGACCTGCGACGCCACGATCATCCCCACCGTCCTCAACCCGGTCGGCGACGTCGTCGACCTCGGCCGAGCGACCCGCCTCTTCACCCCTGCCCAGATCAAACGCCTCTGGCTACGCGACCGGCACTGCACCTACCCCGGCTGCGACGCCCCGGCCGCCTGGACCGACGCCCACCACCTCACCCACTGGGCCGACGGCGGCGCCTCCGACCTGTCGAACGCCGCCCTGCTCTGCCAACGCCACCACACCATCGTCCACAGCAGACGCCTCCACGGGCATTTCACCACCGACACCGACGGACGACAACACGTCACCTGGGACCTCACCCGAGGCTCCTACGACGACGCCCTCGCCACACGCCAGCAAGCCCCGCCCAACGCGCACCACCACCGCCCCGCGGCCGGCGAACACGAACGACGACACCGACCATGACCCCGCCCGCACCCGACGCCACACAGGCGCCGGGGGCACCGGCATGCCTGGGGGCTTCTGCAGTTCGGCAGCGCGGCATCAGCGCCGGGCCAGCGCAGCGACCCTCTCGACGTCGCGCGCTCCTGCCAGGTCCGGCAGCGCCAGGAACACCGTTCCGACCCCGGCCTCGAAGAGCCGGTCGTGCCGTTCACGGTGAGCCGCGACCTCTCCCGCGTGGTGTCTGGCGGCATACACCGCCGCCTTGGTGCGTCCGCGCAGCCGCTCGACTCTCGTCCAGGTGTCATCACGGTCGGAGCCGACGACGGCGACGTCGAGCACCGTGACCTCTACCTCGTCGCGGGGTCGTCCTACCTCGTCGCAGTGGCGACGCAGGACGTCGATCTTGTGCCTGACGACGTCCAGGTCTCCTTGCACGTTGCAGGCGTCGCCCCATGTGGCCGCGATGCGCAACGTGCGCTGCTCGCCACCCCCGCCGATGATGAGTGGCAGCGAGCCGACGGGGCGTGGGTAGCACGTGGTCTCGGGCAGCGAGACCCGCTCGCCGTTGTAGGCCTTGGTGCCGGGTGCCCACAGAGCCCGCAAGGTCTCCGCGGCCGCATCGAGCTCGTCGACCCGACCGGTCGTGGAGGGGAAGCCCACGCCGAACGCCGAGTGCTCTCGCTCCCACCAACCCGCGCCCACCCCGCAGAAGGCGCGCCCTCCACTCAGGACATCGAGGGTGGCCGCCGCCTTCGCGATGATGCCCGCTGGGCGGTAGGTGGCCGGCGTGCAGAGCGTGCCGAGCAGGAGGTCGGTGGGGAGGGCGGCGAGCGCGCCCAACGTCACCCAGGGCTCCGGGATCGGATCCCAGGCCCGCCCGACCTGTGGGATCTGGATGAGGTGGTCCATGAGGGCGAGGCCGGCGAAACCGGCCTCGTCCGCCGCGAGTGCGATGCCACGCAGCCAGTCGAGAGGGTGTTCCCCCCACGGGAAGCGCGAGATCTGGAGCATCACCCGTGGTCCGTGGGCGCCCGACGGCAGCACCGGCGAGGGCTGCGCCCCCGTCTTCGCCGCCTTCACCATCGTCGGCAAAGGCGTCGTCGTGGCCGCCGAGGAGCCCGTCGACGACGAGGATGCCGGGGACCCCAGCGACGAGGGCTCGGACGCCTCGCCACCGACGACGTGCACCTCCCACCCTTCCGCCTCGAGCTCGGTGCGGACGTCACGCACGCGCTGCAGCTGCGTGCCGAGCACCGACGCGGGGACCGGCCGGTCCCGCGCCGCGTTCCGCGCACGGCAGACAGCGGCTGGGGTGTCGAACACGACCGCCACGGTCGGGAGGCCGGCGCTGCGGGCCAGCGCCGCCCACGCGGCACGCCGTTGGGCGTCGAGACCCAGGGTGTCGACGACGACGGTGAGACCGCGACGGGACCGTCCGGTCACCACTCGGTCGAGGATCTCGAAGGCGTCGTTCGACGCGTCGAGGTCGGCGGTTCCGCTCCCGACCAGCGCACGCAGGGCGTCGGACGAGACGACCTCGGTCGGTCGGTAGTGCTCCGCGGCCCAGGTCGACTTCCCCGAGCCGGCCGCACCGACGAGCAGCACCAGCGCCGGGTCGGGGATCTGCATGCTCGCAGTCTGACAGCCTGACGCCCCTCACCGACCGGGTCGGGAGGGGCGTCAGGGACGAGCGAGGGGACGGGTCAGCCGAGGTTGTTGTCCTTGAGGAACTGGGCCGCGACGTCCTTGGCGTCCTTCTTGTCGATGACCGTCTGCTTGAGCAGCTCGGCGATGACCTCGGTCGTCAGGGCCTTCGAGACCGCGTTGAGCGCCGGCGCCATCTGCTCGGACTGGTCCTTGGCGACGAGCGGGACGATGTTCTGCGAACCGAAGAGCTTCTCGGTGTCCTCGAGCGAGACGAAGCCGTTCTCCGCGATCGACGGGTCGGTCGTGAAGATGTTGGCGGCGTCGACCTGACCGTTCTTGAGCGCCTGGACGAGCCCCTGGCCGGTGAGCGGGCGGAACGTCTTGAACGTCACGCCGTAGGTCGACTGGAGACCGGGCACACCCTGCGGGCGCTTCTGGAACTCCGGCGGGGCACCGAGCGACATCTCGCCGGCGGAGGCCTTGAGGTCCGCGATGGTCTTGAGCTTCTTGGAGTCGGCGGTCTCCTTGGTGACGACGATGGAGTCGTTGTCCTCAGCGGCCGACTTCTCGAGCATCGCGAAGTCGGCGGGCAGGAGACCCTCGACCGCGGTGTAGACCTTCTCGGGGTCGGTCTCCTTGAAGTTCTTGTCGTAGAAGAAGCCCAGGGCGCCGGTGTACTCCGGGATGGCTTGGATCGACCCGTCCTCGAGCGCCTTGAGGTAGATCTCGCGCGAGCCGATGCGCGGCTTCGTCGTCGCATCGACTCCCTTGGCCTTGAGGGCGCCGGCGTAGATCTCGGCGAGCAGCTCGGACTCGGGGAAGTCGGCGGAGCCGACGACGACGCTGCCGCCACCACCGGACGAGCCCGAGCCCGAGGCGGTCGGCGACTCGGAGGCGAGCGGGTCACCGCCGCCACCGCAGGCCGACAGACCGAGGATCGCGGTGGTGGTGAGAGCGAGTACGGCAGTCATGCGCTTCATGGGGTGTCCTTCGGTTGCGATCGGTCTGACGGCGGTGCTGGGGACGAGACGTGGAGCGGGTCGGGAGGGACGAACGGAGACGGCACGGTGCAGCGGACAAGGCGGTCAACGCGACCACGACGGTCGAGCGTGCGACATCGCCGCGCGGGGTCACGTCGCATGGGAGTCAACTCCACCATCGCCCGCCGACATTCCGGATCGCGCGGGTGATCTCGTGCTCGAGCCGGTCGACGTGGTCGGCGATGTCGACGCGGTCGTCGGCTCGGACCGTCCCCGCCGGGTCCGACCCGTGCGACCGCCGGTGAGCCCGGGCGAGACGACGAGCCGCTGCACGAGGGCGAGCACGCCGTCGACCAGCAACGCCAGCACGGACACGACGACCGCGCCACCGGCCGTGGACACGTAGTCGCCGGTCTTGATCCCGTCGACGAGGTAGCGCCCCAGCCCACCCAGACCGATGTATGCCGCGACTGTCGCCGTCGCGATGACCTGGAGGAAGGCCGAGCGCAGGCCGGAGAGGATGAGCGGCAGCGCGTTCGGGATCTCGACCTGCCGGACGACCTCCATCCCGCGCATTCCCATGCCGCGCGCGGCGTCACGGGTGGCGGGGTCGACGGCCTCGACGCCGGCATACACGCCGGAGAGGATCGGCGGAATCACGAGGATCACGAGGACGACGACGCTCGGGATGAGGAACGCAAGCTCACCGGAGATCTTCGGGCCGAGCCACAGCGCCACCGCGAAGAGCAGGCCGAGCGTCGGCACGGCGCGCAGCGAGTTCGCCAGTGACACGAGCCAGCGGGCGCGGCCGGTGTGACCGACCCACAGCCCCAACGGGACAGCGACGGCAGCGGCGATGACGACGGCCAGCAGCGAGTACCAGAGGTGCTCGACGATCCGCGCGCCCAGCCCGGCCTCCCCCGACCACGTCGCCGAGGACGTCAGCCACTCGAGGATGCTGGCGATCATGCCCGGCCTCCCTGCGCCCGGACCCACGGCGTGAGCAGCCGCTGGCCCAGCAGGATCAGCCCGTCGAAGAGCAGGGCGAGCACCACGCACGCGACGATCCCCGCGACGATCTCGGCGGTGATGAACCGGTCGTAGCCGTCGGTGAGGAGGTTGCCGAGCTGCGAGACGCCGATGAGCGAGGCGACCGACACGATGCTGACGTTCGACACCGCCGCGACCCGCAGGCCCGCCGCGATGACCGGCACCGCGAGCGGCAGCTCGACCCCGAAGAACCGCCGCAAACCCTTGTAGCCCATGGCTCGCGCAGCCTGGAGCGTCGCCTCGGGCACCGACCCCAGCCCGTCGGCGACCGTCCGCACGAGCAGCGCGACGGTGTAGATCGTCATCGCGACGACGACGTTGGCCCGGTCGAGGACGCGTGTCCCGAGGATGAGCGGCATGAGGACGAACAGCGCCAGCGACGGGATCGTGTAGAGCAGACCCGACGCCGAGATGAGCACCGGATAGAGGCGCGACCAGCGCCGTGCCGCCCACCCGAGCGGCAGCGCGATGAGCAACCCGAGAACCAAGGGCAGCCCCGCGAGCCAGACGTGGCTGCGGGCGAGCGCGAAGATGTCGCCCCAGTGGTCGTTGACCCACTCCATCTCAGGCGCCCTCCTCCGCGAAGGCGTCGGCGCGGTCCTCGTCGGGTCGGTCGGTCGCCTCGATGAGCGAGAGGACCTCGTGGGCGCGCACCGTGCCGACGAGCTCACCCTCGTCGTCGACGACGACCCCACGCCGCGACGGTGACGACAGCGCCGCGTCGAGCGCACCCCTCAAGGACCCGGACGCCCGCGCCACGGTCCCACCACGGTGCAGGTGCTCGCTCGTGACCTCGCCCGAGACCCGCGCGGGCTCGACCCAACCCAGCGGTCGGTGCGAGTCGTCGACGACGAGCACCCAGTCGCCACTCACGCCCGCCGTCGACTCGCCGAGGAGCAGCGTGCGCTCGGAGGTGAGCGGCAGCTTCGGCGCGGGCTGGAACTGCAGCGACCGGTAGCCCCGGTCCCGTCCCACGAAGTCCGCCACGAAGTCGTCGACCGGGTGGGCGAGGAGGTATGCCGGGTCGGAGATCTGCGCGAGCTTGCCTCCCACACGGAGCACCGCCACCTGGTCACCGAGCTTGATCGCCTCGTCGATGTCGTGGGTGACGAAGACGATCGTCTTGCCGAGCTCGGACTGCAGGTCGAGGAAGACGTCCTGGAGCTGGTCGCGCACGACCGGGTCGACCGCGCTGAACGGCTCGTCCATGAGCATGACCGGCGGGTCGGCTGCGAGCGCCCGGGCGACCCCGACGCGCTGCTGCTGGCCACCGGAGAGCTGCGAGGGATAGCGGTCGGCCAGCTCTGGCGCCAGCCCCACCCGGTCGAGCAGCTCGCGCGAGCGCTCGAGCGTCTCCTTCTTGTCCCAGCCGAGCAGGCGGGGGACGGTGCCGACGTTGTCGACGACGGTGCGGTGAGGGAAGAGCCCGGCGTGCTGGATGACGTAGCCGATGCCGCGGCGCAGCTGGGCCTCGTTCATGCGGCCGGTGTCCTGGCCGTCGAGCGAGATGAGCCCGCTCGTCGGCTCGATCATCCGGTTGATCATGCGCAGCGAGGTCGTCTTGCCACATCCCGACGGGCCGACGAGGACGGTGATCTTGCCCGTGGGAGCGGTGAGGCTGAGGTCGTCGACGGCGACCGTCCCATCCGGGTACTTCTTTGTCACGCCGTCGAACCGGATCATGCTGTGCCCCTCGCCGAACGGATGGTGACCTCCAAACTAACCGGGGCACACGGCATACACGCTGTTCAGGACGCTGCGAATCGCCGGGAAGAAAACCCCCGTGTAGTCATCCCGGAGCGACAGAAAGTGGAGGAACCCGCCTAGCATGACGCCGACCACCCACAACGACGAGGGAGCAGGTGTGACGTGACGACGACGACCGGTGAACCGGTGCTCGCCGAGCACGACCCCGACCGGCCGAACCAACCACCGCAGGCGCAGTCGAACAACGCGGCAGGCAGCGGGGCCAAGCGGGAGCGGTGGGTGGCGCTGGGCTACCTGCTGCCGGCCCTCGTGATCTTCGGGCTCTTCATCTTCTGGCCGCTCGTGAAGTCGATCCTGCTGTCGGTGCAGGGCACGGACATCCTCGGCAACCCGAGCGGGTTCGTCGGGTTCGTCAACTACACGCGGCTCTTCGGCGACCCGGACTTCCTCCAGGTGCTGTGGGTGACGTTCGCGTTCACCGTGCTCACCGTCATCCCGAGCATCGCCATCGCCCTCCTCATCGCGCTGCTGCTCCAGTCGCGCATCCGCGGAGTTCGGTTCTTCCGCACGGCCTTCGCGCTGCCGTTCGCGTTCTCGGTGGCGACGGCGTCGGTGATCTTCGGGGTCCTCTTCAACCCGGCCAGCGGCGTCCTCAACGGCATCCTCAACACCTTCGGCGTCGACAAGGTCCAGTGGCTCACCAACCCCGACCTCGCTCTCTGGTCGGTCTCGGGCGCGACCGTGTGGATGCAGATCGGCTACAACCTGCTCGTCCTCTCCGCCGGCCTCGGCGCCCTCCCCGAGGACGTCCTCGAGGCGGCCCGGCTCGACGGCGCCTCCGGCCTGCGGCTTCAGCGCAGCATCGTCATGCCGCTGCTCACGCCGCAGCTGTTCTTCCTCGTCGTCGTCGGGACGATCCACTCGCTGCAGAGCTTCGGGCAGATCAAGATCCTCACCGTCGGCGGGCCCGAGGACCGGACGACGACGCTCGTCTACTCGATCTACGAGCAGGCGTTCGCCAACAACAACAGCAACTACGGCTACGCGTCGGCCCAGGCGATGGTGCTGCTCATCATCGTGCTCATCATCACCGCGCTGCAGTTCGGCGTCCTCGAGAGGAAGGTGTTCTACCGGTGACCACCGCCTCACAGACGACGACGAATTCGACGCAGAAGCCGAAGCGGCGCTCGTCGACCAAGCCGTCGAACATCGGCACCTACCTCATCCTCGGGGTGCTCTTCCTCGTCGTGCTCTTCCCCGTCTACTACGGCCTCGTCGGGTCGTTCATGGGCGAGCGCGACACCAACAGCTTCCCTCCGGCGCTGTGGCCCAAGAACGGCCTGCACCCCGAGAACTACTCCAACGCGCTCGACATCATCCCGCTGGGCAACCAGTACCTCACGAGCGTCCTGCAGACCCTCGGCATCACCCTCGGCCAGATGGTGACGAGCGCCCTCGCGGCCTACGCCTTCGTCTTCCTCAACCTGCGCTGGCGGGCGTTCTGGTTCGGGGTCTTCCTCTCGACGATGATGATCCCGTTCGAGTCGATCATCATCCCGAACTACCTGCTCATCTCGCAGTGGGGCCTCAAGGACACGATCGCCGGCCTCACCCTCCCGTTCCTCGCGACCGGCTTCGGGACCTTCCTGCTGCGGCAGTCGTTCCTGTCGTTCCCGATGGAGCTGCGCGACGCGGCGCGCGTCGACGGCGCCGGGCACTTCCGCTTCCTCTTCTCGATCCTGCTGCCGCTGTCGCGTCCCAGCCTCGCCGCCCTCGGCATCTGGTCGGCGCTCTCGGCCTGGAACATGTACTTCTGGCCGCTGCTCGCCACCGAGGACCCGAAGCACCAGACGATCCAGATCGGCATCAGCCAGCTGCAGAGCTCGGACTCCGACTCCCCGGGCATGGTGCTCGCCGGCGTCATGCTCGCGCTCTTCCCCACCCTCCTGCTCGTCATCTTCGGGCAGCGCTTCATCGTCCGCGGGCTCACCGCTGGCGCCGTCAAGTGAGCACCGCTCAGAGAACAAAGGAGTTTCACGTGAGAACGACGACTTCCAGCGCCGCGAGGCGCACGAGGCTTCGGTATGCCGTCCCCGCGGCCGTGGCGTCCGCGTCACTGTTCCTCGCCGCCTGCGGCGGCGGCTCGGGGGATGGCGGAGACGGCGGCGACGGGGGCAGCTCAGGAGCTCCCGCAGCCGACGTCCTCGACAAGGCCAGCGGCGTGACGACGGTGGCCTTCTGGCACGCCATGGACGGCACCAACGCCGAGGCGCTCACCAAGCTCGTCTCCGACTTCAACGCCCAGAACACGGGAAAGATCGAGGTCAAGGCGACCTACGCGGGCAAGTACGACGACGCCATCACGAAGTACAAGGCGGCGATCCAGAGCAAGTCCACGCCCGACGTCATCCAGATCTACGACATCGGTACCCGCTTCATGATCGACGCCAAGCAGACGATCCCGATGCAGGCCTTCATCGACCGCGACAAGCTCGACGTGAGCGACCTCCAGCCCAACATCACCGGCTACTACAGCATCGACGACAAGCTCAACTCGATGCCGTTCAACACCTCGATGCCGGTGCTCTACTACAACAAGTCGCTCTTCACGAAGGCCGGCCTCGACCCCGAGAAGCCGCCGCAGGACCTCGTCGCGATCCGCACCGCCGCCGAGAAGCTGTCCAAGAAGGCCGGCGGGCCCGCCGACTACGGCTTCGGCGCCGCGATCTACGGCTGGCTCCTCGAGCAGTTCATCGCCACGGACGGCAAGGAGTACTGCGACCAGGGCAACGGCCGCGACGGCAAGGCCACCAAGGTCCAGTTCGACTCACCCGAGTCGGTCGAGGTCGTCAAGTGGTGGCAGACGATGGTCAAGGACGGCCTCGCCGCCAACACCGGTCGTGACACCAAGGCGGCGCAGGCGGCCTTCAAGTCCGGCCAGCTCGCGATCACCCTCGAGTCGACCGGACAGCTCGGTGGCTTCAGCAAGGCCGCCAAGGAGGGCGGCTGGGAGCTCGGCGCCGCCAACTACCCGCACATCAAGGCGGGCACGGAGGGCGGTCCGATCATCGGTGGCGCGTCGCTGTGGATCAACGGCGAGAACCACGAGGACGCCAACAAGGAGGCGGCGTGGCGCTTCGTGAAGTTCCTCGCCGACAAGAAGAGCCAGGCCCAGTGGCACATCGGCACCGGCTACTTCCCGATCAGCAAGGGCGCGCTCGAGGAGCCGTCGGACGTCGAGTACCGCAAGGCCAACCCGCTCTTCGACGTCGCCGTCAAGCAGCTCGAGAACACCAAGCTGAGCAAGGCCACGCAGGGGTGCCTCCTCGGCGTCATGCCGCAGGCTCGCAAGGCCAGTGAGGACGGTCTCGAGGCCGCGCTCAACGGCACCGACCCCCAGGAGGCCATGACCAAGGCCGCCGAGTCGCTCAAGAGCCAGATCGACCAGTACAACTCCTCGGTCGAGTAACCCCCACCCAGCGCTAGCCGACGTCGGCCAGCGACGGGAACGGTGACGCCTCCTCGAGATCCAGCGCGATCTCGAGGAGGCGTCGCTCGTCCCCGAGGCGTGCGGAGAGCATGACCCCGACCGGGCGGCCGTCGCCGGTGCGGCCGAGCGGCAGCGAGATCGCCGGGGCGCCCGTCGCGTTGGCAAGGGGCGTGAAGGCGGCGTAGGCGACGAGCTTCTCGAAGTGCTCCTCGAACGACTGGTCCGCCCCGAGGTGCCCGATCCGCGGCGGCGTGTGGGCGAGGACCGGCGTGTGGGCGAGGACCGGCGTGAGGACGAGGTCGACGTCGCCGAAGGTCCGTTCCTGGACCCGCCCCGAGGCCGCGAGCCGCGTGACGAAGAGCGGTGCCCTGTGCGCGCGTCGCCGGAACCGCTTCGCGAGCCCGAGCGTGAGCGGGTCGAGGGCAGCCGCGTCGAAGTCCGGCCCGAACATGCCACCCCGGTTCCTCGAGACCGCCCAGGCGAGCAGCGACCAGTAGTCCTCGAAGTCGGTCTTGAAGAACCTCGGAATCGGCGGGGCGTACTCGACGACGGTGTGCCCCAGTGACTCCAGCAGGTCGCGGGTCCGCTCGACCGCGGCCCGGGTGTCGTCGTCCGACGGCGGCGCGAAGGGCGAGTCGGTCATGACGCCGACCCGCAGCGGGCGCGCTGGCCCGTCGTCCACCCGCCCGATCGGCTGGAGCCGAGGGTTGCGCCAGCTCCGCTCCGCCGCCTCGAAGAACCGTGCGGTGTCCCGCACCGACCGGGTGAGCACCCCGTCGACGACGACCTTGACCGGCATCGTGGCGTTGCCCTCGTCGAGCCGCAGGCGGCCGCGCGACGGCTTGAGCCCGACGAGACCGCACGCGGCCGCCGGGATCCGGATCGAGCCTCCGCCGTCATTGCCGTGGGCGATCGGAAGCGCGCCGGACGCGACGAGCGCGGCCGAGCCTCCTGACGAGCCACCGCTGCTGTATGCCGTGTCCCACGGGTTGCGCGTGACGTCACCGCCCACACGCTCGGTCGACGCCGTCCACCCGAACTCGGGCATCGTCGTCGAGCAGACCGGGACGACCCCGGCGTCGAGGAGCTGTCGGGTGAAGGCGCCGTCGACCTCGCCGGGCGCGGACGGGACGGCCCGCGAACCCATGGCGGACGGCATACCGGCGACGTGGATGTTCTCCTTCGTCGCGGTCGGGACGCCTGCGAAGGCACCGCGGACCCGTCCGGACGAGGCGCGACGACGGGCGCGGTCCCGGTCCCACGCGGCGACGGCGTTGAGCTCGCCGTTGACCGCCTCGACCCGTGCGATGGCCGCGTCGACGGCCTCGAGGGCCGAGATCTCACCCGAGGCGATCCGGGCGGCGACCCCACTCGCGTCGTCTGTGCCGAGGGCGTCGTCGGTGAACGCGCTGATCCGCGTCGCAGCAGTCATGCCCCAGTCCTACCGGACGGTAGCCAGTGACAATGGCCGGTGTGACCGAACTCCTCGCCCGGGACGAGACCCGCGGCCGCCTCACCCTCACGGCCGTGACCCTCGGGTCGGGCATCGCGATCCTCGACGGCTCGGTCGTCAACGTCGCGCTGCGCACCATCGGCACCGAGCTCGACGCCTCGCTCGAGCAGCTCCAGTGGGTCATCAACGGCTACATGCTCGCGCTCGCCTCGCTCGTCCTCGTCGGCGGTGCGCTCGGTGACCGGCTCGGCCGGCGCCGGGTCTACCTCGTCGGGATGGTGTGGTTCCTCGTGGCGAGCGCGCTGTGCGCCGTCGCGCAGACACCGGGTCAGCTCGTCGGAACCCGGGTCCTCCAGGGCATCGGTGCCGCCCTGCTCACCCCCGGCGGGCTCGCGATCATCCAGTCGGCCTTCCGGCGCGAGGACCGCGCCGCCGCGATCGGCACGTGGGCTGGGCTGTCCGGCATCGCGGCCGCCATCGGCCCGTTCGTCGGCGGCTGGCTCGTCGACAACGGCGGCTGGCGGTGGATCTTCGGCATCAACGTCCCGCTGTGCCTCGCCGTCATCGCGCTCACGCTCTATGCCACGCCGGAGTCGCGCGACACCGAGGCGACCGGGCGTGGGTTCGATGTCCTCGGCGCCGCACTCACCGTGCTCGCGCTCGGCGGCCTCACCTACGCGCTCACCGCGTCGGCGACGATGAGCCGGCCGCTGCTCGTCGCCGTGTCCGTCGTCGCCGTCGTCGCGGCGGTGGGGTTCGTCGTCGTCGAGTCGCGCGCGCACACGCCGCTCGTCCAGCTGTCGCTCTTCGGCGACCGTGTCTTCTCCGCGGCCAACGCGATGACCTTCGTCGTCTACGGCGCGCTCGGCGTCGTCTTCTTCATCCTCGTCCTCCAGCTCCAGGTCTCCGCCGGGTGGTCCGCCCTGTCGGCCGGCCTCACCGGGCTGCCCGTGACGATCGCCCTCATGTTCCTGTCGTCGCGGGCCTCCCAGCTCGCCGAGCGGATCGGGCCGAGGATCCCGATGTCGGTGGGGCCGGTCGTGTGCGCGGTCGGCGCGCTCCTCCTGCTCCCCGCGGGGCGCGGGGCGACGTGGTGGACGGTGCTCCCCGGCCTCGTCGTCTTCGCGCTCGGGCTGGCCCTGCTCGTCTCCCCGCTCACCTCGACCGTCCTCGCGGCCGCGCCGGACCGGTATGCCGGTGTCGCCAGCGGCGTCAACAACGCCGTCGCCCGCGCGGGGTCCCTCCTCGCGGTCGCCGCCCTCCCGGCGATCGTCGGCCTCTCGGGCGACGACTACCAGCAGGCTGCGGCGATGACCTCGGGCTTCCGGGCGGCGATGGTCGTGTGCGCGGTGCTCCTCACGACCGGTGGCGTCGTCAGCTGGTTCGGCCTCGCGGGCACCTCCCAGACGGCGCCCGACGACGAGACCGTGCGTGCATAACTCACCAATTCCTCCCGTTCGGCACGCCTCGGGCCTGCCGGGGTGACGTGCACAACTCACCAATTCCTCCCGTTCGGCACCCCGGCGCCGGCGAGACAGCGATGTAGGAATCTTTCGCTCGCGAGAGAGCAACTGTAGGGCTTCTCCGGTCGCCCGCCCTTGCGACAGCACCCGAAGGCACAGGAGATCGACGATGATCCGCATCGCCCGCCCCTGCTCGAGCAGGTCGCCCTGCCGGCCGATGCCGTCGACCGCCACCCGCACCAGCTCTCGGGTGGGCAGCGCCAGCGCGTGGCGATCGCGCGGGCCCTGTCGCTGGAGCCGGACCTCGTCGTCCTCGACGAGGCGGTCTCCGCGCTCGACGTGCTCGTGCAGCAGCAGATCCTCGAGCTGCTCGCGCGGCTCCAGTCCGAGCTCGGGCTTGCCTATCTCTTCATCAGCCACGACCTCGCCGTCGTGCGGATGATCTCGGACGAGGTGCACGTCATGCAGCGGGGCCGGATCGTCGAGTCCGGTTCTCCCGAGGCCCTGTTCGGAGACCCGCAGGCGGACTACACGCGCGAGCTGCTGTCGGCTATCCCGAGCGCCTAGGCCCCATCCGGTCCGTCGAGCAGCGAGTCCGTGACGAACTCGGCGACCTCGCGGTGCCACGTCGGTGCGTGTCGCAGCATCGAGTGGCCCTCGCCGTCGACGGGTCGCCACGTGACGTCGGCCCCCTTGGCGCGCAGCTCGTCGCCGAGGCGGACGGTGCGTGCGGGGTCGGTCGTCCGGTCGTCGACGCCGTGCATGAGCAGCACGCGCAGCCCCGGCCGGCCGGGGCGCGGGTCGCCGGACTCGACCCACGGGGCGAGACCGACGAGGGTCGTCACGTCGGGCTCGGCGGCCAGGTGGGTCGCGACCCGGCCACCCATCGAGTGACCGATGACCGCGACGGGCAGGCCGGCATACCTCTCGCGGATGCGCTCGAGCGCCCAGCGGGCGTCGGTGAGCGGGGTCTGCTCGGTGCCGTTCCAGCCGAAGTAGCGGTTCTTGAGCCGGACGACGGCGAGCCGGTCGCCGGCCCGCCGTTCGATCGCCTTCGCGAACGGCCACATGCGCAGCACCGGCCCCTCCCACCACGGCATCGGGCCGAAGCCCTTCTCGCCCCCGCCGTGGAGGACGAGCACGACACCCTCGGGCGCGGGCGGCATCGTGCCCCGCAGGTCGTGGGCGACGAGCCGGCGCAGGGGGTCCTTCACGAGCGCTCGGTCGCGGAGACCTCGTCGACGAGCCACGCGGCATACGCGGCACTCGCCTCGACGATCGGCACGGCGATGATCTCGGGCGTCTCGTAGGGGTGCACCTCGCCGACGCGGTCGAGGATGGCGTCGAAGCGCGAACGGGTGGTCTTGGCGAGGACGAGGTGCTCGTCGGCGGTCGTCACCTCCCCGTCCCAGCGGAAGGTCGACGTCATGCCGGGCAGGACCTGGGCGCAGGCCGCGAGCCGCTCCTCGACGAGCAGCCGGGCGATGCGGGGCGCGTCGTCGGCCGGGGCCGCGATGCGGACCTCGAGCAGGCTGCTGCCGCCGGACACGTCAGACCTGCGTGCGGTGGAAGTTCTTGAAGCTGCGGCTGGCGGTGGGTCCGCGCTGGCCCTGGTAGTGCGAGCCGTACTTCGACGACCCGTAGGGGTTCTCGACCGAGCTCGAGAGGCGGAAGAAGCACAGCTGGCCGACCTTCATGCCCGGCCAGAGCTTGATCGGCAGCGTGGCGACGTTGCTCAGCTCGAGGGTGACGTGACCGCTGAAGCCCGGGTCGACGAAGCCCGCCGTCGCGTGGGTGAGGAGGCCGAGACGGCCGAGGCTCGACTTGCCCTCGACGCGGGCGGCGACGTCGTCGGGGAGCGTGACGGTCTCGAAGATCGAGCCGAGGACGAACTCGCCGGGGTGGAGCACGAACGGCTCGTCGGGCTCGACCTCGACGAGGCGGGTGAGGTCGGGCTGGTCCTCGGAGGGGTCGATGTAGGGGTACTTGTGGTTGTCGAAGAGCCTGAAGTAGCGGTCGAGGCGCACGTCGATGCTGCTCGGCTGGATCATCTCGGGGTCCCACGGGTCGAGGACGACCCGTCCGTTGTCGATCTCGGTCCTGATGTCACGGTCGCTCAGCAGCACGACGCCACAGTAGTCGGCGAGCACGCCGCGCGTCCGGTGGGCAGCCGGGCTGCCCACCGGACGTCGCGTCGGTCTGCGTCAGTGCGCCTGCGTGGGGTCCGCGCCGACGTGCGCGTCCGCCGGGATGATCCGGGTCGCGACCGCCGTCACGAGCGAGAGCGCTGCGACGACGACGAGCACGACGACGTATGCCGGCCCGAGCAGGTCCGTGGGCACCTCACCACTCTGCCGGCTCGCCACCTCGAAGAAGAGGGTGCCGAGCGCGGCCGCGCCGACCGCGTTGGAGAGCTGGCCGGTGGTGTTGAACTGGCCCGAGGCCGCGCCGGCGTGGCGTCCCTCGACGTGCATGAGCCCGAGCGGAGCGGTCGAGGAGACGACGAAGCCGAAGCCGGCGCCGATGACGACGATGCCCGGGACGAAGACCCAGAAGCTCGTCGTGGGCGTGGCGCCAACCACCGCGACCGCGGTGAGTCCGGCACCGAGCGCCATGACGACCGCGCCGAGGCTGAGGACGGCCCGGCCGACCTTCGGCATGAGCACGGCCGCGCCGAGACCCGCGGTGACCGTGCAGACGACGGCGAACGGGATGCCGACGAGGCCGGCCTTGAGGACGCTCCAGCCGAGCCCGAGCTGGAAGTAGAGCGTGTTGGCGAGGAAGTAGCCCGCGCTGGCGACGAAGAGGAGGGCGCCGACGACGGTGCCGCCGGTGAAGGCCCGGCCGGCGTAGAGCTCGGTCGCGATCATCGGGTCGTCACCGCGACGGCCCTGACGGTGCTGCGAGCGGACGAGGGCGGCGAGGACGAGGACACCCGCTGCCATGACGGCATACGTCCAGGTCGGCCAGCCGAGCTCGTGACCCATGACGAGCGGGTAGAGCACGGCGAGCAGGCCCGCCGAGAGGATCGCGGCGCTGCGCAGGTCGATGCGCGGGGCGCGGGCGGCGCGCGACTCGGGGACGAAGCGCAGCGCGGCGAGGAGGGCGACGACGCCGATCGGGACGTTGACGAGGAAGACCCAGCGCCAGCCGGCCGCCTCGGTGAGGACGGCACCGAGGATCGGGCCGAGGACGGCGGAGATGCCGGCGAGCCCGGAGAAGATGCCCATCGCGGTGCCGCGCTCGTGCGGGGCGTACATCACCTGGATGCTCGTGAGGACCTGCGGCACCATCGCCGCCGCAGCGACGCCTTGGAGGACGCGGGAGGCGACGAGCGTCTCGATGCCCGGAGCGAACCCGCACGCGGCCGAGGCGACGGTGAAGCCGACGAGCCCGACGAGGAAGAGCCGGCGACGGCCGAACCGGTCACCGAGGCGCGCGCCGGTGATGAGCGAGACGCCGAACGCGAGCGGGTAGGCCGCGACGACCCACTGGAGCATGCCCGCGCTCGCGCTCAGGGTCGACTCGATCGTCGGGAGGGCGACGTTGACGATCGTGATGTCGATGAGCTCCATCATCGAGGCGAGGAGGAGGCTGACGAGCGCGAGGGTGCGCGCGCGGCCGCTGATCGGGGTGTCGGCCACGGCTCGGGTGTCGGCGACGGCTTGGGCGTCGGCGACGGGCGAGGAGGCGGCTTCGGGTGCTGTTGCTGTGGTCATGTCAACGACGCTATTCAGCATTCCGGCCACTTTCTGTCCGCTGTGTCTGCGACTCTGGATCCATGGCGAACACGAGCTCTCGCACCCTCCGGCTGCTGTCGCTGCTCCAGACCCACCGGTTCTGGCCGGGCGGCGAGCTGGCGTCGCGGCTCGAGGTGTCCGAGCGCACCCTGCGCCGTGACATCGACCGGCTTCGCGAGCTCGGCTACCCCGTCTCGTCGTCGCGCGGGGTGGAGGGCGGTTACCAGCTCGGGGCGGGCGGGTCGATGCCGCCGCTCGTCGTCGACGAGGACGAGGCGATCGCGATGGTCGTCGCGCTGGGCCAGACCGCCTCGGCGCAGTCGGGTGCGTTGGCCGACTCGACACTGTCCGCCCTGTCCAAGGTCGTCCAGGTGCTGCCTGCCCGGTTGCGTCGTCGTGCGGAGGCGCTGCGCTCGGCGACCGTCGACGCGCCGTTCGCCGAGGCGCCGGAGGTCGAGGCCTCGGTGCTGGGTGCGATCGCGCAGGCCATCCGCGACTCGGAGCGGATCCGGTTCTCCTACACCGCTCGTGGCGGAGTCGCTGCCGGGGCGGAGGCGCGACGCCACGTCGAGCCGCACCAGCTCGTCACCGTCGGGCGGCGGTGGTACCTGCTGGCGTTCGACCTCGAGCGCTCCGACTGGCGCTCGTTCCGGCTCGACCGGCTGACCGAGCCACAGGGGACCAAGTCGCTCTTCCGGCGGCGAGAGATCCCGGGCGGCGACGCGGCGGCATACGTGCGGGCGGGGCTGCAAGGGCGCACCGAGGCCCACCGCTTGGTCACGGTCGTGTCCGCGCCGGCCGTCGAGGTCGAGCAGCGGATCGGCCGGTGGACGACGGTGACGGACCTGGGCGACGGACGCTGCCGGGTCGAGGCCGAGACGCGCGAGATCGGGTTCCTGCTGCTCGGCATGGGGCTCGCGGGTGCCCCGTTCACGGTCGAGGAGGCGGACGCCGAGGTGCGCGACGCGATGGCGTCGTGGGCGACGAACTTCGCGGCGGCGGTTGCCGACGGTGGTCGCGGGACGGCCGGGACGGTGGGTTAAACTCTCGTCGGCGCCCTCGAACGGGGGCGCTTGCCGGTGTAGCTCAATGGTAGAGCGCCAGCTTCCCAAGCTGGACACGCGGGTTCGATTCCCGTCACCGGCTCCACCACGGCTCGTCACCAGCGCATCGCCCAACCGAAACCCTTCGGAGGGGGTGGCGTTGCGACCGGACATCGCGCCACCATCGTCTCCATGGCACAGAGGGTCTCTGTGTTGCCTCGGGAGGGTCGGTGGCACCCGGTGCTGCTGGTCCCTGCCGGGCTTGCCGCCCTGTCGGGGATCGCCCTCGTGGTGGCAGGCCTCCCCCACGGCATGGACTGGAGCGACGAGGCCTTCGTCTGGACGATGATCGCCAGTGACCGCGTGGCGGCCGGTGAGGCCTGGGGGTTCCAGCACCTGCTGCATCCCGTGTGGACGCTGACCGGGGAGACGGTCCTCACGATGCGCGTCCTGCGGCTGCTCGGCTACCTCGCCGTGTCGGTCGTAGTCACGTGGGCAGCGATCCGGGTGCTCACCGCGGCCGGCGTGCGGCTCAACCGACGGGAGCGCGGGCTCGTCCTGCTCGTGGCCCAGGCCGGAACGCTGCTCGTCTGGACATACCCGCCGCGCTATCTCGGCTACAACGAGCTCTCGGCGTGGCTCAGCGCGCTCCTCTGCGCTGCACTCGCCGTGGGTCTCGTGCCGCTCGAGGACGACGACCGGAGACGACGTGTCGCTCCCTGGCTCGTAGCCGGCCTTCTCGTGGTGCCGCTCACCATGGCGAAGTTCACGGCAGCCGTCGTGTGGATGGTCGTCCTTCTCGTGGCCCTTGCCCTGCCGGTCACCGGAAGCGCGAGATGGATGCGGCTCGCGGGCGCCACCGCGGGCGCGGTCCTCTGCCTCGGCGTCATGAGGCTTCTCGGGGTCCCCTTCGTCACCGTGACTCGCAATGCCCTGCACATGCTCACGGACAGCTCCGCCCAGCAGGCGAGCCGTCACTCGATCGACGTCATCATCCACACCTACCTCGACTCCACGCGCACCACCTTGCGGGCCGTCGTCCTGCCGCTGCTGCTGCTGCTGGCCTTCGCCCTGGTGTGCACCCTGTCCGGCCGGCGTCGGTGGCTCGCCGTCATTGCCGCCGGCGTGCTGGCGGCCGCCTTCGTCGCGGTCCAGGCCGGAGCGGCCGTGGAAGGCACGTTCCCCGGTCTCGGCGCCATCGCCACGAGCCTCGGCCTCGGTGCAGGAGGCGCCCTCGCGGTGGTGGCCCGCACCGAGTCGTCGCGAGCCTCCGCCGGACCACGACCGTGGCGGTTGGTGCTCGTGGTGCTGCTCGCCCTGGCCACCCCACTCATCGCACCCATCGGCACCAACAACGCCATCTGGGCTCACACCGTCTTCTCGGCCATGCCGTGGGCGGTCCTGTGCGGCGTGGCTCTCTGCCTGCTCGCCCGCGTCGCCCCACCGGTCGTGCGCGCCGCTCCCGTGCTCCTCGCGGGCGCAGTCGTCGCCCTCGCGACCGCGGCGGTCCTCGAGGAGGTCACGGTCCACCCCTACCGCTCGTTCCCCCTGCTCGACCAGACATCGCCGACGAGCGTGCCACCGTTGCGTGGCATCGCGCTCAACGACGACCAGGCCGCCGTGGCGAACTGGCTGCACGCCACGGCGATCGAGCAGGAGGCGGAGGGTGTGCCGGCAGTGGCCATGGCGACGCCCGGATACCTCTTCATGTTCAACCGCAGCGGATGGGCGAGCCCGTGGGCCGGAGGCTCCTGGCAGGCGTCGATCGCACGCAGCTGCCGCCGCGAGACGCCCGAGGACCTCTTCGTCATCCAGCCCGTCACCCCCAGGGCCCTCATCAGGACCGAGACCCGTCGCCTGCAGGCCGCCCTGACGAGCTGCGACCTCCGTTTCCCCGAGGACTTCCGCGTCGTCGCCGAACGCAACGGCGCGAAGGTGTGGCGGCTCACCGCAGCGGGACCGCCCCGCTGACCGACGGCCGGCTGATCGGCGGCCGGGGCTGGCACGCAGCGGTCGGCTCGGGGTCAGGTCCTCAACAGGACAGCGTCCGTGGCGCCACGGCGGTCGGGCCGAGGTTGCGGCACACTCCGAGCCCATGGTTGGCGAGGCCGGACTTCATCTGTGAGATCGCCGTGGTGTTGAACGCGTTCCACGCCATGTGCATGAGGACCGTCCCCCCGGCGCTCGAGGACGACACCGCGTGGGACACCACCGCCGACTGGGTCCTGCCGGTCCAGTCCTGCGTGTCCACGGTCCACGTCCACACGCGCATCGCCTTGGCGGCGTAGCCGTTGAGCACGGTGGTGTTGTAGGCCCCGTATGGCGGCCGCCCGTAGGACGTCACCACACCCGGCGACCCGAGCTGGGAGAGCACACCCGAGTAGCTCAACGTCCTCAGGTCGGGATGCGAGACGGAGTGGTTGAAGACGTAGTGCCCGTGGCTGCGGGCGTAGGCCGCACTGAAACGGCCCGAGAGGAGGCAGTTCCCCGTCGGGAAGAGCACGAGGGCCACGCCGAGGCGCTCGGCACCGAGCACCGCGCTCTGGAACGCGGTGTAGCTCCTGGGGCAGTCGTCGAAGCTGAGGACCACCCTGCTCGTGAGGTTGGGTCCACGTGTCCGGGAGTAGCGCGTGCCGCCGAGCACGAGCGTGCGCCACGTCTGCGGGCCCACGACCCCGTCGATCGCCAGGTTGATGTGGTCGGACTGGAAGCGCCGGACCGCCAGCCACGTCGCCCCGCCGAAGGACCCGTCGGCCCCGGCGCTGCCCACCGAGTAGCCCTTCGCGAGGAGCAGCTGCTGGAGGACCCGGACGCAGCTGCCCGTGTCGCCACGCCGCAGCGTCGGTCGGTCGGCGATCGGTGTGCTCGACGAGCACGACTGCACCGCGGCCCGGGCGCCGGGAGCGAGACCGGGTGGACCCAGGGCCGGCACCCCGGACAGCACGGCCGCGACGGCGACGGCTGCGACGAGCCTGTGGACGAATGCGGGTCGGGTGCGTGCGGTGACAGCCATCGCCGGCTCCGGTGGTCAGGTGGGGCACGTGGGCGCGGGGAGCCGTCGCCAACCCGACGCTCCTCCGGTCAGCACCCCCTCTCGGTGCCGACGAGGCCAGTGTCGGACCGGCGACTCGGCGCGACCAGAGCCAGTGCGACCCACGCGCCGGCGCGCGAAGGAGCCGTCAGTGGGCGTGGCTCATGGCCCCGACGGGCCACTCCCACCGGCCGGCAACCCGACGGTCAGGCGCCCTCGGCGCGCTGCGGCGGGTAGGGCGTGAACATCCCGTCCGGGAGCCCGGCCACGACGGGTCCGACCGCGGACTCGGCACCCTCCACCAGCTCCTCCGGCACCGTGCCCGCCGGCAGGCGCAGCGCGTCGGCGAACGCCGAGGCGTCCTTCGGCCGCTTCTCCGGCAGCTTGGCGAGTCCGGAGAGCACGGTCGTGCGCAGCGGCTCGGGCACCGAGTCGGGCAGCTCGGGCGCCGGCTGCCCGACGTGCGCGAGCGCGGTGACGATCATCGACTCCCCGGCGAACGGCCGGCTGCCCGTGATCATCTCGAACCCGACGACCGCCAGTGCGTAGAGGTCGCTGGCGGGCGTCGCGGGACGACCCTGCACCTGCTCCGGTGAGAGGTAGTGCGCGGTGCCGAGCATCTCCCCGGTCTGGGTGAGCGCGGAGCCGGCCATCGCCTTGGAGATGCCGAAGTCCGTGAGCCGCGCATAGCCGTCGTCGTCGACGAGGATGTTCGCCGGCTTGACGTCGCGGTGGACGACCCCGGCGTCGTGGGCGGCCTGGAGCGCGGACGCCGACTGCTGGAGGATATCGCTCACCTGGTCGGCGGGAAGGGGACCCCGCTCGCGGATGATCGTCGACAGCGGCCGGCCCTCGATGAGCTCCATGACGAGGAACGCCGAGGTCTCTCCCTCGCCGAAGTCGTGCACGGTGACGATGTTGGGGTGCTGGAGCGCGGCGGAGTTGACCGCCTCGATCCGGAACCGCTCCATGAAGGTGTCGTCGCCGCCGGCATCGGGTCGCAGGACCTTGACGGCGACGGGTCGCTGCAGCCGCTCGTCGAGGGCGCGCCAGATCTGGCCCATCCCGCCCTCGGCGATGACCTCTTCGAGGCGATAGCGGTCGCTGAGCAGGAGTCCCGGTACGTAGTTCACGAGGGGGAACCGGCGACGCCGGCGCGGAAGGCGCCGAACATCGGGAAGCAGGGGAGAGCGGAGTTCACGGAAGTCCTGGCAGGGTGGGCGCCCTCCACAACGGAGGGACGGCTGAACCCATTGTCGCAGGTCGCGGCCCGTTCGGTGGACATCGAGCACGGCGAAGTGGTCAAACATTCACCTACCCGGACGTCGCCACGCGCGGCGCGCGGACGGCATACGAGCACGAAGAGCGGCGTATGCCGGAGGGTCGCCCGTCGCCCATCCGTGCGGTCCGCGTCCGTGCGGTCCGCGTCCGTGCGAACCGACGTCGATCAGCCCCCGGGGACCATCCAGCGCAGGATCTGGACGAGTCCCACGACCGCGCATACGACGACGAACGCCGCGATGACCCAGGCGATGATCTGGGCCGCGTCGATGCCTCCGCTGCCCGGAGACTCGCCCGCGGCGGCCGGGACCACGGCGCTCGACGACGCCGAGGCCGCGGCGTCCTGGGCGTCGCGCGCCTCGAGCGCCTTGGCGCGCAGCGCCTCGACCTTCTTGGACCGCGGCTCCTGGCGGACCGACCGGGGCAGCGAGCGCCACATCGCGGCGAAGTCGTCACCGTGCGACGCGCGCCAGGCCTCGACGGCCGCGTCGACCTCGGGGCCCTTGACGCCGGCGCCGAACCACGCAGCGCCCGCGGCGGGCAGGTCGCCCATCCCGTGGTGCACCTCGCCGAGCAGGCGCAGCGCCTCGATGTCACGCTCCTCGCGCACGTGCGCGGCGAGCACGTCGCGGGCCACCCACAGCTCCCGGCGCTCGACGGCGGCGGTCGCCTCGGTCACCGCGGCGCTGCTCGCCGGGGCCTCGGCCGCTGCCTTATCTGCGGCGGCCTTCTCTTCGGCCTTCGCGGGGACCGTGGCAGGAGCCTTCTCGGCGGCTACCTTCTTGGCGGTCGCGGTCGTCGGGGCCGACGCGGTCGTCGCGTCCTCGTCCTGTGTTCGGCGTGCGGGGTCGCTGGGTCCGGCGGGCATGACAGCCAGCGAACCACACGCGTGCACCCGAGATGAGGACCGGCACACACGGCATACGGCGTCATCGACCGTATGCCGGCCATGTCCGCGACGTGACCCAGCCCACTAAGCGTGCGCTTAGTCACAAACCGGTCGCTCATCTTGCCGCTCGCTACTCGTCGGTAGCACCATGGCTGCATGGGCCACTACAAGAGCAACCTGCGCGACATCGAGTTCAACCTCTTCGAGGTGTTCGGTCGCGGCGACGTCCTGGGGCAGGGCCCCTACGCCGACGTCGACACCGACACCGCGCGCGAGATGCTCAAGGAGGTGGCGCGCCTCTCCGAGAACGAGATCGCCGAGTCCTTCCAGGACGCCGACCGCAACCCGCCCGTCTACGACCCGCAGACCCAGGCCGTGACGATGCCGGAGTCCTTCAAGAAGTCGTATGCCGCCTACCGCGAGAGCGGCTTCTGGAACGTCGACGTCCCCGGCGAGCTCGACGGGACCGTCGCCCCGCCGAGCCTGCGCTGGGCGATGAACGAGCTCGTCCTCGGCGCCAACCCGGCGCTCGCGATGTTCAACGCGTCCTACTCCTTCGCCAAGCTCCTCTACCTGCTCGGCACCGACGACCAGAAGAAGCTCGCGCGCTGGATCATCGAGAAGGACTGGCACTGCACGATGGTCCTCACCGAACCCGACGCGGGCTCGGACGTCGGCGCCGGCCGCACGAAGGCCACGCAGAACGAGGACGGCACCTGGGACATCACCGGGGTCAAGCGCTTCATCACGAGCGCCGAGTCCGACATGGTCGACAACGTCGTCCACTTCGTCCTCGCCCGCCCCGAGGGGGCCGGCCCCGGCACCAAGGGCCTGTCACTCTTCATCCTCACGAAGTACGCCGTCGACCTCGAGACCGGCGAGCTCGGCGAACGCAACGGGGTCTACGTCACCAACGTCGAGAAGAAGATGGGACTCAAGGTCTCGACGACCTGCGAGCTCACCTTCGGCGGCGAGAAGCCCGCCACCGGAACGCTCTTCGGCGACGTCCACGACGGCATCGCCCAGATGTTCCGCGTCATCGAGAACGCCCGCATGCTCGTCGGCACCAAGGCCATCGCCACCCTGTCGACCGGCTACCTCAACGCCCTCGAGTACGCCAAGGAGCGCGTGCAGGGCGCGGACCTCACCCAGCAGACCGACAAGTCCGCCCCGCGCGTGACGATCACCCACCACCCCGACGTGCGCCGCAGCCTCATGCTGCAGAAGGCCTACGCCGAGGGCCTGCGCGCGCTCGTCCTCTTCACCGCCAGCCAGCAGGACGTCGTCGACACCGAGCAGCTGCGCACCGGCGCCGAGCAGGTCGAGCACGACTCCGCCGCCGGGCTCGCCAACCGCGTCAACGACCTGCTCCTGCCCATCGTCAAGGGCCTCGGCTCCGAGCGTGCCTGGGTGCTCCTCGGCACCGAGTCGCTCCAGACGTTCGGCGGCTCCGGCTTCCTCCAGGACTACCCGGTCGAGCAGTACGTCCGCGACGCCAAGATCGACACCCTCTACGAGGGCACGACCGCGATCCAGGGCCTCGACTTCTTCTTCCGCAAGATCATCAAGGACAAGGCCCAGGCCCTCACGACGATCGCCATGCAGATCCAGGAGTTCGCCAAGGACCTCGGCGGCCACGACGGCAAGATCGACCGTGAGCGTGAGCTGCTCGGCGAGGCCCTCGAGAACGTCCAGGGCATCCTCGGCTACATGGTCGGCGAGCTCATGAAGTCCGACCCGCGTCAGGGCGGCGACGTCGCCAACCTCTACAAGGTCGGCCAGAACACCACGCGTCTCCTCCTCGGTGCCGGTGACCTCGTCGTCGGCTGGCTGCTCCTGCGCCAGGCCGACGTCGCGCTCAAGGCCCTCGAGGGCGAGGTGTCGGAGAAGGACAAGGACTTCTACACCGGCAAGGTCGCGGCCGCGCAGTTCTACGCCCGCCAGGTCCTCCCCCGCCTCGCCGCCGAGCGCACCATGGCCGAGGCGACCGACAACGAGCTCATGGACGTGCCCGAGTCCGCCTTCTGACAGCTTCGACTTCTTGCCCGGATGCGACAGGCGAGCGCCAGCGAGCCTGTCCCATCCGGGCAAGAAGTCGAGAGAGCACGACCGCCGGTATGCCGGCCGCGCACCTCGCGCGGCCGGCATACCGGCCTTTTGGGGCAGGTTCGTCGAGGATGGGTGTCGAAACCGGCGCGGTCCGATCGTCATCGGGGCGGGACGGGCGACGGGTCCGTCGACGACGAAGGAGCACGACATGGCGCAGTACCTCATCTACTTCAACCAGCAGTGGGTCGGCGACCACTCGCAGGAGTGGTTCCTCTCGCGGGTGCGGCCGTCGATGGCGGTCATCGACGAGATGAAGGCCGCGGGGGTCTACGTCTTCGCCGGCGGACTCGAGGAGGGCGCGCCGGTCTACGCCGCCGACGCGACGAGCGGCGAGGTGACGATCACCGACGGGCCCTACGTGGAGACGACCGAGCAGCTCGGTGGGTTCTGCGTCGTCGAGGTCCCCAACGACGAGACGGCGAAGATGTGGGCGGGGCGGGTGGCCGAGGGCTGCGGCTGGCCGCAGGAGGTCCGCAGGTTCGGGGCGGTCCCGGAGCTGTGACGCGTCTCTGAAGGGCGGTCAGCGCCAGACCGGGGCGACCTCGCGCTGGTAGCCGCGTCCGATGATGCGTGCGAGGACGAAGCGCACCGGAGCGGGGACCGTGCGCGCCAGCGAGGCCTGGGCCGCGGGGTCGCCGCCATCCTGGATCCACGCGAAGAGCTCGCCGGCCATCGCCGGGCTGCCCTTGCGCAGCTGCCGCTCGACGGCCTTCCACTCCGGCGTCTCGAGGCGATCGTTGATGATCGGCATGACGTCTGACTCCTCGTGGGCGAGGTGGCCGTTGGTCACCCGCGCCGTCTCGGCCACGGTGTCCGCCGCGGCCGCTGCGCGCTCGGCGGTGGGGTCGGCGACGAGGGCGTCCAGGGCTGCCGAGACGGCGCCCAGGCCCTGCGCCATCGCCCGGTGCTCGCCCTCCATGTCGTCGAGCAGTGCGGGGTCGGCGACGTCGAGGCTGCGGACGTAGGGCCAGACGTAGGCGTCCTCGGTCTCGTGGTGGTGGTGCAGCTGCCGGTCCACGGTGGCCCAGGCTCGGCGCAGCTGGCGGGCACGGCCGGCGTCACCGGCGGGGAACGAGCGCAGCGCGGACTCGAACCGCTCGAGGTCGCGTCGGACCGCCGCGTGGATGATCTCGTTCATGCTCATCTCGGCCATCGTCCGAACGTAGCGGCCACCGGACGAGGCGAGTACACCTCGTGCGGATGACGCCGTCTGGCACGGACGGGCGAGGCGCCTGCTCTCCCCTCCACGAGCAGGCGCCTCGGTCGTCGCCCGACCCGAGGGCCGGACAGCGGCTCCCCCGATCCGCTCTGGTGCCAACCCTTCCAGCGCCACCGGACCCTGTCGATGGGGAGCGCTCCCCTGGACCTGCACGGCGTGCGGGTGCGCCGGCCCGGACGCGCGAGACCCCGGCGACCGTGGTCGCCGGGGTCTCGGTGCGCGCGTCGTGCGCTCGCGTCAGAGGCGCGAGTCGGGGTCGACGCGGGTCTCCTCGATGCGCGAGCCCGAGGCGGGGTCGACCTGTGAGGAGCGGGTCGTCGTGTAGCCCGCGGGCCGGGTGCGGCCGCGCATCGCGAACGAGAGGAGGATCGCGAGGACTCCGGCGGCGATGAGGATCCAGCCGAGCATGCCGTCATCCATGCCGGGGATGTCCACCTGAAGGACGAACGCGAGGATCGCGCCGAGGACGATGAGGACGATTCCGAGTCCGATGTACATGGTCACTCCTTGTGGCCGTGTCCGGGCGCAGGGTGCCCGGATCGGCCCCGACTCTACCCCTGACCTGCGGGAACGACGGGGAGGAGAGCCCCCGGATTCAACAGGCCCTGGGGGTCGAGGGCGGCCTTGATCCGGGAGTTGAGCTCCATGACGTCGGGCCCGAGCATCGCGGGCAGCGCGTCGCGCTTGAGCCGTCCGACGCCGTGCTCGCCGGTGATGGTCCCGCCGAGCTCGATCGCCGCCGTGAGGATGTCCTCGAACGCCGCGCGGGCGCGGGTCGTCGAGTCCTCGTCGGCGGCGTCGTACATGACGATCGGGTGGGTGTTGCCGTCGCCGGCGTGCGCGACGCAGACGACGTCGACGCCTCGCTCGACACCGATCTGCTCGACGCGGGCGACGAGGTCGGGCAGCTGCGGCACCGGCACACCGACGTCCTCGAGGAGCAGCGAACCGGCTGCCTCCGCGGCGGGGAACGCGAGGCGCCGGGCCCGGACGAAGGACTCGCCCTCGGCCGGGTCGTGCGTCGCGAAGACGTCGACCGCCCCGGCCTCGACGCAGGCCTTCTCGATGACCGCCATCTCCTGCTCCCGGGCGCCCTCGGGGGCGTCGGACTGGACGAGGAGGAGCGCGCGGTCGCGGTCGAGCCCCATGGGCGCGTGGTCCTCGACCTGGTTGACCGTGGGACGGTCCATGAGCTCGACCATGGAGGCCCGCACGACCCGGCCCATCGCGACGACGGCGTCGGCCGCGGCCCGCACGGTATCGAAGGTGGCGACGAGGGTCGAGGGAGCGAGCTGCGCGGGGACGAGACGGAGCGTCACCCTCGTGACGATGCCGAGCGTGCCCTCGCTGCCGACGAAGAGCTTGAGCAGCGACAGGCCGGCGACGTCCTTGATCGTCTTGCCACCGAGCGTGACGAGGCGCCCGTCGGCGAGGACGACGTCGAGCCCGAGGACGTAGTCGGTCGTCACGCCGTACTTCACGCAGCACAGCCCGCCGGCGTTGGTCGCGACGTTGCCGCCGATCGAGCAGATCTCGAACGAGCTCGGGTCCGGCGGGTACCAGAGGCCGTGCTCGGCCGCGGCCTTTTTGACGGCGGCGTTGAACGCTCCCGGCTCGACGACGGCGCAGCGCGCCGCTGGGTCGATCTCGATCGCGGTCATCCGCTCGAGGCTGACGACGATCCCGCCCTCGACGGCCGAGGCTCCGCCGCTGAGCCCCGACCCCGCTCCGCGGGGCACGACGGGTATGCCGTGGCTCGCGGCCCAGCGCACGGCCACCTGGACGTGCTCGGCGGTCTCGGCACGGACGGCCGCACACGGCATACCGGCTTCGGGGTCCTTGGCCCAGTCGAAACGGTACTTCTCGAGCGCTTCCGGGCGGGTGGCGACGACCCCCTCGGGCAGGGAGGAGGCGAGCTCTGCGACGGCGGCGCTGCGATCGGTCACCCGGTCATCCTAGGAACGGGGACACTGGGAGTGCCCGTCGGAGCCCGACCAGGAGGTGACCCCGTGCGCCGGCTCGTCGTCGCCGTCCTCGCCCTCGCGATGGGGTGCCTGCTGCTCGTGGGCGGGTGCACGGCACGGCAGGATGACGACGTGACAAGTCCCGCGACCGACCTCCTCGCCGCCGCTTCGTCCGGAGACGTCGAGGGGGTGCGGGCCGCGCTGGAGGCCGGCGCCGACATCGAGAGGCGCGACGAGCAGGGGCGCACCGCACTGCTGCTCGCCGCGACCCACGACCACGTCGAGGTGGCCGAGGTCCTCGTGGAGCGGGGCGCGTCGGCGGACGCCCTCGACGACCGCCACGACACCCCGTGGCTCGTCACCGGTGTGACCGGCAGCGTCGCCATGCTCGAGGCGCTGCTGCCCGCCGGGCCCGACCTCACGATCCGCAACCGCTACGGCGGCGTCTCGGTCATCCCGGCGAGCGAGCGCGGCCACGTGGACTACGTCCGTCGGGTCGTCGAGACCGGCATCGACGTCGACCACGTCAACGACCTCGGGTGGACCGCGCTGCTCGAGGCGGTCATCCTCGGCGACGGCGGGCCGCGCCACCAGGAGATCGTGCGGATCCTGCTCGACGCAGGCGCCGACCCATCGATCCCCGACCGCGACGGAGTCACCGCTCTCGATCACGCCCGCGACCGGGGCCAGACCGAGGTCGCGGCGATCCTCGGAGGCTGAGGCGGGTTCGCTGCAGGCGTATCCGGCACGGGTCACGGTGTCCGAGGCGCACGGCAGGATGGGCGCATGGCCACGATCGTCTTCCTCCATGCCCACCCCGACGACGAGGCGTCCGGCACCTCCGGCACGATGACCCGGCTGTCGCGCGAGGGCCATCGCGTGGTCGTCGTCTACGGCACAGGCGGCGAGCTCGGCACCTCGCCCGAGGACCTGCCCGAGGGCAGCACCCTCGCCGACTTCCGTCGTAGCGAGGCCGAGGCGTCGGCCCGGGTCACCGGCACCGAGCGCATCGTCTGGCTGGGCTATCACGACTCCGGCATGCACGGCTGGGAGCAGAACGGCCACGACGGCTCGTTCCACGGCGCCGACCTCGACGAGGCCGCCGGCCGCCTGGTCGAGGTGCTCGACGAGGAGGACGCCGACGTCCTCGTCGGCTACGACTGGCACGGTGGCTACGGCCACCCCGACCACGTCAAGGTCCACCACGTCGTCCATCGCGCCGCCGACCTCGCGGCGCAGCGGCCTCGGCTGCTCGAGTCGACGATGAACCGCGACGAGATGCGCAAGGGCTACGAGCGCGCCGTCGAGGCCGGGCAGGCCGACCAGAGCTGGGACCCCGACGAGCCGATCGACGGTGGTGAGCCCCTCGGCACGCCCGAGGCGCAGATCTCGTGGCGGGTCGACGTCAGCCCGGACCTCGAGGCCAAGCGCGCGGCCCTCGCCTGCCACGCGAGCCAGACGAGCGACGTCGGGATGATGCTCCAGATGCCGGAGGACGTGTTCCGCGAGTGGTTCGGCACCGAGTTCTACATCGAGCCCGGGCGCGCGCCCGGGATGGTCGAGGGCTGGCCGTTCGAGGACCTCGACGCCGGCTGACCGGCCCTCGAGCGACGAGCCGGTCACCGGGGCGCGAGGCTGCGGTGGAGACGGCCGCTGTCAGGCCCGGGTCGTCAACGAGCCGCGCACGAGGCTGTCGCCGGAGTGCTGCGGCTTGTCGTCGAACTGCTCGCGCGACAGGTCGACGATGACGTAGCCCTCGTCGAGCAGCCTGCGCGAGATCGGGAACGTCTGGTCGGCGCTCTTCTCGTCGAGGACCCCCACCGACACCATCCGCTGGAGGTCGCGGTTGATGAGCCAGACCTCGACGTAGCCGCCGTCGGCGGGGCGCAGGTCGCGGGCCGCGACCTCGAGCGTCACGTCATCGGCGCGCTCGCTCACCGTCGCCGTGCCGAGGCGCTGGGCCGTGTCCAGCGTGTCGAGCTCCGCGGTCGCCACCGTGCGCGCCGGGTCGACCGCGGGCTCCCGGAGGCGGTCGGCGACGACGATGCCACCCGCGCCGAGGAGGACGCCGGCGGCGCAGGCGGCTGCGAGCCACCCGAGCGCAGGGCGGGGACGACTCGCCTGGCCTCTGCCGCCCGCGGTGCGCAGGGGCACGACGACCTCAGGGGACGCGGAGGCCTCGGTCGGCGCCGGGGGCAGGACGGCGACGTCCGGCATCGGCTCGGTGCGGAGCGCCGCCGGCACCGGGACCTCGTCCGGCGCCGCGGACGGGTCGTCGACGCCCGGGTCGTCGACGCCCGGGTCGACGATGTCGGGGTCGACGGCGTGGGGATCGTCGAGGGCGGGGTCATCGAGGGCGGCCTCGATCCGTGACCAGAGCCCCGGACCGGGCGTGACGAGCTCGACCGACGAGGCCTCGCGCGTCACACCCACCGTGCGGCTCAGGGAGGCCAGCGCGTCGCGGCACAGGGCGCACACACCCAGGTGCGCGCGCTCGTGAGTCAGCGCGTCCTCGTCGAGCGCGAGGTCGACGAGGCGCTCGTCGGCGAGGTGCTCCGTGGGCAGGACGTCACCTCGGGTGTGGGCGGGCGGGCGGATCATGCCGTCACCTCCTCGAGTCGGGCGCGCAGGTCGAGCAGACCGCGGCGGATGTGGCTCTTCACGGTTCCCAGCGGCAGGCCGAGCGCGTCGGCGACGTCCTGCTGCCGACGGTCCTCCACGACCGCCATCCGGATGATCGTGCCCCGCGGCTCTCCCAGGGCGTCGAGCTCCCGGGCCAGGAGGACTCGATCCGCGGCGTCCTCCGGGTGCGCCCCGGTGGCGACCTCGGACGGGACCGACATCACCCGCTCGTCCCGCTCCCGCCGACTGCGTTGCGCGTGGTGGTCGGCACACCGGCGGCGGGTCACCGTGGCCAGCCACCCGGCCAGCGAGCCGGCCGAGGGGTCGAGCGAGTGGCGGCTGCGCCACAGCGCGACGAAGACCTGCTGGGTGACGTCCTCGGCGTCGTGGTGGCTGCCGACCGACCTCACCGCGATGGTGTGGACGAGCGGCCCGAACCGGCGGTAGACCTCCGCGAGCGCGTCCCGGTCCTCGTCGGCGACGCGCTGCATCAGCTCGGCGTCACTCGTCTCGGGGGGCGCATCACTTCGCACCCACCTCACGATAGGCGACACCTCACGCGACGGAGGCGCGGCGGGCAATCGCAACGACGTTGTCGTCATAGTGGCGGGTCCTCGGGTTCCACTCGCCGCCGCAGCTCACGAGGTGCAGCCGAGCGGGGCCGGATCGGGCGAAGAGCGCGTCGACGTCGAGCGCCTTCTTGGCGTACTGGTCGACGCGCTCGACGACGTACTCGACCCGCGCGCCGTCGACCGTGACGACGATCCGGGCGCCGACGTCGAGCTTCGGCAGCTTCGCCAGCGGACCGACCCCGTCGCGGGAGTCGACGTGCGCCGAGATGACGTTGGCCCCCTCGGCCGAGGTCGGCGCCGGGCCGAAGCGGTACCACCCGGCGACGTCGGGATCGTCCGGCAACGCCATCTGGCCGTTCTCCGCCACGCCGACGGGGACGACGGGCATGCGTACGTCGAGTGAGGGGATCGCGAGCTCGAAGCCGGTGCTGGTCTGGCGCCGGTCGCGCGGAGGTGATGGCGTTGCCGGTCGCACGGGCACCGCGACAGGTCCGCCGGAGGCCGTCGCCGACGGTGAGGGGCGTCCCGTCGGCGACGGCGCGGCGGACGGCGCCTCCGTCGACCCCGACGCGGTGGGCGTCGGGTCGAGGGCGGCCGTCACGTCGGCAGGGTCGGTGAGCCGCTCGGGTGAGAGGACGGCATACGTGCCCCAGGCGAGCAGCCCGGCGAGGAGAGCGGCCGCCAAGACGACGACCGCCCTCCTCGGGCCGGAGCTCCACGAGGGGCTCACGTCAGCCGCGCACTTCCTGGCGGCGGCGGGTCGCGAGGAGCGCGATCCCACCGGCGAGGAACGCGGCACCACCGACGAGGGTCAGCGGCTGCCAGGAGTTCGTGTCCGCCTTGCCGCCGACACCGCTCGGGACGCCGCTCGGGGCGCTGTGCAGGCCGTCGATGGTCTGGACCGCGAGCTCGAGGTTGTCGTCGGCGGCCGAACCCCACGCGTAGACGATGGTGTTCGTGCCCTCCTTGAGGTCGACGTCGGCCGGGCCGATCGCGACCGTGTCGGTGCCGGCGAGCACGACGTCGGCCTTGATGGCTCCGGCGGGCAGGTCCGCCTTGGCCTCCTTGGGGTTCGTGAGTCCCTCGAAGGCGACCTCACCGTTGGCACGCACGTCGACCGCAGGCGCAGCAGCGGTGTGGCGCACCGTGATGCGCGCCTGACCGGCCTTCGTCGCCTTGGTGTCGTTGACGAAGGGAGTAAGGATGGGAGTGCCGCTCGCGTTGAGGTGGGCGACGACGGTGACGTTGGCGCCACCGGGGACGGCGACGTCGTTGGCCTCGATGACCGCCGCCCCGTCCGGACCGGCGCCGGCGGCCGTGACCTTGAGGTCGTAGCTGCCCTCGGGGAGGGTGAGCGGGTCGGTGAGGGTGCCGGGCGTGAAGTCCTCGAGGATGGCGTCACCATTGGCATAGACGTCGACGGTCGCTCCCGGCACGGCGTGCAGGATCGAGACCTTGGCGTCGGCGGCGTGGGCCGGGACGGCGAGGACGGCGCCGAGACCGGTGGAGACGGCGAGGACTGCGAGGGTTCGGGTGGTGCGCATGGCGTTCTCCTGTCGGGTTGGTGGTGGTGCGGTGGTTGGCGTCAGAGGTTGACCGGACGCAGGACGCCCGTGATGCCGTGGGCGATCTGCTTGTTGCCCTTGTTGACGTCGAGGGCGAACGGGTTGACGAAGGGGTTGCGGTCGTCGGTGTCCTTGTCGCGCAGCTCGATGATCGGGAGGTAGCGGCTGTAGGAGCGGACGGTGAGGGTGCCGCCCTGGGCGGTGGTGAGGACCGCGCCGTTGGCGGCGACGGCCTGCTTCGACGTGATCGTCGCGCCCGGCACGACGTGGTAGAGCAGCACGGTCTCGACCGTGTCGATCCCGAGCCCGGCGACGGCGTCGAAGACGGCCTTCTCGGACGACAACCGCGAGCCCGCGACGTCGGCGACGAGCGACTGGAACGCCCGGTCGTTGGGGAGGAAGGCGGTGAGCGGGACGGTGCCGTCGGCGAGGACGCCGACCTTGCTCGTCGGCTTGGCGCCGAGGACGGCGAGGGCCGCCTCGGTGACGATGTCGTAGTCGTACCAGTTGCGGTCGAACTGGTTGCCGTCCGCGGTGAGGACGGCGGCGAGGCTACGCGTCCCGGTCGGTGCGGTCGTGGACGTCGGGGCGGCGGACGCGGCGGGGGCGGCGAGCGCACCGGCGAGGCCGGCCACGGCGAGGGCGGAAAGGATCCTGCGAGCTGACATCGGTGGTACTCCCTGGGTTCGGGGGCGCCGGGGAGGCGTCCATGCCCCTACTTCCGGGCCGACCCCACGCAGGGATGCACCTTGGACAAACTTTGTACAAGAATTTTCTCGAGGGCTCCGCGACAGCCTCAGAGACGGCGGTCGGGGAGCACCGGGAAGCCCTCACGCGTGCTCGCGACGAGCCCCGGGTCGATGTCGACGATGAGGACCTCCTCACCGCTGCCGGCCTCGGCCAGCACCTCGCCGGTCGGAGCGACGACCTGGCTGTGACCACCCATCTCGGTGCGGGCGTGCGTGCCCGCGGTGTTGCACTGCACGACGAACGCCTGGTCCTCGATGGCCCGGGCACGGCCGAGCAGGGTCCAGTGCCCGACGCGGGCTGCCGGCCACGCGGCCGGCACGAGGAAGACCTGCGCGCCCGCGTCGACCTGCCGGCGGTAGAGCTCGGGGAAGCGCAGGTCGTAGCAGGTCGACAGCCCCACGGTGACCGACCCGTCGCCGCCCGACGGCACCTCGGCCGTGACGACGTCTGCGCCGGCCTCGAGCAGCTTGGGTTCACCCGACCCGAACCCGAACCGGTGGATCTTGCGGTATGCCGTCCGCCCACCCTCCGCGGTGACGAGCAGCGAGGTGTTGGCGAGGGTTCGCCCGTCGGCCCCGGGCTCGGGCAGCCGCTCGACGAAGGAGCCGGCGTGCAGGGTGACCCCGGTCTCGGCCGCGAGCGCCGTCATCGCCTGCACCCACGGGCCGTCGAGAGGCTCGGCCGCGTCCTCCCAGCGCCGGTAGTCGAACCCGGTGGGGGCCCAGAGCTCGGGCAGGACGACGAGGTCAGGAACCCCCGACGCCCCTTGCGTCCGGCGTTCTGACGGCATACCCACCACACCTGCGGACGCAACGGAAGACGGGGCCCCTTGCGTCCGGCGTTCTGACGACCTGGCCCCCACATCTGCGGACGCAAGCGAGCGCACCATCGTCGATACCCGCTCGACCCGGGCGTCGAGCGTCTCGTCGTCGTCGTAGGCCACCTGGACCAGGGCGATGCGCATCGTCAGTCGACCTCCTTGGCCTGCGAGCCGAGCCGCTGGAGCCGCTCGTTGTAGGCGCGCAGCGCGGCGTCGTCGTCACGGTCGGCCTGCCGGTCGAGCCGCACGCTCTCCTGCCTCTCGCGGCGGAACCACTGCCGGGCGACGAGGATCGCGAGGACCAGGGTCGGCGCCTCGCCGAAGCCCCAGGCGATCTCGCCGGCGCGCTGCTGGTCCGCGAGCGGGTCGGGACCCCACGGCAGGTTGATCTGCTCGAAGAAGTCGGGTGCGAGGACGAACGACGTGCCCGTGAGCGCGACCCCGAAGAAGGCGTGGAAGGTGATCGTCGCGAAGAGGATGAGCAGCAGGATCGCCGGCGACCACTTCGGCGGACCGGGGTCGATGCCGATGAGCACCCAAGTGAAGAGGTAGCCGGTGAGGAGGAAGTGGGCCAGCATGAGCAGGTGCCCGGTGTGCGTCGTCAGGGCCAGCTCGAAGAGCGGCGACCAGTAGAAGGCGGCGAGGCTGCCGAAGAAGAGCACGGCGGCGGCGACCGGGTTGGCGAAGAGCTGCATCGCCCGCGAGTGGACGACCTGGAGGATGACCTCCCGCGGTCCCCAGGTGCGGTCGGGTCGCGCGGGCAGGGCACGCAGCGCGAGGGTGAGCGGGGCCGCGGGCACGAGCAGTAGCGGCACGATCATCGCGACGACCATGTGCATGACCATGTGCACCGAGAACTGCACGCGGCCCCAGATGTCCGGCGCTCCGCTCGTGGCCCAGACGAAGGCGAGCCAGCCGAGGGTCCACAGCACGACCCGATGGACCGGCCACGAGTCGCCGCGGCGGGCGAGGCGGCGGGCACCGGCGAGATAGAGCCCGACCGCGACGGCGGCGATCGCGAGCATGAGCCAGTTCGGCCGCCACTGGGTGAGCCAGTCGGACGTCGACATCGGTCCGGGGTCGGGGAAGCCGGTGATCGAGAGCACCGCGCTCGGCGACTGCTCGGAGTCGGGGACGGGCGGGGGCGTCCGGCTGAGGACGGCGCCCAGCCCGAACGCCGCTCCCATGAGCCCGAGCTCGACGAGGACGAGACGGGCGAACCCGCTGCCGTCGCGGCTGATCGAGACGATGACCCGGCGCCGCTGCTGCCAGCCGATGACGCCGAGCGTCACGAGGATGACGGTCTTGGCGACGACCATCGCGCCGTAGGCGGACGCGACGCCCGACGGCCCGCCGAGCCGGATGACGGCCTGCTGGAGACCGGTGACCGCGACCGCGGCGTAGGCCCACCCCGCGAGCACCGAGTAGCGGGAGACGGTCGCGGCGAGGTCCTGACCGATGCGGGGCTGCATAAGGGCGATGGCGAGGAGCCCGCCCACCCAGACGGTGACGCCGAGGAGGTGCACGCCGAGAGAGTTGACCGCGTCCTCGTGGCTCGCGCTGCCGGCCGAGTGGCCGGTGAGCGCGACGACGACGATGCCCGCGAGCGCGACGGCGGCGAGCCACGCGTATGCCGTCCGCGTCCGTGCGAGGAGCGCGCCAGTCGTGACGACGAGGGCGACACCGGTCGAGATCGAGAGGACGCGGGTCACCTCGAGCGACCACACGAAGGTCAGGAACTGCCGGCCGAGCTCGGGGTCGCCGAGGCGGAGGCCGGCGAGCGAGGCGAAGGTGAGGAAGACGCCGAGCCCCGCGGCGACGAACCAGACGACGCCGGTGACGGCGGCGAGGCGCGAGGCCTGGACGCGGCGCTCGGTCGTGCGTCGCTCCGGCACGAGGAAGGCAGCGAGGACGAGCAGGCCGAAGGTTGCGGCCGAGGACAGGTCGCTCACGACGCGCACGAGAGGCAGCGCCCAGCGCACGAGCGGGCCCGGGTCGTCGAGGACGAGCGGCGCGAGCACACCCGCGAGGGACGCCGCGACGAGGGCGACGACGAGGCCGCTCACACCCACGACGGCCGCGGGGCCGATCGGTGTGCGGGCGGTGGCGGGCGCGGTGCTCATGGCTCCCAGCGTAGGCAGCGCGCGGCGGGCCCGGTCCGCCACCCGTCGGCCGGTCGGCCCCGACCCGTCCTCGCTCGCTGCCCACCGGCCCTCTCGTGCTGCGAGACTGGGGCGGCCGTGAGACCTCCGACCGCCTCCCTCACCCTCGGCCTCGACGTCGAGGCGCCCGCCGACGTCGCGTGGGACCTGCTCGTCCGGCTCGCCGAGTGGCCGACGTGGGGGCCGACCGTGCGCGCGGCCACGCTCGACGACGGAAGCGGCGTCCTCACCGCCGGCGCGACCGGGCACGTCCGGACCGTGGCCGGTCCCACACTTCCCTTCCGGGTCGAGGACTGGGTCCCCGAGGGAGCGGTGCGGCACTGGTCGTGGCGCGTGGGCGGCATACCGGCCACGGGACACACCGTGAGGGAGCGGGGGTCCGGGTGCCGCGTGGAGCTGTCGGCCCCGTGGTGGGCGAGCGCCTACGCGCCCGTCCTGTGGCTTGGCCTGCGGCGGATCAGAGCTCGGGCGGAAGGACGTCGAGCTGGAGCAGGCACCACGGGCTGACCTCACGGCGCCCCTCGAGGGCGTCGGCGCGGAACGTCGCCCAGTCGACCCACTCGTGCTCGGCCACCTCGTCGGGGTCGGGCGCGACCGAGCCTGGGTCGGTGCACCGCGCGACGAAGACCGGGCACACCTCGTTCTCGACGACGCCGTCCGGCATCACCGCGCGGTAGCGGAAGTCGGGCAGCACGGCGCGCAGTCCCTCGACCTCGAGGCCGAGCTCCTGCCGCAGCCGTCGGCGCACGGCGTCCTCGACCTCCTCGCCCGGTGCGGGGTGGCCGCAGCAGCTGTTGGTCCAGGCGCCGGGCCACGTGAGCTTCGACCACGCGCGCCGCGTCACCAGGAGGCGCCCCGCGTCGTCGAGGACGTAGCAGGAGAACGCGAGGTGCAGCGGCGTGTCCGTGTGGTGCACCTCGCTCTTGAGGGCGTCGCCGATGGGCTGCCCGTCCTCGGACAGCAGGACGACGCGTTCCTCGGTGCCGGGGTGCGCGCTCATGCCGGCCGCGCCAGCTGGTTGACCGCGGCCCGGAAGACGCCGGGGGCCACGCGGGCCGCGGGGACGACGGCCCGGCGCAGGGCGCGCAGCCG
>NZ_AVPI01000027.1 GCF_000768675.1 Knoellia flava TL1 | reverse complement strand
CCGCCCCGCGGTGGGCGCTGCACCCGCGCGGGCTTGTTGGCGGCGACGACCTCGGCCGGCTCGGCTGCGCGCTCGTCGAGCGCGGGCGGCGGCGGCACGGTCTCCATCCACCCGCCGAGCCGCTCCTTGTCGTGGAGCAGGTCGCGGATGTCGGTCTCGGCGTACTCGAACTGCGGGCTCCAGAAGAGCGCGTCGAAGGGGCACACCTCGATGCAGATCCCGCAGTACATGCACAGCGAGAAGTCGATCGAGAAGTTGTCGAGGACGTTGCGCTGGCGGTCGCGCCCACCCTCGGTCGTCGCCGGGATGGTCTCCTTGTGCGAGTCGATGTAGATGCACCAGTCGGGGCACTCGCGCGCGCAGAGCATGCAGCTCGTGCAGTTCTCCTCGAGGAGCGCGATGACGCCACGGCTGCGCGGCGGCAGGTCCGGCGCGACGTCGGGGTACTCATGCGTGTGCGTCTTGCGCGTTGCCGTCTTCGCCGTCGTCGCCAGGCCTTTGAGGATTCCGGGCAGCAGACCCTTGCTGGACGCTCCACTGCGCTTGGACTCGTCGCTCACGACGTCACCACCACTCCGATTCCGGTGAGCGCCAGCTGGACCAGCGCCATGGGCAGGAGGACGAGCCAGGCCAGCCGCTGCAGCTGGTCCTCGCGCATCCGGGGCCAGGCGACCCGGAACCAGATGACGAGGACGGCGACGACGAAGCCCTTGAGCAGCGTCCAGAGCCAGCCGAGCTGCTCGTCGAACGGTCCGCGCCACCCGCCGAGCCAGAGGACTGCGAAGAGGAGGGAGAAGACGACGATGCCGACATACTCCGCGAGGAGGAAGAAGGCGAACCGCAGCCCGGTGTACTCGGTCCACGGGCCCATGACGAGCTCGGCGTCGGCGATCGGCATGTCGAACGGCGGGCGCTGGAGCTCGGCGAGCGCGGCGACGAGGAAGACGAGGGCGCCGGGCAGCTGCCACAGCAGCCACCACGGGCTCCACGCCTCGACGATGCCCGTGAGGCTGAGAGTCCCTGCGGCAAGGCACGCGGACGCGACGGCGAGGACGAGCGGCAGCTCGTAGGACACGAGCTGGGCCGCGGAGCGCAGCGCGCCGAGGAGGGCGTACTTGTTAGCGCTGGCCCAACCGGCCATGAGGGTGCCGAGGGCGCCGACGCTCGTCGCGGCGAGGATGAGGACGGCGCTCGCCGGGACCTCGACGCCGGCCACCCCCGACTGCAGCGGCAGTGCCGCCATGGCGAGCAGGTAGGGCACGAGCGCGACGAAGGGCGCGACCCGGAAGACCGTCCGGTCGGCGGCACGCGGGGTGATGTCCTCCTTCTGGGCGAACTTGACCCCGTCGGCGACGAGCTGGGCCCACCCGTGGAACCCACCGGCATACATCGGTCCGAGGCGACCCTGCATGTGCGCCATGAGCTTGTGCTCGGCCTGGCCGACGAGGAGCGGGAGCACGAGGAAGGCGGCCAGCACGGCCACCGACCTCACCACGACCTCGAGCGCGCTCATCGTGGGCAGCCTAGTTGGGACCGGCTCCGCGTGGTGGGTGCCGTCGGTTCGCGGCATTTCGGCGGATCGGCAGACAGCCGGAACCCGCGGCGGGACCATGTATCTGAGGTCAAGCCGGGGCCTCCTCCTCCTCGCAGGGGCACCGTTCCTGCGGTTTCGTGGCGCGGTCGGCTGCGTACTCCGGCCGGGCCTTGTCAGAGAGGCACAACCATGCGGACTGTCTACCGTGTGCTCGCGGCACTGGTTGCCGTCGAGGTCATGCTCCAGGCGTCGTTCATCGTCTACGGGGATGCCGGGATGGGGAAGTACATCGAGGACGGCGGCGTCGTCGACAAGGCGGGCATGGAGGCGGCGTTCGAGAGCGGTGACGCCCCCTTCTCGGAGTTCATCGCCTTCGTCCTCCACGGCATGAACGGGATGATGGTCATCCCGCTGATCGCCCTGCTCCTCCTCATCTCGTCGTTCTTCGCCAAGGTGCCCGGAGGCACGAAGTGGGCCGGCATCGTCCTCGGCCTCGTCGTGCTCCAGGTGGCCCTCGGCCTCCTCGGCCACAGCTTCCCGATCATCGGGGCGCTGCACGGCATCAACGCCCTGCTGCTCTTTTCGTCTGCGGTGTGGACGTTCTACCGCTCGCGCCGGGTCGTCTCCGACGCCGCGGCGGCATCCGACGTCCCGAGGGAACGTGTCATCGCCTGAGACCACCGGTGGTCGCGGCAAGGGACGGCTGGCGCTGCTGGCCGCCCTTGTCGCGACCCTCGCGATCGTCCTTCCGCTCGGTTGGATGTGGAAGGGCAGCCGCATGCCCGACACCTACTCGGTCATGGACATGGGCTTCCACGAGCCGGGCATCGCGGCCGCTGCGGGCAGCCACGGGACGCCACACCCGCTTCCCGGGAGCGCCGCCGCCCCGATCTCCGTCAAGGACCTGACCGAGCGCGAGACGGGACCGGCGGACGTCAGCGTCCGCCTCGTCGCCGCGGCCGGACGGGTGACGATCGGCGCGGGGCTCACCGTGCCCGGCGTCACCCTCAACGGCTCGTCCCCGGGCCCGGTCATCAGGGCCACGCAGGGCGACGTCGTCGAGGTGACCCTTGTCAACGAGTCCGTCCCCGGCGGCACGACGCTGCACTGGCACGGGCTCGACGTGCCCAACGCCGAGGACGGGGTCGCCGGGGTCACCCAGGACGCCGTGCACGCGGGCGAGTCGCACACCTACCGCTTCGTCGCGCGCCAGGCCGGCACCTACTGGTACCACTCGCACCAGGTCTCGCACGAGCAGGTGCGCAAGGGCCTGCTCGGTGCGATCGTCGTCGCGCCGAAGGTCGCACCCGCCGTCGCGGTGACCACCGACGTGGTCGCCCTCTCCCACACGTATGCCGGCAAGCGCACCCTCAACGGGCGTGTGGGCGAGCAGCGGGTCGAGGCCCGCCCCGGTGACCGCGTCCGGGTCCGGGTCGTCAACACCGACGCGGGCGTGGCGCCCGTCTGGGTGAGCGGGACGGCATACGTGCTCGCAGCGGTGGACGGCACCGACGTCAACGCGCCGACACGGGTGAGCGACAGGGCCGTCGTCGTACCGGCGGGCGGGCGCGCCGACCTCGTCGTCGAGGTCCCGGCGTCGGGTGCGGCCCGGGTGCAGATGAGCGGCGTGTCGATGGTCGTGGGGCCGGCCGGCTCGACGGCACCGACGACGAGCCGGCCCAAGAAGGACGTCGACCTCCTCACCTACGGCTCACCGTCGACAACGGCCTTCGACCCCAGCAAGCCGGCCCGGACCTTCGCCTACTCGATCGGGCGCAAGCCCGGCTTCGTCAAGGGCCGTCCGGGCGTGCACTGGTCGATCAACGGCAAGCTGTGGCCCAACATCCCGATGTTCACCGTCGCCGAGGGTGACGTCGTGCGGATGGAGATCCTCAACCGCAGCAACGAGACCCACCCGATGCACCTCCACGGCCACCACGTGCTGGTCCTGTCGCGCGACGGGAAGGCCGCGACGGGCAGCCCGTGGTGGACCGACTCGCTCGAGGTGCCGGTCGGCGCGCGCTTCGAGGTGGCGTTCGTCGCCGACAACCCCGGCATCTGGATGGACCACTGCCACAACCTCCCCCACGCCCGCGAGGGTCTCGTCGCACACCTCGCCTACGAGGGCGTGACGACCCCCTACCTCGTCGGCGGCACGACGCCCAACGAACCGGAGTGACGCTCGAAGCCGTCACGCATCAGGCTCACGAGCCCGTCGGTGTCGATCCTGAGCCCGGTCGAGGCGAGGACGACGGGGGTTCCGAGGAGCCGCACGTTGGCGCGGGCTGCCCGCCGGCTGAACCAGCCGAGGCGGGCGATGTGGTCGTCGGGGTTGCGGACATGGACGACGACGTTGGTGCTGCCGGGCAGGCCCCACGTCGTCACGTTCATGACGTCACCCCACGGCACGCGCCCGACCGCCGTCGCCGAGCTGCGGTCGTCGAACCCCTCCTCGTCGACGACGAGCCCGGGTCCGGGACGGAGGAGCTGCCGCACCCAGAGCGCACCGAACGTCCCGAACGTGACGATGCCGAGAGCCGCGATCGCGAGCGCGACGGGGTGACCCGTCGAGGCGAGCAGCAGGCAGGCGAAGACGAACCCCACGCAACCGAGGATGGCGAGCACGCCCTTGCCGCGGCTCCGCTCGATCGCGACCTCCGCCATGGTCAGCGGGGTCCCCACGTCGCGTCGGGGACACCGGGCGCCTGGACCCGACGGCGCGACGGCGACTTCGCGGAGTCGTGGCCCTCGCCGGGCTCCTTGCCGCCGGGCCACTGCTTCGACGCGCGGGCCGCGAGGACGAACGACTTGCGCAGCGGTGTGCCCTCGAAGCCCTCGGGGAGCAGGAGCGGGCGCAGCCCGCTGCCCGACCCGTCGTCGAACCCGTCGAACCCGATCCCGAACATCTCGTGCGTCTCGCGCTCGTGCCACGCGGCGCCCGCATAGACGTCGGTCACCGATGCGACCGCGCCTCCCTCCGGCACCCGCGTCGTGATCCGTATGCCGTGCAGCCCCGCGAGCTGGTCACCCGTCACCGAGTCGCGGCGCTGGAGACCGAGGGCGCGGATGACGACGTCATAGCCGGGCGCGGCCACGTCGTAGGTGCGGTCGACGGCGCTGAGCCAGTCGAAGAAGGTGAACCCGGTCGCCTGCGCGGCGGAGACGGCCTCGTGCCACTCCTCCGGGGCGACGACGTGCAGCTCATCGGTGCTCACGTCGTCACCCTAGACCGCCAGCTGGTCCGACTTCTTGCCCCGTTGGGACACCTCGCTGGCGCTCGGCGTCCCAACGGGGCAAGAAGTCGTGGTGGTCAGCGGCCGGCGACCTGTGCGGCCTGGTGGTCGGACCAGATGCGGTCGGCCCTGTCGATGCTGGCCCGCGAGCGGAGGTCGACCCCGGCTCGTGCTGCCGCGGCCTTGACCTCGGCGGTCGAGAGGTCCGGGGCGCGGAACTCCTTCGGCGTGATCGAGGCGTCGCGGACGGCATACGTGCGCTGCTGAGCGGCGAGGCGGTCGGCGCTGGCGGCGGCCTTCTGCGAGGTGGCCGACGTGAGGCGGAACGCCGAGCCGGTGAGCGGGGTGCTCACGGTGGGCGCGTATCCGCCGGAGTGGCCGGGACGGTTCGGGTGGTAGCTCTCGCTCACCGGGCTCGACAGGCCGTTGAGCCACTCGACGTCGTCACAGACCGCGTGCCCGATGAAGCGCGAGGTCGGGTTGGCGAAGCTGAAGCCCTTGGCGCTGGCGGCCGAGGACGTCTTGCTGTTGAGCAGGTCCGCCATCGCGTTGAGTCGGGTCTCCTCGGCCGGCGAGAACCACGTGAGAGCGTTGCAGTCCTCGCCCATGAAGATCCGCGGGTAGCCGACGATGACGACCTTGGCGTTCGGCGCCTTGGTCCTGATCGAGGAGTAGAGGGTCGAGAGCCGGCCCGGGAGGACGTTGTTGACGAAGCTCTGCGCCGCGTCGATCGCACCGTTGCAGTTGCTCGCCCAGCCCGGCATCGCGCACTCGGTGAGGACGTCCGCGAACCCGGCGTCGTTGCCGCCGACCGAGAGGGTGACGTGGGTCGTCGACGACGAGAGCGCGCTCAGCTGCGTGTTGGTGACGTCGGCGACGGTCGCGCCGGAGCAGGCCCGGAAGTTGAGGGACAGGCCCTTGCTCGCCGCGATGAGCGACGGGTAGGCCAGGGTCGAACGCTGGCACGACGTGCCGTCGGCGATGTAGCTGCGCGTCCCCGTCCCCGACGAGTAGGAGTCGCCGAGGGCGACATAGGACGTGGCGGCCTGTGCCGGTGCTGCACTGACTCCGATGCTCACCGCGGCGGCACCCGCCGCGACGAGGCCCAGCGCTCGAACTGTCGTCATTGACATCTCCCATGGGTGGTGGAACTGGTGTCTCGCAACCTAGGGCTGTCGGGTGACCCGCGTCACAGGACTTTGCCAAGTTCTTACCCCCGGGTAGGCAAACCTTTGCGTCGTCGCTCTGCAGCCCGCCGTGAGGCGGGTGTCGGGGGTCGGCCCTAGCGTCGTGGACGTGCCCATGTCCCCGTCGCCCCGTGTGCCCGGCCGCCGTACGTCGCCCGCCGGCGCCCGCTGCGTCGGGCGCTGCTGACCCGTGCCCGAGGGCGACAGCGTCTTCAAGCTCGCACGCCGGCTCGACCGCTCGCTCCGGGGCCGGGTCGTCCGGCGCTCGGACTTCCGCATTCCGCGCCTCGCGACCAAGGACGTCGCCGACCGGACCGTGCTCGAGCACGCGACGCACGGCAAGCACCTGCTCACCCGCTTCTCGGGCGACGTCACCCTGCACAGTCACCTGCGGATGGACGGCGAGTGGTCGGTGACCCGACCGGGCCGCCGCCTCCCGTCGCGGCTCATGCACGAGGTCCGGCTCGTCCTCGCACTCGACTCCGGGTCGACCGTCTGGGGCCTGCGCCTGCACGACCTCGCCTTGGTGGCGACGGCGAACGAGCACCTCGTGACCGGGCACCTGGGACCGGACCCGCTGCGCGACGACTGGGACCCGCTGGAAGCAGCGCGACGGCTTCGCGCCCGGGCCGGCATGCCGCTGGTGTCCGCCCTCCTCGACCAGACCGCCCTCGCCGGCCTCGGCAACCTCTGGGCCAACGAGCTCGCCTTCCTCGCAGGGGTGAGTCCGTGGACGCCTGTGGGTGATGTCGACGTCGACCGGCTCGTCGAACGGGCGGCGCTCGCGTTGCGGCACTCCGCTACCGTGCCCGGCGCCTACCAGGTCACGACCGGCACGTCCCGGCACGGAGAGGACCACTGGGTGTCCGGACGACAACGACGCCCCTGCCTCAGGTGCGGCACGGTGGTCCTCATGGTCGACGAGGTCCCTGGCGACGCGGCGAACCGTCGCACCTGGTGGTGCCCGCACTGCCAGCCGGGCCCCGGGCCCGAGGCACGGGTCAGAGCCGTCCGCGGACGCGCCGGATCCTGATCGGGCCCCTGGCCGTCGACGGGTCGACGACCCTGCCCTGCTGGAGGATCTCGACCGCGCCTGCGTCGACGAGCCGTCGCGCCGCCCGGCGGGCCGGCTCCATGAGCTCGCGCCACGGCTCCTCGTCAGCAGGGGTGTCGCCACCGCCGGCTGCAGCCACGGCCCGCGCCGCCTCGGACGGGCAGATCGTCGCACCGGACGCCCGCTGCCCGAGGAGGTCGAGGATCGAGTGCTCCAGTGCCCGGTCGACCTCACCGACGCCGCGGCGACGACAGGCGGTGGAGCAGTAGCGGACCTGGTCCCAGTCCCTCTCCCACTTCTTGCGCCACTCGATCCGGCGGCCGCAGGATGCGCAGGTCTTCGCCTCCCGGGAGGCGCTCATCGACGGCGCGAGCGCTGGCTGCGACGTGACCGTCGGGTGTCACCGGCGTCGCGGGCCCTGTTCGCGGCGGCCGGTCCGTTCGCGCGCCCCGCGTCGGTCTCGTCGAGGACGAGCTGCGCGAGGACGAGGACGAGCCCGGCCCCGAGGAGGACGAGCCCGAACCGCTCGCGTCCCAGTCCGAGCAGCACGGCGCCGACGACGGCGACCCCACCTCCGGAGGCGAGGGCGCGGACGACCTTGGGCAGCCGCCGGCGGGCCTTCGGGGCGATGAAAAGGCCCCAGAGGGCGGCGACGAGGACGACCGCGAGGACCCCGACGACGGCACCGCCGAGGCCACCACCGACGAGGCCGGAGGCGAGCAGGAAGACACCGACCATGAAGGCGAACTCGATGACGAACGCGAGCAGCGCGAGGACGACGAGCATCACCGCGCGGGCTCGGGGCGCTCAACCCTCCCGCGCGTCACCTCACCCGCGGAGGCGGTGCGGTGGGCGGTGTAGCGGGGCTGCCAGCGGTCGGCGCCAAGTCGGTCGGCGATCGCGCGGCCCGAGAGGCGTTCACCGGCGATCTGCTCCTGGAGCCGGATGATGCCGTGGAGCAGGGCCTCCGGCCGGGGCGGGCAGCCGGGGACGTAGACGTCGACGGGGATGAGCTGGTCGACGCCCTTGGTCACGGAGTAGGAGTCCCAGTAGGGGCCGCCGGAGTTGGAGCAGGCTCCGAACGAGATGACGTACTTGGGCTCGGGCATCTGGTCGTAGAGGCGGCGGATCGCGGGCGCCATCTTGTCGGTGACCGTGCCCGAGACGACCATGAGGTCGGCCTGGCGTGGCCCGGGCGCGAACGGGATGACGCCGAGCCGGATGAAGTCGTGCCGGCCCATCGACGCGGCGATGAACTCGATGGCGCAGCAGGCCAGCCCGAAGTTGAAGACCCATAGCGAGTATCGCCGGCCCCAGTTGAGGACGACGCGGATCGGCTTCGGCGCGTGCTCGGCGACGGGGCCGACACGCGGCATCGGCAGGGAGACGGGCTGGGCGCTCGGAGCGACGGGCTGCTCGGTCGTCATCGCGTCACGTCCACCGGAGCAGGCCGCGACGTGCGGCGTGCAGCAGGCCGATGACGATGATTCCGATGAAGACCGCGATCTCGACGAGCGAGGCGACCCCGAGGTCCGCGTCGCGCAGGACGTAGGCCCAGGGGAAGAGGTAGACCGCGTCGACCGCGAAGACGACGTAGAGGAAGGCGTAGGCGAGGTAGCGGACCTGGCTCTGCGCCCAGCCCTCTCCGACGGGGTCGACGCCGGACTCGTAGGTCGTGAGCTTGGCCGTCGTCGCCGCGCGCGGGGCGAGGAGGGACCGGGCGCCCATCGCGGCGATGACGAGAAGCATGCCCGTGGCCAGCACCGCTGCCGCTGCCACGTATCCGGTCATGCCGAGAGCCTAGCCGCGGCCCGGTCGTCAGGGGCAGCACCCGGGTCGGGCGAACCCGCTCACCTGGTGAGGTAGCAGGCTCCGAAGATCGTCGCCGTGGTGTTGACGCCGGTTCCCACGGACAGCTCGGACCCGTCCTCGTCGTAGACCGACGCCTGGTGTCCACCCGGCTCGTCCTTGAGGACGTGCTCGTCGCCGTAGCCACGCTTGGCCGCGACCTCCTTGACCGCCGCCCAGGCGCGGGGCCAGTCGGCGTCGGGGATCGACCCGAAGGCTCCGCCTGCGGTGAGGTTGAGCGTCCCGGCACCGTCGACGGCGTCGAAGGGCTTCTTGCACAGCGAGCCGGACTCGACGGCCGGCTCGGGAGTGCGCCACCTGAGCGCGGGGTTGACCTTGGTCAGGGCCTCGCGCACCTCGGCGAGGAGCGCGAGGTTGTCACGCTTGGCCTCAGCCTCGCTGCGCCGCGAGTCGAGCTGCTGTCGTGCGTCCACGGTGTCTCCTGTCGTGCGGGTGGTGCCGGTGCCCCCTGTGCCCCCGGTGCCCCCGGCGTCCCCGGTGCACCCGGGTAACAGGGCCAGGACGGCGACGACGGCGGCAGCCGTTGTCGCGACCCGCGCCCGGCGGCGTCGGTCGGTCGAGGTGCGGCGAAGGCCGGTCATCGGGTTGTCGTCTCTCACGTGAGGAACCCCGGCCACCAGGGCTGGGCGTCGAGCGGGTCGGTCCAGAAGCCCACATTCTTGCCCTCGATGACGTCGCCCGGGTGGCCGCCCACGACCTGCGCCATGGAGTACTGGCTCGTCGAGCCGTCCTGGAGGTAGTCGGAGTGGCCCTCGACGCCGTTCCACGACCGGCCGTCGGCGGACTCTCCCCCGCCGGTCTCGAGGTGGTTCATGCCCTCCAGGCCGGTGGGGTCGGTGCCGAAGCGGCCGAGGTCACCGACCGGGTCCCACTTCGCCTCGGCGTAGTAGGCGTTGCCCTCGGGCAGGTGCAGGTCGCCGAGGTCACTCGTCCCCAGACCCGGAGAGCCGAAGAAGACGGCACGGTCGACCCCGGTGCCCTCGTGCTGGAGCGAGTAGCCGGTCGTCGTGGAGCCGTAGGAGTGGCCGAGCGCGGTGAGGTCGGGGTCCGTCAGCCGTGAGGCGTTGAGCCCCGTGAAGTACGCAGCGAGGTCCCGGCCCCCATTCTCGGCGGAGCCGGACAGGGCGACCGAGTCACCCGCGAACGTCGTGCCCCACTGCGGCGCCTGGTAGTCGAGCCAGGTCACGGTGGCGACGGTGCCAGACTCGCCCCGGCGGAAGAGCTCGTCCTCGGTCCTCGCCCGCAACTGGGCCATGCTCGAGTCGTAGCCGCCCATGCCCTCGACGGTGGAGGTCAAGCCGGGTGTGAACACAGCGACGTGGTCGGCGGTGTCGACGTTGCCGTTGGCGACGATCGCCTGGGTGCGCGGCGTCGTGAAGTCCACGCCGATGAGCTGGTGCGCACCGGGACGGGCGAGCATCTCGTCGAGCGTGGCTATCGCTCCCTTCTCCTCCATGAGGTCGTGGTACTCGTCGATGTGGTCCTGGTAGTAGACGTAGTCGAAGTTGCCGTCCTCGTCGATGAATCCGGCCTCGAGCTCGGCCAGCCTCGTCGTGACGTGGGTGCGGCGGGTGTCGAGGAGGTTGCGGTTGGCCAGGTCCCGCGACGTCGCGTCGATGCCGTCGAGGTTGCCGATCCAGCCCGGGTTCTCGGCGATGACGAGCGCCCGCTCGTCCGGCGAGAGCGTCGCCCACCACGCGGCGTTCTGCGTCGGCGACCCGCCCCGGGGTGGCTCGAGCACGCTGAGGTCACCCTTGACCTCGCCGATGGCCGAGGCCTGGGCGAGCGTCCCCTTGCCGCCTTCGATGCGGTTGAGCTCGATGCTCGTGAGGACGGCGGAGAGGTCGGCGTCCACGTCGGCGGCCTTGCGCAGCGCCTCGGCGATCCGGGTGACGCACTCGTCGACCTGCGCTTGGCGGGCCCGACGGGTCTCGACGTCCTCCTCGTCGTCGTCGGCACGGCATACGAGGAGCTCCTTGGTCGTGACCACACCGGAGGCGCTGATGGTCAGGGAGCTGAGCCGGGCGTACTCCCGGGCCTCGGCCACAGCACGGACAACGCCGAGGACTCCGTCCGCGGCGTCACAGACCGCCGTGTATGCCGCGGACACCTCCGCGACGACGTCGCGGAGGTCGTCGGCGACGGTCCTGAGACACGTACCCGAGGTCCTGGCGGCGTCGCCGGTCCAGTTCCTGGGCAGGCCCATCGTGGCCAGCTCGTCGGCGAGGTCGAGCAGGTCGCGCCGCGTGGTGCGCAGCTCGCGCTCCGCGGTGGCGAGTGGCTCGTGCTTCCACGCTGTGATGTCGGACCATGACAGGGGCACGCGTCAGCGCCCCCGACCCAGGGGTCCGAACGCGTCACGCGCGGCCTCGTCGTCGAGCTCGTACTGGTCGGCGTTGGTGTCGAGGGTGCGGCCGTAGCCACGGGCTGCCTTGGCCCAGTCGGAGAGCTCCGTGGCCCATCCCCTGCTGACCCGCGCCATGACCGCGACGCTGTCGGCCCCCGGGATGCCGGTGCCGGCGCCGGTGAGGTGGCTGCCCGGCGTCTGGCGCGCCACCTCGGTGGCGGCCGTGCGGGCAGCCCTGGCCGAGTCACGCAGGTCCTTGATCTCGACCTCGTACGCCATCGCCACCCCCGTCGTGTGTTGCCGGCACCGCGTCGCGTGCCCCCGGAAGACAGCCTGTCATCCAGTCACCGGGCGGACAATGGGGAGGACTACCCGGCTGCAGGGTCACGCTCCTGATCGCGGATGGACACCTCCATAGCCTTGCCTAAGTCCGGTCGTAGGATGGAAGGACCACGTCGGGACACGACGCACGCGCCCCGACCGACGTCTCTCGAGTCAGGTGTTCATGTCCAGCAAGACCGTCCAGAAGCTCGATCGCGTCGTCATCCGATTCGCCGGTGACTCCGGCGACGGGATGCAGCTCACGGGGGACAGGTTCACCTCCGAGACGGCGGCGATGGGCAACGACCTGTCGACGCTGCCCAACTTCCCCGCAGAGATCCGCGCACCCCAGGGGACGCTGCCGGGTGTCTCGAGCTTCCAGCTCCACTTCGCCGACCACGACGTCCTCACACCGGGCGACGCCCCCGACGTCCTCGTCGCGATGAACCCGGCCGCGCTCAAGGCCAACCTGGGCGACGTGCCGCGCGGGGCGACGATCATCGTCAACACCGACGAGTTCTCCAAGCGCAACCTCGCCAAGGTCGGCTACGCCGAGAGCCCCGTCGACGACGGCACCCTCGAGTCCTTCCACGTCCACGCGGTGCCGCTCACGAGCATCACCGTCGACGCGCTCGCCTCCTTCGAGGGCCTCACCCGCAAGGAGAAGGAGCGCGCCAAGAACATGTTCGCGCTCGGCCTCCTGTCGTGGATGTACACCCGCCCGACGACCGGCACCGAGGCGTTCCTCACGAAGAAGTTCGGCGCGCACCCCGAGATCCTCGAGGCCAACCTCACCGCCCTCAAGGCCGGCTGGAACTACGGCGAGACGACCGAGGACTTCGCGTCGAGCTACGAGATCGCGCCCGCGGTCATGCCGCCGGGCACCTACCGCAACATCACCGGCAACACCGCACTCGCGCACGGGCTCGTCGCCGCCGCCCACCGGGCGAAGCTGCCGCTCGTCCTCGGCTCATACCCGATCACGCCGGCGTCCGACATCCTCCACGCGCTGTCGGCGCTCAAGCGCCACGACGTCATGACGATCCAGGCCGAGGACGAGATCGCCGGCATCGGCATCGCCCTCGGCGCGAGCTTCGGCGGCGCCATCGGGGTGACGACGACGTCCGGCCCGGGCGTGGCCCTCAAGTCCGAGACGATCGGCCTCGCCGTGAGCCTCGAGCTGCCGCTCGTCATCGTCGACGTCCAGCGCGGCGGCCCCTCGACCGGCCTGCCCACCAAGACCGAGCAGGCCGACCTGCTCCAGGCGATGTTCGGCCGCAACGGGGAGTCGCCGGTGCCGATCATCGCGCCGTCGACCCCGGCCGACTGCTTCGAGGCGGCCTTCGAGGCGGTCCGGATCGCGACGGCATACCGGACCCCCGTCTTCCTGCTCAGCGACGGCTATCTCGCCAACGGCTCCGAGCCGTGGGCCGTCCCCGAGGTGGGCGACCTGCCCGACCTCCAGGTCGAGTTCGCCAAGGCGCCCAACGGCGTCGACGACAAGGGCGACCCGGTCTTCCACCCGTTCCTGCGCGACGAGGAGACGCTCGCGCGACCGTGGGCCGTCCCCGGCACCCCGGGTCTCGAGCACCGCATCGGCGGCATCGAGAAGGCCGACGTCACCGGCAACATCTCCTACGACCCCGACAACCACGACAAGATGACGCGGCTGCGCGCCGCCAAGGTCGCGGGCATCGCGGGCATCCCCGACGTCGTCGTCGAGGACCCCTCCGGCGAGGCGAGCCTGCTCGTCCTGGGCTGGGGCTCCACGCAGGGCCCGATCGCCGCCGCCGTCCGCGCCGTGCGCAACGCCGGCCATGCGGTCGCGAGCGCCCACCTGCGCCACCTCAACCCGTTCCCCGCCAACCTCGGCGAGGTCCTGCGGTCCTACGACCGCGTCGTCGTCCCCGAGATGAACCTCGGCCAGCTGTCGATGCTGCTGCGCGCCGAGTTCCTCGTCGACGTCCGCCCCCACACCTCCGTGCGTGGCCTGCCGTTCTCCACGGTCGACCTCGCCGACGTCATCCTCACCCACCTCGAGGAGCTGAAGTGACCACCGTCGAGAACCCGACGACCACCGACACGGCCTCCGCCAACGGCGCCTCCACCGGCGGCGCGCCGAACGGCACCACTTCGGGAGGTGCGGCCGCGCGCCCGAGCGGGCTGGCCGGCATACCTCTGCTCGCGCCGGACGCCCCTGCGCAGACGAAGAAGGAGTTCACCTCCGACCAGGAGGTCCGCTGGTGCCCGGGCTGCGGCGACTACGCGATCCTCGCGGCCGTCCAGTCCTTCCTGCCCGAGCTCGGGCTCAAGCGCGAGAACATCACCTTCGTCTCGGGTATCGGCTGCTCCTCGCGCTTCCCCTACTACCTCGACACCTACGGCATGCACTCGATCCACGGGCGCGCGCCGGCGATCGCGACCGGTCTCGCGACGTCGCGGCCGGATCAGAACGTCTGGGTCGTCACCGGTGACGGCGACGCGCTGTCGATCGGTGGCAACCACCTCATCCACGCGCTGCGCCGCAACGTCAACATGACGATCCTGCTCTTCAACAACGAGATCTACGGCCTCACCAAGGGCCAGTACTCCCCCACCTCGCGCGTCGGCCAGGTGACGAAGTCGTCGCCGCTCGGGTCGGTCGACCAGCCGTTCAATCCGGTGTCGCTCGCCCTCGGCGCCGAGGCGACGTTCGTCGCGCGCACGATGGACAGCGACCGCAAGCACCTCACGTCGATCCTGCGCGCCGCCGCCGAGCACCGCGGGACCTCGCTCGTCGAGATCTACCAGAACTGCCCGATCTTCAACGACGGCGCCTTCGACCTCATCAAGGACCGCACCCAGCAGGAGGCGCGCCTCGTGCACCTCCTCGACGGCGAGCCGGTGCAGGTCGGTCCCGAGAACGACCGCAAGACCCTCGTCCGTATGCCGGGTGGTCGCCTCGAGTTCGTCGACGCGGCTGCCGCGTCGGCCGAGGGAGCCGACGTCGTCGTGCACGACGCGGGGGCCGAGGACCCGAGCCAGGCGTTCGCGCTGTCGCGGCTCGACTCCCCCGAGATGACGCACGTGCCGATGGGCATCTTCCGCTCGGTGTCGCGCCCGACCTACGACGACGGCGTGCGCGCCCAGATCTCGGCTGCGGTCGACACCGCCGGCGGGCCCGCGAGCGACGACGACCTCGCGGCGCTGCTGCGCGGTCGCGACACGTGGACCGTCGGGTGACCCCTGCCGCCCCACTCCTTGCGTCCGGCACGATGACGCCCTGGTCCCCACTGGTGCGGACGCAACGGGTGCGTCCGGTGGCCGGGGCGTGAGCGCGCCCCTCGCGGGTGACGACGCAGAGCTGAGGCGGGGGACGGCATACGCCTTCCTCGCCTACGGCATCTGGGGGCTCTTCCCGCTCTACTTCCACGCCCTCAAGCCGTCGGGCGCGTTCGAGATCCTCGCGCACCGGATCCTGTGGACGCTGGCGTTCTGCGCGGTCGTGCTGCTCGTGCGGCGCGACTTCGGGTGGCTGCGGACGGTGGCCGCGCGACCCCGCCTCCTCGGGGGGCTGACGATTGCGGCGCTGCTCATCGCGGCGAACTGGGTCATCTACGTGCTGGCGGTCATCACCGGACGCACGTATGCCGCGGCGCTCGGCTACTTCCTCAACCCCATCGTCACGGTCGCGCTGGGGGTGCTCGTGCTGCGCGAGCGGCTGCGACCGCTGCAGTGGGCAGCGGTGACGGTGGGTGCGGTAGCGGCCGTCTACCTCACGGTGGCCGGCGGCGAGTTCCCGTGGATCGCGGTGTCGCTCGCGTTCTCGTTCGCGTTCTACGGGCTCGTCAAGAAGAAGGTCGGCGCCACGCTCGACGCGATGCACTCGCTCACCGTCGAGACGATGGTGCTCGCGCCCGTGGCGGTCGGCGTGCTCGTCTGGCTGTCGGCGCAGGGCTCGACGACGTTCGGCTCGCACGGTGGGTGGCACACGGGTCTGCTCGTGGCGGCCGGTGTCGTCACGGCGATCCCGCTGCTGTTCTTCGCCGCGGCGGCGCGTCGCATCCCGCTGGTGACGATCGGGCTCATCCAGTTCCTCACGCCCATGCTGCAGCTGCTCATCGGCGTGCTGGTGCTCGGCGAGCACGTGTCCGGCGCGCTGTGGGTCGGCTTCGCGATCGTCTGGGTGGCGCTGGTGCTGCTGTCGATCGACTCGCTGCGCCAGGCGCGCAGCAACCGGCGCACCCGCCTCGCCGCCCTCGAGCCCGACCCCTGCCCCTGACCCCTCGCCTCCCCCCTCCTTTCCCGCCTGAAGTGGGTTCCTCGTACTTCGGGTGGGAACGGTTCCCCTCCGAAGTGCGACCTTCCGGGGTGAAGTCGACGCGCCCGCCGTCGGGCTCGTCCCATTGACAGCCCCGCCCGTCCACCCCGAGAGTGCGAACCATGGACGACGCCGACAAGGTGTGGAACCGCGCCGCCGAGGTCGAGCTCGACGACGACGCCCGCGAAGGGGACCGCGCCCTCCACGACGCCCTGCTCTTCCACGGCGAGGCGATGAGCGACGGTGTGCTCAACGGTTTCGAGGCCCTCGAGGACGAGGAGCTCAGGGCAGCGCGTGCCGGGTTCGCCTGGCTCGGGATGACCGAGGTGGCCTCCCTGCTCACGCGCGCGGCCGACGTCATCGCCGCCACCGACCTTGACGACGACGAGGTCGCGGACGCCCTCGAGTCGCGCCTCGACCGCGACTACAACGCGCTCGTCCCCACCGACCGGACCCTCGAGGAGGCGCTCCGTCGCCGGCTCGACGAGGACCCGGACGCCTTCGCACCGGTCTGACCCTGCGAGCACCGGGACCCGATCACTCCCCGAGGACGTGGGTGAGGTGGGCGTTGGCGAAGAGCCGCTCCGGGTCGACCCGGTCCCGCACCCGCTGCACGTCACCGAACCTCGGGTAGAGCCGGCCGAGCTCGCCGGCCCCGAGCGTGTGCAGCTTGCCCCAGTGCGGCCGCCCCTCGTGCTCGCGCACGATCGCCTCGAACGCCGCGAAGACTCCCCCGTCGTCCATCCGGTAGTACTGGTGGACGGCGACATAGGCGTTCTCCCGCTCGTATGCCGTCGACAGCCACACGTCGTCGGCACCGGTCGAGCGCACCTCGACCGGGAACGGCAGCGACACGTCGTGGCTGTCGATCCACGCCCGGAGCTCGGCGATGACGGCGGGCAGGGAGGCGCGCGGGACGGCATACTCCGACTCGCGGAAGCGCACGTCACGCGAGGTGCAGAAGACGCGCCACGACGTGTCGGTGTACTCCTTGGCGCCGAGCACGCGGGCGCTGACCTGGTTGAGCCGAGGCACGATCGACGGACGCGCAGCAGCCGCGCGGTTGAGCCCCTCGAAGACCTTGTTGCTCAGGAGGTCCTCGTCGAGCCACTCGCGCCACCGAGGCTGCGGCCGACCGGGATCAGCATGGTCGACGCGTGAGTTGCGCTTGAGCAGAACGCGACCCGTGTGCGGGAACCAGTGGAAGTCGACATGGTCGTGCTCGGCGACGAGGTCCTCGTAGCCCTCGACCACCTCGTCGAGCCGGCCCGGCGTCTCGAGCGCGCGCAGCCGGAACGCCGGCACGCACTGGAGCTCGACCTCGACCACGACCCCGAAGGCACCGAGCCCGACCGTCGCCGCCCGGAACAGGTCCGGGTCGTGCGAGTCGTCCACCGCGACGACGGACCCGTCGGCCAGGACGAGGGTGAGCCCGGTGACGGCAGCGGCGATCCCCCGGTGCCGGACCCCGGTGCCGTGCGTGCCCGTGGCGATGGCCCCGGCAATGCCCTGCCGGTCGATGTCGCCGAGGTTGGGCAGCGCGAGACCGAGACCGTCGAGCAGCGGGTTGAGGACGTGCAGCGGGGTGCCCGCGGCGACCCGCACCCGCTGCCGGGCCAGGTCGACGTCGACGATCCCGCTCAGCGCGGTGAGGCGAAGCAGTGTCCCGTCGGTGGCGACGAGGGGTGTGAACGAGTGCCCGGCACCGACGACCCGCACGTGCTCGCCACGGTCGGCGGCCTCCTTGACCGCCTCGACGACGTCCTCGACCGACCGTGGCTCGACGATCCGCGCCGGGTGCGCCGTGACGTTGCCGGCCCAGTTGCTCCAGGTCGTGCTCATCCGAAGTTCTGTCCCTCTCCGCGATAGCTCGGCACCGTCTCGACGAGCCTGCCCTGCTCGACGAGGTGCACGTGGTCGAAGCGTTCGAGCAGCTCGCCCGCCTTGGCGCCGCGCAGCCACACACGGTCGCCGATCGCGGTCCCGTCGGCAGCCGAGCCCCGCAGCGGCGTCTGCACCTCACCCGCCGCCTCGGACCGGATGAGCCTGAGCGCGTCACCGACCGGGCGCGGCACCCGCGACCACCCCGGCTCGCCGCTCGCGACATAACCCCCGCTGTATGCCGTGACGATCCCCGGACCGGGACGGCGCACCACCGGGAGGGCGTAGGTCATCGCCGGACGCGGCGCGAAGTCGTCGTAGGCGTCGAAGAGGGTGGGGCCGTAGAGCCCCGACCCGGCGGCGAGCTCGGTGAGCGCGTCGGCGCCGGCGAGGTGGTGCAGGCTGCCGGTGCCACCGCCGTTGACAAACTCGACGCCGGTGAGGGCCCGCACCGCCTCGACGAGCGGCGCCCGGCGTTCGGCGAGGTCGGCCAGCGACCGCCTCTTGAGCGCGCGCAGGTGGGGGCCACGGTCGGGCAGCCCGGCGACCTGAGCGTCATAGAACATGAGCCCGACGACCCACAGCCCGGCGTCGAGCGCTGCCCGGGTGACGTCGAGGGCGTCGGCCGGCGTCCGCAGCGGCGACCGGCGCACCCCGAGGTGGAGGCGTCCGACGCGCAGCGAGCAGTCGACGTCGAGAGCGACCCGCAGCCCGCTGCCGACGCCGACGAGGTCGGCGAGGAACCGGACGTGCTCGACGCTGTCGACCGCGAGCGTGACCTGCTGGCGCAGTGAATCGTCCTCGACGACGGTCCGGATCCACTCGGCGTCGACGCTCGGGTAGGCCACGAAGACGTCCGAGAAGCCGTGCCGCACGAGCCAGACCGCCTCGGGCACGGCATACGCCATGACCCCGGCGAAGCCGGGTCGGTCGAGGACCCGTCGCAGCAGCGCACGGCACCGCACCGACTTGCTCGCGACCCGGATCGGGCGGCCGGCGGCGCGACGCGCGAGGTCGTCGGCGTTCGCGTCGAAGGCGGCGAGGTCGACGGTGACAAGGGGCGCGGGCAGCCCGGCCGTGGCCGACTCCAGCGCCGCGAGATCCACCTTCGGCGCGCCCTTGCGACTCATGGCTGGATCCTTGCACGATGTGGCATTTCTGCCGCTGGCTCCCGTGGGGCCTGGATGTGAGGATTCCTGTCATGACCGACGACGTCGCCGTGGGCACCTCGGGTGCCGCCTCCGAGCCGTTCGCCGGCGACCCGCCGCGCCGTCCGATCCACCGAGCCTGGATCGTCGCCGGCGTCACGCTCGCGGGTCTCGTCGCCGCCGCGGCGTTCCGCTCGTCGACCGGCGTGCTGCTCGAGCCGGTGGAGCAGGAGTTCGGCTGGTCGCGCACGACGACGTCGGGTGCGGTGAGCCTCAACCTCGTCGTCTACGGGCTCACCGCACCGTTCGCCGCGGCGCTCATGGACCGGTTCGGCGTGCGGCGGATGGCGACGATCTCGCTCGTCGCCGTCGGGCTGGCGAGCGCGGCGACGACGCTCATGTCCTCGCCGTGGCAGCTGTGGGTGCTGTGGGGTTTCGTCATCGGGATCGGCACCGGGTCGATGGCGCTCGTCTTCGGCGCGATCGTCGCGAACCGCTGGTTCGTCTCGCACCGAGGGCTCGTCACCGGCATCTTCTCCGCGGCCAACGCCACCGGCCAGCTCGTCTTCCTGCCGGCGATCGCCTGGGCGGCGACCCAGCACGGGTGGCGCGCGGCGGCGCTCGTCGTCGCCGGGCTCGCGCTCGTCGTCGCCCTGCTCATGGGTCTGCTCATGGCCGACCGGCCGGCGGACCGCGGTCTGGCGCCCTTCGGTGCGACGGCGGAGTCGGAGCAGGAGGCTGCCAAGGCGGCGCGGATCGTGGCTGCTCGGCCGGTCGTACCCCCGGCGCGCAACGCGATCGCCGTCCTCGTGCGGGTCAGCAGGTCGTGGACGTTCTGGGCGCTCGTGCTGACGTTCTGGGTCTGCGGCTGGTCGACCAACGGGCTCATCCAGACGCACTTCATCCCGGCCGCGCACGACCACGGCATGGGCACGCAGACCGCGGCGGGGCTGCTCGCGCTCGTCGGGATCTTCGACATCGCGGGGACGATCGCGTCCGGCTGGCTCACCGACCGGGTCGACTCGCGGGTGCTGCTCGCGATCTACTACGGCGGGCGCGGGCTCTCGCTGCTCGCCATCGACGCCGTGCTCGCGCCCGGGGTCGAGCCGGGGCTGTGGATCTTCATCGTCTTCTACGGGCTCGACTGGGTGGCGACCGTGCCGCCGACGGTCGCCCTGTGCCGGCAGCACTTCGGGCTGGCCGACTCGGGCATCGTCTTCGGGTGGGTCTTCGCGTCGCACATGGTCGGTGCCGGGGTAGGGGCGTCGATCGCCGGCTGGGTGCGGGAGTCGTCGGGCAGCTACAGCTCGGCCTGGCTCTTCGCCGCCGGGCTCTGCTTCGCCAGCGTCCTCATTGCCCTCTCCATCCCCCGCCGCCGCACCACCACCAGCACCGAGATCCCCGCCTGACCTCGCTCGTCCGTCGCGCCTGTGTCCAGCCGAGCGTGGCGTAGAGCCCGCGTCCGACTGGACACATCACGAGCGACCGCGTCGACCAGAGGCAACTCAGGAGACGCGGGAGGTGACCGACGTCGCCAGGGCGAGCAGGGCCGTCTTGGCCTCGCTCTCGGGGAGGTCGGCGAGCGCGGCCTGGGCCTGCTCCCCCACCGCACGCGTCTCCGCCCGCGCCTGCTCGAGCGCCGGGTGCGCGCGCAGCAGCCGCAGCGCCTCGGCGAGCTCGGCGTCACCGGAGAGGTCCGAGCGCAGCAGCTCCTGAAGGCGGGCGTCCTCGGGCGAGGTCGAGGCCAGAGCGTGGAGCACGGCGAGCGTCCGCTTGCCCTCGCGCAGGTCGGTGCCCGGCGTCTTGCCGAGCTCCTCCTCGCTCGACTCGATGTCGATGAGGTCGTCGGCGAGCTGGAACGCCATGCCGAGCCGCTCGCCGTAGACACGCATCGTCTCGACGACGTCGTCGGAGCAGCCCGAGAACATCGCGCCGTAGCGCGCGGCCGTCGCGATGAGCACGCCGGTCTTGTCCTGGAGCACCCGCATGTACCACGCCGACGCGTCCGAGCCCTCGGGCGCCTGCCGGTCGTCGCGGATCTGGCCGGTGCACAGCCGGATGAACGTCTCGGCCTGGATGCGCACCGCCTCGGGCCCGAGGTCGGCGACGAGCGCCGACGCATGCCCGAAGAGCAGGTCACCGACGAGGATGGCCGTGGAGTTCCCGTATGCCGTGTTGGCGGTGGGGGTGCCTCGGCGCAGGTCCGCCTCGTCCATGACGTCGTCGTGGTAGAGCGAGGCGAGGTGGGTCAGCTCGACGGCCGCGGCCGCGCTGACGACCTCGTCGTTGACGCCGTCGCCGAGCTCGGCCGCGACGATGGTGAGCATCGGCCGGAAGCGCTTGCCACCGGCTCGGAGCAGGTGGACGTTGGCCTCGGCGATGAACGGGTCCTCGTGGTCGATCCGCTCCTCGATGAGCGCCTCGACCCGGGCGAGCGCGTCGGCGACGCGCTCCTGCATCCCCGCCGACACCTCGGGCAGTGCGAGCGTCACTGGATGAACTGCGACACCCGACCGGCGAGGTCGAGGATCGGGCCCGGGACGACGCCGAGGATGACGGTGCCGAGGGCGCCCACGGTGATGGCGATCGTCGACGCGATCGACGGCGTGAGGGCTGCGACCTCGTCACCGGTCGGCTCGGTGAAGTACATGAGCACGATGAGCCGGAAGTAGACGAACGCGGTGACGGCCGAGGCGAGCACGCCGACGACGACCATGACGATGCCGGCGAGGCCGCCGTGCGCGATGGCCGGCGCGAAGGCCGCGAACTTCGCCGTGAAGCCGGACGTCAGCGGGATGCCCGCGAAGGCGAGCAGGAGCAGCGCGAAGATGCCGGCGACGACCGGGTGCTTGCGGCCGAGCCCGGCCCACTGCGACAGGTGCGTCGCCTCGGAGCCGCCGGAGCGGACGAGCGCGACGATGGCGAAGGCGGCGATCGTGGCCAGGCCGTAGGCGACGAGGTAGAACATCACGCCGGAGACGCCGGTGACGTCGAAGGCGAGGACGCCGACGAGGATGAAGCCGGCGTGCGCCACCGACGAGTAGGCCAAGAGGCGCTTGATGTCGGTCTGGGTCACCGAGAGGACCGCGCCGACGACCATCGTGAGGACGGCGACGGCGGCGACGCCGAGGCGCCACTCGAGGCGCGAGGCCTCGAGGCCGACGTAGGCGAGGCGCAGGATCGCACCGAACGCGGCGAGCTTCGTGGCCGCGGCCATAAAGCCGGTGACCGGGCTCGGGGCGCCCTGGTAGGCGTCGGGCGTCCACGAGTGGAACGGCACGGCGCCGATCTTGAAGAGCAGGCCGACGAGGGTGAGGACGACACCGGGGAGCAGCAGCCCCTCGAGGTCACCGTTGGCCGTCGTGATGGCGGTGGCGATCTTCGACAGGTCGGACGAGCCGGCATACCCGTAGAGGAGCGCGGCGCCGAAGAGGAAGAAGGCCGACGAGAACGCGCCGAGAAGGAAGTACTTGAGCGACGCCTCCTGCGAGAGCAGGCGGCGACGGCGCGCGAGCCCGGTGAGGACGTAGAGCGGCAGCGAGAGCACCTCGAGGGCGACGAACATCGTGATGAGGTCGTTGGCCGAGACGAACATGAGCATGCCGAAGACGGCGAACATCGTCAGCGGGAAGGCCTCCGACGTGGCGTAGCCCGCGCGGTCGGCCGCGGCCTCGGCGGGCGAGCCCGGCGTGGCCGCGCCCATCGGGGTGAAGGCGTCGGCCGAGCGGCCACCGAAGCGCTCCGACATCGTGAGGATGCCGAGGACGGCGAAGATGAGCAGCGAGCCCTGCATGAAGAGCGCCGGGCCGTCGACGACGATCGAGCCGCCGACGGTCACGCCTTGGTTGTCGACGGACACGAGGACGAGGACGGCGAACGCCACGACGAGGGCGGCGAGCGTGAGCCCGACCTGGATGGCGTGCCGCCGGAGCCGGGGCGCGAACGCCTCGACGAGCACGCCGACGAGCGCGGCCGCGACGACGATGAGCATCGGCGCGACGGCGGCGTAGTCGACCTTGACGGCCTCGAACGCCGTCGGCAGGGCCGTGGGCAGAAGGGCGGCGGTCACTGGGCACTCCCGGAGGCGTTGGTCGGCGCGGGGTCGGAGACGCCGACGAGTTCGAGCGTCTTGCCGACCGCGGGGTTGACGAGGTCGAGCACGGGCTTCGGGAAGAAGCCGAGGAGCAGGAAGGACGCGATGATCGGCGCCACGACGAGCTTCTCGCGCAGCCCGAGGTCACGCGGCTCGGCCACGGCGGCGAACTCCGGGCGCGGGCCGGTGAAGACGCGCTGGTACATGAGCAGGATGTAGAGCGCCGCGAGCACGATGCCGATCGTGCCGATCGCCGCAGCCCACGGGTAGCGCTGGAACGTCCCGGTGAGCACGAGGAACTCGGACACGTAGGACGAGAGCCCGGGCAGGGCGAGCGACGACAGACCGGCGACGAGGAACGTCCCGGCGAGCACCGGCGTCACGCGCTGCCAGCCGCCGTAGTCGGCGATCCGCTGCGAGCCGTGGCGCGCGACGAGGAAGCCGGCGAGCAGGAAGAGCCCGGCCGTCGCGAACCCGTGGTTGACCATGTAGAGGGCCGACCCGGCACCGGCGGTCGTCGTCATCGCGAAGATGCCCATGACGATGAAGCCGAAGTGGCTGATCGAGGTGAACGCGATGAGCCGCATCATGTCGCGCGAGCCGATGGCGAGCAGCGCGCCGTAGATCACCGAGATGACGGCGAGCGTGATGACGACCGGCGTCGCCCACTTCGAGGCCTCCGGGAAGAACCCGAGGCAGAAGCGCAGCATCCCGAACGTTCCGACCTTGTCGAGGACGCCGACGAGGAGCACGGCGGTCGCCGGGCGCGCCTCGGAGGCGGCGTCGGGCAGCCAGGTGTGGACCGGCCACATCGGCGCCTTGATCGCGAAGGCGATGAAGAAGCCGAGGAACATCCAGCGCTGCGCGGCGGTGGACCCGCCGACGGCACCCTCGAGCGACTCGTAGAGGAAGCCCTGCTCGCCACCCGGCCCGTAGAAGTAGAGCGCGATGACGGCGACGAGCATGATGAGCCCGCCCACGAGCGAGAAGAGGATGAACTTCACCGCGGCGTACTGGCGACGGGGGCCGCCGAACATGCCGATGAGGAAGTACACCGGGATGAGCATCGCCTCGAAGAAGACATAGAAGAGGAAGACGTCGCGCGCCGCGAACACACCCACCATGAAGGTGAGCAGGACGAGCATGAGCGCGAAGTAGGTCTTCTCCCGCTTCGGGTCGGCGTCATCACCGAGGTCGTTCCACGCGGCGAGGAGGCAGACCGGCGTGAGGATCGCGGCCATGACGATGAGCGACAGGGCGATGCCGTCAACACCCAGGGCGTAGGACACCCCGAACTGCGGGATCCACGAGTGGGTCTCGGTGAGCTGGTAGCGCTCCGCCGAGCCACCGGTGTCGAACCGTGCCCAGGCCAGCAGCGCCAGCACGAGCGTGACGAGCGAGGTCGCCAGGGCGACCGGCCGGGCCAGCCGCGAGGACGCCGCCGGCAGCAGCCACACCACCGCCGCGCCGACGAGCGGCACGACCATCATGAGTGTGAGGATGGGGAAGGACATCAGTTCATCACCCACAGGGCTCCGAGGACGGCGACGACGCCGGTGAGCATCGTCAGGGCATAGGACCGGGCGTAGCCCGTCTGGACGCGGCGCAGACGCGAGGACGCGCCGCCGATCGCGGCGGCCAGCGAACCGGCGACCCCGTCGACACCCTTGCCGTCGGTGAAGACGAGCGCACGGGTGAGGTGGGTGCCGGGCCGCATGAAGAGGCCCTCGTTGATGGCGTCCTGGTAGAGGTCGGCGCGGGCCGCGCGCGTGAGCAGCGAGCCACGCGGCGCCACCTCGGCGACGTCGTCGCGCCAGTAGAGCATCCACGCGTAGGCCGCACCGCCGGCGACGAGCAGGAGGGTGAGCGCCATGATGACCGGCACCGCGAGGACCGGGTGCTCCTCACCGTGCTCGCCGACGACCGGCTCGAGCCAGTGGGTGAACATGCCGCCCCACGAGAGGACGAGACCGAGGAGGCCGGAGCCGACGGCGAGGACGATCATCGGCACGGTCATCGTCAGCGGCGACTCGTGCGGGTGCACGCCGCGCTCGGCGTCCTCGTGCTCGTCGACCCAGCGGCGACGGCCGTGGAACGTCATGAAGAACAGGCGCGACATGTAGAACGCCGTGATGCCGGCGCCGATCATCGCCACGCCGCCGAAGACCCACGGACGCCAGCCCTCGCCGATGAACGCGGCCTCGATGACCTTGTCCTTGGACCAGAAGCCGGAGAACGGCGGGACACCGAGGATGGCGAGCCAGCCGAGGCCGAAGGTCACCCAGGTGATCTTCATGAAGCCGGACAGCCCACCGAACCCGCGCATGTCGACCCGGTCCTTCATGCCGTGCATGACCGAGCCGGCGCCGAGGAACATCCCGGCCTTGAAGAAGCCGTGGGTGATGAGGTGGAAGATCGCGAACGCGTAGCCGACCGGGCCGAGACCCGCGGCGAGCATCATGTAGCCGATCTGGCTCATCGTCGACGCGGCGAGCGCCTTCTTGATGTCGTCCTTCGCGCAGCCGACGATCGCGCCGTAGAGGAGCGTGATCGCACCGACGATCGCGACGGCGAGCTGGGCGTTGGGGGCCGCATCGAAGATCGAGTTCGAGCGCACGACGAGGTAGACACCGGCGGTGACCATCGTCGCCGCGTGGATGAGCGCCGACACCGGCGTCGGGCCGGCCATGGCGTCGCCGAGCCACGACTGGAGCGGGAACTGCGCCGACTTGGCGCACGCGCCGACGAGCAGCAACAGGCCGAGGATCGTCATCGCCGTCGAGCCGGCCTCGGCCGCGCCTGCGTGGACGGTCTCGAAGTCGACCGCACCGAAGGTGAAGAACATGAACATGATCGCGATCGACATGCCGACGTCACCGACGCGGTTGACGAAGAACGCCTTGTTGGCCGCGGTCGCGTAGGCCGGGTTGTGGTTCCAGAACCCGATGAGCAGGTAGGACGCGAGACCCACGCCCTCCCAGCCCACGAAGAGCAGGAGGTAGGAGTCGGCGAGCACGAGCAGCAGCATCGACGCGACGAAGAGGTTCAGGTAGGCGAAGAACTTGCGGCGGTCGGGGTCGTGCTCCATGTAGCCGATGGAGTAGACGTGGATGAGCGACCCGACGAACGTGATGAGCAGGACGAAGGCGATCGACAGCTGGTCGACGAGCAGCCCCGTCTCGAGCTGGAACTGCCCCGCCGGGATGAAGTTCCAGCCACCGACGTGGGCGGCGCGCTCCTCGGCGCCGCGGCCGGCCATCGCGAGGAAGATCGCGAAGCCGATCACGAAGCTGCCCCACGAGAGGGCGGTCGCGAGCAGGTGGCCCCAGGCGTTCGTGGCCCTGCCTCCCAGCAGGAGGATCCCGGCACCCGCGAGCGGGAGCAGGACGAGGAGCCACGCGTATGCCGTGAGGCCGGTGGCCGCGGCCACCTCACCTTCCGCGGCGAGCAGTGCGAATGAGTTCACGAGTGCAGCCCCTTAGAGCTTCAGGAGGTTGGCGTCGTCGACCGAGGCCGACCGGCGGGCACGGAAGATCGCCATGATGATGGCGAGGCCGACGACGACCTCGGCGGCCGCGACGACCATGACGAAGAGCGCGATGACCTGTCCGTCGAGGTTGCCGTGCATCCGGGCGAAGGTCACGAACGCGAGGTTCGCCGCGTTGAGCATGAGCTCGACACCCATGAAGACGACGATCGCGTTGCGCCGGGTCAGGACGGTGGCGCCGCCGATGACGAAGAGCAGCGTCGCGAGGTAGATGTAGTTGATGAGGCTCATGCTCGGTCCTCCTTGGCCTTGCGGGCGTCGCGCGCTGCCGCGTCGGTGCGCGCGGACGCGCCGTCGCCGTCGTTGAGCGCGTTCTCGGACCACGCGGCGTCCCCGACCTCGCGGCCGATCTCGCGCTCGGCCTCGACCCACGGGGTGGCCGAGCCGACCTGGTCGCGGGCGGTGAGGACGCGCGACACCGAGAGCTCGCTCGGCGAGCCGTCGGGCAGCAGGGCCGGGGTGTCGACCGCGTTGTGCCGGGCGTAGACACCCGGGGCGGGCAGGCCGGCGAGGTTCTCGCCGGAGCGGATGCGGCGCTCGGCCCAGGCGCGCTGGCTCGGGCGGGACCCGAGGCGCTCGCGGTGGGCGAGGACCATCGCGGCGAGGGCGGCGGTGATGAGCAGCGCCGACGTCGCCTCGAAGACCCAGACGTAGCGGCCGAAGATGAGCTCGGCGACGCCGGAGACGTTGCCGGTCTCGGCGTTGAGCGACGTGAGCCGGTCGGCCGGGGCGTCACCGATGGTGATGCGGCCGAGCGCGCCGGCGAGGAGGACACCGAGGCCGAGCGAGAGCACGACCGTGGCGACCCGCTGGCCCTTGAGGGTCTCGACGACGCTGTCCGAGGAGTCGACGCCGACGAGCATGACGACGAAGAGGAAGAGCATCATCACGGCGCCGGTGTAGACGAAGATCTGGATGACGCCGAGGAAGTCCGCGTCCTGGGCGAGGTAGAACACGCCGAGGCAGATCATCGTCAGCGCCATGCCGAGGGCGGCGTGCACCGCCTTGCGGGCAAAGACGAGGCCGAGCGCACCCGCGACGGCGACCGGGGCGAGGACCCAGAAGAGGATCGCTTCTCCGGTGGTGGTCATGACGTTGCCTCCTCGGGGGCCTTGGCGTGGTGCTGCTCGACCCACTCGCGTTGTTCGGACGTCGCGCCCGAGACCTTGCCGAGGTAGTAGTCGCGCTCCTCCATGCCGTCCACCATCGGGTGCGGCGCGGGGACCATGCCGCCCTGGAGCGGGGCGAGGAGCTGCTCCTTGGTGAAGATGAGGTCGGCGCGGTTGTTGTCGGCGATCTCGTACTCGTTCGTCATCGTCAGCGCGCGCGTCGGGCAGGCCTCGATGCACAGGCCGCAGAAGATGCAGCGCAGGTAGTTGATCTGGTAGACGCGGCCGTAGCGCTCGCCGGGCGAGAACCGCTGACCCGAGGCGTCGTCGTTGTTGGCACCCTCGACGAGGATCGCGTCGGCCGGGCAGGCCCACGCGCACAGCTCACAGCCGACGCACTTCTCCAGCCCGTCGGGGTGACGGTTGAGCTGGTGGCGGCCGTGGAAGCGCTGCGCGGTCGGGCGCTTCACCTCGGGGTACTCGGTCGTGGCGACCTTGCGGAACATCGTCGCGAAGGTCACCCCGAACCCACCCACGGGCGCGAAGAGGTCCGAGAGGAACCCGCCCTTGTCCTTGTCAGCCACGAGTGGCCTCCTTGTCCGATGAAGCGGTGTCGAGGTCGGTCTTCAGGGGGTCGGCCTCGGGCAGTGCGGGGGCACCGACGCGTGCGGTCTCCTTGAGGCGCTGGCCCGGGAGCGGCGGCACGACGAACCCACCGGCATACGGGTCGATCTCCTCGGGCGGCGCCTGGCTCGCGGCGTTGTCGCGGGCGATGGCACGGCTGTCCCACCACCAGCCGAGGGCGAGCGCGCCCACGGCGACGAGACCGACGATCGCGAGCGACGAGACCGGGAAGCGGCGGCCCGCGACCTCGAGGGCCGCGTCGCCGAACCAGCCGTTCTGCGCGCCGCGGAAGAAGGCGACGAGCACGACCCAGGCGAGCGTGGCCGGGATGAGGAACTTCCAGCCGAACCGCATGAACTGGTCGTAGCGGGTGCGGGGCAGCGAGCCGCGCAGCCACACGAAGACGAACATGAACATCCAGAGCTTGACGGTGAACCAGAGCAGGCCCCACCAGCCCTCGTTGAACATGCCGTCGTTGATGGCCGCGATGCCGGGAGGCGCCTGCCAGCCACCGAGGAACATCGTCGTGGCCAGGGCCGCGACGGTGAACATGTTGATGTACTCGCCGAGGAAGAACATGGCGAAGCGCATCGAGCCGTACTCGGTGTGGAAGCCACCGGTGAGCTCGCCCTCGCCCTCGGCGAGGTCGAACGGCAGTCGGTTGGTCTCGCCGACCATCGTGATGACGTAGACGAAGAAGCTGAAGAACGCCGGGATGATGTACCAGACGTTGGCCTGCGAGCCGACGATCTGCGAGGTCGACATCGAGCCGCTGTAGAGGAAGACGGCGACGAGCGAGAGGCCCATCGCGATCTCGTAGGAGATCATCTGCGCCGAGCTGCGCAGACCACCCATGAGCGGGTAGGGCGAGCCCGAGGACCAGCCGGCGAGGACGACGCCGTAGATGCCGATGCCGGCGATCGCGAGCACGAAGAGCACGGCGATCGAGGAGTCGGCGAGCTGGAACGGCGTGCGGTGCCCGAACATGCTCACCTCACCGGCGAGCGGGATGATCGCGAAGCCGATGAAGCACATCGTCGCCGTGATGAGCGGCGCGAGGGTGAAGACGAACCGGTCCGCCTTGGCGGGGGTGTTGTCCTCCTTGAGCATCGACTTCATGCCGTCGGCGAGGGTCTGGAGCAGGCCGAAGGGACCGTTGCGGTTGGGCCCCGGGCGCTGCTGCATCCGGCCGATGACGCGACGCTCGAACCAGATGACGAGCAGCGTCGAGACGAGCAGGTAGACGAAGATGATCAGCGCCTTGACGAGCGAGAGCCACCACGGGGTGTCCGAGAAGTCGGCCCGCGGGTTGTCCTTGCCCTCGGTCGCCAGCGACCCGAGAGCCTGTATGCCGGTCAGCGCGCTCTCGCTGTAGGTGCCGGCAGCCTCGTGGAGGCTGAGAAGGGTGCTCATGCGGAGACTCCCTTGTCCATCGTGTCCACCTTGGTGACGGAGACGCGGATGCCGGGGGCGTCCGCGAGCGTGCCCCGGAGGTCGCAGCCCTCCGAGTTGGTCGGGAGCCAGACGACGTGGTCGGCCATCTCGGTGACCGCGACGGGGACCGTGACGCTGAAGTCGCCACCGGCGACGGTGACGGCGTCGCCCTCGGTCAGCCCGAGGGAGTCGGCGGTCGCCGCCGACACCTTCGCGGCCGCCTTGGGCGCGGTGCCTGCGAGGAACGGCTCGCCGTCCTGGAGCAGACCCTTGTCGAGGAGGTGGCGCCACGTCGCGAGGACGAGGTGACCGTCCTCGGCGCTCGGGACCTCGCCGGCCTCGACGGTCGGCGCGGCGGCACGGGGGCCCGACGCGGGGCCGATGCGCTGCATCTCTGAGCGGACCTCGGCGACCGTGCGGCAGCCGAGGAACTCGCCCATCTCGTCGGCGAGCATGTCGAGCGCGCGGTGGTCGCTGACGAAACCGGTCTCGATGGCCTGCTGGAACGGGCGGACCCGGCCCTCCCAGTCCACGAAGCTGCCGGCCTTCTCGGCGTGCGCCGCGACGGGCAGGACGACGTCGGCGAGCGCGGTGACCGCGGACTCGCGGATCTCGAGCGAGACGACGAAGGTGTTCTCGAGGGCCTGGACGGCGTCGGCGCGACCGAAGTCGAGCGGGTCGACGCCACCGACGACGAGCGCACCGAGGCGTCCGGTGGCGGCTGCCTCGAGGATCGCGCCGGCGTCGCGGCCGGGCTCGTCGGGCAGGCCGACGACGTCCCAGGCGGAGGCGACCTCGGCGCGGGCGGTGGCGTCACCGACCGCACGGCCACCGGGCAGCAGCGTCGGGAAGGCTCCGGCCTCGAGGGCACCGCGCTCGCCCGCACGACGCGGGACCCACGCGAGCCGGGCGCCGGTGGTCTCGGCGAGACGGGCCGCCGCGCTCAGTGCACCGGGCACGGTGGCGAGGCGCTCGCCGACGAGGATGATCGCGCCCTCACCGCGCAGCGCCTCGGCGGCGTCACGCACGGTGTCGGGGCCCTCGCCGGGCGCACCGCTGGCCGAGCCCTTGCCGAGGGCGTCGAGGACCTCGGGCTCCGTGCCGGGCGCGGTCGGGATGAGGCGACCGGAGACCTTGGCGAGGCCGCGGGTCGCCACGGGCGACACGGCATACACGGCGGTCTTGGACTTGCGCGAGGCCTTGCGCAGGCGCAGGAAGACGATGGGGCTCTCGTCCTCGGGCTCGAAGCCCGCGAGGACGACGGTCCTGGCCGACTCGAGGTCGGCGTAGGTCACCGCACCGCCGTCGGGGCCGGTGGCGACGACGGACGACGCGAGGAAGTCCGCCTCCTCGGCCGAGTGCGGGCGGGCGCGGAAGTCGACGTCGTTGGTGCCGAGGATCGTGCGGGCGAACTTGCCGTAGGCGTAGGCGTCCTCGGAGCTGACGCGACCGCCGACGAGCACACCGGCGGCCGAGGCCGCCTTGAGCCCGGCGGCGGCGACCTCGAGGGCCTCGCGCCACGAGGCGACGCGGAGCTCGCCGTCCTCACGCACGAGCGGAAGCTCGAGGCGGGCCGGGGTCGTGGCGTACTGGAAGGCCCAGCGGCCCTTGTCGCAGTTCCACTCCTCGTTGACCGCCGGGTCGTTCGCGGCCATGCGGCGCAGGACGGTGCCACGGCGGTGGTCGGTCCGCATCGAGCAGCCGCTCGCGCAGTGCTCGCACACGCTCGGCGTCGACACGAGGTCGAACGGGCGGGCGCGGAAGCGGTAGGCGGCACCGGTGAGCGCGCCCACCGGGCAGATCTGGACGGTGTTGCCGGAGAAGTAGGACTCGAACGGCTTCTCCTCGTAGATGCCGACCTGCTGGAGGGCGCCACGCTCGACGAGGGCGATGAACGGGTCACCGGCGACCTGGTCGGAGAAGCGGGTGCAGCGCGCACAGAGCACGCAGCGCTCGCGGTCGAGGAGGACCTGGCTCGAGATGTTGATCGGCTTGGGGTAGGTCCGCTTGACGTCGTCGAAGCGGCTCACCGCACGCCCATTGCTCATCGCCTGGTTCTGCAGGGGGCACTCGCCGCCCTTGTCGCAGACCGGGCAGTCGAGCGGGTGGTTGATGAGGAGCATCTCCATGATGCCCTGCTGAGCCTTGTCGGCCACGGGCGAGGAGTGCTGGGTCTTGACCTCCATGCCCGGCGACACCGTCATGGTGCACGAGGCCTGGGGCTTCGGCATCGGACGCAGCGTCCCGTCGGGGCCCGGCGTCGCGACCTCGACGAGGCACTGGCGGCAGGCGCCGACCGGCTCGAGGAGGGGGTGGTCGCAGAAGCGCGGGATCTCGATCCCGGCCTCCTCGGCCGCACGGATGACGAGGGTGTTCTTGGGCACCGAGACGTCGATGCCATCGATGGAGAGGTCGACCATCTCGACAGCGGGCTTGGTCTGCACGTCGTCCTTCTTGTCGCTTACGGCCGTCATGCGGTCACTCGGTCCTTGTGGAAGAGCGTGGACTCACGCGAGTCGAACGGGCAGCGGCCCTCGGTGAGGTGGGCGCGGTACTCGTCGCGGAAGTACTGGATGGAGCTCGTGATCGGGCTGGTCGCACCATCGCCGAGCGCGCAGAAGGCCCGCCCGAGGATGTTGTCGCAGATGTCGAGGAGCTTGTCGAGGTCCTCCTCGCTCCCCTGCCCGTGCTCGAGGCGGCCGAGGATCTGCTTGAGCCACCACGTGCCCTCACGGCACGGGGTGCACTTGCCGCAGGACTCGTGCTTGTAGAACTCGGTCCAGCGGTCGACGGCGCGCACGACGCAGGTCGTCTCGTCGAAGATCTGCAGGGCGCGCGTGCCGAGCATCGAGCCCGCCGCGGCGACCGACTCGAAGTCGAGCGGGATGTCGAGGTGCTCGGCCGTGAACAGCGGCGTCGAGGACCCGCCGGGGGTCCAGAACTTCAGCGCCTTGTCGGGGTCGCGCATGCCACCGGCCATGTCGAGCAGCTCGCGCAGCGTGATGCCGAGCGGGGCCTCGTACTGACCGGGGTTCTTGACGTGGCCCGAGAGGCTGAAGATGCCGAAGCCCTGCGACTTCTCGGTGCCCATGTCGCCGAACCACTCGGAGCCGTGGAGCAGGATCGGCGGGATCGACGCGATCGACTCGACGTTGTTGACGACGGTCGGGCGGGCATAGAGACCGGCGACGGCCGGGAACGGCGGCTTGAGGCGCGGCTGTCCGCGACGGCCCTCGAGGCTGTCGAGGAGCGCGGTCTCCTCACCACAGATGTAGGCGCCGGCGCCCGCGTGGACGGTGACGTCGAGGTCGAAGCCCGAGCCGTGGATGTTCTTGCCGAGGTGTCCGGCCGCGTAGGCCTCCTCCACCGCGCGCAGCAGGCGGCGGTAGACGTGGACGACCTCGCCGCGCAGGTAGATGAAGGCGTGGTTGCAGCCGATCGCGAACGACGTGATCGCCACGCCCTCGATGAGGAACTGCGGGGCCGCCATCATCAGCGGGATGTCCTTGCAGGTGCCCGGCTCGGACTCGTCGGCGTTGACGACGAGGTAGCGGGGGCCGCCGTCCGGCGGGGGCAGGAAGCCCCACTTCATGCCGGTCGGGAAGCCGGCGCCCCCACGACCACGCAGACCGGAGTCCTTGGTCAGCTGGACGAGGTCGGCCGGCGCCATGCCGAGCGCCTTCTTGAGCGCCTGGTAGCCCTCGTTCTTCTCGTAGGTCTCGAGCGTCCAGCTCTGGGGGTCGTCCCAGAACTTCGTGAGGATCGGGGTCAGCGTGGTGCTCATCGGTCTCCCTCGCCCTTGATCTCCGGTCCTTCGGAACCGGTGCCGTCGTCCTTCGCGGTGCCCTCGCCGTACGACGAGGTCTCGGCGCCCCCGGGACGCACGCCACCGGTCTGCGGGGTGGCACCCTGCGACGAGGCCGCTGCCGGGGTGCCGGTGAGCGGTGCGTCGCCGCGCGGCTCGGCCTCGGCGGTCGTGGCGCCGTCATCGAAGAGAGTCGCGGGCTCGGCCTCGGCCTGGACGGTCGAGGGCTGCGCGGGGGCGTCCTTCTTCGTCTTCTTCTTGCCCTTGGCCTCGCCGGCCTCGGCCTCGCCGTCGGCGTCGTCCTTGGCGGAGTCCTCGACGGGCTTGTCGTCGGGCTCGGCCGCGCTCTTCTTGGCCGGAGCGCCGCCGGGCTTCTCGTCCGGCTCGTTGGTCGGGGCGTTGACCGAGGTATGCCGTCCGGCCGCCTTGCCCTCGACCGTCTCGCCCTCGGCGCTGGCCGACGTGTCGGTGTCGCCGTCCTTCGAGGACCCGTTGGCGCTCGGCGCCTCCCAGCCGTTCTCGTGGGCGACCTCGAGGCCGCGCAGCGACGCGGGACCGGCGCCGACGCCCTGGTCGGCGAGACCGTCGCTGAACCCGGCGAGGACGCGCGACATCTGCTTGAAGGTGCAGAGGCTGTCGGGACCGCGGGTCGGCTTCACCGGCGTGCCGGCGCGCAGGTCGTCGACGAGCTGGTTCGTCGACTCCGGCGTCTGGTTGTCGAAGAACTCCCAGTTGGCCATGACGACCGGGGCGTAGTCGCACGCCGCGTTGCACTCGATGCGCTCGAGGGTGATCTTGCCGTCCTCGGTCGTCTCGTCGTGACCGATGCCGAGGTGGTCCGAGACCGACTCCCAGATCTCGTCGCCGCCCATGACCGCGCAGAGCGTGTTGGTGCAGACGCCGACGGTGTAGTCACCGTTGGGGTGGCGCTTGTACTGCGTGTAGAAGGTCGCCACGCCCGACACCTCGGCGCGGGTGAGGTCGAGCACCTCGGCGCAGAAGTCGATGCCGCGACCGGTGACGTAGCCGTCGACCGACTGCACGAGGTGCAGCAGCGGCAGCAGCGCCGAGCGCTTCTGGGGATAGCGGGAGACGACCTGCTCGGCGTCCGCGTGCAGCTGCGCGAGCTGCTCCGCGGCATACGGCTCCTTGGACTCCGCGGGCACCGTGAGGTGACCGGCGGCAGTCTGCAATCCGTAGTGCTCCATCAGCGGTCAACGCCTCCCATGACGGGGTCGATGCTGGCGACGGCGACGATGACGTCGGCGACCTGGCCGCCCTCGGACAGCGCGGCCACGGCCTGCAGGTTGTTGAAGCTCGGGTCCCGGAAGTGCGCCCGGTAGGGACGGGTCCCACCGTCGGAGACGACGTGGCAGCCGAGCTCGCCCTTCGGCGACTCGATCGGCACGTAGGCCTGTCCGGCGGGGACGCGGAAGCCCTCGGTGACGAGCTTGAAGTGGTGGATGAGGGACTCCATCGAGGTGCCCATGATCTCGCGGATGTGGTCGAGGCTGTTGCCCTGGCCGTCGCTGCCGACGGAGAGCTGGGCCGGCCACGCGATCTTCTTGTCCTCGACCATGACCGGGCCGTGGACCTTCTTGAGGCGCTCGACGCACTGCTCGACGATCTTGAGCGACTCGTACATCTCGTCGAGGCGGATCCGGATCCGGTCGTAGGCGTCGGCCCCGGTGCGGGTGATGACCTCGAAGTCGTAGGTCTCGTAGCCGCAGTAGGGCTGGCTCTTGCGCAGGTCGTGCGGCAGGCCGGCCGACCGGAGGATCGGGCCGGTGATGCCGAGCGCCATGCAGCCGGCGAGGTCGAGGTAGCCGACCTCCTTGGTGCGGCCCTTGAGGATCGGGTTCTCGTTGAGGAGGAGCTCGAGCTCGCGCAGGCCCGCGCGCAGCTGCGGCACGGTGTCGTTGATCTGGTCGAGGCAGCCGTGCGGCAGGTCCTGCGCCACACCACCGGGGCGGATGTAGGCGTTGTTCATGCGCAGGCCGGTGACCGCCTCGAAGATCCGCAGGATGCGCTCGCGCTCGCGGAAGCCGACCGTCATGACGGTCGTCGCACCGAGCTCCATGCCGCCGGTGCCGAGGCACACGAGGTGGGAGTTGATCCGGGTGAGCTCCATCATGAGGACGCGGATGATGCTCGCGCGCTCGGGGATCTGGTCCTCGATGCCGAGAAGGCGCTCGATGCCGAGGCAGTAGGTCGCCTCCTGGAACATCGGCGTGAGGTAGTCCATGCGCGTGCAGAACGTCACGCCCTGGACCCAGGAGCGGAACTCCATGTTCTTCTCGATGCCGGTGTGGAGGTAGCCGATGCCCGCGCGGGCCTCGGTCACCGTCTCGCCGTCGAGCTCGAGGATGAGGCGCAGCACGCCGTGCGTCGACGGGTGCTGCGGACCCATGTTGACGACGATGCGCTCCTCGTGCAGCGCCGTCGCCTCGTCGACGAGATCGCCCCAGTCGCCGCCGGAGGCGTTGAAGACGCGGGCGCCGTCCTCGCGGTCGGCGTCGGTCGTGGCGTAGGGGTCGCCCTGACCGTCGCCGAGCGCCGGGTCGAGACCCGGACTCTGCTCGTCGGCCGGGATCTCTTCGTAGATGGTGTCGTCGTGAGTGGTCATCAGTTGTACGACCTCCGCTCGTCGGGCGGCGGGACGGTGCCGCCCTTGTACTCCACCGGGATGCCACCCAGGGGATAGTCCTTGCGCTGGGGGTGGCCCGGCCAGTCGTCCGGCATGAGGATCCGGGTGAGGGACGGGTGGCCCTCGAAGACGATGCCGAACATGTCCCACGTCTCGCGCTCGTGCCAGTCGGCGGCGGGCCACGTCTCGACGACCGAGGGGATCCTCGCGTCGTCGTCGGGCGCGCTCACCTCGAGGCGCAGGCGCCGGTTGTGGGTGATCGAGAGCAGGTGGTAGACCGCGTGCAGCTCGCGACCGGCCTCACCGGGGAAGTGGACGCCGGAGACGCCGGTGCAGATCTCGAAGCGCAGGGCCGGGTCGTCGCGCAGCGCGCGGGCGACGGCGGGCAGTGCCTCGCGACGGATGTGCAGCGTCAGCTCGCCGCGGTCGACGACGACCCGCTCGACCGCGGACCCGTATGCGGTGTCACCGGTCGTGCCGAGCGCCTGCTCGAGCGTCGTGGTGAGCTCGTCGAAGTAGGAGCCGTAGGGCTTCTCCGAGGCGCCGGGGAAGAGGATCGGCGTGCGCAGGCCGCCGTAGCCGGTCGTGTCGCTGCCACGGGTCGGGCCGAACATGCCGCGACGCTCGCCGATCCGGACGGGCGCCGTGTCGCCGGCCGCGTTGGCCTCGGTGAGGTCGAGGTCGGTCGCGTGCAGGTCCTCGGAGCCGACGACCGCCTCGGGCGCGGTCGCCTTCGGGTCGTCGGCGGGGGGCTTGGTGTCGTCGCTCATGCGAGGAGGTTCCTCCCGGGCGTCGCGGTGAGGGCGGCGTGGTCGTGGGTGGGCGGCATGAGCGAGGTCGGGACGGCGCGCAGGGCGGCCTCCTCGGCGGCGCGGGCTGCGGCGATGCGGTTGACGCCGAGCTTGGAGTTCTGGATCTGGTCGTGCAGCTCGATGATCGCGTTGAGCAGCATCTCGGGCCGCGGCGGGCAGCCGGGCAGGTAGATGTCGACCGGGATGATGTGGTCGACGCCCTGGACGATCGCGTAGTTGTTGAACATGCCGCCCGAGCTGGCGCAGACACCCATCGAGATGACCCACTTGGGGTTGGGCATCTGGTCGTAGACCTGGCGGACGACCGGCGCCATCTTGTTGGACACGCGTCCGGCCACGATCATGAGGTCGGCCTGGCGTGGCGTCGCCGAGAAGCGCTCCATGCCGAAGCGGGCGATGTCGTAGTCCGGCGTGCCGACGGCCATCATCTCGATGGCGCAGCAGGCGAGACCGAACGTCGCCGGCCAGATCGAGGCCTTGCGCATGTAGCCGACAACGTTCTCGAGCGTCGTCAGCACGAAGCCGGCGGGCAGCTTCTCCTCGAGTCCCATCAGAGACTCCTTCCGATCGGGTCAGGCAGAGCGGTGGCGCGCGGGAGCGCGACCGGAGCACACGGCATACGGGTCATGTCAGTCCCACTCCAGTCCGCCGCGCTTCCACACGTAGGCGTAGGCGACGAAGACGGTGAGAATGAAGAGGACCATCTCGACAAGGGCGAAGAGGCCGAGCTGGTCGAAGGCGACGGCAAACGGGTAGAGGAACACCGACTCGATGTCGAAGATGATGAAGAGCATCGCCGTGAGGAAGTACTTGATCGGCACGCGACCGCCGCCCTCGGCGCGCGGCGACGGCTGGATGCCGCACTCGTAGGGCTCGGACTTCGCGCGGTTGTAGCGCTTGGGCCCGACGACGAGGCTGGTCCCCACCGAGAGCGCGGCGAACCCGAAGCCGAGCGCCAGGAGGAAGAGGATCGGGACGTAGGGGTTGCTCATCGCTGGTCAACTCCCCTTTCGGTGCCAGGGTCTGCGGCTCGGGTCACGCGCCCCATCGTAGAGGGCGTGACGCAGGTCTCAACTGCAGCCGGGGTGGGGGTGGTCAGGGCGCCGAGGGCGAGCTTCATGAGCGGCTGCCTCGGGAGGGCGTAGGTCGTCGCGAGCCGGGTGACGAGCGGACGGTCGAGGATCTGCGCGGCCGCGCGTCCCAGCGTCCGGTGCCGTCCGAGGGCACCGTCGAGGACGTCGTCGTATGCCGTGAGCTCGGCATCGCGCGCGGCTCCGGCCGGGTGCGCGAGGGCTCGCGCGACGACGACAGCGGCGAGGCGGGCGGAGGTGAGCGCGGCGGCGACGCCCTGCCCCGTGACGGGGTGGGCGACGGAAGCGCAGTCGCCGACGGCGAGGAGGCCGTCGTTGTAGCGGCGCTCGCTTCGCCCGCTGGGACCGGTGGTGGCGAGGCGGGACCCGGCGACGGGGCCGGTCATCGTGGTCTCGGTGAGCTCCCAGTTCGCGGGGAGCGCGGTGAGCCAGCGGCGCAGGACCCCAGCGCAGGCGTCGGTCGTGGCGGTCGTGTCGTCGGCGAGGGCGCCGACGCCGACGGTGACGCGGCCGTCGCCGCGGCCGACGATCCAGCCGTGGCCGGGCAGGCCGGCGCCGTCGCCGGCGGTGAGGCGAAGCCAGGTCTCGACGTGGTCGTCGCCGTGGCGCGGGCTCTCGAAGTCGGCGGAGACCGCGACCGGCCCCCCCGACTTCTTGCCCGGATGCGACACGGTCTGCACGCCGGACGCGTCGACGACGACGTCGGCGGTGACGGTCGCGCCGTCCTCCGTCGTGACACCGGTGACGCGACCAGCGGCGTCGCGGGTGAGCCCGGTGACCTCGGTGGCGCGGTGCAGGCGCGCACCGGAGCGGACGGCATACGAGGCGAGGGTGTCGTCGAGGACCGAGCGGGCGACGGTGAGGCCGTGGGTCGCACGACCCTGCGCGTCGGGCCACGCGAGGGCGAGGCGCATGCCGCCAGTCGTGCCCGCGACGAAGCGGACGCCGGTCGTGCGGTGCCAGCCGGAGGTGTCGGACTCGGGGAGGCCGAGGACCGCGAGCTCGCGGACGGCGGCCGGTGTGAGTGCCGCGGCGCCCGGACGCGGGTCGCTCTCGGCGCTGCGCTCGAGGAGCAGGACGTCGACCCCCGCCGCCGACAGGTGTGCCGCAGCAGCGGAACCGGCGGCGCCGGCTCCGATGACGACGACGCCTGCAGCGTCAGGGAGAAACGTCAACGGGACACCTTGCTTGTGAAAGTCTTCACGAACAACGCCCTACTCTATGCAGCCGGTTTCGCGCCCTGCACTAAGGCGAACCTAAGTCCCGCTTTTTGAGCTCCTCAGGCCTTGGTCGCGCGGTGGAGGGCGACGATGCCGCCGGTGAGGTTGCGCCACTCGACCTCGCCCCAGCCGGCGGCGGCGACGCGGGTCGCGAGCGCGCGCTGGTCGGGCCACGCCTGGATCGACTCGGCGAGGTAGACGTAGGACTCGGGGTTCGAGCTCACCTTGCGGGCGACGCGGGGCAGCGCCTCCATGAGGTACTCGCTGTAGACCTTGCGGAAGGGGCCGTTGACCGGCTGGCTGAACTCGCACACGACGAGGCGCCCACCGGGCTTGGTGACCCGGGCGAACTCGCGCAGCGCGGCATCGACGTCGGCGACGTTGCGCAGCCCGAACGACATCGTCACCGCGTCGAAGGAGGCGTCGGCGAAGGGCAGCCGCATCGCGTCGGCGGCGGTGAAGCCGAGGTCGTCCCGGCGCTTCTTGCCCACGCGCAGCATGCCGAGGGAGAAGTCGGCGGGGACGACGTGCACCCCGTGGTCGGCGAAGGGCTCGCTCGACGTGCCTGTGCCCGCGGCGATGTCGAGCACCCGCTCGCCCCCCTTGGCGTCGACGGCCTTGACGACGGCGCGACGCCAGAGGCGGTCCTGACCGAGGGACAGGACGTCGTTGGTGACGTCGTAGCGCTCGGCGACGTCGTCGAACATCGCGGCGACGTCGCGCGGCTGCTTGTCGAGGGAGGCACGGCTCATGTCGTCATCCTCTCACCGCGCCACACGGGTTCGGTGCGGGGCCGGGACCGCTCCGGGACTACGCTTCCCGGTGATGACGTCCCTGCCCACGCCCGACCCCGGCACCGCGCCCCTCGCGCCGCTGGTCACCCGAACGGTCCCCCTCTCCCCCGCCGACGGTGCCGCCCTGCTGTCGCTGCTGCCGGCGACCGACGCGCGCGACACCACCTCGTGGGTGCGCCGCGGCGAGGGCCTCGTCGGCTGGGGCCGGGCCGCCTCCGTCACCGCCCACGGCGAGCCCCGTTTCGCCGCGCTCGAGACGTGGTGGCAGTCGGTGTCCGCCTCCGCCGTGGTCCGGGACGAGGTCGACCTGCCGGGCACCGGACCGGTCGCCTTCGGCGCCCTCTCGTATGCCGCCGACTCACCGGTCGGGGCCACCCTCGTCGTGCCGTCGGTCGTCATCGGGCGCCGCGGCGACCGGTGGTGGGTCACGACGACGACCACGACCGACGCCCTGCCGCCGAGCGTCGAGCCCGTCGTCGCCGACGACGTCGAGGCCCCGGGCGAGGTCGCCTTCGCCGACGGGTCGCTCTCCCCGACCGAGTGGGCGGGGGCCGTGGCCGAGGCGGTGCTGCGCATCCAGCGCGGCGACCTCGACAAGGTCGTGCTCGCGCGCGACCTCGACGTGCACACCGCTGCGCCCATCGACGTCCGGTGGCTCCTGTCGAGGCTCGCCGAGAGCTATGAGTCGACCTGGGTCTTCGCCGTCGACGGGCTCGTCGGTGCGACGCCCGAGATGCTCGTCCGCCGCGAGAAGGGGCTCGTCACCTCGCGGGTGCTGGCCGGCACGATCCGCCGGACGGGCGACGACGAGCACGACCTCGCACTCGCGGCCTCGCTGGCGCGGTCGTCGAAGGACCTCGAGGAGCACGAGTACGCCGTGCGCTCGGTCGCCGATGCCCTTGCGCCGCACTGCTCCTCGATGAACGTGCCCGAGGCGCCCTTCGTCCTGCACCTCTCCAACGTCATGCACCTCGCGACCGACGTCGCCGGCGTGCTCACCGACTCGACGTCGTCCTTGTCGCTGGCGGCGTCGCTGCACCCCAGCGCGGCCGTGTGCGGCACGCCCACCCCGGTGGCCGACGCGCTCATCTCCGAGCTCGAGCACATGGACCGCGGCCGCTACGCCGGACCGGTCGGCTGGATGGACGCCAGCGGCGACGGCGAGTGGGGTATCGCCCTGCGTTCGGGGGCGATCAACCCCGAGGACCCGCAGCGGATGTCGCTCTACGCCGGGTGCGGCATCGTCGCCGGCTCGGTGCCGGAGGACGAGGTGGCCGAGTCCGACGCCAAGCTCATCCCCATGCGCGACGCCCTCACCGCCACCCGTCCGTGATCCACCTGAGCCGGGGAACCGTCTCGCGGCGCCTTCAAGTGTCGGGGATCCGGGGCCTTCCCGGCGTGTGATGGCCCGGATGTCCGACACTCGGGATCGCGCCCGCAGCAGACTTGGGCCCGTGAAGAGACTCTGGGGGCGGCGCTGGGTGCGGGTCCTGGCGGCACTCGCCGGGCTGGGAGCTGTGGGTGTGCTGGGTCCGTGGCTGTGGGTCTCGGTGGCCTCGGCCGGACGCGTGCACTCGGTGGCCGACGCACCGACGGCTCCCGTGGCGCTCGTCCTCGGCGCCGGGATCGACCCGGGCGGGACGCCGTCGCCCTACCTCAAGGCGCGCCTCGACACGGCGGCCCAGCTCTACGAGACCGGCAAGGTCCGGGTCCTTCTCGTGTCCGGCGACAACCGCACCCACTCCTACGACGAGCCGACCGCCATGCGCGACTACCTCGTCGAGGCGGGCGTCCCGACGGAGGCGGTGGTGCTCGACTTCGCGGGTCGTGACACCCATGACTCGTGCCAGCGCGCGCACCGGATCTTCGGAGTGGACGAGGTCACCGTCGTCTCGCAGCAGTACCACGTGGGCCGAGCGGTGGCGCTGTGCCGCGCGGCCGGCATGACGACCGAGGGTGTCGGCGACGTCACCGTGCGCGACCGCTTCCCCCGCGACTGGCAGGTCGGGTGGGCGCGGGAGAAGGTCGCCAACGTCAAGGCCGCTGTCGACGTCCTGAGCCACCGCAACCCGGTGCTCGGCGACCCGGAGCCGGGCGTCCGCAACGCCCTCGCCCGCTCCTGACGACCCGTTCCAGAAGGGCAAGCGGCTCGCGAGCCCTGTCACCGCTCCCGAGCCTCGTCATCCAGGCTCGGGAGCGGCAGCCAGGCTCGCGAGCCCCGTCGCGGGCGTGCCCGGTCGCGCGGGAGACTCGGCTGATCAGGTGAAGGGCGGGCGGGAGTCCAGCGCGACGGAACGCCGGCCGGCCCAGCGCCACACGCGCGCGGCTCGATCACGGTCCTCGTCGGTGACGAGGTTGCCCATCCAGCGGAGCGCGAGCGTCATGAGCCAGTCCGAGCGCATGCCGGCCGGACCGAGCGCGGGCAGCACCCGCGGCACGGTGACGACACCGGCCAGGCGGCGGGCGATGGAGAACGCCTCGCCGTAGTGCTCCTGCAGCGTCGCGGGCCACGTCACCGACAGGTCGGTGTCGAGCAGGTCGACGACGAGCCGCCCACCTTCGAGGCCGTAGTCGATGCCCTCGCCGTTGAGCGGGTTGACGCAGGCGGCCGCGTCGCCGATGAGGGCCCAGTTGGGCCCGGCGATGTTGCTCACCGCACCGCCCATCGGCAGGAGTGCGCTCGTGGGCATCCGAGCCTCGCCGCTGAGCTGGAAGTCGGCCCGGCGCTCCTCGACGTAGTGCGCCATGAGCGGCTTGATGGCGACCTCGGCCGGGCGCTTCGTCGTCGCGAGGGTGCCGGCGCCGACGTTCACCTGGCCGCCGCCGAGCGGGAAGATCCAGCCGTAGCCCGAGAGGATCTCGCCGTCCTCGCCGCGCAGCTCGAGGTGGCTGCTGATCCACGGGTCGTCGGACATGCCGGAGTCGACGTAGCACCGGCCGGCCACGGCATAGACGGTGTCCTTGTGCCACTCGCGGCCGAGCACCTTGCCGAGCGTCGAGCGCACGCCGTCGGCGACGATGAGCCGCTCGCACTCGATCTCGAAGGTCTCGCCGTCGCGCTTGAAGGTCACGCCGCGCACACGCCCACCCTCGATGCGGGCGTCGACCGCCTTGGCACCCTCGACGCCGAGCGCGCCGGACTTGAGCGCGGTCGTGCGCAGGTGGTCGTCGAGCTCGGTGCGCGCGACCGCCGAGCCGTAGTCGGGCAGCGTGCCGCCCGGCCACTCGAGCAGCAGCGTCTGGCCGAAGCCGTGCGCGCGCAGGCCCTTGTTGACCGTGTGCCCGCGGACCCAGTCGCGCAGGCCGAGCCGCTCGAGCTCGCCGATGGCGCGTGGCGTCAGCCCGTCGCCGCAGGTCTTGTCACGCGGGAAGACGGCCGCGTCGGCGAGGACGACGTCGCGCCCGGCGCGGGCCGCCCAGGCCGCTGCTGCCGAGCCGGCCGGACCGGCTCCGACGACGAGGACGTCCGTGCGCTGCGGGGTGGTGGTCACGTCCTCATTCTCGCAAGCCGTCCGCTCAGCCCGAAATCGCCAGGGCCTCGCGCGCGACCTGCCGCAGCCTCTCGTGCGCGGATCGGTGCGACTCGGGGTCGACCGGCACCTCGACGACGGTGAGGCCGGCGGGCGTCGCGGACAGCGCCTCGGCCGCCTCCTCGCGCGTGCGCGCAAGAACGTGGCGTATGCCGTGTGCCCGGCACAGTGCCCCGAAGTCGGTCCCCGTCGGCGTGCCGAAGATGCGGCCGAAGTCGTCGGCCCGCTCGGGCGCCCCGTGCTCGAGGGTGCGGAAGATGCCGCCGCCCCCGTCGTTGGTGACGAGGATCGTGAGGTCCGGCCGGGGCTCGTCGGGTCCGATGACCAGCGCGTTGCTGTCGTGGAGGAAGGTGAGGTCCCCGACCCAGGCATAGCTCGGTGCGTCGGTCGTCAGGGCGAGCCCGACGGCGGTCGAGAGGCACCCGTCGATGCCGGCGAGACCGCGGTTGGCGACGACGGTGAGTGGCGCGTCGCGGGGGGCCATGCCGAGGTCGAGGTCGCGCACCGGGTTGGAGGATCCGACGAAGAGCCGCGCCCCTTCGGGCAGGACCTCGCCGACGAGCATCCCGACGGCCAACCCGGTCCCCCACTCGGCTGGGGACGCCGACACCGCCTGCGCGACAGCCGATCCGGCGTCCGCCCACGTCGACGCCCACGCTCCGTCACCCTCCGGGCCGGACCCACCGGCGAGCTCGACCAGCGGGTGGACGACGTGGGCGACATGGCCCGGGTCGGACCACTGGGGCTGGGCGCTGAGCGCCTCGACCCGCACGTCCGGGTTGCGCAGGAGTCCGGCCACGGCACGGGACAGGGTCATGCGTCCGACGACGAGCACCCGGTCCGGCAGGTGCTCTGTGAGCCAGTCGCCATCGGTGAGGAGCAGCGGGCCGTGCGGCACGACGCCGTCGCGGACGTGGTCGCCGAAGGGCTCCGCGATGATCGGGAACGACTGCGACGCGGCCCAAGAGACGACCTGCGCCGAGGTCACCGGTGACGGCGAGAGGTCGCCGAGCACGACGAGCGTGCGTGGGACGTCGCGCAGAGAGAGGGAGCCGCCGATCCGAGCTTCACCCGGCACCTCGACCCACGGCATACCGTCCGCCCGCCCCTCATGCACCCCCAACTGATTGCGCTCCAGCGACACGGAAGCCCCGGAATCCCGGCCTGTGGTGTCGCTGGTGCGCAAGAAGTCGGGGGTGAGGGGGTCGCGGAAGGAGACGTTGAGGTGGACAGGCCCGCGGTGCGAGGCGGGCACACCGCTGCCCGGTGCGCCGAGAGCGGCGGCGAGGGCGCGGCATACGGAGGTGCGGTGATAGGCGCCGACCGACTCGACCGACTCGGGTGCGGGTAGGTCCGCGGACCAGCGCATCGCCGGTCCGAAGATGCCCGGCTGGACCGTCGTCTGGTTGGCGCCCGTCCCCCGCAGCTCGGCGGGGCGGTCGGCGGAGATCACGACGAGGGGCACGCCGGTGTGGTGGGCCTCGAGCACCGCGGGGTGGAGGTTGGCCACAGCCGTGCCCGACGTCGTGATGACGGGGACCGGTGCGCCAGAGCCCTTCGCGAGCCCGAGGGCGAGGAACCCGGCTGTCCGCTCGTCGACCCGGACGTGCAGGCGCAGGCGACCGTCACGCTCGGCCTGCTGGACGGCATACGCCAAGGGTGCGGAGCGCGACCCGGGTGCGAGGACGACGTCACGCACCCCACCGCGGACGAGCTCGTCGACGAGGACGCGAGCGAGCGCGGTGGAGGGGTTCATCAGCTGCCCGAGGCGGGCGGGCCGACGAAGAGGGCGACACCGGTGAGCCCGGCGACGGCAACGACCCCGACGACAGCGGCGAGTCCCGGGTTGCGGGTGAGCCAGGCGAGGACCCGCTCGGGAAGTGACCCCGGGGTCTCCCCCCCGGCGGCGAACCGCCACAGCCCTTCGAGCAGCCCGGCGGACTCGGCCCGCCGGTCGAAGAGCACGGTGGCGAACGGAGGGATGGCGCTGACGAGCGCGAGCATCCCCACGCCCAGGGACCAGCGCTGGTTGACCCACGTCGTGAGCGCGACGAGGCCGTAGGCGATGAAGACGACCCCGTGCACCATCCCGAAGATCCGCACACCGAGGTCGGTCGTCTCGGTGACGTACTTGAGGAACATGCCGAGCAGGAGCAGGGCCCAGGTGATCGCCTCGGCGACGGCCACCCGGCGGAACAGCAGCTTGGGGGTCACGAGTCGCGATTCTGCCACCGGCGCTCGGAGCGGAACTCATGCACCACCGGCTGCGCGCCCGGCGCGGTCGCGAGCGCCGGCGCCAACGAGGCACGCCACGCGCGCAGCGACACGTCGTCGGAACGATCGGCGGCAGCGGCGGTCGAGCGGTAGGCCGAGAGGGCGTGGGCACCAGCGGTGAGGTGCGCACCGGCAGGGATCGGGGCCGACGCCTCGACCGTCGTCCAGCTCCGCCGGTCCGGCGGCGGCGACAGGTCGAGGGCGTGGACCGGGTCGGTCCGGTGCTGGAGCGAGAGGACCTGGGTCGTGACGGGCACCGGGAAGTCGTCGATGGGCGACCCGGCGGTGACGACGTGCGTCACCCGGTGCCGCCGGGCGAAGGCTGGGTCGGACGCGAGCGCCGCGGCGACGATCCCACCCTGGCTGTGGCCAACGAGCACGACCCGGTCCCGAGGGCTCGCCCGGTCGGCCTGCGCCAGTGACAGCGCCCGTTCGGCGGCCACCTTCGAGGCACTCGTCGCGTGCAGCATGAGGGCGACGTTGGCCGGCCAGTCCATGGGCACGGGGTCGCCCTCGGCCCAGCCGCCGTGCGTCCCCGGCACCTGGACGACCCAGGTCGTCGTGCCGTCGGCCAAGGGGACCTCGAGCACGCGCACTCCGCCCCGGCTTCCCTGACCACCGAGGGTCTCGACGCCAGCGAGGAGGGAGTCCGTCGTCGTGGGTGCCGGGACGTAGTCGGGCGCCGGCACCTCCGTGACCGAGACGTCCCATCCCTCGCCCTCGTCGAGCAGACCGAACGCCCGACCCGTCGTCTCGGACACGAGCCACGCGATGCCCATCGCCTGGTCGTGCAGCCCCGCGACGAGCCCGCGGACCGACGCCTCGGCCGCTTCGTACCTCTCCGCAGACCGGTCGGTCGAGGCCGCGAGGTCCCGCAGCCGCTCGACGCCGTGCTGCACCGCATCGGCGCATGCCGCAGAGGCCAGCCGTGCCCGAACGACGAGGTGGGCGAGGTCGGGAGAGGCCGAAATGAGGTCCCACGGCGGCGCGCGCCATCGCTCGGGCACCACGCGCTCGATCTCGTCCGCGCTCGCCCGAAGGCGCGACGCCGCACGTCGCAGGTCCTCGACCGCGACCTCGATCCCGCCGGCCCCACCGGTGACGACGAGGTCGCTCACGCCGCCCGCTCCGCCGCGTCGGCCACTCGGTCGAGGAGGTCGGCAACGGCGTCCTCGCGGGCGGCGAGGTCGTGGAGCTCACGGAGCCGCACGTCGATGATTCGCCGGAACTCCGCGGCCGACGGAGACCGCCAGCTCAGCTCCGACACCCTCACGAGCACGGCACACTCGCGCCGGGTCGTGTCGGTCGCCTGCCGCCACCGTCCCGCCCGCCGTCTCAGGTCCCCCGCGTCGATCATGCGACCAGCCAACGCCCCGTCGAGGACCGCGTCGAGCCTGCTCGCCCGGGCCTGTGGACGACCAACCGCGACCACCGCCCATGTGGACGGCCGAGAGAGCCGGAAGCACCCGGCATACGCTGCTGCTATGGCGAGACACCACGACCTGATCATCATCGGCACCGGGTCGGGCAACTCGCTCATCACGCCCGAGCTCGAGGGACTCGACATCGCCATCGTCGAGGAGGGCACGTTCGGCGGCACCTGCCTCAACGTCGGCTGCATCCCGACGAAGATGCTCGTCCTGCCCGCCGACCGCGTCCTCGAGTCGCGCGAGGCGCAGCGGCTCGGCGTGACGATCAGCCGCGACGTCGAGGTCGACTGGCCGGCGATCCGCGACCGGATCTTCGCCGACCGGATCGACGAGATCGCCGCGGGCGGCGAGCGTTACCGGCGCAGCCAGGACTTCGTCACGGTGTATGCCGCGACGGCCCGTTTCGTCGGCGAGCGCCGCCTCGCGCTCTCGACCGGTGAGGAGATCACCGCCGACCGGGTCGTCGTCGCCGCGGGTTCGCGCGCGGACCTGCTCGAGATCGACGGGCTCGACCGCGTCGACCCCGACCGCAGCGTCCACACGAGCGACACGGTGATGCGGATGGACGCGCTGCCGCGCCGGATGGCAATCGTCGGCGGGGGGTTCGTCGCCTGCGAGTTCGCCCACGTCTTCGGCTCGCTCGGCGTCGAGGTCACCCAGATCCAGCGGTCGGCCCACCTCCTGCGCGCCGAGGACGCCGAGATCTCGCGCCGCTACACCGAGCTTGCCCGCGGCCACCACGACGTCCGGCTCGAGACGACGGTGTCCGGCGCGACCCGCGCGGACGACGGCACGTGGACCCTGCACCTCAAGGGTCTCGACGGCGACACCGACGTCGAGGCCGACGCCGTGCTCGTCGCCATCGGCCGGACGCCCAACGGCAAGCGACTCGACGTCGAGGCCGGCGGCATCGAGCTCGACGACCGCGGTGTCGTCGTCGTCGACGAGCAGCAGCGCACCACCGCCGACGGTGTCTGGGCGCTCGGTGACGTCGCCAACGCGTGGCAGCTCAAGCACGTCGCCAACCACGAGGCGCGGGTCGTCGCCCACAACATCGCCGTCGACACCGGTCGAGCCCGCGAGTCGGACCCGAAGCCGATGGACGCCGACCACCGCTTCGTCCCGCACGCCGTCTTCGGCCACCCGCAGGTCGCCGCGTTCGGGCCGACCAGGGCCGAGCTCGACGAGGCGCAGACCCCCTACGTGAGCTACACGCAGTCGTTCGGCGACACGGCATACGGGTGGGCGCTGGAGGACACGACCGGGATCCTCACCGTCTACGCCGACCCCGAGACCGGACAGCTGCTCGCCGCGCACTGCATGGGGCCGCACGCCTCGACGCTCATCCAGCCGCTCATCCAGGCGGCGTCGTTCGGGCAGGACGCGCACACCGTCGCGCGCGGGCAGTACTGGATCCACCCCGCGCTCGCCGAGGTCGTCGAGAACGCCCTGCTCGGCCTCGACCTGCCGGCCAACGACCAGGTGGACTAGGGCGTGGGGTTGCGCGCGTCGTAGCGGAGGAAGCCCGGCGTCACCCGCGCGAGCACGACCATCGCTGCGACACAGGCAATCCCGCCCGCGAGAGCCGTCGTCCCCTCGCCGACGTTCTCGGCGACGAACCCGCCGAGCAGCTCACCGAGACGCGGTCCTCCGGCGACGACGACGATGAAGACGCCCTGGAGACGGCCGCGCAGGTGGTCCGGCGTCGCCGACTGCAGGATCGTCGTGCGGAAGACCGCGCTCACTGAGTCCGACCCGCCCGCGACCGCCATGCAGACGAGCCCCACCCACAGGGCCTGACCGCGGGTGAGTATGTCGCCGGCGGCGAGCATCGCGGCCCCGAGACCGGCGATCGCCGCGCCCCAGCCCACGATCGAGACGAGGATGGCCCGCCCCTGGTGGACGACCGAGCCGAGACGCCCGGAGAAGAACATCGCGCCGATGCCCCCGACGGCGGCCGCCGCCGAGAGCGCGCCGACCGTCGTCGCTCCCCCGCCGAAGATCACCGCGCCCGCCGCCGGGAAGAGCACGCGCGGCTGGGCGAGCACCATCGCGCAGATGTCGGAGACGAAGGTCATGCGCACGTTGGGCCTCGTCGCGAGGAACGAGAATCCGTCGAGGACCGACCGTATGCCGGGTGCCCGCCGCTGCCTTGCGTCCGCAACTGTGGTGGCCAGGCCGTCACCTTGCCGGACGCTGTCGGGTTCCGGTGGGAGAGATGGCAACCGGGCCAGTCCCCACAGTGCGGCGGTCGTGATGATGGCGTCGACGGTGTAGGCGGCTCGGAATCCGCCCCAGTCGACGAGGAGGCCGGCGAGCAACGGCCCCACCGTCATCGACGCGTTCATCGCGAAGACCGAGAGCGCGTTGGCGGCGGGCAGCTGGTCGCGCCGGAGGATGCGCGGGTAGATCGACGTGCGGGCCGGCGACGACACCGCGAAGGCCGCGTTCCACGCCGCCACGAGCGCATAGAGGACGAGCACCGACGTGTTGCCCATCCACGCTTGCACCGCGCACAGCACGGACACGACGAAGGCCACCGACTGCGCGACGAGCCCGACGACGCGGCGGTCGAAGTGGTCGACGAGCGTCCCGCCGTAGAGCCCCATGACGACGAGCGGCACGAGGGCGCACAGCCCGACGACGCCCACCGACGCCGTCGACCGGGTGAGGTCGTAGACCTGGAGCCCGATGGCGACCACGGCGAGCTGGGAGCCGACGTTCGAGAGGGTGAAGCCGGCATACAGGCGGCGGTAGTCGGTGTTGCTCCTCAGCGGTTCGAGGTCGAGGAGCAGGGGCACGCGAGCGAGCCTACGTCCGGAGGTGGGCGGCCGGCATACGCGACCGCCCACCTGTCCCGGAGGGCGTCAGAGCAGGTCGAAGGCGACGAGCTCCTCCTCGGTCATGAGCCGCGAACGGATGAGGAAGCGCACGCCCTCGGGGGCCTCGACCGAGAAGCCCGAGCCGCGGCCGGGCACGACGTCGACGGTGAGGTGCGTGTGCTTCCAGTACTCGTACTGCGACGCGCTCATCCAGAACTCGACGGGCGTCACGCCCTCGGGCGCCAGCGTGCCGAGCAGCACGTCGGCGTCCGAGGTGAGGAACTCCCCGACCGGGAAGCACATCGGTGACGACCCGTCGCAGCACCCGCCGGACTGGTGGAACATCAGCGGACCGTGGGTCCGCTCCAGGCGGGCGAGCAGCTCTGCGGCAGGGTCCGTGAGCTCGACGCGGGTCGCCACCGATGGCTGGTTCATCGCTGCATCGCTCCCGGCCGGCTCAGAAGAAGCCGAGCTTGTCGGGGCTGTAGCTGACGAGCAGGTTCTTCGTCTGCTGGTAGTGGTCGAGCATCATCTTGTGGTTCTCGCGCCCGATGCCGGACTGCTTGTAGCCGCCGAACGCCGCGTGCGCCGGGTAGGCGTGGTAGCAGTTGACCCACACGCGTCCCGCCTCGATGCCGCGACCGAGCCGGTATGCCGTGTTCGTGTCGCGCGTCCACAGTCCCGCTCCGAGGCCGTAGAGGGTGTCGTTGGCGATGCGCAGCGCGTCGTCCTTGTCGCTGAAGGTCGTCACCGAGAGGACCGGGCCGAAGATCTCCTCCTGGAAGATCCGCATCGAGTTGTCGCCCTCGAAGACGGTCGGCTGGATGTAGTAGCCGCCCTCGAGCCCCTCGACCGTGCGCCTGTCGCCGCCGGTGAGCACCTTGGCGCCCTCCTGCTTGCCGATGTCGAGGTAGCTGAGGATCTTCTCGTGCTGGTCGCTGCTCGCCTGCGCGCCGACCATGACGGCCGGGTCGAGCGGGTTGCCGACGGTGATGGCGTTGACGCGCTCGATGGCGCGCTCCATGAACCGGTCGTAGATCGACTCCTGGACGAGTGCGCGGGACGGGCAGGTGCACACCTCGCCCTGGTTGAGCGCGAACATCGTGAAGCCCTCGAGCGCCTTGTCGAAGAACGCGTCGTCCTCGGCCATGACGTCGGAGAAGAAGATGTTCGGGCTCTTGCCGCCGAGCTCGAGGGTCACCGGGATGATGTTCTGCGAGGCGTACTGCATGATGAGCCGCCCGGTCGTCGTCTCGCCGGTGAAGGCGATCTTGGCGATACCGGTGTGCGACGCGAGCGGCTTGCCCGCCTCGACGCCGAAGCCGTTGACGACGTTGAGGACGCCGTCGGGCAGGAGGTCGGCGATGATCTCGACGACGCGCAGGATCGACACCGGGGTCTGCTCGGCGGGCTTGAGGACGACGCAGTTGCCGGCCGCGAGCGCGGGGGCGAGCTTCCACGTCGCCATGAGGATCGGGAAGTTCCACGGGATGATCTGGCCGACGACGCCGAGCGGCTCGTGGAAGTGGTAGGCGATCGTGTCGTGGTCGATCTCGGAGATCCCACCCTCCTGGGCGCGCACGGCGCCGGCGAAGTAGCGGAAGTGGTCGATGGCCAGCGGCAGGTCCGCGGCGAGGGTCTCGCGCACCGGCTTGCCGTTCTCCCACGTCTCGAGGACGGCGAGCTCCTCGAGGTGCTCCTCGAGCCGGTCGGCGATCCTGAGCAGGATGTTGCTGCGCTCGGTCGTCGACGTGCGCGCCCAGGCGTCCTTGGCGTCGTGCGCGGCCTGGACCGCGGCGTCGATGTCGGCCTGCTTGCTGCGGGCGACCGTCGCGAACGCCTTGCCATCGACCGGCGAGATGTCCTCGAACGTCTCGCCGTCCTGCGCCGGGACCCACTTGCCGCCGATGAAGTTGTCGAAGTGCGACGGGAGCGCCACCTTCGAGCCCTCGGCGTTCGGGGGTGCGTAGACCATGACCGGACCTCCTTGTCCACGAGGTGACGCGCCACTGCGTCACCACCTGGTCCGGACGCTAGGTCGGGAGAGGTTGGTCGAAGGTTGGCCGGGCTCGGCCGGGCGTCAGAGCTGCGCCGCGCGCCGCTGGGCGACGAGCTCGGCCCGTGCCGGGTGCGGGTGGTCGCCGAGCACCGCGAGCGCCCGCTCGACGACCTCGACGTCCCACGGCACCGCGCGGGCGTAGCGGGCGACGACGTCGGGCCGTGGGTCGGCGAGCAGTGACTCGCGCACGGCGACCGCGAGGTACTCCCCCGTCTGCGTCAGCTCGGGCGAGTCCGTCCCCGGCACGAGATCTCCTCCGTATGCCGTGACCGCCTTCTCGACATCACCGCTGCGGACCGCGCGCATCACCTCGACGGCGTCGCACGACACCGGCAGGTCGAGCCGGTAGGGGCGCGAGGCCAGCCGCCCCCCGAGCGCGTGACGGAGGTGGGACACCTCGGCCTTGAGGGTCGAGGGCGAGACCCGAGCGTCGCCGTAGAGCGCGGCGTGCAGGGCATCGAGGGTGAGCCCCTCGGGGTGCAGCGCGAGGAGCGCGACGATCTCGCTCTGCCGCCGCGTGAGGAGCAGCCGCGAGCCGTCGAGGTGCGCCTCAGCCGCGCCGAGGAGCCGGAGCGCGAGGCCGGACCCCAGCCTCGGCGCCGCGGCGGCAGGTCCTCCGCGGGGGATCTCCCGCTCGAGCAGGGCGGCCAGCGCGGTCGCCGTCGCGGCACCGATCGGGTGGGTCCGGTCCCAGGTCGTCGACAGGTCGAGGACGCCGATCTGCTCGCCGGTCGTGGGGTCGTGCACGGGCGCCGCCCAGCACACCCAGTTGTGGACGATCGGCGCGTAGTGCTCGGCCGAGAAGACCGTCTGCGTCCGCCCGGTCCGCTGCGCGAGGCTGAGCGCGTTGGTGCCGACGCTCTCCTCGTCCCACCGACCGCCTGCGACGAAGTTGACCCGCTCGGCCTTGCGGCGCATGACGCGCCCGCCGTACGTCCACAGGATCCGGGTGTCACGGTCGGTGACGGCGACGACGAGGTCGCCGTCCTCGGCGGCGCGCCGCAGCTCGGTCGAGATGTTGCCGACGGCGACGTGCAGCGGCGAGTCCTCGAACTCGGCCCGCGTCTGGTCGGGGTCCGCCATCGGCGCCTCGGTGACGCCCTCGGGGACGCTGTCGGCGCTGCGGTCCCAGCTGTCGACGATCGTCTCGTCGACGTCGTCCGGTCGTGCACGAGGCCCGACCCGGTCGGCCCATGCGGAGCGGGCGCGCTCGAGCGCGGTGCGCCGCCCTCTCAGGCCCTTGGTCGCCATCGACCCTCCATCCGCCGGTGCCTGTCAGGGTAGGCACCCCACCTGTGCGGCGACCAGCAGTTCGCCAACATCGCCGGGTGGGCGGTCGCCCGCGGCGCCATGTGGCCGCTCCGGCCGCCCGGGCGGCGCCTCGTCACTGCTTCGGCGGCAGCGAGCGCGCGAACTCCACGCCACGACCGACCCACAGCCGCAGCCGCTCGTCCTCGGCGAGCTCGGGACCGTCGACGAGCAGCCACCCGGCCATCGCACGCCCGCGCATCTCCATCGGCCCCACCGACTCCCCGTCGGTCCACGCCTCGCCGTCGGCGGGGTCGACCCGCACCATGAGCGAGCCACCGCTGCCGGCGGCCACGGCCATGTGGCCGTCGAGCATGAACCCGAGCCCGCCGAACATCGCCCGCGTGCTCAGGCCCGGCTCGTTGTCGAGCAGGTCGTGAAGCCTCTGGGCCAGCACCTCGTCGTAGGCCATGGTTCAGGGCTGCCGGTCGGTGAGGCAGTAGGTGCGCCCGGCAGGGTCGTGCATGACGGTCCAGAACTCCTGCTCCGAGACGACCTCGGCGCCGGCGGCGACGTGGACGTCCCGGCTCGCGGCCCGGTCGCGGCAGGCGAGGTCGACGTGCCCGCGTGCCGTGCCGCTCGCCTCCCCAAGCCGCTGGAGCAGGAACCGCACCGGTATGCCGTCCGGCCGGGTCAGCGACACGAACTCGGGCAGGCTGCCCGGACGCTTCGGCCATCCCGTCAGCGACTCCCAGAAATCGACCTCACGGGCGTAGTGCTCGGACGGGATGTCGACGCACACCTGGTCGAGCAGGTCGGGCTCGCCGTCGCGCACCTGGGTCGTCGCCGAGCCCGCGTTGGCCCACGAGGTGAGGCAGAAGGTGAAACCGGCCGGCGAGCGCAGGACGACGAAGTCGCTGTCGCGGTGGACCTCGGTCGCACCCAGACGCGTCGTCTTCTCGGCCGCCTCCGACAGCGGCACGTCGACGTCGAGGTCGACGTGCACCCCACCGCCGTCCCCGACCGCCTGGAGCTTGACCCACGCGTCCCCGCTGCGCGGCAGCAGTGTCGAGAACTCGTCCTGCGGCCCGCGTCGGTCGGCGAGCCGAGACCGGGTCACCTCGGCCCAGAACTCCCACGACCGGCCGGCGTCGGCCTCGGCCGTGTCGAGGAACACCCAGACCCAACGGACGTCGATCATCTCGCCTCCCATGCAGCCGTGACCCGCTCTCGCCACCATGCTGCCCGTTCAGGCGACGCTGCGTGCCGGTCGAGCAGCTCGGCGTCGGCGACGACCCGGCGGACCGGCAGCGCACCGTCCTGGGGCACGAGCGAGTCGGCCGTCACGTCGCCGTCGAGCAGGGCGACGGTCCCGAGGCCGCAGGCGTGGTCGAGCTCCGGCAGCGCGGCCGCGAGCGCGACCCCGGCAGCCATGCCGACGCTCGTGTCGAGCGCGGACGAGACGACGGCCGGCAGCCCGCACTCCTCGACGACCTGGAGCGCACGTCGCACTCCCCCGAGCGGTGCGGCCTTGATGACGATGACGTCGGCCGCCTCGAGGTCGCGCACGCGCAGCGGGTCCTCGGCCTTGCGGATCGACTCGTCCGCGGCGACCGGCACGTCGATCCCGTTGCGCGCCAGCACGACTCGCAGGTCGCGCAGCTCCTCGACCGTGCCGCACGGCTGCTCGGCGTACTCGATCCCGTATGCCGTGAGCCTCCCGAGCACGTCCCTCGCCGTGTCGACGTCCCAGGCCCCGTTGGCGTCCACCCGTATCCGAGCGGAAGGTCCCATCGCGTCACGGACGGCGGCCACACGGCATACGTCGTCGTTCGGTTCCTGACCGCGTTCGGCGACCTTGACCTTGGCGGTCGTGCACCCCGGGAACCGTTGCAGCAGAGCGGGGACGGCCTCGGCCGCGACGGCGGGAACGGTGGCGTTGACCTGGACCGAGTTGCGCACCGGGTCCGGCCAGCCGGTCCACGCGGCCTCGACGGCGGCGTCGAGCCACCGGCTCGCCTCGGTCGGTCCGTACTCGAGGAATGGGCCGAACTCGCCCCACCCCGCTGGACCCTCGACGAGGGCGACCTCGCGCTCGGTGACGCCGCGGAAGCGGACGCGCATGGGGATCGAGACGACCCGCAGGGTCGCCAGCACGTCATCGAGCGACGGTCCGGGTGGCGCCATGGGGCGAACCTACCCGCGCGTCTCTTGCCAACGGCGACGGCGTGAGCTGCGATGGGGGCATGCAGCAGACGACGATCAGCATCGACTCGGCCCTCCTCAAGCAGGCCCGCGGCTACGCGAAGCGCTCCGGCCTCACGTGGAACGAGTTCGCGGAAGGCGCCCTGCGGGCGCACCTCGAGATCGTCGACCCCGACGGCAAGGTCGACCCGGCCACCCTCACCGAGGCCGAGCGCACCCACTTCGTCGTCGTGCCCGACGAGGTCGTCGAGGCCGAGGCCGGCGCCGACTACGGCTGGCAGCGCTGACAGCCGGCCGGAGCCTGCCGCGGCGACCGGCGCCTCTCGGCGCCCCGTTAGGCTCCGACGCGTGACTGCGATCGATGGCGTGAGCGAGACGTTCGACCCGGCGGCGTGGGACGAGGTCGAGGGGTTCGACTTCACCGACATCACCTACCACCGGGCCAAGGGCCTCGGTGCCGTGCGCATCGCCTTCGACCGGCCCGAGGTGCTCAACGCCTTCCGGCCGCACACCGTCGACGAGCTCTACCGCGCGCTCGACCACGCCCGCCGCACCGCGGACGTCGGCGTCGTCCTGCTCACCGGCAACGGCCCGGGTCCGTCCGGCACGGGCAGCGAGGGCAAGTGGGCGTTCTGCTCCGGCGGCGACCAGCGCATCCGCGGCCGCTCGGGCTACCAGTACGCCGCCGAGGACACCGACGACGCGACTGCGGCGGGCGTCGACGAGCGCCGGGTCAAGGCCGAGGGCGGCCGGCTCCACATCCTCGAGGTCCAGCGCCTCATCCGCACGATGCCCAAGGTCGTCATCTGCCTCGTGAACGGTTGGGCGGCCGGGGGCGGCCACTCGCTGCACGTCGTCTGCGACCTCACCATGGCTTCGCGCGAGCACGCCCGCTTCAAGCAGACCGACGCCGACGTGGGCTCCTTCGACGGTGGCTACGGCTCGGCCTACCTCGCGCGCATGGTCGGGCAGAAGTTCGCCCGCGAGATCTTCTTCCTCGGCCGGACCTACACCGCCGACGACATGCACCGGATGGGCGCGGTCAACATCGTCAGCGCCCACGCCGATCTCGAGTCCGACGCCCTCCAGGTCGCCCGCGAGATCCTGTCGAAGTCGCCGCAGGCGCAGCGCATGCTCAAGTTCTCCTTCAACCTCGTCGACGACGG
>NZ_AVPI01000026.1 GCF_000768675.1 Knoellia flava TL1 | reverse complement strand
CCGCCGGCCGCGCACCAGGGCGAGCACGACGAGCGCGGCGGCGAGCAGCCCGAGAGCCGGCGCGAGCCAGCCGGGGAGCAGCGAGCCGTCGTCGGCCGCGTCGTCCGAGCCGGCGAGCTCTGCGACGTCCGGCTGGTACCAGATGAGCCGCGGCGACCCGCCGAGCAGGCGCAGCGCGATCGCGGCGTTGTGCTCCTCGGTGATGGCGCCGTTGGTGAAGCCCGTCGTCGTCCCGATGACGGTCATGGGCGGGTGGGCGCTCGTCGAGGGGAGCTGGACGAGCCCGACACCGTGCTCGCCCTCGCCCCCGCTGCCGTCGAGCGTGAGCGGGAAGCACACCGCGGACGAGGGGACGCCGCTCCCGGGCTGGTAGCGGACGTCGAAACCGACGAGCGAGTCGCCCTCGTCGACGGTGCCGATGTCGCACCGGCTCTCGACACGCACCGCCGCCCCGATGGGCAGGGCGGTCGCGTCGGCGCGCAGGGCGCGCAGCTGTTCGGTCGACGGGGAGAGCACGACGACGCGGTCGAGCCCGAGCGACTCCTGACGCAGGGTCGCCGCCGCCACGGTGCCGAGGTTGCTCGTGTTGGCGACGACGAGCGAGGTGTCGTCGTCGCCCTCGGCGAGGGCGTCGCGCACCTCGCCGATCGAGGTCGCGGTCTCGACGTCGACGCCGTTCTGCTCGAGGACGGCGACGAGGGCGGCGCCGCCACCGGGGCCGACGTCGTCGGGGTCCATCGCCGCACCCGGGGGTGTCGTGGCGATGGCGATCGCGGCGAGTGCGGCGATGCCCAGCACGACGGCGAGGACCCAGAGCCCGGTCCGGCGCCAGCGGTTCAGCCGTGTCACCGCACCGCTCCGGCATGGGCGAGCCGTGGGCGCGCTCGGGTGAGCCGCTCGTCGAGGGCGAGGACCTCACGGGCCTCGGCCTCGCAGGCCCGGCCGTGCCCGTATCTCACCGCGTCGAAGCGGTCGGCGCCCGCGCGCAGGGCCTCACCCTCGTTGGGGAAGGCCCGCGAGAGGGCGACCGAGGCCTCGTGGGCGGTGCGCCCGGGCAGCTCGTCGAGGACGGTGCGCTCGACCGCGGCCGCGACGAGAGCGCGGTAGCCGTCGAGGACGACCGCGTCCCAGTTCCCCTGGCGCAGTGCGTCGTTCGCGCGAGACCTGTATGCCGTCGCGTCGACTCCGCGCTCGTCGAGGACTCCCCGGTCGGTCGCCGACCTACGGCCTCGGGCCTCGGGTCGCAGGAGCAGGACGGCCGCGAGGGCGAGGACCGCGATGACGACGAGCACGACGAGGGCGAAGACCCACGACGGCAGCCCGGGACCGGTCGTGTCGAGGAGGCCGAGCAACCACTCGCGGAAGCGGTCCCACAGGCTGGGCTCGACGGCATACCGGGGCTTGGAGAGCTCCTGCTCGAGCAGGCGACGTCCCTCGCTCCGGGTGGGGTCGAGGGGCGGCGTGTCCAGGATCATGAAGCGGCGCGGGGCCACGGAGGTGCGGCGGTGCCCTGCGCGGTCTGGACGAGGTGGACGTCGAGGCCCTCGCGGCGGATGCGCTGGTCGACATAGAGGAGCGAGTCGATGCCTGCCGTGACCGGTGTCGTGATCGCGCCGGCGACGACGCCGGTGGCGCCGGTGATGACGGCCTGCCAGATGTAGACCTGGTCGAGGGGGAGGCCGGTGAAGGTGAGGGCCGCGGCGAGGATCGCCAGCGGGGCCGTGATGAGGGAGCCCACGATGCTGATGGCGATCGAGCTGAGGAGGCGGATGCCGAGGATCCGCCAGAAGCCGGAGCCGGTGAGCCGCCACGACCGCGCGAAGGCCGCGCCGACGCCGAGGTTCTCGAGGACGACCGAGGGCGTGACGAAGGCGAGGCGGGTCCAGATGAGGAGCAGCGCCGGGATGGCGAGGAGCAGCGCGAGGAGCAGCAGTCCGACGCCCGCCGCCACGGTGCCGTCGTCGCCCCCGACGCCGCCCGCCACGAGCAGCCCGACGGGGATGCCGAGGATGACGGCGAGGGTGAGCAGGATGGCGAGCGAGGTGAGCAGGGTCGCCCCGGCGAGGGCCCAGATGCGGGGGATCGTGCCGCGCCACGTCTCGCCGGCGCTCACCTTGCGGCCGAGGACGGCCTGGCCGATGACGTAGGCGAGGAACCCGGCGAGCAGGATCGTCGAGAACCACGACCCGATCGAGGGGATCATCGAGCCGAGGGTGCCGACGAGACCGGCCGTGCCGTCGGCGACCGACTCCTCGAGGGTCACCGACTCCTCGGTGCTCGACACCCAGGCGCCGAGCGCGGTGAACGGGACGAGGAAGACGAGCGAGGTGAGGGCGGCCAGGCCGACGGTCGCCGCGACGTTGCCGCGGACGGCGCGGAAGACGCCGCCGACGAGGTCGTTCATCGTCAGCGGCCGCAGCGGGATGATCCCGGGCCGGAAGTCGACGAAACGCGTCTGCTGCGGCGGGACGCCGAGCCGCTGCTGCGGCGGGTAGCCGGCGAAGCCGGGGTAGCCGGGGTAGCCGGGCGGAGGCTGCGGGGGCGGGTACCCGGGCTGCGCCGCGGCGGGTGCGGGCGCCGGAGCGGGACCGGGGACGGGAGGAGGACCGGGGCGGCCGGCATACGGGTCCGGCTCGGGACGCCCGGAGGGCGCTCCCGGTGCGGTCCAACCCTGGTCGCTCATGTGCGTGCCTCCCCGTGGCGCTGACTGGTCAGAACCCTAACCGAGCGGTGGGCGCGCGACGGGTCAGACCCAGAAGCCGCGGCCGCCGCCCCAGTCGCCGAAGTGGTCGCGGTAGGAGGTGCCCGGGCCACGTGAGCCGAGGTAGGACCCGACGACGGCGGCGCCGAGGTCGTCGAGCTCGGGGCTCACCATGCGGCCGTCGACACGGCGGGCCATCGACTCGATGAACCGGGCCAGCCCCGGGTCCTCGCCGAGCCGGAAGAACGTCACCTGCGCCCCGAGCCGGGCGGAGGCGTCGAGCTCGCGGACCGAGTGCGCGATCGTCAGCGGGTCCGGCGGGTAGGAGAACCAGACCTCGCCGTCGGCCTCGAGGTGCGCGGTCGGCTCGCCGTCGGTGACGACGAGGAGGACGGGCTGGGCGTTCGGGTGCTTGCGGAAGAAGCGGTTGGCGAGGAGGAGGGCGTGGTGGAGGTTCGTGCCCTTGGCCCACTTCGCGTCGAGGGCGGTGAGCTCCTCGATCGTTATGACCTCGGCGTGCCGGCCGAAGCCGATGAGCTCGAGGTGGTCGCCGCGGAAGCGGGAGCGGATGAGCTGGTGGAGGGCGAGCGCAGTGCGCTTCATCGGCACCCAGCGGCCGTCCATCGCCATCGAGAAGGACGTGTCGACGAGCAGCGCCACCGCGGCCTGGGTGCGGGCCTCGGTCTCGACGACCTCGACGTCGTCGATGTGCAGCCGCAGAGCGGCGGCGCCGCGCGGCCGTGAGCCGCCGGCGCGCAGGACCGCGTTCGTGATCGTGCGGGGGACGTCCCACGGCTCGGTGTCGCCGAAGGCCCACCGCCGCGACGCACCCGAGGGCTCGCCGGCGAGCCCGGTCGTGCGGGACTCCCTGGCACCGGTCCGGCCGCTCATCCGCTCGGCGACGTCACGCAGCAGCGCCTTGCCGAGCTCGCGCATCGCCTTGGGGGAGAGGCGGAGCTCTCCGTCGGAGCCGCGCTTGAGGTAGCCGCTGTCGCGCAGCGCGCGCTCGAGCTCCTGGAGCGTGCGGGCCTCGACGGCTGCCTCGTCGCCGAGCTGGCGGGCGAGGGCGTCGAGGTCGAGGTCGTCGAGCCGCGCACCGGAGTAGGACTGCGACAGCTGGTCGGAGAGCGCGTCGATCTGCGCGAGGTCCTGGAGGGCTCCGGTGCCGTCGCCGAGACCGAGGCCCTCGCCGCCCTCGAAGGTCTCCGAGCCCGACCAGTCCTCGCCCGGTCGCAGCGCGCGCAGGTTGTCGTCCATGCGGGCGAGCTGCTCCATGAGCCCGGGCGACCCGAACGCCTGCTGCGAGAGCTGCATGAGCTCCTCGCGCTGTTCCGGCGTCATCGACGCGAGCATCCGCTGGGCGGCGGCGGCCCGCGACGCCAGCGCGTCCATGAGCTCGTCGATGTCCTGGGGGTTCTCGGGGAAGAAGTCGCCGTGCCTGTCCTTGAACTGCTCGAAAGCCCGGTCGACCTCGGCGCGGGCCTCCGGCGACCCGTCGGAGAGCCGCTGCTTCTCGAGGAGGTCGTTGAGGTCGGAGAGCATCTCCTGCACCGCGGCGCGGTCCTCGTCGGTCGCACCCTCGAGCGCCTGCTTCATGCCGGCGAACCGCTGGTCGAGCAGCTCGCGGCCGAGGAGGTCCTTGATCTGCTCGTAGGCGGCGCGCGCGTCCGGGCTCTGCCAGTCGTAGGACGCCAGCTCGCTCACCGCGGCGGCCGTCGAGGCGGGCAGCCCGTCGAGCTGCATCTCGCGGAAGGCCCGGTCGTCGTCGTCCATCGTGATGTCGCGGGCGAGCTGGCCACGCTCGGCGGTGACCGCCTTCTCAAGGAGCTGGGCGACCTCGCGCATCGTCCCGTCGAGGTCGTGGCGCTGGAGGATGTCGCGGCGCCGCTCCGCGAGCCGCCTCGCGAGGTCGTCGAGGCCCGGTCGGCCGTCGCTGCCCCGCCGGAGGAACTCGCGCATGGCCCGCTCGGGCGAGGAGCCGGCCATGACGTCCTGACCGATCGCGTCGAGCGCCTCGGCGAGGTCGACGGGTGGGGCGAGCGGGTCGCCGCCGTCGTAGCGCCGGTAGCGGCTCACGGTCGGGACCACCCGGCACACCGCCGGGACCACCCGGCACACGGCCGCGCCCACCCGGCATACGAAGGGGTCTCAGCCATAGACGGTCTCGCCCCCGCCGGACTCCTTGCCGATGCGGCGCGCGAGGAAGAGACCCTCGAGAGCGAGCTCGATGGCCCCGGCCCGGGTGCCGTCGTCGTCCGCGCCGAGCCGGTCGGTCACCTGGTCGTAGAGGTCGGACTCGCCAAGGACCGGCAGCCCCTCGAGGAAGTCGCGGGCGCCGACGCGGGCACCGGTCGTCACCATGGCGCCGTCCTCGATGGCCTCGACGAGCAGCCGCAGGTCCACCCCGGCCAGGTGGGCGCGCACCGTCTCGGCGATCGCACTGCGCAGCAGGTGGGTGAGGATCGCGGACTCGCGGCCCTCCTCGCCGGTCTCGAACTCGATCTTGCCGCCGAGGACGTCGACGGCGGTCTCGAGGTCGACGACGCGCGCCACCGCCGTCTCCTCGCCCTGGGTCGTCGCACGGTGCAGTGCAGCCGCCGCGATCGTCTCGGCGCCCGCGATGGCGAACCGGGCGCTCACGCCCGAGCGCTGGTCGACGCTCGAGGACTCCCGCAGGCCGCGGGTGAAGCGGGCGAGGATCTCGAGCAGGTGGTCCGGCACCCGCGCGACGAGCTCGGCCTCCTGCGCGATGACGGCGACCTCCTCCTCGATCTCGCGGGGGTAGTGCGTGCGGATCTCGGCGCCGAAGCGGTCCTTGAGCGGGGTGATGATCCGGCCGCGGTTGGTGTAGTCCTCGGGGTTGGCGCTCGCGACGACGAGGACGTCGAGGGGCAGCCGCAGCACGTAGCCGCGGATCTGGATGTCGCGCTCCTCCATGACGTTGAGCATCGCGACCTGGATGCGCTCGGCGAGGTCGGGCAGCTCGTTGATGGCGACGATCCCGCGGTGGCTGCGCGGGATGAGCCCGAAGTGGATCGTCTCGGGGTCGCCCAGGCTGCGGCCCTCGGCGACCTTCATCGGGTCGACGTCGCCGATGAGGTCGGCGACGCTCGTGTCGGGGGTGGCGAGCTTCTCGGCGTAGCGCTCGCTCCGGTGGCGCCAGGTCACGGGCAGGTCGTCGCCGAGCTCGGCTGCGCGCCGGATCGAGGCCGGGGTGATCGGCTCGAACGGGTGCTCACCGAGCTCCGACCCCTCGATGACCGGTGTCCACTCGTCGAGCAGCTCGACGAGCGCGCGCAGCAGTCGCGTCTTGCCCTGCCCCCGCTCGCCGAGAAGGACGACGTCGTGGCCGGCGAGCAGCGCCCGCTCGACCTGCGGGATGACCGACTCCGAGAACCCGTGCAGACCCGGCCACGGGTCCTCGCCGGAGCGCAGCCGCTCGAGGAGGTTGTCGCGGATCTCCTGGCGCAGGCGCTTCGGCTCGTGGCCGGCCGCGCGGAGCTGGCCGACGGTGCGGGGCTCGGGTGCAGTCACTCCTCCACGCTAACCCCGCGCGCAAGGGGGTTCACAGGCTCCGTCCGTATGCCGTCCGGCCGGTCGCGGGAGCGGGCCCAGCCGCGCGCGTGGCTGGGCCCGGGTCAGCCGTGCGCGCTGCTGAGGCGTGCCTCGACGTCCTTGGCCCGGGCCGACTGGGCGCCGAGAGCCTCCTGCCGCCGGATGACCTCCGGCTCGGCCCGCATGAGCGCGAGCCCACGCCGGAGCAGCACCATCGGGGGCTTGCGACGCTCCCTGAGGTCGCGCGCCAGCCGCCGGACGAAGGTGACGAACGGCCGGTGGTGGATGCACCACGCGCTGTGCAGGACCCCGGCCGCGCGCAGGGAGGCCACGACCTCGGCGGCGAAGATCCCCTCGGCGAGGACGAGGTCGTCGGCGTCGGCGGTCACGGTCGTCGTGTCGACGGCTCGGCTCTTCGAGAGGTCGTAGACCGGGGTGCGGGTCGACCCGGTCTCGACGAGCTCGCACAGCGAGGACACGGCCGCCGACTCGTTCCACGAGTCCGGGTGGTCCCAGTCGATGATCCCGAGCTCCTCGCTCCTGGGCATCGAGGGGTCGTCCTCGTCGCGGTAGAAGTCGTCGAGGCGCACGATCGGCCAGCCGTGCGCCGCGTGGAGACGCTCGGCAAGCCGGGACTTGCCCGCACCGCTGGGGCCGGCGAGGACGACGACGCGTGCCCGACCGGTCTCGGCCGCTGTCACCGGCCCTTGGGGTGCCAGACCGTCTTGGTCTCGAGGAAGGCGGTGAGGCGGGACAGGTCGGGCGTCTCGGTCCAGTCGGGCTCGACCGCCTCGGCGCCGGTGCCGGCCGGGCGGACGACGCGCTTGAGGTTGTCGGCGCTGGCCTCCTCGAGGGCGGCCCAGTCGACGCCCTCGGCACCTGCGGCGCCGGCGAGGTCGATGGCGTTGACGTCGCGGTGGCTGGCGAGCCACGGGGCGATCTCACCGGCGCGGCCGCTGATGATGTTGACGACACCGCCGGGGACGTCGGAGGTGGCGAGGCACTCGGCCAGCGTGATCGCCGGCAGTGGCCGGTCGGCGCTCGTCACGACGACGACGGTGTTGCCCGACACGATCGCCGGGGCGATGACCGAGACGAGACCGAGGAGGCTCGACGCCTGGGGCGCCAGGACGGCGACGACACCGGTCGGCTCGGACGCCGAGATGTTGAAGTAGGGACCCGCGACCGGGTTGAGGCCACCGAGGACCTGCACGTACTTGTCGGACCACCCGGCATACCAGACCCAGCGGTCGATCGCCTGCGAGACAACGGCTTCGGCAGCAGCGGCCGTGAGGCCCTCGGCGTCGCGCACCTCCTGCACGAGCTGCGGTCGCCGCGACTCCATGACCTCGGCGACGCGGTAGAGCACCTGGCCGCGGTTGTATGCCGTCGCGCTGGCCCACCCGGGCTGCGCGGCGCGCGCGGCGGTCACCGCATCGCGCGCGTCCTTGCGCGAACCCTGCGCTGCGTTGGCAAGGAAACGCGGTGTGGCGCCGGCACGCGCGCGACCGGACGGCGCGGCATACACCTCGTAGGAACGACCGCTCTCGCTGCGGGGGAACTTCCCTCCGATGTAGAGCTTGTAGGTCTTCTTGACGTCCACGCGGCTCACGCTCAGGCTCCCGTCTTCACGTAGGGCTCGAGACCGTGGCGACCGCCCTCGCGGCCGTACCCGGACTCCTTGTATCCACCGAACGGGCTCGTCGGGTCGAACTTGTTGAACGTGTTGGCCCAGACGACACCGGCCTTGAGCTGGTCGGCCATCCAGAGGATGCGCGAGCCCTTCTCGGTCCAGATGCCCGCGGACAGGCCGTAGGGGGTGTTGTTGGCCTTCGCGACGGCCTCCTGCGGCGTGCGGAAGGTGAGCACCGACAGCACCGGGCCGAAGATCTCCTCCTGGGCGATGCGGTGCGTCTGCGTGACGCCGGTGAAGACGGTCGGGCGGAACCAGAACCCCTTGCTCGGAAGCTCGCAGCCGTTGTCCCAGCGCTCGGCGCCCTCGGACTCGCCGGCGTCGGTGAGCGCGACGATGCGGTCGAGCTGCGCGCGGCTGTTGATCGCGCCGACGTCGGTGTTCTTGTCGAGCGGGTCGCCGACGCGCAGGGTGTCGAGGCGGCGCTTGAGGCGGCGCTCGACCTCGTCGGCGATCGACTCCTGGACGAGGAGGCGCGAGCCGGCGCAGCAGACGTGGCCCTGGTTGAAGAAGATGCCGTTGACGATGCCCTCGACGGCCTGGTCGATCGGCGCGTCGTCGAAGACGATGTTGGCGGCCTTGCCACCGAGCTCGAGCGTGGCCTTCTTGCGGGTGCCGGCGATGGCGCGGGCGATCATCTTGCCGACGCCCGTGGAGCCGGTGAACGCGAGCTTGTCGATGCCGGCGTGGTCGACGATGGCCTGACCGGTCGGGCCTGCCCCGGTGACGATGTTGACGACACCCGGGGGCAGGTCGGCCTGCTGGCACACCTCGGCGAAGAGCAGCGCGGTGAGCGGCGTCGTCTCGGCCGGCTTGAGGACGACGGTGTTGCCGGTGGCCAGCGCCGGGGCGATCTTCCACGCGAGCATGAGCATGGGGAAGTTCCACGGGATGATCTGGCCGACGACGCCGTGCGCGCGCGGGTTCGGGCCGAGCGAGGCGAACTCGAGCTTGTCGGCCCAGCCGGCGTTGTAGAAGAAGTGCGCCGCCGCGAGGGGGATGTCGACGTCGCGGCTCTCCTTGATCGGCTTGCCGTTGTCGAGGCTCTCGAGGACGGCGAACTCGCGGGCGCGCTCCTGCAGGATGCGCGCGATCCGGTAGAGGTACTTGCCGCGGTCGGCGCCGCTCATCCGCGACCACACGCGCGTGTATGCCGTCCGCGCGGCCTTGACCGCGGCGTCGACGTCGGCGTCGGTCGCCTCGGAGACCTCGGCGAGGACCTCCTCCGTCGCCGGGCTGATCGACTTGAAGGCGGTGCCGCCGCCGTCGACGAACTCGCCGTTGATGAACAGGCCGTAGCTGGTCCGGAGGTCGACGACGGACCGGGACTCGGGCGCCGGTGCGTACTCGAAGGTGGGCATCTGTGCGTTCCTCTGTTCCGTGCTCAGTAGGCCGTGGAGGGGGAGTCGTCGGCGATGTAGCTCGCGCCGGAGTAGGCGCCGGTCGTCATCCGCTGGCGCTGGAGGAGCAGGTCGTTGAGCAGGCTGCTCGCGCCGAAGCGGAACCACTGGTTGCTCAGCCAGTCCTCGCCGGCGACCTCGTTCACCGTGACAAGGAACCGAAGAGCGTCCTTGCTCGTCTTGATGCCGCCCGCCGGCTTGACCCCGACCATCTCGCCGGTGAGGTCGCGCCAGTCGCGCACGGCCTCGAGCATGATGAGCGTGACCGGGAGGGTGGCGGCGGGCTGGATCTTGCCCGTGCTGGTCTTGATGAAGTCGCCTCCGGCGAGCATCGACAGCCAGCTGGCGCGGCGCACATTGTCGTAGGTGACGAGCTCGCCGGTCTCCATGATGACCTTGAGCCGAGCGTCACCACACGCCTTCTTGACCTCGGCGATCTGGTTGAAGACGGTGAGGTAGTCACCGCTGAGGAAGGCGCCACGGTCGATGACCATGTCGATCTCGTCGGCGCCGGCCCTGACGGCGTCGCGGGTGTCGGCGAGCTTGACCGCCATGCTCGCGCGGCCGCTCGGGAAGGCGGTGGCGACGGCAGCAACCTTGACGCCGCTGGCGCCGAGGGCCTCCTTGGCGGTCGCGACCATGTCGCCGTAGACGCAGACGGCGGCGGGGCGCGGCGTGCTGTGGTCGCTCGGGTCGGGCAGGAGGGCCTTGGCCGCGAGTCCCCGGACGCGTCCGGGGGTGTCGGCGCCCTCGAGCGTCGTGAGGTCGATCATCGAGATCGCGAGGTCGATGGCCCACTGCTTGCTCGTCGTCTTGATGGAGCGGGTGGCGAGGGCTGCGGCGCGGGCCTCGCAGCCGACCTGGTCCACGCCCGGCAGGCCGTGCAACCAGGTCGTCAGGGCCTGGTTGGTGAGGCGCGAGACGCCCAGCAGGTCGCGGGCCCGGGCGGTGGCGTCGACCGCGGCGGCGACGGGGGTGTCGGTGGTGGTGCTCACCCCGGGAGTCTACCGGCGCGGACGAGGGTCACCTACCGCCCGGAACGGGCCACGGACGGGCGCCGCACGGTCGCCCCACGTGGGCTCGCGAGCCTCCCTGCGGCTCGCGAGCCCCGTCATCGGGGCTCGGGAGCGGCAACCGGGCTCGCGAGCCGGTTCGGTGCCTTCAGGAGCGCCAGAGCCGCCACCAGCGTCGGCCGCGCGTGAGGCCCGGACGTGACTCGTCGGGCGGGGGCGGCGGCTCCACCGACGCCCGCAGGGCCCGCCACTGCTCGACCATGTCCTCGATGTCGACGGTCGGCGCCCACACGGGCGACGCGCGGCCGAGGGCCGGCCGGCGCCGGTCCTCGATGACGCGGGCGTTGTAGTCGCGCAGCACCTCGCGCACGCCCTCCTCGGAGCGCACCTCGACGAGCGACTCGGGGAAGGACGCGCGCTCGCGGCGCAGCAGCATGACCGGCGGCAGGGCGTCCGAGGCATCGAGCCCTTCGCGCTCCATCATCTTCTTGACCCACCAGTCCGGGTCGGGGTCGTCGAGCCCGCGCAGGGGCTTGCCGGCGCCGGGTAGGTTGTCGAACTCGCCCCGCTCCTGCGCCTCCCGGATCTGCTTCTCGACCCACGACTCGTGGAACGACATGACCCCATTCTCCCCGCCCGGTGTCGGAGATGTGGGGCCACGGGTCCTGCCATGACGCCGAAACCCCGACACTGGATGCCCGGAAAAGGCGCAGGGGCAACGCTCAGACGGTGGTGGCCGCCTCAAGGTCGGCGCGGATCGCGGCGAGGCGCTCGGCGGCCCGCGACCGGGCACCGGCGAGGTCGTCGCCCTCGACCGGCTCGATGACCTCGAGATAGACCTTGAGCTTCGGCTCGGTCCCCGAGGGCCGGGCGATGATGCGCGACTCGTCGGCGAGGAACCAGCGCAGCCCCTCGGTCGGGGGCAGGCCGCCGTCGCCGGCGGCGAGGTCGTCGACGCGCGAGACCTCCACTCCCGCAACGCTGCTCATCGGCTCCGACCGCAGGCGCGCCATGATCGTGTCGATGAGCGAGAGGTCCTGGACCCGCACCGAGAAGGCGTCGGTCGCGTGCACACCGTGCTCCACCGCGAGCTCGTCGAGGCGGTCGGAGACCGAGCGCCCCTCGGCCTTGAGGGTCGCCGCGATCTCGGCGACGACGAGCGCCGCCGACACCCCGTCCTTGTCGCGCACGCGCTGCGGGTCGACGCAGTAGCCGAGCGCCTCCTCGTAGCCGTATCGGAGCCCTGGCACGCGTGAGATCCACTTGAACCCCGTGAGGGTCTCCTCGTGCGCGACCCCGCGGGCGCGGCACACGGTGGCGAGCATCCGCGAGGAGACGATCGAGTTCGCGAAGACGTCGCCCTCCTCGACACCACGGTCGAGCAGGTGCGCGCCGAGCAGCACGCCCACCTCGTCGCCGCGCAGCATCCGCCAGCCGCCGGGGCCGGGCACGGCCACCGCGCAGCGGTCGGCGTCGGGGTCGTTGGCGATGACGATGTCGGGTCCGGTCTGCTCCGCGAGCTCGAGCGCAGCGTCCATCGCGCCCGGCTCCTCGGGGTTCGGGAACGACACCGTCGGGAAGGCCGGGTCCGGCTGGGCCTGGCTGGGCACCGGCAGCGGTGCGGCGTAGCCCGCCGCCTCGAACGCACGGGCGACGGTCTCGGACCCGACGCCGTGCAGGGCCGTGTGGACGACGACGAGGTCGCGCGGCGAGTCCGGGGACACGACGCCGGTCACCTCGCCCAGGTAGCTCTCGAGCACCTCGTCGTCGAGCGTGTCCCAGCCGTCGTCGGGCAGCGGCACGTCGGCGACGCGGTCGACGCGCGCGATCTCGGCCGCGATCCCGACGTCTGAGGGCGAGACGATCTGGGAGCCGTCGCCGAGGTAGACCTTGTAGCCGTTGTCCTGCGGCGGGTTGTGGCTCGCCGTGACCATGACACCCGCGTCGGCGCCGAGGTGGCGGATCGCGTAGGCGAGCACCGGCGTCGGCAGCGGCCGCGGCAGCACGACGGCCCGGCCACCGGCACCGACGACGACGGCAGCGGTGTCGCGCGCGAAGACGTCGGAGTTCGTCCGTGCGTCGAACCCGACGACGACGAACGGCTCGCGGTCGTCCTTCTTCAGGTATGCCGTGAGGCCGGCTGCCGCTCGGATGACCACCGCGCGGTTCATCCGGTTGGGACCGGCCCCGAGGGCACCCCGCAGCCCGGCCGTGCCGAACTCCAGCATCCCCGCGAACCGGTCGCCGAGGTCGGTCAGTGCCGCCTCGTCGCCAGCGCTCGCGGCGTCGACGACGTCCCGCAGCTCGGCGCGGGTGGCCTCGTCCGGGTCGTCCTCGAGCCAGGCCTGCGCCGCCTCGAGGAGCTCGGAGGAGTCGGCGACCTCGTCGGCAGGTGAGGCGGGTGCGGACTCGTGACGGCCGGCATACGACATGACGGTGCCCCCTCAGATCTTGGCGACGACGGCGGCGAGGAGCCGGCCGCAGCGCTCGGCTGCCGCCTTGCCGGCCTCGAGGACCTCTTCGTGGTTGAGCGGGGTCTTGGAGATGCCGGCCGCCGGGTTGGTGACGAGGGAGATGCCGAGGACGTCCATGCCGCTCTGGCGAGCGGCGATCGCCTCGAGCGAGGTCGACATGCCGACGAGGTCGCCACCCATGACCTTGGCCATCTGGACCTCGGCGGGCGTCTCGTAGTGGGGACCGCGGAACTGGACGTAGACGCCCTCGTCGAGGTCGGCGTCGACCTCGCGGGCGAGGTCCCGCAGGCGTGGGGTGTAGACGTCGGTGAGGTCGACGAAGTTCGCGCCCTCGATGGGGGAGTGCGCGGTGAGGTTGATGTGGTCGCGGATGAGGACCGGGGTCCCGGGAGGCCACTCCTCGCGCAGGCCACCGCAGCCGTTGGTGAGGACGACCGTGCGGCAGCCGAGCGCGGCGGCGGTGCGGACGCCGTGGACGACCGAGCGGACGCCGCGGCCCTCGTAGAAGTGGGTGCGGGTGCCGTAGACGAGCGCGCGACGACCGGTGTCGCCGATGGCGACCGAGCGCATCGTGCCCGAGTGGCCGGCGACGGCGGCCTTGCCGAACCCGGGCACGTCGGTGTTGTCGATCTCGGTGAGGGTCTCGCCGATGAGGTCACCGGTCTGGCCCCAGCCGGAGCCGAGGACGAGGGCGACGTCGTGGCTGTCGACGCCGGTCCGCTCGCGGATGACGGCGGCGGCCGCCTCGGCGACGGCGAAGGGATCGGTGCCGGGGTCGGCGAGGTCGAGCGGGCCCGGGGCGGCGTCGGTGTCGGTCACGCGAGCAGGGTATCTGCAGCGTGGTTGGATGGTCCGCGTGAATGCGCGAACGACCCGAGTGGTCATCCTCGGTGGCGGCCCCGGTGGCTACGAGGCGGCCCTCGTCGCCGCCCACCTCGGCGGCGAGGTGACGATCGTCGACCGCGACGGGCTCGGCGGCGCCGCGGTGCTCACCGACTGCGTGCCGTCGAAGACGCTCATCTCGACGGCGGACTACATGTCCGAGTTCGAGACCGCGGCCGACCTCGGCGTCCACCTCGAGGACGGCGAGGGCGACGAGGTGAGCGACGCCAAGGCCGAGCTCGCCGAGGTCAACAGCCGGGTCAAGGACCTCGCCGCCGCCCAGAGCCGCGACATCACCGAGCGCGTCGAGGAGGTCGGCGTCCGCATCGTCGCCGGCACCGGCCGCCTCCTCTCGCCGACCCGCGTCGAGGCCACCCTCACCGGCGGCGGCACCGAGACGATCGAGGCCGACGTCGTGCTCGTCGCGACCGGCGCGACGCCTCGGGTCATGGACACGGCCAAGCCCGACGGGGAGCGCATCCTCACGTGGCAGCAGATCTACGAGCTCGACGCGCTGCCCGAGCGCCTCGTCGTCGTCGGCTCCGGCGTCACCGGCGCCGAGCTCGCCCAGGCCTACCTCGGCCTCGGCTCGGACGTCGTGCTCGTCTCCTCCCGCGACCGCGTCCTGCCCGGCGAGGACCCCGATGCGGCGACCGTCATCGAGGACGTCTTCAAGCGCCGCGGGATGGAGGTGCTCGGCCGCTCGCGCATGGCCGGTGTCGAGCGTCGCGGCGACGGCGTCGTCGTCCGGCTCGAGGACGGCCGCGAGGTCGGGGGCTCGCACGCGCTGCTCGCCGTCGGCTCGGTGCCGCAGACCTCGGGCATGGGCCTCGAGGAGGTCGGCGTCGAGCTCACGCCGTCGGGCCACATCGCCGTCGACCGCGTCTCGCGCACCTCGGTGAGGGGCGTGTATGCCGCGGGCGACTGCACCGGGGTCCTGCCCCTCGCGTCCGTGGCGGCGATGCAGGGGCGCATCGCGATGTCGCACGCGCTCGGCGACGCGGTCGCACCGCTCAACCTCGGCGTCGTGTCCGCCAACATCTTCACCGACCCCGAGATCGCCACGGTCGGCATCTCGCAGAAGGCGGTCGACGAGGGGACCGTCGACTGCGACGTGGTGACGCTCCCGCTGTCACGCAACCCGCGCGCCAAGATGTCGGGCATCAACGACGGCTTCGTCAAGCTCTTCGCGCAGAAGGGGTCCGGCGCGCTCATCGGCGGCGTCGTCGTCGCGCCGCGGGCATCCGAGCTCATCTTCCCGGTGACGATCGCGGTGCACCACCGGCTCAACGTCGACCAGGTGGCGAGCACGTTCACCGTCTATCCCTCGCTCTCGGGGTCGATCGCCGAGGCGGCCCGCCGCCTGCACACCACCGGCAGCTGACCCCCGACCACTCGGGAAGCGGGTGGCCTGTGCGGGGCGGTGAACCGCAGGGCGGCAAAGGCCCACAGCGGCACCCTGCGTGGCTAGTTTGGGGAGCATCCGCAAGCCCCTCGAACCAGTGGGAGTTGAGTGCACGATGAGCGACCAGAAGCGTCCGATCAGCGGGGACGAGGCCTTCGACAAGGCCAAGGAGTACGCCCAGGACAACCCCGAAGGCGCTCGCAGCGCCATCGACAAGGTCGAGGACTTCCTCGACGCCAAGACGGGGGGCAAGTACTCCGGCGCCATCGACAAGGGCGGCGACTTCGTCGAGAAGTCGCTCGGCCTGCCGAGCAACGAGGGCGGTACGACGCCCACGGACCCGGGCGCACCCGCACCCGCACCCTCGCCGTCGCCGTCGCCGTCGCCGTCGCCGACGCCCTCCGACCCGGGCCTGCCCGCGGACCCGAGCGCACCGCCGGCCGACCCCGGTGGCACCCCGACGACGCCCGAGCAGCCCTCGCCGGTCCCGGCGCCCAACCCGTCTCCCGGCACGAACGACCCGCAGCCGCAGCAGGACCCTTCAGCCCCGAGCGACCCGACGACGCCCAGCGACACCACCTCGCCGGTCGATCGTCCCGACACGACGGCCCCGTCGACGATCCCCGGTGACGGCTCCGACCAGGCACCCGACACCTCGTTCCCGCCGGCGGGGGCCGACCACCCCGCACCGCAGGGCTCGCCGAGCCCGGGCGAGCAGGGCGACCTGCCCGAGGGCGGGTCCACCCAGCAGGGCGACCCGGGCTCGACGTCCGCGCCCGGCGGCACCCAGCCGGAGGGTGGAGGCGGCCAGATCGACCTCGGTCAGGACGACGTCTCCGGCGGAGGTGGCGCGCCGCCCACCCGCTGACGCGCCCACGACGCGACGCACGAACGCCCGGGATGCCGGCTGACCGGCATACGGGGCGTTCGTCGTGCTGAGGGCCCGGGGGCGAGGCCGTCAGCCGCGCTGCCCGACGACGGAGAGGTCGCGGATCCACACCGGCGAGGCGGGCGGGCCGTCGGGGTCGGCGATGCCGGCGGCGACGCTCCTGGCGTGCAAGGCGGGCCGCCTTCGGGCCGGTGATACCGCGCTGATACCTCCGGCGTCGAGGGTTCGGGACACGTCCACACCACCCCAGGAGGCAGCAATGCGTCAGCGTCACGTGCGTCGAACGGTGGCCTCGGCCGCCGGTGTCACCGCTCTCTGTGCCACCGCCCTTCTCGCCGCGGCTCCGGCCTCGGCCGGGCCCGGCGGCAACGTCGTCTTCCGCGACCACTTCACCTTCGACGACTCCCACATCGAGCAGGTGGAGCACGCGGGCGAGTTCTGCGACGTGCCCTTCCTCGTGCTCTGGGAGGGCCGCGGGACCGTCACCGACATGGAGTCGGTGCGCCGCGGTGACCGCTACTTCGTCAGCTTCAAGGTCACGCAGATGCAGCGCTGGACCAACGTCGAGACCGGCGCGAGCTTCTCCGAGCGCACGCACTTCGGGTTCCGGGACCAGAAGGTCGACATCGACGACGACGGCATTCTCACCGCCACCGTGCAGGACCACATCAGCTGGAAGCTCTTCGACGGCGACGGCAAGCTCATCGGCGTCGACGCCGGCGTCTTCAACACGGTCTACACCGTCGACCTCGGTGACCTCACGAACCCCGATGACGACGTGGAGCTGAGCGCCGAGCCGGTCGGCGACCACGGCGCCCGCCAGCTCGGGGAGCGCGACTTCTGCGCCGACGTGGAGACGTTCCTCGGCTGACCGGCTTCAGCCGGGACGAGAGCGCGGCGCCTCCCGAGGTGGGAGGCGCCGCGTGCTCGCGTGGTGCCGTTCGTACGGGTATGCCGTCAGGCGTCCTTGATCTCGCAGAGCACCTGACCGTTGGTCACGGTCGCCCCGACCTCGGCGGCGAGGCCGCTCACGACGCCGGCCTTGTGCGCGGTGATGGGCTGCTCCATCTTCATCGCCTCGAGGACGACGACGAGGTCGCCCGCAGCCACGGTCGCGCCGTCCTCGATGCCGACCTTGACGATCGTGCCCTGCATGGGCGCGGTGAGGGAGTCGCCGGAGGCGGCGGCGCCGGACTTGCCGCCACCAGAGCGCTTCGGCGCCTTCTTCTTGGCCGCGGCGGCGCCACCGCCACCGAGGGCGAGCCCGGCGGGGAGCACGACCTCGAGCCGGCGCCCGCCGACCTCGACGGTGACGCGCTGGCGCTCTCCGGCCTCCTCACCGTCGGCGGCCGCGGCCTCGCCGGCGAAGGGGGCGATCTGGTTGTCGAACTCGGTCTCGATCCACCTCGTGTGGACGGTGAAGGGCTCGTCGCCCTCCGGCGCGAACGCCGGGTCACTGACGACGGCCTGGTGGAAGGGGAGGACGGTCGGCATGCCGTCGACCTCGAGCTCGGCGAGCGCACGACGCGAGCGCTCGAGCGCCTGCTGGCGCGTGCGGCCGGTGACGATGAGCTTGGCGATCATCGAGTCGAACGCGCCGGCGACGGTGTCGCCCTCGACGATGCCGGCGTCCCAGCGGACACCCGGGCCCTGGGGGACGACCATGCGGCTCACCGTGCCGGGAGCCGGCATGAAGTTGCGGCCGGCGTCCTCGCCGTTGATGCGGAACTCGAAGGAGTGCGCACGCGGGGCTGGGTCGTCGAAGCCGAGCTCCTCGCCGTTCGCGATGCGGAACTGCTCGCGAACGAGGTCGATGCCGGTGACCTCCTCGGTGACCGGGTGCTCGACCTGGAGGCGGGTGTTGACCTCGAGGAAGCTGATGGTGCCGTCCTTGGCGACGAGGTACTCGCAGGTGCCGGCGCCGACGTAGCCGGCCTCCTTGAGGATCGCCTTGGAGGCGCGGACGAGCTCGGCGTTCTGCTCGTCGGTGAGGAAGGGTGCGGGCGCCTCTTCGACGAGCTTCTGGTTGCGGCGCTGGAGCGAGCAGTCGCGGGTCGAGACGACGACGACGTTGCCGTGCTGGTCGGCGAGGCACTGGGTCTCGACGTGGCGGGGCTTGTCGAGGAACTTTTCGACGAGGCACTCACCGCGACCGAAGGCCGTGACGGCCTCGCGGACGGCGGAGTCGTAGAGCTCGGGGATCTCCTCGAGGGTGTGGGCGACCTTGAGGCCGCGACCGCCACCGCCGTAGACCGCCTTGATGGCGATGGGGAGGCCGAACTCCTTGGCGAGCGCGACGACCTCGTCGGCGTCCTTGACCGGGTCCTTGGTGCCGGGGGCCAGCGGGGCGTCGGCCTTGACGGCGATGTGCTTGGCCTTGGCCTTGTCGCCGAGGGCGTCGATCGCCTCGGGCGACGGTCCGATCCAGGTGAGCCCGGCGTTGATGACGGCCTGGGCGAACTCGGCGTTCTCGGCGAGGAAGCCGTAGCCCGGGTGCACGGCGTCGGCGCCCGCCTCCTTGGCGACCTCGATCAGCTTGTCCTGGAGGAGGTAGGAGTCGCCGGGGGTCGTGCCACCGAGCGCGTAGGCCTCGTCGGCGACCTTGACGTGGAGGGCGTCACGGTCGGGCTCGGCATAGACGGCGACGGAGCCGATGCCGGAGTCCTTGCAGGCGCGGGCGATACGGACGGCGATCTCGCCGCGGTTGGCGATGAGGACTTTGCTGATGGCCATGACCCGGAGCGTAGTGGGTCGGCTGGGAAGCCGCCCTCGAAGGTCTCGCGGGGTCGGTCACACCCCGAAGGAGCGCGCGAGGGCGAGCAGCCCTCGCTCCAGCCCGGCCCGTTCCGTGGGCGAGAGGACCTCGAGCAGGCGCGCCTCGTTGGCCATGTGGGCGGTGAACGCACGGTCGATGAGGTCGCGTCCCTTCGGTGTGAGTGCGACGAGGCGCGAGCGGCCGTCGGTGCCGCTCGGGCGCCTCTCGACGAGGCCGAGGGTGACGAGCCGGTCGACCCTCTTGGTCACCGCACCGCTCGTGACGACGGTCTGCTCGGAGAGGTCTGAGGGCGTGAGGGCGCAGTCGCCGCCCTGCCGGCGCAGGGTGGCGAGCACGTCGAACTCCCCCTCGCCGAGACCATGCTCGTTGTAGACCCGCGTGAGCTCGGTCGTCAGCGCGGCGGCGACCCGGTGCAGCCGGCCGATGACGAGGAACGGCGTCGGGTCGAGGTCGGGCCGCTCGGCGCGCCACTGCTCGACGATCTGGGCGGCGCGGTCCGGGGTGGGGTCAAGGGGCATGGGTTGGAATATACCTTCCCCGGAAGGTATTGTGTCTTCCGTGGAAACTATCTCCCTCACGAAGTTCGGTGGTCTCGGACTCGTCGCCGTCACCGCAGTGGCCCCCGTCGTCTGGGGCTCGACGTATGCCGTGACGCACCTCTGGCTCCCGCCGGACCGTCCGCTCTTCGCGGGCGTCATGCGCATCCTCCCGGTGGGGCTCCTCATGCTCGCGTGGCACCGGCGGCTGCCACGGGGGTCGTGGTGGTGGCGCTCGGTCGCCCTCGGGACGCTGACCATGGGGCTCTTCGTCGCGCTGCTCTTCGTCGCCGCGACCCGGCTGCCGAGCGGGCTCGGGGCGACGATGACCGCCGTCGCTCCGCTCGTGACGGTCGCGCTGGCGTGGGGCATCCTGCGCGAGCGCGCCACCACGGCCACCGTCGTCGCCTCGCTCGTCGGCGCACTCGGCGTGGTCCTGCTCGTCCTCCAGGGCGACGGGACGGGCCACGTGGATCTCGTCGGGCTGCTCGCCTCCGTGGGTGCGGTCACCTCGGCGAGCGCCGGGTTCGTCCTCACCAAGCGCTGGAACGTCGACGAGAGCGTCCTCGTCGTCACCACGTGGCAGCTCGTCGCGGGCGGGCTCGTCCTCCTGCCCTTCGCCCTCATCGTCGAGGGCCCGCCGCCCGCTCTGCCCTTGTCGGGCTGGCTGGCGCTGGCCTACCTCGGCATCATCGGCTCCGGCGTCGCCTACGTCGCCTGGTTCAAGGGCCTCGCGTCGATGAGCGCGGGAGCCGTCGCCGTCATCGGCCTGCTCAACCCGGTCTCCGGGACGATCCTCGGTGTCGTCCTGCTCGGCGAGCCGTTCGGGCCGGTGCACCTCCTCGGCCTCTCCCTCGTCCTCGGCAGCGTCGTCCTCGCCCAGCCACAGACCAGGCGAGCGATCGCCGGGGTGCGGCACGCATCGACGGTGGGCACCCGGCATACGGTGGAGGCATGCCCATCAACGACATCACCCTGACGTCCGGCACGAAGCAGGTCACGATCCCGCAGGTCGGGTTCGGTGTGTGGCAGGTCCCCGACGACGAGGTCGACGCGGCGGTGCTGGCGGCGCTCGAGACCGGCTACCGGCACATCGACACCGCCAAGCTCTACGACAACGAGTCCGGCGTGGGCCGTGCGCTTGCGTCCACGGATGTCCCGCGCGACGAGATCTTCGTGACGACGAAGGTGTGGCCCAGCGAGTTCGGGGCGAAGGAGACCGTCGCGTCGTTCAACGCCTCGATGGACCGCCTCGGCCTCGAGACCCTCGACCTCTTCCTGCTGCACTGGCCGTTCCCGGAGCAGGACCGCTACGTCGAGGCGTGGAAGGCGCTCCAGGGGCTGCGCGACGCGGGTCGGGTCCGTGCAGTCGGCGTGTGCAACTTCCACGTCGAGCACCTGCAGCGGCTCTTCGACGAGACCGGTGAGTGGCCGGCGATCAACCAGGTCGAGCTGCACCCCTACCTCCAGCAGCGCGAGGTCGTGGAGTTCAACGCGGAGCACGGCATCGTCACCGAGTCGTGGAGCCCGCTCGCCTCGGGCAAGCAGGTGCTCGACGACCCGGTGATCGGAGGGATCGCGGAGCGGCTCGGCGCCACCCCGGCCCAGGTCGTCATCGCGTGGCACATCGCCCGCGGCTTCGTCGTCCTGCCGAAGTCCGTGACGCCCTCTCGCATCACCGAGAACTTCGAGGCCGCCGAGCTTTCGCTCACCGAGGCCGACATGGCCGAGATCGCCGCGCTCGACCGTGGGTTCCGCACCGGCCCCAACCCCGACGAGTTCAGCGGCTGACCCCTCGCACCTGCCTCGGCCGGCTCCTGCACGGTGCCCGGCGAGCTCTCGAGTGTCGGGGATCGGGGGCTTCAGTGCCGCACGAAGGCCCTGATCCCCGACACTCGACCCGGGCTCGGTGGCTCAGCCGAGCAACAGACGGGTCAGCCGCTCGCGCAAGGCATCGCGGTGTCGCGGGGACGTGAGGCTCAGAGACGTCATCTCGACGTAGGTGAACCCGGCATCCTCGAGGCGGGCCCGGCGCTCACGCTCGTACTGCCACTGAGCGCGGTCGGTCCGGTGCTGGTCGCCGTCGTACTCACCGACGACCCGGCGGGCGCGCCACAGGAAGTCCGGTCGCGCGAGCCAGCGTCCGTCGGAGCTGCGGACGTCCACGTTGAGCTCGGGCTCGGGCAGGCCCCACGTGATGAACGTATGCCGTGCCTTGCTCTCCCACGGAGAGGCGGCACCCGGTCGAGCGGCCGCCGCGCACCTCCGCAGTGCCCCGCACCCCTTGGTCCGGCGATCGGCAGCGGCGCGTTCGAGGTCCTTGGGCCGCGCGAGGCCCTGGGCGAGGAGGGCGTCGGCGACGGCGAGCACGTCGTCCTCGGCGAGGGTGCCGGCGAGGTCGGCCCATGTTTCGAGCGGGTCGGTCACGGGCAACGCACGCGCGAACTCGGTGTAGCGGCGCTCCAGCCCGCGGTGGCTCGTGATCCCGGCGCGCACGACTAGTGGCGTGCCGGTGGGTCGCATGACATGCAGCGGCTGGCCCGCCTTCCAGGGTCGGGGGACCGGCAGACCGAAAAGCCGCGCAGCAGTCTCGTGGGAGAACGCGAACGGTCGGGGCAGGACGAGTGCATAGGCATGGGCGGTGGAGACGTGGGTGATGTCGTCGCTCCGACGTGACCGCACACCCGACGTCGGCGTCAGGAGGTCACCCGCACGCAGGCGGTCCGGACGGACGCCGACGAGGCGAGCCTGCGCCGTCGTGAAGGCGGGCTCCAACGCGGTGGGCAGGGGTGTGGGTCGGCGAGCCATGGGAGTCAGGCTCGTGGAGGAGGAACATGACCTGCACTGGCTCGTTTCGTCTCTGTGGATGGTCGGCGCCTCCGGGCTGGGCTGTGGACGGCGAACGGCGACTGAGGAGCACGGAGCGGGACCGCCCACCAGGTGTCGGGCATCCGGGGGATGATGAGGTCTCGTGACCCCGGATTTCCGACACTGCATGCGACGTGGGCCCGGATTCCCGACACCTGAGCAACGGGGGAGCGTCGCCGGTCCCGCTCAGACGGGGAGGAGGCGGCTCACGAACTCGCGGAGCTGGGCGACGTTGCGGCACTCGTGCATGTCGACGATCTCGCTGTAGCCGAGCGCGACGGAGTCGCCGCTGCCCCACATGCGCGCCGGCTCGGGGTTGAGCCACGAGACGTGACGGGCCCGGGACGCGATCTCGCGGAGCATGTCGAACTGCGGGTCGGTGTGGTTCGAGCGGGCGTCACCGAGGACGAGCACGGCGGTGCGGTGTCCGATGACGTCGAGATGGTGCTCGACGACATCGGCGAAGACCGCGCCGTAGTCGCTGTTGCGGTGCCAGCGGGTCATCCGTGAGAGGTCCTCGAAGGCGTCGCCGAGGTCACTCCCCGGAGGTGCCCCGATGACGCGGTCGGTGAGGTCGTCAACACGGTTGACGAAACCCAGGATGCGCACCCGGCGGAACTGGGCGGCCAACGCCTGCACGAGCATGATCGTGAACCGCGAGAACCCCGCGACCGACGACGAGAGGTCGCAGAGGATCACGAGGTCGGGCCGGTGCGGGCTCGCATGCTGAAGAGCCGGACGGATCGGTATGCCGCCCGTGCTGAGTGATCGACGCAGCGTTCTTCGGATGTCGATCGCCCCACGCGACGCACGTCGTCGGCGGGCCGCGAGTCGCGTCGCCAGTTTGCGGGAGAGCGGCTGGATCGCGCCCCGGAGCTCGTCGAGCTCGGCCGGCCCCGCGAGAAGGAAAGGTGTCTGCTCGGACGGTGCGCGGACGGCATACCGGCTGATCCTGTCGGCGCCACGCGCCTCGGCGTTGCGGCGGCGGGTCTCGGTCTCGACGCGTCGGCGGAACGCCGCCACCGACGACCGCAGCTCGTCGCGGGTGAAGCGCGACGCGAAGCCCTGACCCGACGCCGGCCCCGACACGCCCGCGCCGGCGCCGCCCGAACCGCCGCTGCCGTCGCCGGACCCCCCGGGAGTGTCGAGCCCCGCGTCCTGGAGCCGTGCCAGCGCCCCCGCGATGGCGGTCTGCGGGGCGAGGGTGTCGAGTGCCTGCTGTGCCGAGAACGAGCCCGTGTCTGCGGCGTTGGCCAATGCGCCGAGCTCCGCGACGACCCGGGCCGCGAGCGCGTCGAGGGCGCGCTCATCCCCGGCAGCCATGGCGCGGGAGAGCTCGTCACGCAGCTCCGCCGCGCGAGCACGCCTGTCCTGCAGCGTTGCCGGGGGCTCCTCCGCATGCACCCCTGACCGCTCGCCGAGCGCAGCGGGGAACCACACGTCGAAGAGGTCGTCGAAGACCTGTCGCTGGCCGGCGCGACGGAGCAACGCCGAGGCCAGCCCTTCACGCAGCCGGGCGCGGTCCTCGAGGCCGAGCACGAGCGCCGCGGCCCCCGCGTCGACGACCTCGCTCGTCCCGACGACGACGCCGTGCCCGCGCAGGGCGCGCGCGAACCCCACGAGCCGGGAGTCGAGGGCGGTGGAGGTGGTGGTCACGGTGGACTCCGAGGCCGCGCGGGTCAGCTCGCCGGCAGGTCGAGCGCCACGGCCGCGCGCTCGATGTCGTCCTGGTGCTTGAGCAGGACGCCGAGGTTGTCGCGCACGAGCTCGGCGCTGAGGTCGCCGTCCGCCGTGGCGCCGAGTGCGAGCAGCGTGCGCGCCCAGTCGACGGTCTCGGCGACCGACGGCGCCTTGCGCAACCGCAGCTCGCGCAGCCGCTGGACGAGCCGCACGACCGACGCGACCAGGGCCTCGTCGAGGCCGGGCGCGCGCAACGTGACGATGCGCTGCTCGAGCTCGGCGCTCGGGTAGTCGATGTGGAGGAAGAGGCACCGCCGCCGCAGCGCCTCGGACAGCTCGCGTGTCGCGTTGGAGGTGAGGACGACGAACGGCCGGTGCGTCGCGGCGATGGTCCCGAGCTCCGGCACCGTCACCTGGAAGTCGCCGAGGATCTCGAGCAGCAGCCCCTCGATCTCGACGTCGGCCTTGTCGAGCTCGTCGACGAGCAGGACGACGGGCTCGTCGCTCCGGATCGCCGCGAGCAGGGGTCGGGGCAGCAGGAACTCGTCGCTAAAGATGTTGTCCCGCAACGCATCCCAGCCGTCGGCGGAGTCACGCTCGGCGGTGATGCGTAGGAGCTGCTTGGCGTGGTTCCACTCGTAGAGCGCTCGCGACTCGTCGACGCCCTCGTAGCACTGGAGCCGGATGAGCCGCGCGCCCGTCGCTGCCGCGACCGCCTTGGCGAGCTCGGTCTTGCCGACACCGGCGGGGCCCTCGACGAGCAGCGGCTTGCCGAGGGCGTCGGCGAGGAAGGTCGTCGTGGCGATCGAGTCGGAGGCGAGGTAGCCGGTCTCGCCGAGCCGGTCGCGGGCGTCGTCGATCGAGTCGAAGCGCACGCCGACGCGTGCGGAGGACGGCGGGGTGGGACTCACCCCGCCATCCTGACAGCACATCGGGCTCGGCTAGACCTGCGCCCTTCGCTGCCGTCGCCGCAGGACCGTGTATGCCGTCCCGCCGGCTCCCAGGACGACGAGCGCTCCCAGCGCGAGCCAGGGAAGGACCCCGAGCCCCTCCTCGGCCGCCGGGGCCGAGGCGGTGTCCGAGGCGGAGGCGCCTGCCGGCGGTGTCTCGGTGGGGGACACGCTGGGTGAGGTCGAGGCACTGGGTGAGGCAGCGGCATACGCGGGTTCGCCGGAGGGCGTGCCCTCGACGGTGACGTTGAACGTCATCGGCACGGAGGAGGCGTTGCCGCCCTGGTCGTGGGGCACGGCGATGCTGACGAAGTGGTCGCCCGCCAGGTCGGTCGAGATGCCGACGACGTCACGGTTGCGGTAGCGCACCTCGCGGCTCACCTGGCTCGTCGCCCGGTTGGCCCCGAAGGTGCCGCTGGACAGACCGACCTCCCCGACGACCTGTCGGTCGGGGGCGTAGATGACCGGGTTGTAGTGCGTGAGCCGTCGGACACCGTCGGTCACCGAACCCGGAGTCGGCAGGACGGAGAGGGCGATGCGCTGGCCCCAGGTGACCGGGACGCGGTAGAAGATCGTCTCCCCAGGCACGAAGGTCTCGGTCCAGCTGCCGGGAGTGATCTGCGGCGCGGAGGAGAAGCTCACGCCCCCGACGACGGGCCGAGGGGCGGCCGGCGCGGGGGCAGGCGTCGCCGGTTCCGTCTCGTCGGGCGCCGGCAGGGCATCGGCGTCCTCGACCGGCGGCTCCTCCATGACGAGGATCTCGACGGGCTGGGGCGCCGCCGCGCCCCTGCTGCGGTCGAGGCTGAGGGTGAGGCTCGACGCGCTGGCGCACTCGTCGGCGCGGGCCGCCCCGGTGGGCGCCGAGCCCTCGATCCGTAGGGTCTGGGTGACGAGGTGCTGGAAGTCGCTCGTGCCGATCCGGTTGGCCGGAGCGTTCTCGCACGATCCATCCGGGCTCTCGACGCGCATCTGCACGGTCTCGTCGTTGTCGCCGCTCTCGGCGTAGGCCGGGCGCATCGTCATGGCGACGCGAAGGGTGGAGCCGGGGATGGTCCGCCGCAGGGTGTAGTGGCGCCGGCCCTCGCCCGTGGTGAGGGTGTCGGTGTACTGACCGGCGGTGACTTCCGGCGCCCCGGCGGCGGCGGGGGTGCCCACGACCGGCGTGCCGCTCACCGTGAAGGGGCGCAGGGCGCGCTGGCTGAGCTTGGTGAGGCTGGTGGTGAGGCCGGCGGCGTCCTTTGCGTCGTAGTAGGTGCCGTTGCCGGCGTCGGCGATGCACTGAAGCTGGGCTCGGGCCTTGGCGTCGACGCCGAAGCCGACGGTGTCGATCTGGAGGTTGATGCCGTTCGCCGTGAGCTTCTTCACGACCGGGCAGGGGTCGGGGACGCACGACTCCTCC
>NZ_AVPI01000025.1 GCF_000768675.1 Knoellia flava TL1 | reverse complement strand
AGCCGACGGTGTCGATCTGGAGGTTGATGCCGGCGCCGGTGAGCTTCTTCACGACGGGGCAGGGGTCGGGGACGCACGACTCCTGCCCGTCGGAGACGAGGACGATGTTGCGCTTGCCGTCGGGGCCGAGGTCCTTCATCGACTCCTCGAGCGAGTGCGCGATGGGGGTCTCGCCGAGTGCCTTGATCGCGCCGATCGTCGACGTGAGCCGGGCCTTGTCGAGTGGGGCGATGGGTGCCACGAGCCGGGTGTCGGCGCAGGCTGCGGGGGTCGGCTTGCCCTTGCCGTCGACCC
>NZ_AVPI01000024.1 GCF_000768675.1 Knoellia flava TL1 | reverse complement strand
TGCCTTGATCGCGCCGATCGTCGACGTGAGCCCGGCCTTGTCGAGTGGGGCGATGGGTGCGACGAGCCGGGTGTCGGCGCAGGCGGCGGGCGTCGGCTTGCCCTTGCCGTCGACCTGGGCGCCGTAGACCCGCAGCCCCACCTGCGCGGTGGCGGGGAGGGCGCCGACGACGCCGGTGAGCGCCTTCTTGGCGGCCTCGATCTTGGTGAGCCCCGACGGGTCCTTCGCCTTCATCGACCCGGACGCGTCGAGCATGAGCAGGAGCTTGCCCTGCTCGTCGGTCTGCGTGGCGAGGTTCGACGCAGGGACCTGAGCGGCAGCTGCGACGGCGGCCGGACGTGTGGTCTGGTTCGCCGGCGAGGCGGCAGCCGCGGTCGAGCAGAGCGCGACGCTCGCCGCAGCGATGATGGCAAGGACTCGCATGGTGGTTCCCCCTGATGACTGAATGCCCCGACCCTAGCGTTTGCAATAGCAAACACACAACTCCCCGCCCCCGGATCGTGCGACCTAGGATGCGCGTGTGGCAACGACCGACCCCCGCGACCAGCAGCGTCTCCTCTATGGGGCGCCACTGTCCGAGCTGGCCGCCACGGTGCGTTCGTCGCTCGGGCTGACCCAAGGCCGGCTCGCGGAGGTCCTCGGACTGTCGGCACCGATGTTCTCGCAGCTGGTCAGTGGCCAGCGGATCAAGATCGGGAACCCCGCCGTGGTGAGGCGTCTGCAGCTGTTGCTCGACCTCTCGTCCGAGGCGGCAGGCCTCACTGCCCCCGAGCTCGACTCACGGATCGCCGCCATCCGGGACGAGCAGCCCACTCTGACCAGCCCCACGTCGGAGGACCTCTCCACGGTCCGGGTCCTCGCCGCCTCGGCGACCGCGGACCAGCTCCGTGACGTGGCGCGAGCTGCTGACGGCGCCGGTGCCGGCGGCCTCGGGGACCTGCTCCGTCGCGCCGCAGGAGCCGCGCGTGGGTGAGGTCTTCGCGGGTCGCTACGAGCTCGTCGACCCACTGGGGGAGGGAGGCATGGGCACGGTCTGGCGCGCCTGGGACGCGAAGGAGGAGCGCCTGGTCGCCGCCAAGGTGCTGCGCCAGTCCGACGCGGTCTCGCTGCTCCGGTTCGTCAGGGAGCAGGCGTTCCGGGTCGTGCACCCGCACGTCCTCACCCCGCTGGGCTGGGCCGGGGACGACGACCGAGTCCTCTTCACGATGCCGGTCGTGGAGGGAGGGTCGGTGGCCAGCCTCGTCGGCGACCACGGCCCCCTCCCACCGCTGCTCGTGGCGGAGGTGCTGCGCCAGCTGACGAGCGCGCTCGACGCCGTCCACGCCGCCGGGATCCTCCACCGCGACGTCAAGCCGGCCAACGTCCTGCTCGCCGCCACGGGGCTCGACCGCCCGCACGCGTTCCTCACCGACTTCGGTATCGCGATCGAGCTCGACGGTGTCCGCCTCACGCAGACGGGGCAGTGGACGGGCACCCCGAGCTACAGCGCCCCCGAGTCGCAGGCCGGAGCCGAGCCTCACCCCACCGCGGACCTCTTCGCCGTGGGTCAGGTCGGGATCGCGATGCTCACCGGTGAGCGGCCGGTACCCTCGCCGACCCGCCCCGTCGGCACACCCCAGGAGCTGTGGTCGCTGCTCGCCGACCTCACCGCTGCCGAGCCCTCGGCCCGGCCCCAGTCGGCGGCCGAGGTCCTGCGACGGCTCGACATGCCGGTGCTGGCCTGGCGTCCCGGAGCCATGGGTGAGGTGGAGGTGCTCAGGCACGTGCCGGCCCCGACGGTGGCGCAGCTCTCGGCGACGGCCGACTCCCCGACCCGCGTCCCCCTCTTCGGGAGCAACCACGACGACGACGCAACCCGGGTTCGTCCGCCCAGCACCGTCGGCAGCGCCGGCACGCCGCGACCCGCCCATCGACCTACGCCGGTCCCCGGCGCAGCAGACGCATCCGTCCGGCCGACGTGGCTCGGTCGGGCCCCGCTCGTCGGCGGCGCACTGGCCGTCGCGGCCCTCGTCGGTGTCCTCCTCTGGTCCCCGTGGTCGGGGGAGGCGGGTCGTCCCGGCCCGGGCGAGACACCCACGACGCGACCCGACGCCAGCCCGGTTGCGAGCGCGTCGGCCGCGCCCTCGACCGACTCCGTCGCCACTCCGACCCCCCGGCCGAGCCCCTCGACTGCGCGCGGATCCGTCGGCGTGGGCACGGTCGTCGTGTCGGCCGGGCAGCCCTGCTCCTTCACCCAGGTCGGCGTCCGCGAGCAGACCGTGGACGGCGTCGACGTCGTGTGCTCCCGCAGGGACGACGGCTCCTACGCCTGGGCCGGGCCGGCGCGCTGACACCGCTCGCACGACGCGAGGCGCCACGCGCTGCGAAAGGGAGCAACCGGCATACGCTGCGGTCCATGTCTCCTCGGGTGATCCACACCGCGCAGGCCCTCGTCGACGTCGTCGTCGAGGTCCCGTCGATCCCGCGCCGCGGAGGCAACGTCATGGCGCCGCCGCCCGAGGAGTATGCCGGCGGAGCGGTCAACATCCTCCTCGCCGCCGCGCGACAGGGTGCCGAGTGCGTGCACGCCGGTGCGACCGGCACCGGGCCGCACGGTGACCTCGTCCGCTCCGCGCTCGCGGCCGAGGGCGTCACCGTGTCGAGCCCCGTCGTGCCCGACCTCGACACCGGCATCTGCGTCGTCATGCTCGAGCCCACCGCCGAGCGCACCTTCGTCACGACCCAGGCGGCCGAGCGGCTCATCAGCGTCGAGTCGCTCCAGACCTCACGGCCCGAGGCAGGCGACCTCGTCTGCGTGAGCGGCTACAGCCTCACGGGGACGACGCGGGACCCGTTGTTGGAGTGGCTCGCCGGGCTGCCCGACGGCGTCGAGGTCGTCCTCGACCCCGGCGCGATCTTCGCCGAGCTCGACGACGGGATCCGGCGCGCGATGCTCGACCTCACGACGGTCTGGACCGGCAACGCCGAGGAGAGCGAGGCCCTCACCGGTGAGTCCGACATCGTCCGGGCGGCCGCGCTCTGCATCGAACACCTGCCCGATGGCGCCGTCGCCATCGTCCGCGACGGACCCGAGGGGTGTGCCGTCCACGCCGACGGCGAGACGACGGACCTCGACGGCTACCCGCAGAAGCCGGTCGACACCAACGGCGCCGGAGACACGCACACCGGTGTCCTCGTCGCCTGTCGCGCCGCAGGCATGGGTTGGGTCGAGGCGGCGCGCCGGGCCAACGCCGGCGGAGCGGTCAAGGTGACCCGGCGCGGTCCCGCCACGGCTCCCACCGCCGCGGAGATCGACGCCTTCCTCGCCGACCGCACCTGAGCCACCGCACCTGGCACGGACCCCGCGTATGCCGTCCGCTCACCTCGTCGGGCGCAGCCTCCACCACGGCGCCGCGTGCCTTTCGGCGACGGCGGGCGGAGCGGTGGCCGCGTCCGGGTCCGGCCAGTACTCGAGGAGGTCGCCCGGGCCGAGGCCAAGCGCGTGCTCGAGCTCGGAGGGCACGACACGCTGGAAGTGCTCGGAGACGTTGCGGCTCACCTCGGCCCAGTAGCCGCGCAGCGTCGACTCCGAGAGGTGCATCTGGCTGCTCATCTCGGCATAGGTGAGCCCGCGGGCGCGGCCGGCGAGCACCTGCCGCTGCCGCTCGGAGAGGATCGTCAGGCTGTTGCGGCGCACGAGCACCTCGACGAGGCCGATGACCGAGGGCGGCACGACGACCTCGCCCTCGGCGACCGCAGTGATGACCTCCTCGGCCTTCGCCGTGGGCGCGGACTTCGACACCACGCCGCTCGCGCCCGCCGCGAGGCAGGCGGCGAGGACGAACCGACGCTCCTCCTGGCTGAAGACGCAGACCCGGTAGCCCTCCGAGACCGCCGCCCGGATCGCCGCGACTCCCTGGCGGACGTCGGGCTGGCTCGCGTTGCTGAGGTGCAGGTCGAGCACGAGCGCGTCCGCGACGGGTCGCGCGGCGAGCATCTCCTCGATGGTCGCCCAGCCTCCGGCGAACTGCAGCCGTGGCATGAGGGCCGGCAGCGACTCGCGGATCACGGTGGCGTCGTCGACGACGGCGACGGTCCTCACCGCGCCCCCTCTCCGGACATCGTCAGGCACGGACCGGTGAGCGTCACCGTGGTCCCGAGGCCGGGGGTGGAGGAGATCGACACGTCGATGTCGCGCCGGCGCATCTCGCCGACGACGACCTCGCGCAGCCCGACGCCCATCGTCGCCTGCGACACCTCGAAGCCGACGCCGTCGTCGTGGAGCGTGACGACCCACGTCTCGTCCTCGCCGGGGCCGACCGGAGGAGCATCGGCATGGACGACGACGGACTCGGCCTCGGCATGGTCGCGGACGTTGAGAAGCAGGCTCGCGAGCGCCTGGTCGAGAGCGGCGGCGCGGGGCGCGTCGACGTGGGCGCCCTCGGCGAGGTCGACGTTGAGCTGGAGCGGCAGGTCGAGGAATCGGTCGCAGGTGGCGCTCACGACCGCGCGCACCTCGACGCCGCCAGTCCCTTGGGCGACCGCGTCGTCGGTGGAGCCGCGGCCCTGGAGGTAGGAGCGCATGCGCGCGGACTCGAGCTGGGCCTCCTTCTGGAGGAAGGCGCGGGTCTCCTCGTCGATGGTCGGGTCACTGAGCATGCGGATCACCGCCGCCCCGTTGTGGATCGCGAGCTGGGCGCGTCGCTCCTCCTCGCGCCGGCCGAGCTCGGTCGCCTCGGCCCGCGCGCGGTCCCCGTCCTCGGCCACCCGACGGAAGTAGCCGAGGATGAGCCGGCCCACGCTCGAAAGGACGATGAGCGTGAGGACGTTGGCCACGATCGTCGTCGCGCTGTCGCGGTTCCACGCCGGCGCAGTGAAGACCGCACTGGACGCCACGGCCGCACCCACCGCAGCGACCCACTGCCACCGCAGCATGAGCACCGTCGCGCCCGTGCACACGACCGCCAGCAGGTGCGCAGGGAAGGGCGCCACCCACGACCCGACGAGGTAGGCATCGGGCACGGTGAGCGGCCCCAGCAGCATGAGCGTCATCGCGACGCAGAGGTCCACCGCGAAGCCGCGCCGGGTCAGCGGACCACCACGACGGAACACGACGACGCTCACGACGAGGCTGCTGATCGCCGCGGCCGCCCAGCACACGGCATACAGGCTCGGCCGGGGAGAGACCGAGATGCCCTGTGCCAGACCTGGAACCATCTGGACGAGGGTGCCGAGCCGAACGCCGAGCACGAGGAGCGCGACTGCATACTCCATCCCTCGCGTCGTGGTCGGCAGCGGACCGGCGTATGCCGTCCACCGGCTCGGCGGTCTCGCGCCGGAGCCTCTCGTCGTCGCCACGGGTGGAATCTTGCCTCACGGCGGGCGGAGACGTCGGGTGCGCTCGGAGCGCAGGGGGGATCAGGGCGTGCACCGAGCCAGTGTGTGGACTGTCCCCTCGGCGCCGACACCCACGAAATCGCGGACCTGCCTCGTGCGCGCCTGGGCGGACCGTGTCGGCGGTCGTCACCGGCGTTGGCAGGTTGCCGCCATCTGCCGGAACCGTGGACGACGGGGCCCCTGCGGGTGCATCCTGAAGGTCGTGGCTGAGCCACCCCTCGTTCGCTGAGCCGGCGGCCCGAGGGCTTTGACGCAGTGCGTCATCGAGGTCGCCTGAGCCGGCACCCGACCTCCTCATTTCCGCATCACCATGCCCCTCGTCGGGGCGGAATGAGGAACCCATGAATTCCACGTCCACCGGCGAGCGCTCACGCTCGTCTTCCCGCAGTCGGCGCCGTGTCGCCCTCGGCGGAATCGCGGCACTCGCCCTCGGTGTCGGCCTCACGCTCCCCAGCGCGCTGGCAGCCGGAGTCGGATTCCACGAGCTCGATGGCAACATCCTCGACGACTCCGCTTCTGCCGACCCTCCGTTCGACTGGTCCGACATCTTCTCGGCGGCCACGCCGACGGCGGAGCCGACGGTGAACAGCGGACTGCCTGCCTCGATCCTCGAGCCGGACTTCGCACGCGACTTCCTCGTGACCAACGGCGCCTACGTCAACGGGGACACGTCGTACTACGCCACGGGATCGAAGGACACCCTCAACATCACTCCCGGCTGGCAGTGCAAGAAGACGAACAACGCGACCGACAAGGGCGACTTCGTCAACGCCTACGGCTACGCGGCCCTCGTCGACCACGACGGGAACTCCACGACGGACCCGCACACCGTCTACTTCTTCGGCCTCGAGAAGGACGACGACAACGGCACGAACAACGTCGGCATCTGGCTGTTGCAGGACCCGTCCGTCGGCTGCACCGCGGGCTCGGGCAACACCTCGTTCACCGGCGTGCACGAGGACGGCGACCTGCTCGCGGTCGTGAGCTATGACAGCGGTGGCTCGGTCGGCACTGCCAAGGGCTACTCGTGGAACGGCGGTCTGCCGAACGACCCGGACTTCACGTCCACCGATGCAAAGTGCGACCCGGCCAACATCGACTACACCAAGACCTTCTGCGTCATCACCAACGGTGGTGGCACGATCGACTCGCCCTGGTGGTCACCGCAGAAGAACAACAAGCTGCCGACGGCCGACCTCCAGAAGAACGTCTTCGTGGAGGGCTTCCTCGACATCACGCAATTCTTCGACGACCTCAACGAGCCGCAGCCGTGCTTCGCGTCCGCTCTTGCCGACACGCGTTCGTCGACATCGACGACGGCTACGCTCTACGACTACGTCGAGATCGAGTCGCCGACGTGTGGGCCGATGACGATCCGGAAGTACTTCGACCGCAACGCCGACGGGCAGAAGCAGACCACGGAGCCCTGGCTTCCCGGATGGGCCTACAAGGTCTTCAAGGACGGCCTCGGTCCCACGGGGACCGCCGACTTCTCCGGCTCCACCGCTGGCACCGACCCGAAGCTGGAGTTCCAGGACGTGCCGAACGGCCCGTACGACGTCTACGAGACGATGCAGGCCGGCTACTACTCCACGGACCCGAACACGGCAGCGGCCTCGCCCAAGAAGGACGTCAACCAGACAGCCTCCGGGTCGACGGTGATCTTCGGCAACGCGTGCCTCATCAACAAGAAGATCACGGTGGCGCAGGTGCCAACCGGAGCGAACCTGTCGGTGACGTACGCCATCAACGACCCCGATGACAACGGGCCTTCCACGACTGTGGCGATGACCGTCGATCCGGACGTCGCGACCAGTCGAACCGTCACGATCTCGGGACTCAAGCACAGTGACACGCTCGACTGGTCCTACGCCTACACGTCGGGGTCACCGTCCGGAAGTGTGTCAGGTGCGGACGACGAGGCGATGAACACCGGCATCGTCGAAACGGCGACCGCGACGGGCTTCACGTGCCGCAAGGACAACAACAGGACGTTCCCGCTTGCAGACCTGTCGGGCGAGAAGTACAAGGACGTCGACGCAGACGGTGTCCTCGACACGGGAACCGGCGGAGACACGAAGCTCGGCGGCTTCGAGTTCAAGTTGTACGCCGGCAGTGGCGGCGCTGTGGGCACGGTCCTGGGAACGGCCACGTCAGCCACTGGCACGGGTGCCTTCACCTTCACCGATGTGGCGCCGGGCACCTACTCGGTCGTCGAGACCGGCAAGACCGGTTGGCGAAAGATGGCCCCGGCCACGCATCTGACGGTCACTGTGTCGCTCGGTCAAGAGACTGTCGACGTCGGCGATTTCCTCAATGCGCCGTTGACCAACCTCTCGGTGACGGTCACCCCGCAGACGACATCGACGTATGCCGACTCGATCCAGTGTCGGAAGACCGGGACGACGACGCCACCGGTCGGCACCGATGTCGATGCTCTGCCCGGTGACTCCGCGGCGAAGACGCTGACGGCCACCGACCTGCTCGTCGGGTCCTACACCTGCACCATCGTCATCACCGACCCGTGATGACGGTCTCCGACTGACGCGGGGCGGGCTGCACGTCCACTCCCGTCATGACGGCCGGGTCGGGGCTCCCACCCCTCTGGAGGCTCCGGCTCGGTCCCCTCGACACCCACCGAACCGGCGAGGCCGGCGCCACTCCTCAGGGCGCCGGCCTCGTCATCGTGTCCGCTCCGAACACCACGCAAACAGAATGAGGGTCAGCTCGGGTGGCCCTCGGACTCCGCCTGCTCCGCCTCGTCGGCCGCCGCGGCCGCGGCCGCCTCCGCCTCCAGCGCAGCCTTGGCGTGCCGCCGGTCGAGGAGGAACTTGCCCAGCCCTCCGGCGACGACGACGGCGACCGTCCCCGACATGATCCAGGCGAACGCGGACGGTTCGTCCGAGCGGTCCATGGTGCTCTCCTCGTGGTGTGTGGGTCCGAGCGATGGTCCGGACGACCGTCCGGGCGACCTCAGCGCGGGATCCTCGACAGGTCCTCGCGACAACGTTCCTCGAAGCGGGCGAGCTCGGTCAAGGCGTCGTCCAGGTCGCGTCGACGCTGCTCGAGGTCCGCGCGCCGCTCGTCGATCTGGCCGAGGACGTACTCGAGCTGGCTGCGTCGGCCGCGGGGTGCGTCGTAGAGGTCGATGATCGTGCGGATCTCGTCGAGCGGGAAGCCCAGCCGCTTGCCGCGAAGGATGAGCCCGAGGCGGGTCCGGTCGCGACGGCGGTAGACCCGCGTCGTCCCGCGCCTCTCGGGTGTGATGAGGCCGAGCTCCTCGTAGTGCCGGACGGTGCGGTGGGTCACGCCGAACTCCTCGGCGACCTCGCGGATCGTCCAGGTCTGCTCGTCCTCGGAGCGGCTTGCCATGGGAGCAGATGCTGCTTTACGTTGACGTCAACGTCAAGACCTGACCGCCACGAGAGGACGACGATGTTCGAGCTCAGCCAGGACCACGAGGACTTCCGCAAGGTCGTGCGCGACTTCGCCGAGCGCGAGGTCGAGCCGCACGTCGCCCAGTGGGACCGCGACTCGCACTTCCCGACCGACCTCGTGCCCAAGATGGGCGAGCTCGGCCTCTTCGGGCTCGTCGTCCCCGAGGAGCTCGGCGGCAGCCTCGACCCCGAGGAGGGCGGTGCGTTCACGAGCCTCTGCGTCGCCATCGAGGAGCTCGGCCGCGTCGACCAGTCGATCGGCATCACGCTCAGCGCCGGCGTGGGCCTCGGCATCAACCCGATCCTCTCCTTCGGCACGGACGAGCAGAAGCAGCAGTGGCTGCCCGACCTCGTCGCCGGCCGCGCGCTCGCGGGCTTCGGCCTCACCGAGCCCGACGCCGGGTCGGATGCCGGTGCCACCCGCACCAAGGCCGTCCGCGACGGCGACAGTTACGTCGTCGACGGCGCCAAGGCGTTCATCACGAACTCCGGCACCGACATCACCTCGGTCGTCACCGTCACCGCCCGCACGGGCACCGACGACAAGGGCCGGCCCGAGATCAGCGCGATCATGATCCCTTCTGGCACACCGGGATTTACCGTCGAGGAGCCCTACCACAAGCTCGGCTGGCACATCTCCGACACCCACGGCCTCAGCTTCTCCGGAGCCCGTGTCCCGGCCGGCAACCTCCTCGGCGAGCAGGGGAGCGGCTTCAAGCAGTTCCTCAAGACCCTCGACGACGGCCGCATCGCCATCTCCGCCCTCGCGCTGGGACTGATCGAGCGCATGCTCGCCGAGAGCACGGCATACGCGTCGTCGCGCACGGCGTTCGGCAAGCCGATCGCGGTCAACCAAGGCATCTCCTTCCAGCTCGCCGACCTCGCCGTCATGGCGGAGACGGGCCGCGTCCTCACCTACAAGGCCGCCTGGCTCAAGGACGAGCACGACGCCGGCCGGCGCTCGGTGGCCGACGTCAAGAAGGCCGCCGCGATCGCGAAGCTCTACACGAGCGAGGCCGCCGTCTCCGCGACCCGCATCGCGACGCAGGTCTTCGGCGGCAACGGCTTCATGGAGGAGTACCCCGTCGCTCGCTTCTACCGGGACGCCAAGATCCTCGAGATCGGCGAGGGCACGAGCGAGGTGCAGCGCATGGTCATCGCGCGCCACCTCGGTCTGCCGACCGCCTGACCCCGGGGCGACTGGAAGAGTGGAGCGTATGCCGGTGAGCGAGTCCTCGAACCCCTCCAGCGACCCTCGCGTCGCCGACGTCCGCGCCCGTCTCGAGGCCGCCCACGCGGCCTCTGCGAGCGCCCCGGAGAAGGCCGCCGCCAAGCTGGCGTCGCAGGGCAAGCTCTATGTCCGCGACCGCATCGCGCTCCTCGTCGACGAGGGCTCGTTCGTCGAGGACGGCCGCTACGCCAACGCCCTCGCGACCGGCCTGCCGGCCGACGGCGTCGTCACCGGCCGCGGCACGGTCGACGGGCGGCCGGTGGTCGTCATCGCCAACGACCCCACGGTCAAGGCCGGCTCGTGGGGTTCGCGCACCGTCGAGAAGATCGTGCGCGCCACCGAGATGGCGCTGCGCGAGGAGCTGCCGGTCTTCTGGTTCGTCGACTCGGCGGGCGCGCGCATCACCGACCAGGTCGAGATGTTCCCCGGGCGCCGCGGCGCCGGGCGGATCTTCCACAACCAGGTCGCGCTCTCGGGCAAGGTCCCGCAGATCTGCTGCCTCTTCGGCCCGTCGGCCGCCGGTGGCGCCTACATCCCGAGCTTCACCGACCTGCTCATCATGGTCGAGGGCAACGCGTCGATGTATCTCGGCAGCCCGCGCATGGCCGAGATGGTCGTCGGCGAGAAGGTCTCGCTCGAGGAGATGGGCGGTGCGCGGATGCACTGCACCGTCTCGGGCGTCGGCGACATCCTCGCCTCCGACGACGCCGAGGCCATCGAGCTCGCCCGCCTCTACTTCTCCTACATGCCGCAGAACTGGCGCTCACCCCTGCCCTCGTATGCCGTCGAGCAGCCGAGCGCGCCCCTCACCCGGGACTCCGTCCCCGAGCGCGAGAGCCAGCCCTTCGACGTCCACGACGTCATCGACGGCCTCGTCGACGACGACAGCTTCTTCGAGATCAAGTCGCTCTTCGCTGCCGAGCTCGTCGTCGGGCTCGGCCGCATCGACGGCGAGACCGTCGGGATCGTCGCCAACAACTCGATGGTCAAGGGCGGGGTGCTCTTCACCGACAGCGCCGACAAGGCTGCCCGGTTCATCTGGCTCTGCGACGCCTACTCGATCCCGCTCGTCTACCTCGCCGACGTGCCAGGCTTCATGATCGGCTCGGAGGTCGAGCGCGGGGGCATCATCCGGCACGGCGCGAAGATGGTCTCGGCCGTGTCGTCGGCGACGGTGCCGCAGTTCTGCGTCGTCGTCCGCAAGGCCTACGGCGCGGGCCTCTACGCCATGGGTGGCCCCGGCTTCGGTCCCGACGCGACGCTCGCCCTGCCGACCGCCCGCATCGCCGTCATGGGCCCCGAGGCCGCGGTCAACGCGGTCTACGCCAACAAGATCGCCGAGGTCGAGGCGTCTGAGGGCCCCGAGGCGCGTGACGCCTTCGTCGCCGCTCGCCGCGCCGAGTACGAGGAGGACGTCGACCTCGAGCGCCTCGCCGCCGACCTCGTCATCGACCACGTCGTCGAGCCCGAGGACCTGCGGGACGAGCTCGTCCGCAGGCTGCGCTACGCCGCGCACCGCGACCGGCACTTCGCGACGAAGAGGCGCGGCATCCCCCCGGTGTGAGCCTTCCCACGTCCGCGACATCGCCGGGGCTCCAGCCGCCGTTGGGTGGTTTCTCTCGGTAACTTCGTTGCTCATGCCTCACCGTCGAGGCTGATCCCAGCGAAAGGTTCCCCTGATGCGCGCACCTCGCCGCACCACTGCCCTGGTCGGCGCCGTCGGCCTCGCCGTCGTCGCCACCGCCGCCCCTGCCAGCGCGGCCACCAACGACCCGCTCCGCTCGAAGCAGTGGGGCCTCACCCAGGTCCGTGCCGAGCAGGCATGGCCGACCTCCCGCGGCGCCGGCGCGACGATCGCCGTCGTCGACACCGGCGTCGACCTCTCCCACCCCGACCTCGCCGCCAAGCTCGTGCCCGGCGCGACCTTCGTCGGCTGCGCCGGCGGGGCCGCCGTCTGCAGCGACGGCAACTGGAAGGGCACCGACGGGGTCGGCCAGGACGTCGACTCCCACGGCACTCACGTCTCGGGCATCGCCGCCGCCATCACCGACAACGGCACGGGCGTCGCAGGCGTGGCCCCCGACGCGAAGATCATGCCGATCAAGGTCCTCGAGGACGGCTCGGGCTCCACCGTCGACATCGCCAACGGCATCCGCTGGGCGGCCGACCACGGCGCCGACGTCATCAACCTCTCCCTCGGTTCGCTGCCGGGCACCCAGGTGCTCTCGATCACCGGACTCGACACCGACGTCGAGGACGCCATCGACTACGCGCGCACCAAGGGCGCGGTCTCGGTGATCGCCGCCGGCAACACCTCGACGATCGCCTGCACGAGCCCCGGCTTCTCGAGCACCGGCATCTGCGTCGGCTCCACCGACAAGAACGAGCTGCACTCGGCCTTCTCGGAGCTCCCGATCAAGCCCGACCTCAAGGTCGTCTCCGCCCCCGGTGGCTTCGCCTTCGGCGCGTGCGACGACGACGTGTGGTCGACCGTCCCGACCGAGGCCACGAGCAGCTGCGGCGTGGCCGGCTACGACGCCTTCGCCGGCACCTCGATGGCGACCCCGCACGTCGCCGGCGTCGCCGCGCTCCTGCTCGCGCAGGGTCGCACCGTCGACCAGACCGAGCAGGCCATCCTGACGACGGCCCGCACCCCGGTCCTCGGTCTGCGCGGCCAGTTCAGCCCGCTCTACGGCTACGGCGTCGTCGACGCCCAGGCCGCGGTCACGTCCACCCGCTGACCACAACGCAGGTATGCCGTGGCGCACGTCGTGCGCCACGGCATACCCGCGTCGTGGCTCGGTTCCGGTCAGCCGGTGCGCAGCTCCCGCCACGCCAAGCCGAGCTCCGCGAGGAGCTCGCGAAGCAGCGGCAGCGATACGCCGACGACGTTCGAGGGGTCGCCCTCGATCGCCGTGACGTAGGGCGCGCCGAGTCCGTCGAGGGTGAAGGCGCCCGCGACGCGCAGCGGCTCGCCGGTCGCGACGTAGGCGGCGATCTCCTCGTCGTCGAGGTCGGCGAAGTGCACGGTCGTCGAGGCGGTCGCGCCGAGGCTGCCGCGAGTGCCGCCGTTTTCGGGCCCGCGGTCGTCGACGACCCAGTGGCCGGTGTGCAGCACGCCGGAGCGGCCGCGCATCCTGCGCCAGCGCTCGGTCGCCTCGTCCACGTCGACGGGCTTGCCGTGGACCTCGCCGTCGAGCTCGAGCACCGAGTCGCAGCCGAGGACGAGGGACTCGCCTCCATCGTCGCCGCGCCGGACACCGGCCACGGCCTCGGCCTTGGCCCGCGCGAGGAGCAGGGCGACGTCGGCCGGCTCGAGGGGCCCGTGGACCTCCTCGGCGGACGTGACGACGGCGTCCTCGTCGACGTCGCTCACGTGGACGTGAGGATCGACGCCGGCGGCACGGAGGGTCGCAAGACGCGCGGGTGAGGCGGAGGCGAGCACGAGGGCGGCATGGGCCTGGGGGTGGGATGGCACGTCCACACCGTAGGGTGTTGGGCGTTTGTGTGAAGAAGACCCGCAGGGGACTCCCGAACGACGAACAGGAACTGTGCATGCGATCGACGACACGACGGCACCGCACGCGTGCCCTCACGACGACCCGACGGATCCTCGTGCTGGGCTTCGCGCTGGTCCTCGTCGGGGCCGCCGCCGAGGTCCGTCAGACGCTCGAGGCCGACCGGCTGCCCGCGGCGCAGGCTGCCGTGGAGCCCTCCCCGTCTGCTGCCTCCCCGTCGGCGACGACTCCGAGCGGGTCCGCGACGTCCACGTGGGGCTCGGAGCCGGCCGGCTCCTCGGGGTCCCCCGAGGACACGCCCGACGGCACGCCGAGCGCCGCCGACTCGAGCGCCACCACGGCCGCGACCGACGTCAGCCGCTCGACGCCCGTCTCGCGGTCCGCGACCCGGACGCCGCCGCCGACGACGTCGCCCCAGCCCAGCGGCACCGAGACGTCCGGCCCGACCAAGAGCCCGCGACCGCCGAAGACGCCCAAGCCCTCGTCCTCCCCGAAGCCGTCGCCGAGCGGGGATGACGACGACTCCGTGCTGGGTGGGCTCTTCGACTTCTTCGGCAACCGCGGACGCACCACCGGCTGACCTCTGCCCGTGGCGTGGTGCCGGAGACGCTCAGTTCCCCCTCGTCCGTCCGGCCTGCCGGGTTGCCGCTCAGCCGAGCGCCTCGTCGACGAAGCACCAGCGCCACGCCTCGCCCGGCTCGAGCGAGCGCATGACCGGGTGACGGCTCCCCTCGTAGTGCCGGCTCGCGTGCCGGCCCTGCGAGGAGTCGCAGCAGCCGACGTTGCCGCACCGGGTGCAGATCCGCAGGTGCACCCACGTGAGCCCTTCGCGCAGGCAGTCCACGCAACCCTCGGAGGTGCTGGGCACGGCGCAGTCCGGCTCGGACTCGAGGTGCTCGCACGCCGTCATCACCTGGTCCGGCGCCCGGAGCTCCGCGTCGCGCAGGCGGGCCGTCCGTGCGGTGGTCCACGTCAGCGCCGCCTCCTCGGCGTCCAGCTGGTTCATGACGCCGGAGAGGACCTCGTGGTCGACCTCGTCCTCGTCGCGGATCCGCAGGAGCTCGGCCCGCTCGGCGTCGAGCATCACCGTGCGCAGCCGTCGCCTCACCTCGCTGGGCGTCTCCTCGTCGCGCGGGCCCAGGGTGCCGAGCCGCTCCCAGATCCGGTTGACGCGCAGCTCAGCGCTTCCGTGGAGGTCGCGTCGCACGTCAGGGTCGACGTCGGGCAGTGCGTCGAGCGCCCGCAGCCCGGCACCGGTCGTCGCCCGGACCACGGTCGCCTCCTGCAGGGCGTCCTCGCGCGGGTCGGGACCGCGGACGTCGAGGGCTCGGGCGAGCATCGGCAGGGTCGAGGACTGCAGGGCGAGCGTGCCGACGGTGACGATGAGGGCGATGAGGACGAGCGTCGGGCGGTGGTCGGTCGACTCGGGGAGCGTGAGTGCAGCCGCGAGGGTGACCACGCCGCGCATCCCGGCCCAGGAGGTGACGGTCGTGCTCGGCACGTCGAGCGATGCCCGCTCGGCGGAGCCCATCCGCCCGGAGAGCCAGCTGAACGGGAAGAGCCACAGGGGCCTGAGCAGGAGCACCGCGACGAGCACGACGAGCCCGACGAGGACGGCCCGCCCCAGCGAGATCTCGCTCGCCTCGACGTCGGTGACGAGGCGTGAGAGCTGCAGCCCGATGAGGAGGAAGACGGCGTTCTCGAGCAGGAAGGTGAGGCTGGCCCAGTTGACCCGCTCGCTCAGCCGGGACGCGGCCGACTGGAGCACCGGCGCCTTGTGGGCGAGAAGCAGGCCGGTCGTCACGACGGCGAGGACGCCGCTCGCACCGAGCAGCTCCGCGGGCAGGTAGGACAGGAACGGCGCCGTGAACGACAGGGCGGTGTCCGCGGACGCCTCGGTGAGGTGCTTGCGGAGGAGGCCGATGAGGACGAAGACGACCCAGCCGACACCGACACCGCCGACGACCGCGAGCCCGAAGTCGCGGGCCACGGACCCGACCGAGACCTCGCCGTGCGAGGCGAAGCCGTGGTGCGACGTCGCCAGTCCGGCCGCCGCGATCGCCGTGCGGAGGGTGACGAGGGCGGTGGCGTCGTTGAGGAGCGACTCGCCCTCGAGGATGGTCGTCACTCGTCGGGGCAGCCCGATACCGCGGGCGACGGCGGTCGCGGCGACGGCGTCCGGGGGAGCGACGATGGCACCGAGCGCGACGGCGACGGCGAACGGGATGGGCAGCAGCCACCACGCGACGAGCGCGACCCCGAAGGTCGTGAAGAGGACGAGGCCCACGGAGAGGCCGAGGATCGCGCGGCGGTTGGCACGGATGTCGACGAGCGACGTGCCGCGCGCGGCGGCATACAGCAGGGGTGGCAGGAGTCCGAGGAGGACGACGTCGGGTTCGAGCGAGACCTCGGGCACGAAGGGGAGCACCGAGGCGACGAGGCCGACGAGGAGGAGGGCGATCGGTGAGGGCAGACCGACTGGGGCGCAGAGGCGCGCGACGACGATGACCGTGACGGCGATCGCGACGAGGGTGAGGGCGAGGGTCACCCGCACATTGTGGGGCAGGCCACACACTTCCCCACCCCTCGTCCGGGTCCGCATCTCTTGCGGCACTGGTTACTGATCGGTAGTTTCGCGGGGAGGTGCCGCCGTCGGGGTCGGTGCCACCACCGAACGAAGGCTGACAATGACGTCACGCGTGCTCCGCCGGACCCTCGTCCCCCTCGCCGCCCTCGGCCTGCTCGCCTCCTTGGCCGCGCCCGCCTCCGCCGGTCCGGACTCGGTCCCCGGCACGGCGGGTGCCACGACCGTCACGGACACGCCGGAGCCCGCGCGTCCAGCCTTCTACGAGCCGCCGGCCTCCGTGCCGGGGACGCCGGGCACGGTCATCCGCACCGAACCGGCGACGTTCTTCATCGACCCGCTCGGGCTCTCGGACCTCAGCCTCACCGCGACGCGTGTCATGTACTCCTCGCGCGACCGGCTCGACCGCCCGATCGCCGTGACCGGGACCGTCTTCGAGCCGAAGACCCCGTGGGTCGGCCTCGGCGCGCGGCCACTCATCAGCTACGCCGTCGGCACGCAGGGCATGGGTGACCGCTGCGCCCCGTCGCGGCAGATGGCAGAGACGCTCACCGAGTACGAGCACTACCTCCTCAAGGGCTACCTCGTCCGCGGCTACGCGGTGGCGCTCACCGACTACCAGGGCCTCGGCACGCCCGGCACCCACACCTACGTCAACCGCGTCGCGCAGGCCAGGGCCGTCCTCGACATCGCACGAGCGGCGCTCCGTCGCAGCGGGACCTCGCTCACCGCGTCGACGCCGGTCGGGCTCTACGGCTACTCGCAGGGCGGCGGCGCGACGGCGGCGGCCGCGGAGCTGGCGCCGGCCTACGCGCCCGAGCTCCGCATCAAGGGTGCGCTCGCCGGTGCCCCGCCCGCGGACCTCACCAAGGTCGCGGCCAACCTCGACGGCAGCCTCTACGCCGAGTTCTTCAACTTCGCGCTCCTCGGGCTCTCGGCGGGCTACGGCGTCGACATCGACTCCTACCTCAACGACAGGGGCCGGGCCGTCGCCGCGGCGACCGAGAACCACTGCGTCTTCGACCTCGCCTCGGCGGCCTTCCAGAACTCGAGCACCCTCACCCGCGACGGTCGCCCGCTGACGGCCTACCTTGCCGAGGAGCCGTTCGCGTCGATCGTCGCGGACAACCGCATCGGCCGCATCAAGCCGGCGGTGCCCGTCCTCATCTCGCACTCGGGACTCGACGACGTCATCCCCTATGCCGTCGGCCGTCAGCTCGCGAAGGACTGGTGCGCCAAGGGTGCGAACGTGCGGCTGTCGACCAACGTCGTCCCGCTCCACGTCGGTGGCGTCGCGCCGTCGTCGACCGAGAGCTATGCGTTCTTCGAGGCCCGCTTCGCCGGCCTCCCACAGGTCAACGGCTGCTGGGCCATCTGGTGAGCACACCTCTGCCGCAACGCATCTGACAGACAGAGGTATGCCGTCCGCCCGAGTGGGCGGACGGCATACCTCTGTCCGTGGGTCGTCGTGCGAGGGTCAGGCGCGCATGGCCTCGACGAGGACGTCGAGGCCGACGGACCCGACGTCGAGCGCGCGGCGGTGGAATGCCTTGGGATCGAAGGCGTCGCCCTGCGCGGCGGCGGTCTCGTCGCGCAGCTGCATCCAGATGCGCTCCCCGATCTTGTAGCTCGGGGCCTGGCCAGGCCAGCCGAGGTAGCGGTCGAGCTCGAACCGGAGCGAGGCCTCGTCGTTGCCGGCGTGGGCCGAGAGGAACTGCCACGCCTTGTCGTAGGTCCACTCGCCACCGCCGACCTCCTTGGGTGCCTCGAAGCCGCAGTGGATGCCGATGTCGAGGACGACGCGAGCGGCGCGCAGCGACTGGGCGTCGAGGAACCCGAGGTAGTTGCCGGGGTCGTCCATGAAGCCGAGCTCGACCATGAGCCGCTCGGCATAGAGAGCCCAGCCCTCGCCGTGGCCGCTCACCCAGCAGAGCATCCGGCGCCAGCGGTTGAGCAGCTCGGCGCGGTAGGTCGTCTGCGCGACCTGGAGGTGGTGGCCCGGGACGCCCTCGTGGTAGACGGTGCTCAGCTCGGCCCACGTCCCGAACGTCTCCACGCCCTTGGGCACCGACCACCACATGCGGCCCGGTCGGGTGAAGTCCTCGCTGGGGCCGGTGTAGTAGATGCCGCCGGTGTGGGTCGGGGCGATGCGGCACTCGATGGTGCGGACCGGCCCGGGGATGTCGAAGTGGGTGCCGTCGAGCAGGTCCATGACCTCGTCGGCCTTGGTCTGCATCCACGCCTGGAGCGCGTCGGTGCCATGCAGCCGGTAGGCCGGGTCCTCGAGGAGGTGGGCCATCGCCTCCTTGACGGTCGAGCCGGGGAGGATGCGCTCGGCGGTGCGCTGCATCTCGGCGGCGATGCGCGCGGTCTCCTCCTGGCCCCAGGTGTAGGTCTCCTCGAGGTCGACCCTCGCACCGAGGAAGTGCCGGCTGGCGAGCGCGTAGTGCTCCCGGCCGACGGCGTCCTCCTCGCGGGCGCGGGGGAGGATCTGCTCGCCGAGGAAGGTCTTGAGCCCGGCGTAGGCGTCGGCGGCACGTCGCCCGGCGGCGTCGAGGTCGGCGGCGAGGGCCTCGGGCAGCGGCTCGCCGTCCTGCGTGCGGGCGCGCCCGGTGAAGCTCGCGAAGAAGCCCGCGTCACCGACGAGGTCGTCGCACTGGACCATGCACGACTCGACCTGGCGCCGGGCCGAGATCCGGGTCGGGTCGGCGTCGACGGACGCGAGGAGGGAGCCCTGCCACTGCTCGAGCGCGCGCGGGATGGCACCGAGGCGGCGGGTGATGGTCGCCCACTGCTCCTCGGTGTCGGTCGGCATGAGGTCGAGGACGTCGCGCACCGACTGCATCGGCGAGGCGATGACGTTGAGGTCGCACTGGTCGAGCCCGGCCTCGTGGAGGTCGATGTCGAGGCGGAGGCGCTCGCGCATGGCGGCGACCGTGACCCGGTCGATGTCGTCGACGGGCTCGACCGTCTCGAGCCGGGCGAGGGTGGCGCGGGCGAGGTCGGCCCGGGCTCGGTATCCCTGCGGCGAGAAGTCGTCGAGCTCGTCCTGGCGCACGTCCACACCGAGGTAGGTCGCCTCGATCGGGCTGTTCTCCATGACGGCGTCGAAGTGGGCCTCGGCAACGGCGTCGACGGCGGTGGGCGTGCGGGCCGGTGCAGGGGCGTCGACCTCGGCGGTGGGGAGGGAGTCGACCTGCGCGGTGGTGGGGGAGTCGACCTGCGCGGTGGTGGGGGAGTCGGTCACCGCACGGAGGTTACCCGCCCCCTCCCGTGCGCAACTCACCAATTCCTCCCGTTCGGCACGGAGCGAACCGGTATGCCGGTGCCTCACGGTCCGTGCGCAACTCACCAATTCCTCCCGTTCGGCACGGAGAGATGCCCCGTGTGCCGGCCGCCCACCGGTGTGCGCAACTCGCCAATTCCTCCCGTTCGGCACGGAGTCAGGCCACCCGACCCCGCGGCTGGAACCAACGCCGGTAGCGCCGGTCCGGCTGGACGTCACACCCTCGGCTGCGCAGCGCGGCGGTGACCTGGTCAACCACCTCGTCCGGCTCGTCGTACAGGTCTCGCGCCCTGATCACGATGATGATCCAGCCGGCCGCTCGCATCTCCGCACGCCGCTTCTCGTCCTTCTCGCGCTGCTCCGGATCGTCGTGCCACCGGCCGTCGTACTCGAGCGCGACCTTGACGCCCACCCAGGCGAGGTCTAGCCGGAAGCGCTCCACGCCGTCGACGAGAAACGGGTGGTTGCAGACGGGCTCGGGCAGCCCCGCCAACACCACGAGCAGGCGCGAGTGCGTCTCGGGCACCGACTCCGAACGTTCCCGGACCAACCCGGCCGCCGAGATCGCAGCTCGGCGCCCATGTCCCTGCCATGCCTCTGCTGCGGCGACAAGGTCGAGCGTGGAGACCGCCCCACGCGCCACCAGGCGGTCGCCGAACGACACCAGCTCGATGAGATCCATCCGCACGGCGAGGTGGATGAACGTCATCGCGGGCCCAGTGGTGGGCATCCCGTGCCGTTGCCACCGCTCCATGCGATAGCGGAAGCGATGGGTCCGGATGCCCTCCCCGATCGTCTTCACGCTGCGACTGAACGACAGGTGCACGTCACTGGAGCTCGGCCATGACGGCACCCAGAGCTGGGCCGCGGTGTCGTGACTGAGCAGTGCGTGCTCCGGCGCCCGAAGGAGCGCGGCGCGGGCGCGCACGACCAGGGTGTCAGGGACCGAGGCATCGATGTGGATGCCCCGAAAGAGTTGCCGGTATGCCGGCCCCGCCAGCTCTCGCCGTGTCATCCCAGCCGTGACCGCCCAGTCCGTACGGAACGGGCGGCGCGGGTCGAAGTCGGGCATGTGTCGACTGTGCCCAACCTGCGCCACATCGAGTCGCAGTTATCCACAACGTGCCTAGGATGCCGGCATGTCAGCGCGTGTGCTCTCGGTCAACGTCGGACAGCCGATGGATGGAATCATCAAGCGCCCCACCGGTATCGACAAGCGCCCCACCGATGAGATCTCCGTCGCCGATCCAGGCCCCAAAGGCCGTGGAGGCAGCGGTGTCGAGGGCGATGCGGTGATGAACCGCAAGCACCACGGCGGGAGCGAGCAGGCCGTGTACGCGTTCGCGCGCGAGGAGCTCGACTGGTGGGGTGTCGACCTCGGCCGAGACCTCCGAGCGGGCATGTTCGGTGAGAACCTCACGACGGCGGGCTTCGACGTCGACGCCGCGGTCATCGGCGAGCAGTGGCGGCTGGGGAGCTCGGTCGTGCTGACCGTGACGGCGCCCCGCGTCCCCTGCGCGACCTTCTCCGCCCACATGGGCGTGCGCGGATGGGTGAAGGCGTTCACGGCCCGTGGGCGGACGGGCGCCTACCTGTCCGTGACCCAACCCGGCACGATCCGGCCCGGCGACGAGATCCAGGTCCTCTGGCGTCCCGGGCACGGCGTGACGGTGCCGATGGCCTTCCGGGCGTGGATGGGTGACCGCGAAATGGCCCAGGCGATGCTCGACGACCAGGTGCTGCCGCCGGCCGGGCACGCCGAACTCGCCCGGAAGGTGGCGCGTCGGACCGCGTAGGCGAGCGACCGGCATACCCCGTTGCGGTGTACCGAACCCGAGGAATTGGCGAGTTGTGCACGCCAGGCGAGTCACACCCGGGCGTACCGAACCCGAGGAATTGGCGAGTTGTGCACGGACTCGAGGGGCGCCCGCGCCCCGCTGGGTCAGCCGCGGAGCGAGCGCGACCAGGCGCCGGGGCCGGGAGCGACGGGGCGCCGCACCAGACCTGCCGGTGCCGACCACGCGGACGTATGCCGTGCCGGCACCTCGGCGGCCGCCGCACCGGCCGCCGCCGAGAGGACCGCGACGAGCGCGGCGACCTGCTCGGGCGTCGCGTCGCCGACGACCTCGATGACCGGCCCGCTTGAGCTCTCAGCCTGAGAAGAGGTCACAGCGGGATGTTTCCGTGCTTCTTGGGCGGGAGAGTCTCGCGCTTGGTGCGCAGCGCCCGCAGCGCCTTGGTGACGTTCATCCGCGTGTTCGACGGCGTGATGACGGTGTCGATGTAGCCGCGCTCGGCCGCGACGTAGGGGTTGGCGAGGGTGTCCTCGTACTCGGTGATGAACTTCTGCCGGGCCGCGTCGACGTCGTCGCCGCGCTCGGCGGCGGCCGCGAGCTGCTTGCGGTAGAGGATGTTGACCGCGCCCTGCGCGCCCATGACGGCGATCTGGGCGGTCGGCCACGCGAGGTTGATGTCGGCGCCGAGGTGCTTGGAGCCCATGACGTCATAGGCGCCGCCGTAGGCCTTGCGGGTGATGACGGTGACGAGGGGCACGGTGGCCTCGGCGTAGGCGTAGATGAGCTTGGCGCCGCGGCGGATGATGCCGTCCCACTCCTGGTCGGTGCCCGGCAGGAAGCCCGGCACGTCGACGAAGGTGAGCACCGGCACGTTGAACGCGTCGCAGGTGCGCACGAAGCGGGCGGCCTTCTCGGAGGCGTCGATGTCGAGCGTCCCGGCGAACTGCATCGGCTGGTTGGCGACGACGCCGACCGAGCGGCCCTCGACGCGGCCGAACCCGCAGATGATGTTCGGCGCGAAGAGCGGTGCGACCTCGAGGAACTCGCCGTCGTCGAGCACGGTCTCGATGACCTGGTGCATGTCGTAGGGCTGGTTGGGGCTGTCCGGGATGATGTGGTCGAGCGCCCGGTCCGTGTCGGTGACCTCGAGCGAGAGCTCCTCGTCACCGAAGGTCGGCGGCTCCTCCATGTTGTTGGAGGGCAGGTAGGACAGCAGCGCCTTGACGTACTCGACGGCGTCCTCCTCGTCGGTCCCCATGTAGTGCGCGACACCGGACTTCGAGTTGTGGGTGCGGGCGCCGCCGAGCTCCTCGAAGCCGACGTCCTCACCGGTGACGGTCTTGATGACGTCGGGGCCGGTGATGAACATGTGCGAGGTCTGGTCGACCATGACGGTGAAGTCGGTGACGGCGGGGGAGTAGACCGCGCCGCCGGCGCACGGGCCCATGATGAGCGAGACCTGCGGGATGACGCCCGACGCGTGGACGTTGCGGCGGAAGATCTCGCCGTAGAGGCCGAGCGAGACGACGCCCTCCTGGATGCGCGCGCCGCCGGAGTCGTTGAGCCCGACGACCGGGCAGCCGACCTTCATCGCGAAGTCCATGACCTTGGTGATCTTCTCGCCGAAGACCTCGCCGAGCGAGCCGCCGAAGACGGTGAAGTCCTGCGCGAACACCGCGACGGTGCGCCCGTCGACGGTGCCGTAGCCGGTGACGACGCCGTCGCCGTAGGGGCGGTTCGCGTCCTGGCCGAAGGCGACCGAGCGGTGCCGGGCGTACTTGTCCATCTCGACGAACGAGCCCTCGTCGAGGAGCATCTCGAGGCGCTCGCGGGCGGTCTTCTTGCCGCGCGCGTGCTGCTTCTCGACCGCACGCTCGGAGCCGGCGTGGGCGACCTCACCGACGCGTCGCTTGAGGTCGGCGAGCTTGCCGGCCGTGGTGTGGATGTCGATGCCCGTGTCGGCGTCCGGGAGGTCGGTTCCGCCCATGGGCTGGGTGTCGGTCTGCGCCATGGAGGCGACTCTAGCCTTGACCCCGTGACCCTTCCTGCTGCCTCCCGCCCGATGGATGCGTCCCTCATCACACCCGGCCCGCCGTGGCTGCCGGCCGACGTACGCGACAGCGTCGGGTCCACCAACGCCGTGCTCGCGGGCGACCAACGGCCGTGGCGCGTCGTCACGGCCGAGGTGCAGACGCAGGGCCGTGGGCGGCTCGACAGGGCGTGGACGACAACGCCGGGCACGAGCATCGCCGCGAGCGTCCTCGTGCCGCGCCCGTCGCGCGCGCCGCTCGGCTGGGTGCCGCTCGTGGTCGGCCTCGCCCTGCGCGACGCTCTCACCTCCGTGGCCGGTGTCGAGGTCGCCCTCAAGTGGCCCAACGACCTCCTGCTGCCGGCCGACGGCGCCCGCAAGGTCGCGGGCATCCTCGCCGAGCTCACACCGGACGGCGTCGTCGTCGGCACCGGCGTCAACGTCGACCAGGAGCGATCCGACCTGCCGGTCGACACCGCCACGTCGCTCCGTCTCGCCGGCGCGCCGGGAGTGAGCCGCGAAGCCGTGCTCACGGCATACCTTCGTTCTCTCGCAACGCTTCTGGGCAATCTCGACGCCGACCCGTATGCCGTCCGCTCGTCCTACGTCGCGGCGTGCGACACCGTGGGCCGGGAGGTGAGGGTTCTGCTGCCCGGCTCGGAGATCACGGGTGTGGCCACCGACGTCGACCCAGACGGCAGACTGTCCCTGACGACGGGGTCCGGCACGCGTGCCGTGGCTGCTGGTGACGTCGTCCACGTCCGGTGAGTCCCGCGAGCCCCTGAGGAGGGTCCACGTGCCCGAGCAGCCCCGCGACCTCGAGGCCGAGATCGAGGAGCGCCTCCTCGGACGTCGCGCGACGATGGGCCGTCGCGAGATCAGCCGCGAGGCATCGGTGTCGGTGCAGTCGGCCCGCAAGCTCTGGCACGCCCTCGGCTTCCAGATCGTCGACGACGAGGAGGTGATGTTCACCGAGGCCGACCTCGGGGCGCTGATCCGCGTCTCCGACCTCGTGCGCGACAACGACCTCGACGAGGACCTCGTCCTGTCGATGGCCCGGGCCTTCGCCCGCACCTCCGACCGCCTCGCCGTGTGGCAGACCCAGCTCGTCGCGGAGTACCTCACACCGGCCGACCAGGAGGCCGAGATCGGGGAGAAGGACGCCCGAGCCGTCCCCGAGCGGAGCGTCGCCGAGGCCGCGGCCAGCCAGCTCGCCGACCTCGTCGACCAGCTCGAGCCCCTCATGGTCTACGTCTGGCGTCGGCACCTCACCTCGGCGATCACCCGCATGCTCGAGGACGCGCGCGACACGGACCACGACCCGAGTGCGCCGCTGCGGGTCGTCGGCTTCGCCGACCTCGTCTCGTTCACGACCCTCGTGCGACGGATGACCGAGCGGCAGCTCGGCACGCTCGTCCAGCGCTTCGAGGAGCTCGCGAGCGACGTCGTGACGACCCACGGCGGCCGGATCATCAAGACCGTGGGTGACGAGGTGCTCTTCGTCCACGCCGAGGCCGACGCTGCCGCGGCGATCGGGCTCGACCTCGTCGACTCGATGGCCGAGGACCCGCTGCTCCCCGACGTGCGGGTCGGCATGGCCTCGGGCAAGGTCATCAGCCGGCTCGGCGACGTCTTCGGCACGACGGTCAACCGCGCGAGCCGACTCACCGCGGTGACCCCGCCCGGCAGGGTCTTCGTCGACGACGAGGTGGCCCGGCGGCTCGCGTCACTCTCGGGCTTCTCGATGGTCGAGCAGCGCCCCCGGCACCTGCGCGGGATCGGCGAGGTCCGGCCCTTCGAGCTGGCAAGGTCCACGGGGGCGCGGCGCGCGCGCCCCTGGGACCACCACGCGTGAATCGTGTCCCACCACTAGCATCGCCGCATGACCCGTGTGCTGCTCGCCGAGGACGACCCGGCGATCTCCGAGCCCCTCGCCCGCGCCCTGCGCCGTGAGGGCTACGAGGTCGAGGTCCGCAACGACGGGCGCGAGGCCCTCGAGGCCGCACGCGACAACCCCGACCTCGTCGTCCTCGACCTCGGCCTGCCGACGATGGACGGCCTCGAGGTGTGCCGACGGCTGCGTGGCGAGGGCTACACCGTGCCCGTCCTCGTCCTCACCGCCCGCGCCGACGAGGTCGACACGGTCGTCGGCCTCGACGCCGGCGCCGACGACTACGTCACCAAGCCCTTCCGGCTCGCCGAGCTGCTCGCCCGCTCCCGCGCGCTGCTGCGCCGGGGGATCCCCGAGGCGCCGGTCACCGGCGACGTCGACGTGCGGGTCGACACCGAGTCGCGGCGGGTCTTCCTCCACGGCGAGGAGATCCAGCTGACCGCCAAGGAGTACGAGCTGCTGCGCGTGCTCGCGCGCAACCAGGGCAAGGTCATCTCGCGCGAGCAGCTCATGCGCGAGGTCTGGGAGACGGCGTGGTACGGCTCGACCAAGACCCTCGACATGCACATCTCGGTGCTGCGCAAGAAGCTCGGCGACGACGCGATGCAGCCCCGCTACATCACGACCATCCGGGGCGTCGGCTTCCGGTTCGACCCCTCGGGGGAATGACGCTCGATGCGTCGACTCCTCCTGAGGTCCACGCTCGCCGCCGTCGGCGCTGCCCTGGCGATCTTCGGCATCCCGATCCTCGTCGTGGGCATCCTCGTGACGCTCGCCCCACCGGAAGGCCGCTCCGAGGTCGTCTCGCGGACGACCGGTGCGTCGGGGGTGCTCCTCGTCACCGGGTTTGTCCTCGTCCTCGTCCTCTTCGGGCTCGCCGCCGGGTGGTTCGTCGCGCAGCGGCGGGCCAGGCTGCTCGGCGACCCGCTCACCGAGCTCGCCGCGCGGGCCGAGCGCCTCGGCGCCGGTGAGTCCCGCTTCATGCCGCTCGACTCCGGGATCGGCGAGCTCGACCGGATCAGCGACGTCCTCTCCCGCAGCGCACACCAGGTGACCCGCAACCTCGCCGCCGAGCGCGACTTCGCGGCCGACGCCTCCCACCAGCTGCGGACCCCGCTCACCGCGCTGCTCATGCGGCTCGACGAGATCGCCTCGACCGACGACCTCGGCGTGGTCCAGGAGGAGGCCCAGGTCGCGATCGAGCAGGTCGAGCGCCTGAGCAAGGTCGTCGACGACCTCATGGGGCGCTCGCGGGTGAGCGACCCGACCCGGCCGAGCGTCTCGCTCGACGCCGTCCTCGCCTCGCTCCAGCGCGAGTGGCAGCCGGCCTTCGCCTCGTCGAAGCGGAGCATGCGCATCCACGGCGAGCGTGGGCTCCGGGTGCGCGCGACGCCGGTGGCCCTCGCACAGATCCTCTCTACCCTCGTCGAGAACGCGCTCGCCCACGGTCGTGGCACCGTCGACATCGCGGCGCGTCGCACGGGACCCTCGGTCGTCATCGAGCTCGGCGACGAGGGTGAGGGCGTTGCCCCCGGCCTGGCTCCGCACATCTTCGAACGGTCGGTCTCGTCCACCGGCTCGGGCCTCGGGCTCACCCTCGCCCGCGACCTCGCCGAGGACAACGGTGGCCGGCTCGAGCTCGTGAGCACGCAGCCGGCCGTCTTCGCCGTCTTCCTCTCCGAGGCCGACTGACAGCTGCAGCGTCAGCCCTCGTGGCGGTCGTGCAGGTCCGCGAGCGGTGAGGTGTCCTCGTCGATGGGCTCGCCGGCGAAGACGAACCTCCGGTAGGCCCAGAAGCGGAAGAGCGTCCCGAGGCCGATGGCGCCGACCTTGGTGATGTTGTCGGCCGTGAGCGAGTCGAGCTCGAGGACGTAGTGGACGAAGGCGATCGCCGCGGCCTGGATGACGAGGGCGACCCCGTTGGTCCCGGCGAAGAGCGCCGCCTCGTGGTGCACGGGCCGGTTGCGCCGGTGGCGGAAGGTCCACATGCGGTTGCCGACCCACGCGAACGCCGTGGCGACCGACGCCGAGACGACGACGGCGGCCGTCGGCTTCTCCTCGAGGAGGGTGCGGCGCAGGACGTTGAACGTCCCCATGTCGACGACGAAGGCGAGCAGGCCGATGACGCCGAACTTGATCGCCTCGCGGTAGAGGACGTCGATGGCTCCGCGGAGCCGGTCGAGGAGGCCCCCAGCGGGAGTCGTGGACGTCACCGGCCGAGCGTAGCCGCCGAAACCCGTCCCGTATGCCGTCCGCCCACCACCCGCCGATATCCTCCCGGGGTGACTGCCCCGCTGCGTGCCCCCGGAGGATTCCCCGTCGTCGGCATCATCGGCGGTGGCCAGCTCGCGCGGATGTGCGCCGGCCCTGCGGCCGAGCTCGGGGTGACGCTCAGCGTGCTCGCCGAGGCGCCCGACGCCAGCGCGGCGCTCGTCATCCCGTCGGCCCCCGTCGGCCAGCACACCGATGTCGACGCGGTCCTCGCCTTCGCCGCCGAGTGCGACGTCGTCACCTTCGACCACGAGCACGTCCCCGCCGACGTCCTCGCGGCGCTCGCCGACGCCGGGACGGTCATGCACCCGAGCCCCGAGGCGCTCGTCTTCGCCCAGGACAAGCTGCAGATGCGCGCCCGTCTCACCGACCTCGGTGTCCCGTGCCCGCGCTGGGCGTCGGCGCTCACCGTCGACGAGGTCACCGCGTTCGGTGACGAGGTCGGCTGGCCCCTCGTCGCGAAGACGCCGCGCGGCGGCTACGACGGCAAGGGAGTGCGCGTCGTCGGGTTCGCCGACGAGCTGACCGACTGGCTCGAGCGCGCCGCGGGTGAGGACTCACCGCTGCTCCTCGAGGAGAAGGTCCCCTTCACCCGCGAGATCGCCGTCCTCCTCGCCCGCAGCCCCTCCGGGCAGGCCGCGGCGTGGCCGGTCGTGGAGACCGTCCAGACGGACGGCATCTGCACCGAGGTCATCGCCCCGGCTCCGGACCTCGACGACGACCTCGCGGCCCGAGCCACCGAGGCCGGGCTCCGCGTCGCCGGCGAGCTGGGCGTCACCGGTGTCCTCGCCGTCGAGATGTTCGAGCTGCCGGGCGGCGAGTTCGTCGTCAACGAGCTCGCGATGCGGCCGCACAACAGCGGCCACTGGTCGATGGACGGCGCGGTCACCGGCCAGTTCGAGCAGCACCTGCGCGCGGTCCTCGACCTGCCGTTGGGCTCACCGCGCTCGCGGCACCGCTGGACCGTCATGGGCAACGTCCTCGGCGGACACCACAGCGACCTCTACCCGGCATACCGTCATGTCATGGCGCGCGACCCCGAGGTCAAGGCGCACCTCTACGGCAAGGGGGTCCGCCCGGGTCGCAAGATCGGGCATGTCAACGTCAGCGGCGACGACCTCGCCGACCTGCGCCAGCGGGCTCGGCACGCGGCCGACTACATCGAGGGAGCGATCACCGAATGACCAGCACGAGCAGCAGCGCCGCAGGGATGCCGGTCGTCGGCCTCGTCATGGGCAGCGACAGCGACTGGCCCGTCATGGAGGCCGCCTCGGCGGCGCTCGACGACTTCGGCATCGCCCACGAGGTCGACGTCGTCTCGGCGCACCGCATGCCCGACGAGATGGTCGCCTACGGCCAGCAGGCGGAGGAGCGCGGCCTGCGCGTCATCATCGCCGGCGCCGGGGGAGCGGCCCACCTGCCCGGCATGCTCGCCTCGGTCACGTCGCTGCCGGTCATCGGTGTGCCGGTGCCGCTGAAGTACCTCGACGGCATGGACTCGCTGCTCTCGATCGTCCAGATGCCGGGCGGCGTGCCGGTCGCCACCGTCTCGGTCGGCGGGGCTCGCAACGCCGGGCTGCTCGCGGCCCGCATCCTCGGGGCCGGCGAGGGCGAGGAGGCGGCCCGGATCCGCACCGCGATGGGCGAGTTCCGCGCCACGCTGCGCGACGAGGCGCACGCCAAGGGCGCCGCCCTGCGCGACCGCCGCCGCGCCTGACCCCCTAGCGGGCGGAGCCCTCGCCGCGCACGCGCGGCCACTCGATGCGCGGGCACGTGTCCATGACGACGTCGAGCCCGACCTTGCGGGCGCGCTCGGCAGCGGCGGTGTCGACGACGCCCTGCTGCATCCAGATGGCGTCGATCTGGAGCCGGTCCTTGTGCTCGATGGCCTGGTCGACCACGGCACCCACGTGCTCGGAGTTGACGAAGCAGTCGATGACCTTGACGTCCTGGTCCGGGATGTCCGCGAGGCTCGCGTAGCCCTGCTCGGCGTGGACGGTCTCGGCCTTGGGGTGGACCGGGATGATCCCCTTGTGCAGCTCGTGCTTGAGCCACTGGGCGACGCCGTATGCCGGGCGCTTCCGGTTGGTGCTCAGCCCCACGACCACCCAGGTGCCGGGGTCGTTGAGCAGCTCGCGGATCGTGTCGGGGTCGTTGCGGTGTCGAAGCGTCACCTCTGCATCATGCCTCGCGGGTGGGCTTGCGGGGGACGGGGTGTGCGGGTTGGGTGGGGGCATGAGATTCGGCATCTTCGTCCCGCAGGGCTGGCGTCACGACCTCGTCGGCATCGACCCCGACCAGCACTGGGGCGTCATGGCCGGTCTCGCGCGGCGGGCTGACGGCATCCGCGACTGGGAGTCGATCTGGGTCTACGACCACTTCCACCCCGTGCCGCACCCGACGGAGGAGGCGGTGCACGAGGCGTGGTCGCTCATGGCCGCGTTCGCCGGTGTCACCGGTCGCGTGCGGATCGGGCAGATGTGCACGTGCATGAGCTATCGCAACCCGGCCTACCTCGCCAAGGTCGCGGCGACGGTCGACGTCATCTCCGAGGGCCGGCTCGAGATGGGCATCGGCGCCGGGTGGTACGAGCACGAGTGGCGCGCCTACGGCTACGGCTTCCCGGGTGCGGGCGAGCGGCTGGCGCGGCTGCGCGAGGGCGTCGAGATCATGCAGCAGATGTGGACGACGGGCACGGCCACGCTCGACGGCGAGCACTACCAGGTCGACGGGGCGATGTGCTTCCCGCGGCCCCTCCAGGGCACGGCGTTCGAGGGCTCCGAGCGCAACGGCATCCCCATGTGGGTGGCCGGCGGCGGCGAGCGCAAGACGCTGCGGATCGCGGCGGAGTACGCCGACTACACGAACTTCCTCGGCCAGCCCGACGTCTTCGCGCACAAGAGCGAGATCCTCAGGCAGCACTGCGCCGACGTCGGTCGGGAGTTCGACTCGATCGTCCGGTCGTCGAACTTCAACGTCGTCATCGGGCGCGACGCGCGCGAGGTCGAGGAGCGGTTCCGCTGGATCGAGGCGCACCTGCGCGGCGCGGGCGTGCCCGACGAGGCGGTGCAGCGCACGCTGAACGACTACCGCAAGGGTCCCGCGGTCGGCACGCCCGACGAGGTCGCGAGCGCGCTCGCCGACATGCAGGACCTCGGGATGACCTACGCGATCACGAACTTCGTCGAGTCCGCCTACGACCTCTCCGGCGTCGAGCTCTTCGAGCGCGAGGTCATCCCGGCCCTGCGCTGACAACCCGTCCGCCCGAGCCCTCGGGACATGCGCGGATTGGGGGCTTGCGTGGGGTCGCCGATAGCATGGCCGCCCGATGAGCACCTCCGACGCCACGCTGGCACCCACCCGGGCCGAGCGCCACCAGAAGCCACGCCCGGCATCGGACTTCCGCCCGGACATCCAGGGCCTGCGTGCCATCGCAGTGGGACTCGTCGTCCTCTACCACCTGTGGCCCAAGCGACTGTCCGGCGGCTATGTCGGTGTCGACGTCTTCTTCGTCATCTCCGGCTTCCTCATCACCTCCCACATCCACCGCGAGATCGTCTCGACCGGCCACCTCCGGGTGACGCGCTTCTGGGCGCGTCGGATCCGACGGCTGTTGCCGGCGAGCCTGCTCGTGCTCGTGCTCTCCGGCCTCGGCGTGCTCCTGTTCGCGCCGAGCACGACGTGGGCGCAGACAGCGCGCGAGATCGCCGCCAGCGCCCTCTACGTCCAGAACTGGCAGCTGGCGACGTCCGCGGTCGACTACATGGCACTCGACAACGTCCCGACGGTGGCGCAGCACTTCTGGTCGCTCTCTGTCGAGGAGCAGTTCTACGCCGTCTGGCCCGTCCTCATCCTCGGCCTGCTCGCGGTGATGCGGCTGCGGGGCCACCGCGACACCCGCAAGGCCGTGCTGGCCGGCCTGGCCCTGCTCAGCGTGGCCTCGCTCACCTGGTCGGTCGTGTCGACCCTCCAGGACCAGGCCTTCGCCTACATGAGCACCTTCACCCGGGTCTGGGAGTTCGCCGCGGGCGGGATCACCGCGCTTGCGCTCGTCAGCCTCCGGCGTCCCGGCGCCACGGTTGCCGCGTGGCTCGGCCTGGCGGCCGTCGTCGGCTCCGGCTCCGTCCTGACCGAGGCCAGCCTCTTCCCCGGCTGGGTCGCCCTCTTCCCCGTGCTGGGCACCGTCGCGCTGCTCGTCTCCGGTGCGGAGACGCCGGTGGGCCGCGTGCTCGCGACTCGTCCGATGACCTTCGTCGGCGACATCTCCTACTCGGTCTATCTCGTCCACTGGCCGCTCATCGTCCTCGTCCCGCACCTCACGGGCCACCCGCTGCGCTGGACCGAGAAGCTCCTCATCCTCGTGGCGACCCTCGGCCTGGCCTGGCTCTCCAAGACGTGGGTCGAGGACCCCCTGCGCACGGGTCCACTGCTCTCGAAGGCACCCCGCCGTGCCTTCGTCTTCGCACTCACCGCGATGGCCCTCGTCGTCGGATCGACGACGACCTGGGGCGCGGTGCTCGAGCAGCGGGAGCAACGGGCCGCCACCGAGGCGGCGCAGCGCATCGAGGCGGGGGAGCGCTGCCTCGGACCGCGCGCCCTCGTGCCCGAGGACGGCTGCTCCTCGGTCGCAGGCGACGGCCCCCTCGTGTCACCCCCCGAAGCCGTCGTCGCGCAGAGCAAGGACCCGCTCTTCACCCGCTGCCAGCAGTCGCTCGGCAACCCCGCTCTGCTCGACTGCGTGCTCGGCGACCCCAGCGGGGCCAAGGGCACCATCGCCCTCGTCGGCGACTCCCACGCCGGTGCCCTCATCCCGACGGTCGACGAGCTCGGGAAGCGCCGTGGCCTCAAGGTCGTCGTGCACACCAAGGGCTCCTGCCCGGCGACGGACGCGCGCAGGACCGTGGAGGGCGAGACCTCCGACGAGCGACAGGCCAGCTGCACCGCCTACAACGCCGCCGTGGACGAGGCACTGCTCGCCGACGCCTCCGTCTCGCTCGTCCTCACGTCGTCCTACACCCGGGCCTACGGCTGGGAGGGCACCGGCGACGGACCGGAGACCGGCATCGCCGGGTTCGCGAGCCGCTACGAGCGGTGGCGTTCCGCGGGCAAGCAGGTCGTCGTCATCGCCGACGTGCCCGCGACCGCGGGTGAGCCGGTGCCGAACTGCATCGCCCAGCACCTGAACGACCCCGAGGCATGTGCGGTGCCCCGGGCCGAGGCGGTCGTCCCGGATCTCGCGGTCTCCGCCGCGGAACGCGCGGGCGCACCCGTCGTCGACCTCAACGACCTCTTCTGCGACGCGGCGTCGTGCTACAGCCAGGTGGGCGACGTCATCGTCTACCGCGACCGCAGCCACCTGAGCATCGAGTACGCCCGGATGCTCGCGCCCTTCCTCGACTCGCGCCTGCGCTGACCCGGACGCGAGCCATCGGACCTGGGACCTCGCGGGGTCAGGACGTGATGACGCTCATCGCGTTCCAGCCGGACCCGAGCGCGTAGTAGCCGTTCGGCGAGAACGACCCGTCGGCGTAGATGTCGTGGGCCCCGAGGACTCCTGCCGCGGTGCGCCCCCAGACGAGCGCCCGCTGGTTCGTCACGCCGGTCACGGTCAGGGCGGTGTAGGAGCCGAACCCGGTGCCGAGAAGCCGTGCGGCGCCGAGCCGTCCACGGCCGTCGCCCGGCCAGAGCCACAGCCGCCCACGGGTGTCGCGTGAGAGCAGGTCGGCCCGGCTGTCGTAGTCGACGTCACCGCTGCCGAGGATCGCGTTCTGGTTCATCCACCCGGACCCGATCGCGGTGCGCGAGCCGACAGTGCCACGTCCCGTGCCGGCATACAGCCACAGGACGCCGGACGCGTCACGTGCCACGAGGTCGGCTCGCTGGTCGCCGGTGAGGTCGCCGGGCGCGACGAGGGTGTAGCCGCTCGACCAGCCGCTGCCGATCTGGACCTTGGCGGAGAAGCTGCCGCGACCGGTGCCCTTCCACAGCCAGAGCTTGCCGAGAGAGTCGGTGGCGAGGAGGTCGGCCCGGTCGTCGCCGGTGAGGTCGCCCGCGACGAGGATGCGCGTGAACGCGTTCCAGCCGCCACCGAGCCGCACGCGGGCGCCGAGACCGACGGAGCCCGCGCCGGCATAGGCCCAGAGGACGCCCGCCGAGTCGCGGGCGACGATGTCGTGGTGCGCTGACCCGACGACGTCGGAGGTGTCCTTGCTCGCGACCTGCCGGACGTCGAAGCCGTAGGCGTTGAAGACCTCGTTGCGCCAGAACTCCAGCCCACCGTCCTCGCGCAGCGACATGATCCGCGCACGCACGCTCCACTCCGAGGCGGTGCCGTAGTCCTCCGCGAGGTAGTGCACCCGCCCGTTGGGCGACGTGCGGGGCGTGGACAGCACGTGCTCGGGCTCGCCGGTGGCCACCGTGACGACCCCGGTCCCGGTGTGGCGCACGATCCGGCTCGTGGTCTCGTCGGTGAGGGCGAACCGCAGGACGCCGTCGACGCCCACGTCGGGCGTGTAGCCGTCACGGGTGGCGGCGATCGGGGTAGCGCTCGTGCACGTGGCGCAGGTCGACACCAGGCCCTCGCCCAGCCGCAGGTCGGTGGCCACGAGCCCGGAGGAGTCGGCACGCCACGTCGGCTCGGCGAGGGGCATGGCGGGTACCCCGTGGTTGCGCACCGTGTGGGGACCGTGGACGTCGACGAAGGCGAGCCCGCGGCTGTCGCCGGTCATGTTGTCGTAGCGCGTGAACGCGAGGGTCTGCCCATCGGGGGAGAAGGCGGCGTCCGCAGGGGTGACCTCGGCCCCGAGGTCGACCGTGAAGGTTGCGACCTCGGTGGCGGCGTCCCGCACCACGAGCCTGCCCAGACCCGTGTCGGGGTCGACGACGGTCGACGCGATGAGGCGGCCGTCGGCGGAGAACGCCGGGGTGACGTGGGTCCCGGACACCCCGTCCGGGGGGACGAAGCCACTCCAGAACGCCTCGCGAAGCAGCAGGTTGTCGGTGCCGACGACGAAGTCCGGTTGGATCCGGCCGTCGTTGTCCGCGGCCAGAAGGGGGTAGGTCTCGCAGGCGAGGAGCACCGCGCCGGTGGAGCTCGTCGCGGTGAGGCGGTACGTGAAGACGGTCGCGATGTTGATGTCGCGGTCGGACCTCTGCTCGATCTCGCCGGCGACGGTGAACACGGGTCGCCACGCCCCGTAGTCGCGCTGGCGCTCGACCCGCAGCAAGGCTGCTCCGGGGTGGTAGGCGCGGACCACCATGCGGTCCCCGAGGTTGGCGGCGGAGAGGGCGTTGCTGTCGCAGATCGGCGGGTCACCGGCCGCTCGCTGAGCGCGGGGGCCGTTCGGGGCGGTGGGGCCCGCCCCCGTCGCGGTCGGCGCGGGTCGGCTCTTGGCGTCGGCGAGCCGCTCCTCGGCCGTGGCGATGACATGTCCGGCCCGACCACGGACCTCGTCGCGTGGACCGGGCTCGACGCCGTGTGCGACGGGCAGGGTGAGGCCGGTGGTGGACAGGAGGGCGGCCCCCACGGTGAGCACGGACAGGCGGGCGCGGATGTGGCGCATGGCAGCGGGCTTTCTCGAGCAGAAGGGAAGGCCTGCGACGAGTCCCCCGCGAGCCGGGGGAAGTGTATGCCGTGGAGCGCGCCGGCGTGGCCGGTTCCACACGGAGACCGGCAGGGGCACGGCATACGCGTCGGTAGGATTCGCGGCGTGAGTGCGAACCCCGACTTCCCCCTGTTCCAGGTCAACGAGGACCACGAGGCGATCCGCGAGGCGGTGCGCGAGATCGCCGAGGCCCGGATCGCGCCGTTCGCGGCGGCCGTGGACGAGGAGTCGCGCTACCCGCAGGAGGCGCACGACGCACTCGTCGCGTCCGACTTCTTCGCCCCGCACGTGCCGGAGGAGTACGACGGCGTCGGCGCCGACGCCCTCGCGACGTGCATCGTCATCGAGGAGGTGGCTCGCGTCTGCGCGAGCTCCTCGCTCATCCCGGCCGTCAACAAGCTCGGCTCGATGCCCGTCATCCTCGGCGGCTCCGAGGAGGTCAAGGCGAAGTACCTCCCGCCGCTCGCCCGCGGTGAGGCCGGCTTCTCCTACGGCCTGTCCGAGCGCGAGGCCGGCTCCGACACCGCCGCGATGAAGTGCCGGGCCAAGGCCGACGGGGACGACTGGGTCCTCAGCGGGCAGAAGTCGTGGATCACGAACGCCGGGGTCTCCGAGTACTACACCGTCCTCGCGGTCACCGACCCCGACGGCGCACGCGGCAACAACATCACGGCGTTCGTCGTCGAGAAGTCCGACGAGGGCTTCTCCTTCGGTGAGAAGGAGCGCAAGCTCGGCATCAAGGGCAGCCCCACCCGCGAGCTGATCTTCGACAACGTCCGCATCCCCGGCGACCGCATCGTCGGCGCCCCCGGCGAGGGCCTCAAGATCGCGCTGCGCACCCTCGACCACACCCGCGTCACCATCGGCGCGCAGGCGGTCGGCATCGCCCAGGGCGCCCTCGAGCAGGCCACGGCCTACGTCAAGGAGCGCAAGCAGTTCGGCAAGCACATCGCCGACTTCCAGGGCATCCAGTTCATGCTCGCCGACATGGCGATGGAGCTCGAGGCCGCGCGGCAGATGGTCTACGTCGCCGCCGCCAAGTCCGAGCGCGGCGACGCCGACCTGCCGTTCTTCGGCGCCGCGGCCAAGTGCTACGCCTCCGACGTCGCGATGAAGGTGACGACCGACGCGGTCCAGCTCCTCGGCGGCGCCGGCTACACCCGCGACTTCCCGCTCGAGCGGATGATGCGCGACGCCAAGATCACCCAGATCTACGAGGGCACCAACCAGGTGCAGCGCATCGTCATGGCCCGCCAGCTCCTCAAGGGCTGACCCGACCCCGGACGCCGGTATGCCGTCCGCCCGCGTGGGCGGACGGCATACCTTTGGTCGTTCCTGGGGTGAAGGAGGTGCGGGTCAGCCCTCGCTGGGCTTGCCGTCGGTCCCGGCCGGCGGCGCCTCGAGGGGCTGGTCCTCGCGGAGCATCGTGAAGAGGGCCTTGGCACGCTCGGTGTCCCACTTCACCGAGGACCCGGCGGCGGTCTGGTAGTTCGTGCTCTGGATCGGCACGGTGAGGCTGAGGGTCGACCCGTTGCCCGCGCCGCGCATCGCGAGCAGGATGTTGGCCGCGTCGCGCATCCCGGTCTCCTGGCCGACCCCGACGGCCCCCGCGGCGGTGTGCGTGAACGCCCAGTAGCGGAACGGGTTGAGGACGGTGGACGGTGTGGCCGCGCCCTTCATGATCGCGCCGAGGAACTGGCGCTGGCGGTCGGCCCGGCCGATGTCCCCCCGCGGGTCGGAGTAGCGCGCGCGCACGAAGCCGAGGGCGTTCTTGCCGTCGAGGACCTGGCAGCCCTTCTTGAGGTCGATGTGCGCCTTGGGGTCGTCCATGTCGAACGGGACGCAGATGTCGACGCCGCCGAGGCTGTTGACCACGTCGGCGAAGCCGCCGAAGCCGATCTCGAGGTAGCCGTCGATGCGGAGCCCGGTGACCTGCTCGAGCGTCTGGACGAGCAGCTGCGGGCCGCCGATCGAGAAGGCCGCGTTGACCTTGTTGCTGTTGTGCCCGGGGATCGGCATGTAGCTGTCGCGCGGGATGGACACGATGACCGACTTGCCGCCGCCCGCCGGCTTGTGGACGAGCATGATCGAGTCGGTCCGTCGCCCCTCGGCGGTGCCGGTGCCGAGCTCCCTGCGCTGCTCCGGGGTGAGGTCGTCGCGAGCGTCCGAGCCGACGAGGAGGTAGGTGCTGCCGGGGGTCTCGGCAGGGCGCTCGCCCGAGGGGGCGTCGTCGACGCGCGAGACCGTGCTCCAGGCGTGGAACGGGCTGAAGACCAGGAACGCCAGCCAGGCGAGCAGGACGACGGGGACGAGGCGCCACCAGCGGCGACGGCGGCGGGGCGCGTCGTCGACCGGACGGGCCGGGCGTTCGGGACGACCGCCGACCGGCCGAGCGGCGCGGGGGTCGCCGG
>NZ_AVPI01000023.1 GCF_000768675.1 Knoellia flava TL1 | reverse complement strand
CCCCCCCCCCCCCCCGGGGAGGAAAGGGGGCTCGACAGGCGCTCCCGCGCACTCCTCGCCCGGGGGGTGCCTTCGCTCCACACCCCGACGCAAGGACACCCCCATTCGCGCCACGACCCGGCGCAAGGACACCCCCATTCGCGCCGCGCGCTGACACAAGGACACCCCCATTCGCGCCACAATTCGGCGCAAGGACACCCCCATTCGCGTGAGGGGGTGAGGCAACGGGCATCTGCTTCGGGTGGCGGAGCAGATGGGGGTGTCTTTGCGTCGTCAGGCGAGGTGAAGCCACCCCCGCGGCGGGTGCGTCTACGGAGCGTCATTCGCCGCCGGGGAGCGCCACACTGCCGCCCATTTGCTCCGAGTGCGAGAAGCCGCGCGGTCCAGAGGCCGTGGGAGGCTGACTCCCATGACTGGATGGTGGTGGGTGGTCGTCGTCCTCGCGGTGCTCGGTGTCGCGCTGCTCGCCATCGGCTTCGCGCAGATGCGCGGTGCTCGTCCGGCGTCGGGCATCAGGGGCGGGTTCGGGGGACCGGCGGGCAGCTCCGACGTCGGCGCCCACCCGGGGTTCGAGGCCCCGGGTCCGACGGACCACTGGAAGGTCGGGGCGCCGCTGCGCATCGCCGGCTTCGCCGCACTGGCGACGGCCGCGGTGCTCGGGCTCGTCCTCACTCTCGCGCGGGTCCTCTGACCCCGACCAGACCGAGAACCACGACGCGGACATCTCCGATGTGCCCGGTTGCAACCAGGCACATCGGAGATATCCGCGTCGTGCCCGCGCCGGGTCAGGCCAGCCTCGTCAGTCGGTGGCCTCAGGCCAGTCGGTGGCCAGCACCGCCATGTAGTGCATGTCGACCCACTCGCCGTCGAAGAACAGCGCGTCGCGCGCCGTCCCCTCATGCACGAACCCGACCTTCTCGTAGACGTGCCGGGCCCGCGGGTTGAACGCGTAGACCTCGAGCGAGATCCGGTGCAGCCCGAGCACCCGGAACCCGTGGTCGACGACGAGCCGCGTCGCCTCCGTCCCGAGCCCCCGGCCGCGGCCGGCGGAGCCGATGAGGGTCCGGAACCAGCACGCCCGGTTGCCCTCGTCCCAGCCGGCGAGGACGACCTCGCCGACGACGTCGCCGCTCGCGCTGTCCACGACGGCGAGCACGAGCCGGTCGTCAGCGACGGCCCACTCGCCATAAATATCGCGCATCCGCTCGATCGGCATCGTCGGTGGGTCAGCCGCCTCGGCGCTCGAGTGGACCGATCCGGTGAGACGGGCGACCTCGGGGTCCTCGCGGATGATGCGGTCGATCGCGTCGGCGTCCTCGGCGCGGATCGGGCGCAGGGTCACGAGCTCGCCCACGAGCGTGGGTTTTGCCGAGAAGCCCTCGGTCGAGTCAGCGGTCACGCACGGCACTGTGCCACGCGAGGGGCGTCACGGCATACGGGATTCTCGTCCGGCGACGGAAGCGTCAGGCGGGCGGGGCGATGTCGGTCTGCGCAGGGAGGTTCGCGACGCCGATCGGGCAGGTGAGCCCGTTGGGGCCGTGGTTGCAGTAGCCGTTGGGGTTCTTGTGGAGGTACTGCTGGTGGTAGTCCTCCGCGTACCAGAACGTCCCGGCGTCCTCGGCGGAAGCGAGCTGGGTCGTGATGTCGCCGGCGCCGACCTTGGCGAGCTCGCCCTGGAAGGCCTCGCGGGTCGCCCTCGCGGCAACCTCCTGCTCCGGCGTGGTCCAGAAGATCGCGGAACGGTATGCCGTGCCGATGTCGTTGCCCTGCCGGTTCGCCGTCGTGGGGTCGTGGTTCTCCCAGAAGGCCTTGAGCAGCAGCTCGGGTGAGGTCTGCGACGGGTCGTAGGCGACGAGGACGGACTCGGCGTGGCCGGTGCGACCGGTGCACGTCTCCTCATAGGTCGGGTTCTTCGTGAAGCCGCCCATGTAGCCCGCGGCGGTCGTCACGACGCCGGGGAGCTGCCAGAAGATGCGCTCGGCGCCCCAGAAGCAGCCCATCGCGACGTAGAGCACCTCGGTGCCGTCTGGCCACGGACCCTCGAGCGGCGTGCCGAGCACCTCGTGCGTCGTGGGCACGGTGAACGGGCGGGTGTCGCGGCCGGGCAGGGCCTCGGCGGCGGTGGGCATCGTGGTCTTGGCGCGCGAGCCGAACATTGCTGGAGCTCCTCCATGGCGAGCGGGTGGGGCGGGGCCTCTGGGTGCAATGCTGCCCGGGACTCAATGATTCCCGGAGAGGGTGCGTCCAAGAAGGCATGAGCGACACACAGGGGGGCGATCTCGACGCGTGGCTCGATGCCGCCATGCCGAAGATCTACGGCCTCGCCTACGCCCTCACCGGTGAGCGCACAGCCGCGGAGGACCTCAGCCAGGAGGCGCTCGCCACCGTCGTGCGCAAGTGGGGCCGCGTCGCGCAGGCGCAGAGCTCCACGGCATACGCGCGGCAGATCGTCGTCAACACCTTCCTGAGCCAGAAGCGCAAGCGGTGGTCGCGCGAGGTCGTCTCCGACGACGTGGTGCAGGAGCTCGGCCCGGTGAGCGCCGACCACGCCGACACCGTCGTCACCCGCGACGCGCTCCTCGTGGCGCTGGCCGGGCTGCCGCCTCGTCAACGCGCCGCCGTCACCCTCCGCTACTTCGAGGACCTCCCCGACGCCGCCGTCGCCGAGGTCATGGGCTGCACCGTTGGCACGGTCCGGTCCACCATCCACCACGCCCTGGCCACGCTGCGCTCAGGCGCCGTGGCTCGCGACCTCAAGGGAGTCTCGTCATGACCACCCAGCTCGAGGACCAGCTCCGCGACATCCTTCGCGACGCGCCGGAGCCGGACTGGCACGCCTTCCGTGTCGCCGTCGACGAGCGCGCCGGACGGCAACGACGCGCTCGTATGCTGCGTGGCTCGCTGAGTGGGCTCGCCGCGGCCGCCGCCGCGGCAGCCATCGCGATCGGTCTCGCGAGCTCGCCGCTCTTCGAGGGGCAGCGAGCCCGGCCGGCCGTCACCGGTACCCCGAGCCCTTCGAGTTCGCCGAGCGTCGCGGTGCCGGACACGACGGCGTTCCAGCCGAAGGTCAGGCTCGCGAATGGCAGGTACACGATGCCGATGGACTTCCCGGACGTCGCACCGCGCCGCACGTCCGCACCCGAGGCGCTGACCCGGACCGGGGCGACCGGGCTCTCCGCGTTCTCGAGCCTCGCCTCCGCGCCCTGCCTCACGGAGGAACAGGCGGCCCAGCCCCAGCCGTGGGGCAGCAGCGCGTGGGACTACGACAGCGTCGGAGCCGCAGGGGCCGGTCCCGACGCCGGGGTCGAGCTCACCGGTTGGCCGACCGGCACCGCGTCGACGGCGATGCGACAGCAGGACGAGAACTCGGGCGCGTGCGCCTTCGACACCATGTTCGCGAAGGTGGGGTGGCCCGGGCTGGACGTCACGCTCGGCAACCAGTTCGTCGTGGACGCCCCCGAGGTGACGGGCGGCAAGAGGTACGCCGCCGTCCGCCGGGTCGGCGACGTCACGGTGAGTGCATGGGCGGTGACCGGGGGCCAGGAGGCCTCGCTGTCAGCCGCTCGGAGGCTCGTCGACGGCGCAGTGGCTGGTCTGCTGCGGAGCAAGGTGCTGGAGTCGCCGACACCGGTCGCCTACGAGTGGCCGAACGGTATGACGGAGGCTTCCCCGGACGGCACGGAGTTCATCCTGCCGGCCATCGCACCCTCCCCGGCCACGCTCGGTCTCGGTCCGTTCGTGCAGCAGCCGGGCATGATGAGGTCCGCCATGGGGACCGTCCCCGTGTTCGGGGCCCAGGTGGGAGACCCCGTCCACCCGGGCGAGAAGGCCATTGCGGTGCGTGAGGCCGAGTACGTTCTCAGCGGCGTGGGTCAGGAGTCGGCTGGAGTGCAGCCGCAGACGAACGTCGTCTGGTCCTCCTTCCCTGACGGACAGAAGGCCTTCGACGAGATCGTGGCGAACCGGGGCACCGCGAGGTGGTACAGCCGGACGCAGCGGGAGCCATGGGTCGGCCACGACGCGGCGACAACCTTCCTCGCCACGCAGGAGGACACGTGGACCGGGTCCTTCGCGAAGCAGGTCGCGCTGCGCCTCGAGGGCGACGTGCTCATCGCGGTCGTCTCGCAGGCGAAGACCCAAGCCGAGGCACGGTCCATCGCGACGAGGCTCGCCGACGAGGCGGCCGCGAACCTCGCCGCATTCGGCCGGGGTCCGGACGGGCGGCCCGGCAACGGCAGGTGACCCGAAGCGGCACCCCGGCACGACGAGGCCCGCCCTCACCAGGAGGACGGGCCCGTCGGCGTGGTTCGCGGGTCAGACGCGCGAACGACCACCCGTGAGGGCCTTGACGCCGAAGAGGAGCAGGCAGGCCCCGGCGATCGCCGTGATGAACGTGAAGATGAGGCCCGCGCCGTCGGTGTCGACACCCAGCAGGCTGAGCAGCAGTCCACCGAGGAAGGCGCCCACGATGCCGACGACGATGTTGAGCAGGATGCCCTGCTGCTCGTCGGTGTTCATGATCTTGCTGGCGATCCAGCCGGCGAGTCCGCCGATGATGATCCAGCCGATGATTCCCAGGGTTCCGGGCATGTGCGTACCTCCATGTCGGTGCTCCGCGAGTTTCGCAGAACGACTGAGACTAGGTTCGGCAGGCTGCTGGATGGGCCGTAGGGATGGCAGAACGGCGGGCGTTATCGGAACGTGTCAAAGCCCCTCGGGCCGCCGGAACTCGGTGGAACAGGTCGCCGCTGCAGAGGACCATGGGCGCCATGGCAGTCCGGATCGTCCCCGTCACGACCCTCGACCCCGCCCCGGAGGTGGCGGCGCTCGCGCAGCGGTGGAACGACGTCCTCGTCGCCTCGACGGTCGCCACGATGGGCGACGACCACGACGCCTGGTCGCTCGCCTCGAGGCGGGCCCGCGAGTCGTCGACGAGCTGGGACCACCGCTACTTCGCGGCGGTCGATGAGGGCGATGGGGACGACGCGATCGCCGGGGTCGACGGGGTGGCAGGCGCGGCCGGCGGCACCGTCGTCGCCGCGGCCGAGCTCGTCCTCCCCAGGCGGGACAACCTCACCCTCGCGCTCCTCGACCTCGCCGTGCACCCGGACCACCGTCTTCGTGGCACGGGGACGCTCGTCCTCGACCACCTCGTCCGGCTCGCACAGGGGGCGGGCCGGACGACGCTCCTCACCGAGACGGCATACCCGACCGGGGGGAGCGACCCCGGCGAGGCGTTCCTTCGCGCCCACGGGTTCGAGGTCGGGCAGACGATGCACCGCAACGACCTCGACGTCCGCTCGCACCTGCCGGCTGAGGTCCCGGGGCTCGACGGCTACGCCATCGAGACCTCCACCGACGACACCCTCGACGCGTGGCTGGAGGACCGTGCCCACCTCTCGAGGCGGATGAGCACCGACGCCCCCGTGGGCGACCTCGACCTCGCGGAGGAGGACTGGGACGCCGACCGCGTCCGCGAGCAGCGGGAGGCGACGAGGAAGAGCAACCGGCGCGCGGTCGAGTCGGTGGCGCGCCATCTCGGCACCGGGCGGCTCGTCGCCTTCACCCAGCTCCAGGTGCCGGTGGCCGAGCCGGTGCTCGCCTACCAGCAGGACACCCTCGTGCTACGCGAGCACCGCGGACACGGCCTCGGGCAGGCGCTGAAGATCGCGAACCTGCGGGCGGCGCGCGAGGCCTTCCCCGGGCTCGTCACCGTGCGGACGTGGAACGCGCAGGAGAACGGCCCGATGATCGCGGTCAACGAGGCGCTCGGATACCGGACCACGGCCATCCAGCGCGAGTGGCAGCGACGGCTCGGCTGAAGCGGTCGGGACCGGTGGCCGACGACGGTCGGGAGCACCCGGCATACGCTGTCCGCATGTCCGACTCGAGCAGCGACCAGACCCTCGGCTTCTCCACCCGCGCCCTCCACGCCGGGCAGGACCCGGACCCGACGACGGGTGCGGTCGTCACCCCGATCTACCAGACGTCGACCTACAAGCAGGACGGCATCGGGGGGTTCCGCGGCGGCTACGAGTACAGCCGCAGCGCCAACCCGACGCGCACCGCGCTCGAGACCGGGTTCGCCGCGCTCGAGGGTGGTGAGCGCGGGTTCGCGTTCGCCTCCGGCCTCGCTGCTGAGGACACCGTCCTGCGCGCGCTGCTCAGCCCCGGCGACCACGTCGTCGTCCCCTCGGATGCCTACGGCGGCACCTACCGCCTCTTCAACAAGGTCCTCAAGCACTGGGGCGTCGAGCACTCGATCGCCGCGATCGCCGACAACGACGCCGTGCGCGCCGCGATCCAGCCGGGGAAGACGCGCGTCGTGTGGGTCGAGACCCCCACCAACCCGATGCTCGGGATCGCCGACATCGCCGCCCTCGCCGAGATCACCCACGAGGCCGGAGCGCTGCTCGTCGTCGACAACACCTTCGCCTCGCCCTACCTCCAGCAGCCCCTCGCGCTCGGCGCCGACATCGTCCTGCACTCGACGACGAAGTACTGCGGCGGTCACTCCGACGTCGTCGGCGGGGCTGTCGTCATGGGTCATGGCGTGAGGGTGCCGTGGTTCGACGACGAGCCGGCGAGCGACCGGGTCGCCTTCCACCAGAACTCGATGGGCGCGGTCGCAGGTCCGTTCGACTCGTGGGTCGTCCAGCGCGGCCTCAAGACCCTCGCGGTCCGCATGGAGCGCCACTGCGACAACGCCGAGAAGATCGTCGAGTTCCTCCAGGGCCACGACGGCGTCACGGCGGTGCACTACCCGGGCCTGCCCGACCACCCCGGCCACGAGGTCGCCTCGCGGCAGATGAAGCGGTTCGGCGGCATGGTCGCGTTCCGTGTCAAGGGCGGCGAGGACGTCGCGGTCAAGGTGTGCGCCGAGACGCAGATCTGGACCCTCGGGGAGTCCCTCGGCGGCGTCGAGTCGCTCATCGAGCACCCGGGCCGCATGACGCACGCGTCGGTCGCCGGCACCGAGCTCGAGGTCCCCTCCGACCTCATCCGCCTCTCCGTCGGCATCGAGGACGTCGAGGACCTCATCGCCGACCTCAAGCAGGCGCTCGACCGGCTCACCTGAGTCTCCGTGTCGCTCGTCCTCTGCGTCGACGTCGGGTCGACGTTCACCAAGGCCGTCCTCGTCGACGTGACCTCGGGCGCCCTCGTGGGTGCCGCGTCGTCCCCGACGACCGTCGCCACCGATGTCATGGACGGCGTCGATGCCGTATGCCGTGAGCTCGCCTCCCACGGACCCGTCGCCGAGACGCTGGTCTGCTCCTCGGCCGGCGGCGGGCTGCGGGTCGCTGTGGTCGGCTACGAGCGCGAGGTGACGGCCGAGGCCGGTCACCGGGTCGCGTTGTCGGCGGGTGGTCGGGTCGTGCACGTGTCGGCGGGGGCCTTGACAGGGGAGGGCGTGCGGGCGCTGCGAGCGGCCGAACCGGACCTCGTGCTGCTCGTCGGCGGGACCGACGGCGGCAACGCGGATGCGCTGCGGCACAACGCTTCTCGTCTTGCGAACGCCCGCCTGCGCGCGCCGATCGTCGTCGCCGGCAACGCCGAGGTCGCGGACGAGGTCGCCGCGGAGCTCGACCGCACCGGCCGCCGCTTCGTCGTCACCGACAACGTCCTGCCGCGCATCGGCGTCATCGCGCCCGACGCCGCGCGCGGTGCCATCCGCGAGGTCTTCCTCGAGCACGTCATCGGCGGCAAGGGACTCTCGCGCGGACGCGGGTTCACCGAGCTCGTGCGCGCGGCGACGCCCGACGCCGTCCTCCGCGGGGTGGAGCTGCTCGCCGACGTGCGCGGCGAGGACGTCGTCGTCGTCGACATCGGCGGCGCGACGACCGACGTCTACTCCGTGCTGCGGCCGCAGGGCGAGGACGCCGAGATCGAGCGGGACGTCGCGGGGTCGATGTGGCACGAGCGCACCGTCGAGGCCGACCTCGGCATGCGCTGGAACGCCCTCGGCATCGTCGAGGCCGCGCAGCGCGAGCACCTCCCGCTGTCGTCCACGACCGAGGCGTATGCCGGACACGTCGCCTCCGAGACCGGTCACCGGGCATCGACGGCCGACGAGTGGGAGTCCGAGGGCGACCTGGCCCGGGTGGCCGCGCTCGTCGCGCTCCGCCGGCACGGTCGGCCCCGGGTCGTCGGGGACCGGCCGCGCCCGCTCGCCGACGTCGGGCTCGTGCTCGGGTCCGGTGGCGTCTTCCGGCACGGGCCTGCGGACCTCGCCGAGGGGGTGCTGGGCGCCGCGACGTCGGACCACGCGGGTGGGTGGACGGTGCCGGCGGCGGCAGCGCGAGGTGTCGACACGGCATACGTGCTCTTCGCCTGCGGGCTGCTCGCGGACGCGCACCCGGAGGCGGCCCGGGCGCTCGCGCTCACGATCGGCTGACCGGGTGGGGCGAGACGTCCGGCTCGGCCCGGGCACCCGACAGCGTGCAGGGCGCTCCGGCGTGCGGCGTCCACCGTCCGGTGGACCCCGGGTCCGCCGAAAAGCGGTGGGCCGCTGTCGGTGGTCGCACCTACGCTCGTGTCCATGAGTGAAGACAGCGCTCAGCCGAGCGTCCGACCGATCCTCGACCTCGTCGTCCTCGACTGCCCCGACGCTCTCGAGCTCGCCCGCTTCTACGCCGAGGTGCTCGGCTGGGAGCTCGAGTCCGACTCCGACGCCGAGTGGGCCACCCTCGAGCCGCCCGGTGGTGGCGTCTCCTCCGAGCGCCCCGACGGGCGGACGACGCTCGCGTTCCAGCGGATCGAGGACTGGGTCGCGCCGACCTGGCCCGGTGGCTCGCACCCGCAGCAGTTCCACCTCGACTTCTCCGTCCCGGTCATCTCCGAGGCGGAGCCCCCCGTGCTGGCCGCGGGCGCCACCGTGCACGAGCACCAGCCGAGCGAGTCCGGCAGCTTCAAGGTCTACCTCGACCCGGTCGGCCACCCCTTCTGCCTGTGCGGGAGGCCGTGATGCGCGAGGTGGTCATCGAGGCGCAGGACCTCGTCAAGAAGTTCGGGGACTTCACCGCCGTCGACGGCGTGAGCTTCGAGGTGCCCAAGGGGTCGGTCTTCGGCCTCCTCGGGCCCAACGGTGCCGGCAAGACGACGACGGTCCGGATGATGACGACGCTCGCCGTCCCCACGAGCGGCTCGGCCCGCGTGGCCGGCCACGACGTCATCCGCGAGCCCGAGGCGGTGCGCGCGTCGATGGGGCTCACGGCCCAGAGCGCGACCGTCGACGAGCTGCTCACCGGCCGCGAGAACCTCCGGCTCATCGGCGACCTCTACGGCCTCGACCGCCGGTTCGTCCGCAAGCGCACCGACGAGCTGCTCGAGCAGTTCTCGCTCACCGAGGCCGGCGACAAGGTCGTCAAGGACTACTCCGGCGGCATGCGTCGCCGCATCGACCTCGCGGTGAGCCTCATCGCGCACCCGTCGGTGCTGTTCCTCGACGAGCCCACGACCGGTCTCGACCCGCGCAGCCGCGTCGAGCTCTGGGACGTCCTGCGCGACCTCGTGCGTGACGGCACCACCCTGCTCCTCACGACCCAGTACCTCGACGAGGCCGACCAGCTCGCCGACGACATCGTCGTCATCGACAAGGGCCGGATCATCGCCCAGGGCACGCCGCTCGAGCTCAAGAACCAGTCGGGCGCCGCCAGCCTCGTCGTCACGGTCTCGCGTCATGACAAGGTCCATGAAGCGGCCCAGCTGCTGCGTGGCTCGGTCGAGGGTGAGGTCCACGTCGACGCCGATGCACGCAAGCTCACCGCCCCGGGCGGTGACGTCGCCGCGCTCACCCGCGTGGCCACCAGGCTCGACGACGCGCAGATCGAGGTCGACGACCTCGGCATGCAGCGCCCCAGCCTCGACGACGTCTTCCTCGCGCTCACCGGACACCGGGCCGAGGAGTCCAGCAACCAGGAGGAGGTGTCGGCATGAGCGCCGCCACGGACGCCATCGCCATCGACCGCACCGCACCGAAGCCCGAGGGCGCCGGTCGGGTGCGCCAGATCCTCACGCTCGTGCGGCGCAACCTCACGCACATCAAGCGTCAGCCCGAGATGCTCACCGACGTGACGATCCAGCCGATCATGTTCGTGCTGCTCTTCGCCTTCGTCTTCGGCGGCTCGATCGACATCCCCGGCGTCGACTACAAGCCGTGGCTGCTGCCGGGGATCATGGCGCAGACGATCGCGTTCAGCTCCTTCATCGTCGCCATCGGGCTCAACACCGACATCGGCAAGGGCATGGTCGACCGGCTCCGCTCGCTCCCGATCCAGCGGTCCTCGATCCTCATCTCGCGCTCGATCGCCGCGCTCATCCACTCGAGCATCGGCGTCGCCGTCATGTCGGTCACCGGTCTCTTCATCGGCTGGCGGATCAACGAGGGCGTCGTCCGGGGGCTGCTCGCCTACGGCCTGCTGCTCCTCTTCGGGTTCGCGATGATCTGGGTCGGCATCCTCGTCGGGTCGGCGATGCGCTCGGTCGAGGCCGTCAACGGGCTGATGTTCACGACGATCTTCCCGATCACCTTCCTCTCGAACGCCTTCGCGCGGACCGACGTCATGCCGGCCTGGCTGCGCACGGTCGCCGAGTGGAACCCGATCAGCGCACTGAGCCAGGCCCTGCGCGACAACTGGGGGATCGCCGGGCTGCCCGTGCGCCCCGACGCCCCGTGGCCGCTCCAGAACCCGGAGCTGGCGACGATCATCTGGTCGCTCGCCATCACCGCGATCATCGCCCCGCTCGCCCTGCGCGCCTTCAACGCCCGCACGACGGACTGACCCCCAGCCCGCAGCCCGAAGCCCCACCCGCCCCGACTTGTCCACGCAGAGCGTGGGACCCGCCGCCGGAAGTGGGTTCGTCGGACCTCGCAGCACCACCTCGGTGCTGCGAGGTCCGAGGTTCCGGGTGAGGCTGCGGATGAGGTCGCGGGTGAGCTCGCGGTGACAGGTTCGGCGGTGTCACCGGGTCGGCCGGGCGCGACTAACCTCGCCCTCATGACACCCACATCGTCGTCGGTGACGGTGGCCGAGATCCGTGCCGCCGCTGACCTGCTCTCCACCGTCATCGCTCCGACACCCATGGAGTTCAACCGCGGACTGTCAGAGCGCATCGGCGCCGACGTCTTCCTCAAGTGCGAGAACCTCCAGCGGGCCGGGTCCTTCAAGATCCGCGGCGCCTACACGCGCATGTCCAAGCTCACCGACGAGGAGAAGGCCCGCGGCGTCGTCGCCGCCAGCGCCGGCAACCACGCCCAGGGCGTCGCCCTCGCCGGCCAGATGCTCGGCATCGACGTCAAGGTCTACATGCCGGTGCGTGCGCCCATGCCCAAGGTCCAGGCGACCAAGGCCTACGGCGCGACGATCGAGCAGGTCGGCGAGACGCTCGACGAGAGCCTCGTCCACGCCCGCGCGTGGGCCGAGGAGACCGGTGCGATCCTCATCCACCCCTTCGACCACGACGACATCGTCACCGGTCAGGGCACGTGCGGGCTCGAGATCCTCGAGCAGTGCCCGGACGTCAAGACGGTCGTCGTCGGCCTCGGGGGCGGTGGTCTGCTCGCCGGCATCGCCCTCGTCATGCGCGAGCTCCGCCCCGACGTGCGGATCATCGGCGTCCAGGCCGAGCAGGCCGCGGCCTACCCGGGCTCGCTGGCGGCGGGGCACCCCGTCGCGGCGGCGAAGATGCAGACGATGGCCGACGGCATCGCGGTCGGGCTGCCCGGTGACGTCACCTTCCCCGTCGTGCGCGACCTCGTCGACTCGGTCGAGACGGTGAGCGAGGAGGGCATCTCGCGTGCGTTGCTCTTCCTCCTCGAACGGGCCAAGCTCGTCGTCGAGCCCGCCGGAGCCTCGGCCGCAGGGTGGTTGCTCGAGAACGCCGACACGGAGCCGATCGCGGGCCCGGTCGTCTGCGTCCTCTCGGGCGGCAACATCGACCCGCTGCTCATGATGCGGATCATCCGTCACGGCATGGTCGCGGCCGGGCGCTACCTCCAGTTCTCCGTGCGTGTGCCCGACACCCCGGGGTCGCTCGCGGCGATCCTCGCCGACTGCGCGGGTGCCGACGCCAACATCCTCGAGATCGAGCACATCCGCACCGGGCCGCACATCAACGTCGACGAGGTCGAGATCGCGCTCCGCCTCGAGACCCGAGGCCCCGAGCACTGCGAGCGCGTCCTCCAGGCAATGCGCGACAAGGGCTACACGATCGTCCACGAGCCCGAGATCCCCTGACCAACCGCGGGCGCGAGCTTCCAGCGTCCGGCGAGGTCACGGCATACGCACCACTGTTGCGGACGCAAGCAGGAGGTGCGGGTGCAGCGTCCGGCGAGGTCACGGCATACCCACCACAGTTGCGGACGCAAGCAGAGGTGCGGGAAGCGAGAGGGCGCCCACCCCCGGTGCGGGGTGGGCGCCCTCTGGCGTCCGGTGCGGACGAATCAGCCGGTGTAGGGCTTGGCGTCGAGGATCTTGACCTCGATCTGCTTGCCGTTGGGGGCCTCGTAGCTCACGGTGTCGCCGGCCTTGTGGCCGTTGACGGCGGCGCCGATCGGCGACTGCTCGCTGTAGACCTGCAGCGTGCCGTCCGCGATCTCGCGCGAGCCGAGGAGGAACGTCTCCTCGTCACCGAAGATCTCGGCGGTGACGACCATGCCGGGCTCGACGACACCGTCGTCGGGCGGGGTCTCACCGATGACGGCGTTCTCGAGGAGCTGGGTGAGCTGGCGGATGCGGGCCTCGTTCTTGCCCTGCTCCTCACGCGCAGCGTGGTACCCACCGTTTTCCTTGAGGTCGCCCTCCTCGCGCGCCGCCTCGATCTTGGCGACGATGTCGGCGCGACCCGGACCGGAGAGCTGCTCGAGCTCGGCCTTGAGGCGGTCGTACGCCTCCTGGGTCAGGTAGCTCGCCTTGGCGACGGTCTCGCTCACAGAAGTTCACTCCTCGGGTGCCCGGAACCGGGCGACGTCAGCCGCCTGCGTCCGGGGTTGGTGGTCCTACGTGAAAGGGCCTGGGGCTCGAACCTCTGCTTGGTTCGGTGGGCCCCAGACCCGGTGGTGCAAAGAACAAGGATAACAACGCACCCGTCCAAAAGCACGTCGTCTCGGGACGTGGAGTCTCAGGACACCCGCACGCAGGACGCGACGACACCCGTCACCGCGCGGGCGCTCGTGCGCACCGTCACCTCTCGGTGCACCGACGTGGCCCCAGCCGGCACGTCGTCCGTCGTCGTGCCGACCCGCCCGTGGCGCACGTCCTGCGCCTCGATGGTGCAGCGCACCGCCGCACCGTCGGGCCGGTGCACGTCGTAGCCGAGCTCGAGCACGGAGTCGGAGACGACCCTGTATGCCGTGACGTCGGCCCGCAGCGCGTTGGCCGACGCGAGCCCGAACCACACGACCCCGGCGACCATGATCCCCACGCCGAGGATCCCGACGACCCACCAGTGCGCGGTCCCGGGTGCGGGGCGGGGGAGCGGCATGCGGGTTCCTGGTCCTGTCGACGGGGCTCGCACGGGCGCGTCGGCCGGGTGCGAAGATGGTGGCCGCGTCCATTGTCGCCTGCGCGACCCCCCGACCCCGAAGGACCCTCGACGTGTCTGACCGCCTCCGTCTCATGTGCGTCCACGCGCACCCCGACGACGAGTCGAGCAAGGGCGCCGCGGTGATGGCGAAGTACGTCGACGAGGGCCACGAGGTGCTCGTCGTCTCGTGCACCGGCGGCGAGCGCGGCGACGTGCTCAACCCCAACCTCGCCGACGACCCGCACATCCTGCGCGACCTCGCCCAGGTCCGCCGTGACGAGATGGCCCGCGCCCGGGAGATCCTCGGCGTCCAGCACACCTGGCTCGGCTTCGTCGACTCCGGCCTGCCCGAGGGTGACCCGCTGCCGCCGCTGCCCGACGGCTGCTTCGCGCTCGAGCCGCTCGAGGTGACGACCGAGGCCCTGGTGCGCGAGATCCGCCGCTTCCGTCCGCACGTCATGACGACCTACGACGAGAACGGCGGCTACCCCCACCCGGACCACATCATGTGCCACGACGTCTCGATGGCGGCCTTCGAGGCGGCGGGCGACCCGACCGCATACCCAGGAGCCGGGCAGCCGTGGCAGCCGCTCAAGATCTACTACAACCAGACCTTCAGCCGTGGCCGCGTCGTCGCCTTCCACGAGGCGCTCACGGCGCTGGGCGAGGAGAGCCCGTATGCCGCGTGGCTGGAGAACTGGGACCCCGCCCGCGAGCGGACGATCACGACGCGGATCCGGGCCGAGAAGTGGTTCGACCGGCGCGACGCCGCCCTGCTCGCGCACGCGACCCAGATCGACCCCGACGGCACCTTCTTCAAGGTCTCGCGCGAGGAGCAGGCCCGGATCTGGCCGTGGGAGGACTACGAGGCGGGCCTGTCCTACGTGCCGATCGTCGAGGGCGAGGACGACCTCTTCGCCGGGCTGCCGACCGACGTCGCCGAGGCCGACGCCCTCGCGACGTCCGGCTCGCTCACCCTCGCCCACGACGGACGCAAGGAGCGCACCGCATGATCCTCGACCGACTGCTCGTCGCGGCTGCCATGCCGCTCTCCCCGTCCCCCTCGCCGTCGCCGAGCCCGACGGACGACCTCACGCCGAGCCAGCAGGCCGCGCCCGGGCTGTGGGCCTTCGTCGCGTTCCTCTTCCTCGTCATCTCGCTGTGGCTGCTCATGCGCAACATGAACGCGCGCCTGCGGCGGATGTCCTACAAGCAGAAGGCCGCCGAGCAGGAGGCTGCGGGCGGGGAGGCCCGGCAGTCGCCGCCGGTCGCGGAGTCAGGCCCGGTCGTAGAGGGCGATGGACGCGGCGATGTAGTGCGCGACGAACGCGAGGATCGTTAGCGCGTGGAAGATCTCGTGGAACCCGAACCAGCGCGGTGACGGGTTCGGCCGCTTGATGCCGTAGACGAGGGCGCCGAGGGTGTAGAGCACCCCGCCGGCGACGACGAAGGACACGACCGTCGTCCCGGCATGGCGCAGCAGCGGTCCGAGGAAGAAGACCGCGACGGAGCCGAGCGCGACGTAGACGGGGACGTAGAGCCAGCGCGGCGCGTGGATCCAGACGAGCCGGAAGACGACGCCGAGGAGGGCCCCGCTCCAGACGATGGCGAGCAGGGTGCGGGCCTGGTCGCTGGGCAGGAGCAGCGCGAACGGCGTGTAGCTGCCCGCGATGATGAGGAAGATGTTGGAGTGGTCGATCCGCTTGAGGGCCGTGCCCCAGCGCGGTGACCACGTGCCGCGGTGGTAGACCGCCGACATCGAGAAGAGGAAGACGGCCGTGACGGTGAAGACCGCTGCCGCGGCCCGGGCCTGCACGGTGTCGCCGAGGACGACGAGGACGAGACCGCCGATGAAGGCGATCGGCGCCATGGCGAGGTGCAGCCAGCCGCGGAGCTTGGGCTTGACGGCGTCGAGCACGGCATCGACGCGTTCTTCGAGGGCGTCGAACGTGCGGGGCTCGCGTGAGGTGCTCATGTGGGTACCAACGATACCTACGTTTGCGTAGGTTCCGGGCCGCAGTGACGTGCTCTGCGTCTCCTGTGCGCCCGGCGGTACGGTGACGGCATGGCGCTCAGTGATGTCCTCTACACGGCATACGAGCGTCGTCTGGCCAAGCACCTCGGCCCCGAGAGCGTGCCCCGGCACGTCGGAGTCATGCTCGACGGCAACCGTCGCTGGGCCAAGGCGCGCGGCGCCGGCACGAGCGAGGGGCACCAGGCCGGTGCCGACAACATCGCCAACCTCTTGGGCTGGTGCGAGGAGGTCGGTGTCGAGGTCGTCACGCTCTGGCTGCTCTCCACCGACAACCTCAACCGCTCGGAGTCCGAGCTGCGCCCGCTGCTCGGCATCATCGAGCAGGCCGTCGACGACCTCGCCGACGAGCGCCGGTGGCGCGTCCACGTCGTCGGCGCCCTGTCCCTGCTGCCCGACTCCACCCGCGAACGGCTCGAGGCTGCAGCCGCCCGCACCGCCGACGTCGACGGCATGCTCGTCAACGTCGCCGTCGGCTACGGCGGGCGCCGCGAGATCGCGGACGCCGTCCGCTCGCTCCTGCTCGAGCACGCCGACCTCGGCACGACGATCGAGGAGCTCGCCGAGATCCTCGACGTCGAGCACATCGCCGAGCACCTCTACACCAAGGGCCAGCCCGACCCCGACCTCGTCATCCGCACCTCGGGGGAGCAGCGGCTCGGCGGGTTCCTGCTGTGGCAGAGCGCGCACTCGGAGTTCTACTTCTGCGAGGCCTACTGGCCCGACTTCCGCAAGGTCGACTTCCTTCGCGCGCTGCGTGCGTTCGGGGAGCGCCACCGGCGCTTCGGCGCCTGACCTCTGGCACAGGAGCACCATCCGTCACACCCGTCACGCGACCGATGTGGTCCCCGGCGGGAAGCGCAGATGAACACCTCACGACACGCCGCAAGCATCCGTATGCCGGGCGCCGACCGGTCGTAGCGTCGCGACTGACGCACCACCTCGGTGCGTTCGGGAGGCCCAACGCATGGAGCACACCACGCTCCGGAGGAGGGACCGGTCCCGGCTCCCTGCTCGCAGCGGGCCGCCCGGGTTCCACACCTTCGAGCCAGCGCACCAGTAGACGTGCGCGCCTAGGAGCCCTGCCGTGGCCACGACCCCGCGTTCGACCGCCTCCGCCCCGACGACCACCGCCGGGAGCCCCCGGCAGCGCAAGCGCGCGACCACAGCCGCCACGGCCACCACTGCTCCTTCGGCGGCCTCGGTGGGGGAGCCCGGTCTGAGGACCTACGTCCTCGACACCTCGGTCCTCCTGTCCGACCCGCGGGCCCTCCTGCGCTTCAAGGAGCACGAGGTCGTGCTGCCCGTCGTCGTCGTCACCGAGCTCGAGGCCAAGCGGCACCACCCGGAGCTGGGCTACTTCGCCCGGACCGCGCTCCGCCTGCTCGACGACCTGCGCATCCAGGCCGGCCGGCTCGACGCACCCGTCCCGGTCGGCGAGGCCGGCGGCACCCTGCGGGTCGAGCTCAACCACACCGACCCGTCGTCGCTGCCGGCCGGCTTCCGCCTCGGCGACAACGACACCCGCATCCTCTCGGTCGCCAAGAACCTCGCCAACGAGGGCTGCGCGGTGACGATCGTCAGCAAGGACCTGCCGATGCGGGTCAAGGCGTCGGCCTGCGGCATGGAGGCCGAGGAGTACCGCGCCGAGCTCGCCGTCGACTCCGGCTGGACCGGCATGTCCGAGGTCGAGGTGACGACCGAGGAGATGGACCACCTCTACGAGTACGGCCGCCTCGAGCACCTCGGAGCTGCCGAGCTGCCGTGCCACACCGGCCTCAAGCTCCTGTCCCCGCGCGGCAGCGGCCTCGGTCGGGTCGGCGCCGACAAGCAGGTGCGCCTCGTCAAGGGCGACCGCGACGCCTTCGGCCTCCACGGCCGCAGCGCCGAGCAGCGGATCGCGCTCGACATCCTCCTCGACCCCGACATCGGCATCGTGAGCCTCGGCGGCCGTGCCGGCACCGGCAAGTCCGCGCTCGCGCTCTGCGCCGGCCTCGAGGCGGTCATGGAGCGGCGCCAGCAGCGCAAGGTCGTCGTCTTCCGCCCGCTCTACGCCGTCGGCGGCCAGGAGCTCGGCTACCTGCCCGGCTCCGAGCAGGAGAAGATGAACCCGTGGGGCCAGGCGGTCTTCGACACGCTCTCCGCCCTCGTCTCGCGCGAGGTCGTCGAGGAGGTCCTCGACCGCGGGATGCTCGAGGTCCTGCCGCTCACCCACATCCGGGGTCGCTCGCTCCATGACGCCTTCGTCATCGTCGACGAGGCGCAGTCGCTCGAGCGCAACGTCCTGCTCACCGTGCTCTCGCGCATCGGCCAGAACTCGAAGGTCGTCATGACCCACGACGTCGCGCAGCGCGACAACCTGCGCGTCGGCCGCCACGACGGTGTCGCCGCCGTCATCGAGAAGCTCAAGGGTCACCCGCTCTTCGCCCACGTCACCCTGACGCGCAGCGAGCGCAGCCCGATCGCGGCCCTCGTCACCGACCTCCTCGAGTCCGAGGACGGGCTCGCCTGAGCGTCCCGAACCACGCACGACCCGGTATGCCGTCCGCGCAAGGTGCGTGGACGGCATACCGGCGTCCGCGTGCCCGAGGTCGTGTGCGATCGTGACGGGAGTCACCGCGCGGTGTCCCGTTCGTGCCGCTCGGCGGTGAGCACGACGGGAGTCCCGTTTTGGTCCTTCGCGGGGTCATCGCGTACGTTGGTCTCGATTTGGTAACGCAGCCCGACTGCCTCGACAGCCGGGCTGCTTCGTGTGTGGAGAGGAAACCTTCGAATGAGCAGCCGGTACCGCGGTCGTCACCGCGGGCGCCACGCGCGTCCATCCGAAGCCCCCCTGACCGTCGCCCTCGGTGTCGCCCGGCGTCCCGCCGTCACGGCCGGCATGGCCCTGGCCCTGGTCGGGACCGGGGCCGTCGGCGTCAACGCCAGTGACGCCGTCGCCGAGTCCGACACCTTCTCGCTGAGCAGCTCGGCGGCGATGCAGGCGGCCCTCTCCGCCCGCGAGAGCTCGAGCGACAGTGCCCGCATCTCCCGTGACCGCGCCGGGGTCAACACCCAGCGCGCGGCCGTCAGCGCCAAGGCCGAGGCCGACGCGAAGGCCAAGGCCGCCGCCGACGCCGCCGCCGCCAAGGCGAAGGCCGACGCGCTCGCCAAGGCACGCGCCGCCGCCGCCGAGAAGGCCGCCCGCGACAAGGCCCGCGCCTCCGCGATCGCGAACGCCCAGCAGGACCCGCGCTCGGCCGCCCGTGCGCTCATGGCGGACCACGGCTGGGGCGACAGCCAGTGGCGCTGCCTCAACCTCCTTTGGGAGGGCGAGAGCTCGTGGGACTACACCGCCGAGAACTCGTCCTCGGGCGCCTACGGCATCCCGCAGAGCCTGCCCGCGAGCAAGATGGCGAAGTTCGGCGCGGACTACCGCACCAACCCGATCACCCAGATCAAGTGGGGCCTCTGGTACATCGACCAGTCGTACGGCTCGCCGTGCGCGGCATGGGACTTCTGGAACGCGCGCTACCCGCACTGGTACTGAGCGGGTCCACTCCCTGACGCACGAGGACGCCGGACCCCGAGGGGCCCGGCGTCCTTCGCGTTCGCCCGACGCGTGGCGTCAGAGCCGGCGGAGCCTGATGTGGGTCACCGCATGGTCGGCTCCCTTGGAGAGCACGAGCGTCGCCCGGTCGCGCGTGGGCTCGACGTTGCGGAGCAGGTTCGGCTCGTTGATCCGCTCCCAGATGCCCGACGCGGTCTCGCGCGCCTGCGAGTCGGTGAGGTCGGCATAGCGGTGGAAGTACGACTCGGGGTCGGCGAACGCGGTCTCGCGCAGCCGCAGGAAGCGCTCGACGTACCAGGTGCGCAGCTGCTCCACGGGGGCGTCGACGTAGACCGAGAAGTCGAAGTAGTCCGAGAGCACCTGCCGGGTGCGCTGGTCCGAGCGCACCGTCGCAGGCTGGAGGACGTTGAGGCCCTCGACGATGAGCACGTCGGGCTGGTCGACGACGATCTGCTCGCCCGGGACGATGTCGTAGGTGAGGTGCGAGTAGACGGGGGCCGGCACGGACGGCATACCGGATTTCACGTCGGCGACGAAGCGCAGGAGGGCGCGCCGGTCGTAGGACTCGGGGAAGCCCTTGCGCTGCAGGAGTCCTCGCGCCTCGAGCTCGGCGTTGGGGCGCAGGAAGCCGTCGGTCGTGATGAGGTCGACGCGCGGGGTCTGGGGCCAGCGGCGCAGGAGCTCTCGCAGGACGCGGGCGGTCGTGGACTTGCCCACGGCCACCGACCCGGCGATGCCGATGACGAAGGGCACCTTGGCCGGACGCTCGCCGAGGAAGTCGGTCGTCACGCGGTGCAGGCCGGCCGTCGCGTTGACGTAGAAGGAGAGCAGGCGTGAGAGCGGGAGGTAGACCTGCTCGACCTCGCGCAGGTCGACACGGTCGCCGAGACCGGTGACCCTGGCGACGTCGTCAGGGGTGAGGCTGAGCGGGTGGTTGTCGCGCCTCGCGGCCCAGTCCTCACGGGTGAAGTCGAGGTAGGGGGAGGGCAACGGTGCCGTGGATTCCGGCAGCGCGCCGGGCTCGGCGGGTGTGGCAGACACGCGGGCCATTGTTGCCCACGCCGACGGTTCGGGGGTGGGCGAGCGAGCCATTACGCTTGCGGCCATGTGTGGAATCGTCGGATATGTCGGCCCGGCCATGGACTCTCGTGCCGAGGGCGTCGTCATGGAGGGCCTCGCGCGGCTCGAGTACCGGGGCTACGACTCGGCCGGCATCGCCCTCGTCACCGAGGACGGCGTCGAGTCGCAGAAGCGGGCAGGCAAGCTCGAGAACCTGCGCGGCGCGCTCGAGGCACAGCCGCTCGCGACGTCGCGGACGGCGATCGGCCACACGCGCTGGGCGACCCACGGCGGCCCGACCGACGGCAACGCGCACCCGCACCGCGGTGGCGACGACGACAAGCTCGCCCTCATCCACAACGGCATCATCGAGAACTTCCACTCGCTCAAGAAGGAGCTCCTCGCGGAGGGCGTGACCTTCGAGAGCGAGACCGACACCGAGGTCGCGGCCAAGCTCGTCGGCCGCGCCTTCGACGAGACCGGTGACCTCACGGCCGCCATGCGTCAGGTCGTGAGCCGGCTCGAGGGTGCGTTCACCCTGCTCGCGGTCCACGCGGACCAGCCCGGAGTCGTCGTCGGTGCCCGCCGCAACAGCCCGCTCGTCGTCGGGCTCGGCGAGGGCGAGAACTTCCTCGGCTCGGACGTCGCCGCCTTCATCGGCTACACCCGCCAAGCGCTGGAGCTCGGCCAGGACCAGATCGTCACGATCACGCCCGACGGTCACGAGGTCATCAACTTCGACGGCACGCCGGCCGAGGGCAAGGCCTACGAGGTGACGTGGGACGCCGCGGCCGCCGAGAAGGGCGGCTACGCGACCTTCATGGAGAAGGAGATCTTCGACCAGCCGCACGCGGTCGGCGACACCCTGCTCGGGCGCACCGACGACAGCGGTCGACTCGTCCTCGACGAGCTGCGCATCAGCGAGGAGCAGCTCAAGAACGTCGACCGCATCACCGTCGTCGCCTGCGGCACCGCCGCCTACGCCGGCATGGTCGCGAAGTACGCCATCGAGCACTGGACCCGCATCCCCGTCGAGGTCTCGCTCGCCCACGAGTTCCGCTACAGCGACCCGATCGTCAACGAGCGCTCCCTCGTCGTGAGCATCAGCCAGTCCGGCGAGACGATGGACACCCTTATGGCCGTCAAGCACGCCCGTGAGCTCGGCGCCCTGACGATCTCGGTGTGCAACACGCACGGCTCGACGATCCCGCGCGAGTCCGACGCCGTCCTCTACACCCATGCCGGCCCCGAGATCGCCGTCGCCTCGACCAAGGCCTTCCTCGCCCAGATCACCGCGTGCTACGTGCTCGGCCTCTACCTCGCGCAACTGCGCGGCGGCACCTACGCCGACGACGCGCAGGCCGTGATGAAGGAGCTGCACGAGGTCCCGGCCAAGATCGAGGAGCTCCTCGGCACGATGGGGCGGGTCAAGGAGATCGCCCGCTTCATGGCCGACACCCGCTCGGTGCTCTTCCTCGGCCGCAACGTCGGCTTCCCCATCGCGATGGAGGGCGCGCTCAAGCTCAAGGAGCTCGCCTACATCCACGCCGAGGGCTTCGCCGCCGGCGAGCTCAAGCACGGCCCGATCGCGCTCATCGATGCCGGCCAGCCCGTCTTCATCGTCGTCCCCGGGCCCGACACCCCGCACGAGCTCCACAAGAAGGTCGTCTCCAACATCCAGGAGATCCGCGCCCGCGGCGCCCGCACCATCGTCATCGCGCAGGAGGGTGACGAGGACGTCGTGCCCTTCGCCGACGAGGTCATCCGCGTGCCCCAGACCTCGCCGCTGCTCCAGCCGCTGCTCACCGTCGTGCCGCTCCAGGTCTTCGCCCTGCACCTCTCGACCGCCAAGGGCCTCGACGTGGACCAGCCGAGGAACCTCGCCAAGAGCGTCACGGTCGAGTGATCGGGTGCCGGTGACGGGCGGGACGCAGCGATGATCGTCGGCACCGGGATCGACGTCGTCGACATCCCGCGCTTCGCCGAGACGCTCGAGCGCACGCCCGGCCTGCGCACCCGCCTCTTCACCGAGGCCGAGCGCGGCCTGCCGATGCGCTCGCTCGCCGCCCGCTTCGCCGCCAAGGAGGCCCTCGCCAAGGCGCTGGGCGCCCCGGTCGGACTGGCGTGGACCGACGTCACGGTCCAGCGTGGTGAGGACGGGCGCCCGCACATCGTCATGCAGGGCACCGTGCAGGCACGCGCTGACGAGCTCGGCGTCACCTCCATGCACGTCTCCCTCTCCCACGACGCCGGGATCGCCTCGGCCGTCGTCATCGCGGAAGGCTGAGCCGTGATCGAGGCGTGGAGCCCTCAGGACGTGTATGCCGCGGAGGCGGCCCTCGATGAGGAGCTCGCCTCGGGCGAGCTCATGGCCCGTGCGGTCGAGGGGCTCGTCGAGGTCGTCGCGGCGCGCATCTCGCAGCTCGACGCCGAGACCGTCATCGCCCTCGTCGGCCCCGGCAACAACGGCGCGGACGCCCTGTATGCCGTGGCGCACCTCGCCGAGGCCGGCGTCGCCTGCGCCGCCGCGCTCGACCGGGGGAGGGCCCACGAGGGGGCGCTCGAGGCCGCCCGCGCGGCGGGAGTCGTCCTCGTCTCGGGTGCCGAGGCCATCGAGGACATCGCCGAGGCCGACATCGTCCTCGACGGCGTCCTCGGGCTGGGCGGCCGTCCCGGACTTCCCGGTGAGGCGGCGGACTGGGTTCGCGCCATCCCCGACGACGCCCACGTCATCGCTGTCGACCTGCCCTCCGGACAGGCCGCCGACGGCAGTGCGTTCGACCCCGACGGTGTGCTCGCCGACGAGACCGTGACCTTCTCGGTCGCCAAGCCGGTCCACCTCCTGCCGCCCACCGAGCAGGCCTGCGGCACGCTCACCGTCGTCGACATCGGACTCACCTTCGAGACCGAGCCGGCCGTCGTCCGCCTCGGCCACGACGACGTCGCCGACCTCTGGCCGGTGCCCGGACCCGACGACGACAAGTACTCGCGCGGCGTCCTCGGCGTCGTCGCCGGGGGCGAGGACTACTCCGGCGCCGCCGTGCTCGCCGTCACCGCGGCGGTCGAGGCCGGGGCGGGGATGGTCCGCTACGTCGGCACCCCGACACCCGAGGGTCTCGTCCGCGCGGCGGTCCCCGAGGCCGTGCACGGCGAAGGCCGCGTGCAGGCATGGGTCGTCGGACCCGGGCTCGACGTCCGTGCGAGCCGTCGCGAGGCGGTCGCCCAGCTCGCGGTCGCCCGCCGCGCCCTCGCCGGTGAGGAGCCCGTGCTCGTCGACGCCGGCGGTCTCGACCTCGTCGACGACGAGGTCATCGAGGCCCGCCGTGAGCTGCCGACCCTGCTCACCCCGCACGCGGGCGAGCTGGCGCGGCTGCTCACGCGGTTGGGCTCGGGCCCGCGGGCGCGCTCGCGCACCGAGGTCGAGCGCAGCGCCGTCGAGGCCGAGCCCGTTCGCCACGCCCGTGCCCTCGCCGAGCGCACCGGCATGACCGTGCTCCTCAAGGGCTCGACGACGCTCGTCGTGCCCGCCGACCCGGGGTCGCCGGTGCGTTCGCAGGCCGACGCGCCGGCGTGGCTCGCCACCGCCGGTGCCGGTGACGTCCTCTCCGGGCTCGTCGGCACCCTCCTCGCCGCCGGGCTCGACCCGGCCGACGCCGGGGCCCTCGGCGCCCTCGTACACGGGGTCGCCGCCGACCGGGTGGGAGCGGGAGGCCCGGTGCGGGCGCTCGCGGTCGCACACGGCATACCGCATGCCGTGGCGCACCTTCTCGCCCGCCACTGACGGCCCGCGCAACCGCCTGTCGGCACGCGGAGATGGTTGAGGGAGTGACCACATCGGCCGACGCCGGGGGCGCCCACCTAGACTGGGACGTCCCATGACTTCGTCAGCCGCCCCCGTCTCCGCCGTGCCGCCCGAGGGCGTCTCGGCGTGGGTGACGGTCGACCTCGACGCGATCCGCGACAACGTGCGCGAGCTCGCTCGTCGGGCCGCCGGTGCCGAGGTCATGGCGGTGGTCAAGGCCGACGCCTACGGCCACGGGCTGGTGCACAGCGCTCGCGCCGCCGTCGCCGGTGGCGCCACGTGGCTCGGTGTCGCCCAGCTGACCGAAGCGCTTCAGCTGCGCGCCGCCGGGGTGACCACGCGGGCGCTCACGTGGCTCTATGCCCCCGGCGCCGACTTCGGCGCGGCGATCGACGCCGACCTCGACATCTCGGTCTCGGCGCCGTGGGCGCTCGACGCCGTCGTCGCCGCCGCGCGGGAGCGCGGTCGCGCGGCACGCATCCACGTCAAGGTCGACACCGGTCTCGGTCGCAACGGCGCCCTCGGGCAGGGCTGGACCGACCTCGTGGCGGCGCTCGGGTCGGTCGTGGCCGAGGGTGCCGTCGAGGTCGTGGGCGTCTGGTCCCACTTCGCCCTCGCCGACGCCCCGCAGCACCCGACGGTGCTCGCCCAGCGCGACCGCTTCGTCGAGGCGGCCGCTGAGCTGGAGCGGGCCGGCATACGACCGCAGCTGCGGCACCTCGCGAACTCCGCGGCGACGCTCACCAACCCCGACGCGCACTTCGACCTCGTGCGTCCCGGGCTCGCCGTCTACGGCCTGTCGCCGGTGCCCGACCTCGGCGCGCCCGCGGACTTCGGCCTGCGCGAGGCGATGCGGGTCACCGCGCGGCTCGCGCTCGTCAAGCAGGCACCCGCGGGCCAGGGCGTGAGCTACGGCCACGCCTACACGACGACCGAGGACACCGTGCTCGGCCTCGTCCCGCTCGGCTACGCCGACGGGATCCCGCGCCACGCCGGGTCGCTCGGTCCGGTGCAGGTCGACGGGCGCCGCCTCACCGTGGCCGGCCGCGTCTGCATGGACCAGTTCGTCCTCGACCTCGGACCCTCGTATGCCGGTGCCGCCGGTGACGAGGTCGTCATCCTCGGTCGTGGGGCCGACGGCGAGCCGACGGCGCAGGACTGGGCGGCTGCGATCGGCACCATCAACTACGAGATCGTCACGAGGATGAGCAGCCGGCTGCCCCGGGTGCTCGTCGGGGAAGGAGCCTGATGGCGGGCGTCGGCAAGGCGATCGGACTCGGAGCGGCGGCGGCTGCCGCCGCCGGGGCCGCAGCGGCGGGCGTCGCGGCGGACCGCGCTGCCGCGGAGCGTCGCAGGCTCAACGAGCTCGACCCCGCCGACGGGTTCGCCCACGTCGCCGACGAGGAGCTCAAGGTCATCGCGACCGACGGCCTCAACCTCCACGTCGAGATCGACACGCCCCGCGACCTCGACCCGGACCTGCCGACGATCGTCATGTCGCACGGCTTCTGCCTCAGCCTGCGCAGCTGGGTGCTCCAGCGCCGGGCCTTCGTCCAGGCGGGCTACCGCGTCGTGCTCTGGGACCAGCGCAGCCACGGCGAGTCCGAGGTCTCCGACCTCTCGAGCTGCACGATCGAGCAGCTCGCCCACGATCTGCGCGCGGTCATCGACGCGACCTGTCCCGAAGGACCGATCGCGCTCGTCGGGCACTCGATGGGCGGCATGACGACGATGGCGTTCGCCCGCCACAGCCCCGAGCTCGTCCGCGACAGGGTCATGGCGGTGGCGTTCATCTCGACCGCGGCCGGCGGCGAGGGCCTCACCGACCTCGGCATGGGCCCGCTCGTCGGCCGCGCCATCGGTCAGGTCGGTCCGCGGCTGCTCTCGCGGCTCGCACCCCACCAGCGCTGGCTCGCGCCGGTGCGCCGCTTCGGCCGCAACGTCGAGAGCTCGATCGTCGACCGGTTCTCCTACGACTCACCGGTGAGCGAGGGGCTCGTGCGCTTCACCGCCGACCTCATCCTCGCCACGCGGTTCGAGGTCATGGCCGCGTTCATCCCGGCGATCCAGGGCCACGACGAGCTCGACACGCTGACGACGCTCGTCGACAAGGAGGTGCTCGTCGTCAACGGCGAGGGCGACCTGCTCACCCCGCCGGCGCACAGCGAGAAGATCGTCGAGCGCCTCCCCGGCTCCGAGCACGTCGTCGTCCGCGACGCCGGGCACCTCATCATGCTCGAGCACCCCGAGATCATCACGGGGCAAGTCCTCTCGCTGCTGCACCGCGCCGAGGTCGACGCCGCGACCGCGGTTGCCGTCGCCGACAAGCCGCGGGTGCGCCGGACGATCATCGACATCGCCAAGGGCCGTCGGGTCCGCAAGGCGCGCGAGAGCCGTGAGGGTCGGGAGGGCCGTGAGAGTCGGGAGGGCCGCGAGACGGGCCGCACGCGCACGAGGGCGTCGTCGTGAGCCCCCGCGTCCTCGCCACCGCCGACGACACCCGCGAGTTCGGCCGCAGCCTCGCGCAGTCGCTGCGCGCCGGTGACCTCGTCATCCTCACGGGCGGTCTCGGCGCCGGCAAGACGACCCTCACCCAGGGCCTCGCCGAGGGGCTCGGCGTGCGCGGACCGATCACGTCGCCGACGTTCGTCATCGCCCGCGTCCACCCGTCGCTCGTCGACGGCCCGCCGCTCGTCCACGTCGACGCCTACCGGCTCGGTGGGTTCGCCGAGCTCGACGACCTCGACCTCGACGCCGACCTCGAGCAGAGCGTGACCATCGTCGAGTGGGGCCACGGCCTCGCCGAGGATCTCTCCGACGACCGGCTCGAGGTCGTCCTCGAGGCCGACCCCGAGACCGAGCGCCGCACCGTCGCCGTCTCCGGCCACGGCGAGCGCTGGAAGGATGGTGTCCCGTGCTGATCCTCGCCATCGACACCTCGACGTCCGCGATCACCGTCGCGATCCACGACGACGAGCGCGTGCGCGCCCAGGCCTCGCACCTCGACCCGCGTGCCCACACCGAGTGGGTCGCGCCGCTCGTCGAGACGTGCCTCACGTCGGCCGCGGTCACGGCATCAGACCTCACCGGCATCGTCGTCGGCAACGGCCCCGGCCCGTTCACCGGGCTGCGGGTCGGCATCGTCACCGGGCTCACCATGGGCCACGCCCTCGGCATCCCGGTCCACGGCATCTGCAGCCTCGACGTCCTCGCTGCGCAGTCGGCGCCACTCGTCGACGGCGAGCTCCTCGTCGCCTCCGACGCCCGGCGCAAGGAGGTCTACTGGGCCCGGTATGCCGTCCGGTCCGGTGCCGTGGAGACCCTCACCGCTCCGGCGGTGGACCGTCCCGCGGACCTGCCCGACGAGGTCCGCGCCCTGCCGACCGCGGGTCGCGGCCCCGGTCTCTTCCCAGAGCTCTTCGCCAACGCGCTGCCCGTGCTCGACGTCGACGCCACGGTGCTCGCGCGGCTGGCCGTGGAGCGGCTGCGCGACGGCGTGGACATGCCGGTCGAGCCGCTCTACCTGCGCCGGCCCGACGCGCTGACGACCGCCGAGCGGGCGAAGCGGTGACGGCCGTGTCGACGACGGGCGTTGCGGCGGAGACGGTTGGTGGCAGGGTGCGTCCGCTCGCGTGGACCGACATCCCCGACCTCGTCCGGCTCGAGGGCGAGGCCTTCCCCGACGACGCGTGGTCCGAGGCGTCGTGGTGGGGCGAGCTGGCCGGACGCCCGCGCCGCGACTACCTGGCCGTGGAGCGCGACGGCGAGATCACGGCATACGGAGGCATCGACCACGGCGGGCAGGTCGCTGACCTCATGACCATAGCCGTCGCACCCGGACACCGCGGGAGCGGTGTCGGGGGCGAGCTGCTCACCGACCTCGAGGAGCGGGCGGCGGCCGGTGGCGCGGAGGCCCTCATGCTCGAGGTGCGCGCCGACAACGAGGCCGCGCGTTCGCTCTATGACCGTCGCGGCTATGCCGTGCTCACCGTGCGCCGCGGCTACTACCAGCCCGGGAACGTCGACGCCCTCGTCATGCGAAAGATGCTGGGGGAGAGGGGAACTCAGTCATGAGCGCAGAGCAGCCACTGGTCCTCGGGATCGAGACGTCCTGCGACGAGACCGGTGTCGGCATCGTGCGGGGCGAGACCCTGCTCGTCGACGCGGTCGCGAGCAGCGTCGACGACCACGCCCGCTTCGGTGGCGTCGTGCCGGAGGTGGCGAGCCGGGCGCACCTCGAGGAGATGGTGCCGACGATCGAGCGGGCCTGCCGCGAGGCGGGGGTCACGCTGCGCGAGCTCGACGCCATCTCCGTGACGTCGGGACCGGGGCTCGCGGGCTCGCTCATGGTGGGCGTCGCCTCGGCGAAGGCCTTGGCCCTCTCGCTCGGCGTGCCGCTCTACGGCGTCAACCACCTCGCCTCCCACGTCGCCGTCGACATCGTCGAGCACGGCCCGCTGCCGGAGCCGACGATGGCGCTGCTCGTCTCGGGTGGCCACTCGTCGCTGCTGCTCGTGCCCGATGTCACGAGCGACATCCGCAGCCTCGGCTCGACGATCGACGACGCCGCCGGCGAGGCCTTCGACAAGGTGGCGCGCGTGCTCGGGCTGCCCTTCCCGGGTGGGCCGCACATCGACCGCGCCGCCCGCGACGGCGAGATCAGCATCGACTTCCCTCGCGGCCTCACGACCGGGCGTGACATGGAGCGCCACCGCTTCGACTTCTCCTTCTCGGGGCTCAAGACCGCGGTCTCCCGGTGGGTGCAGGCCAAGGAGGCTGCGGGGGAGGCCGTGCCGGTCGCCGACGTCGCCGCCTCGTTCCAGGAGGCCGTCGTCGACGTGCTCACCCGCAAGGCCGTCCTCGCGTGCAAGGAGCAGGGCGCCCAGCACCTCCAGATCGGTGGCGGTGTCGCGGCGAACTCCCGGTTGCGCGCGATGGCGCTGTCCCGCTGCGAGGACGCCGGCATCGAGCTGCGCGTGCCCCGGCCCGGCCTGTGCACCGACAACGGCGCCATGGTCGCCGCTCTCGGTGCACAGATGGTGCTCAAGGGCCGGGAGGCGTCGCGGCTCGACCTGCCGGCCGACTCGTCGATGCCGGTCACCCAGATCTCCGCCTGAGGTTTGCCGGAGCGGTGGCTCGGTGCTGCGGTTCAGCGGAAGGCGGGGACGGCCTGCCGGTCGGGGCTGGTCGGTGACTCTGCGCTGCGAGGCCAGGTCACGGCATACCTCACGATGAGGGCGAGGACGACGAGCTCGAGGACGACGCCGAAGCCGTAGTAGTAGAGGTAGAACCCGCCGGCGACGTTGAACACCGTGGCGGGGACATAGAGGGCGGCGACCACGAGGTTCGTGATGCGGTTGATCCGGGCGGGCAGCGCCATCGACAGGACGATCATGAAGATCGGGACCGATACGAGGGTCAGCGCGCTGATCGAGAAGGTTTGGGAGAGGTCGAACTCGAAGACCCTGCCGTCGAGGATCTCCTCGATCGTGCCGGGAGTGTAGAAGCCGAGGATGTCGACGTAGGCGTAGAGCAGCACGAAACTCGTCCAGGCGGCGGCGAGCTTGGCCTTCACCGGCATTGGCTGGTCGTCGAGGGCTGTGGTGGGGTGACGGGTGCTCATCGCGGGGCTCCTTGGGTCGTGGATGAGGATCGATGCCTCCACGGTCGCCGGGATCGGGTGGTCGGCGCCTCGGCCCGGAGGCTGGGGTTCGGCGGCCGATGGCACGGTTCGCCTCTCGTCCTTTCGGTGGAGACGTCGTCGCGGCGCGATCCCTAGGCTTGGGCCGTGGTCACCGTCCGCCGCTCCCTCTGGCCCGAGCGCTCCCTCTGGCAGGAGCCGCGGCCCGTCGGCGTGCCGCCCGTGGGCCGGCTCGACCGCACGCTCGTGGGGGTGTTCGCGGTGGCGGTGGTGGTCGAGGGCATGGTGCGACCGGACCTGACCTGGCGGCTGCTCGTGGCGGTGCTCGCCCTGGCGCTGGCGCCCGCCCTTCTCTGGCGGCGGGACCGCCCTCTCGTGGCCGCGCTGCTCGGCTTTGGCGTCGTGCTGGTGCTGTCGGTTCTCCAGCTGGTCACCGGGACTCGCGACGCCGGGCTGTTCTGCATGATGGCGGTGCTCGTCCTGCTGTATTCGCTGGTGCGGTGGGGGTCGGGGCGAGAGATGCTCGTCGGGTTGGCGTTCGTGACGGTCGTCGTCGCGCTGGGGATGCTTGTCGGTGCGGCGGGTGTGGCCGACGTCTTCGGCGGGATCGTGTTGCTCCTGCTCGTCGTCGCCCTCGCGGCGGTGTTCCGCTACCGCGCGGACCTCGTGCGTCGTCAACTGTCCGAGATACGTAACGAGGAGCGGGTGGCGCTGGCGCGGGAGCTGCACGACACCGTGGCCCACCACGTCTCGGCGATCGCGGTGCAGGCGCAGGCCGGTGGGGTCGTCGCGAGTGCGCAGCCCGAGAAGGCCGTCGAGGTGCTCGCCGCGATCGAGTCGGAGGCGTCACGCACGCTGGCGGAGATGAGGGCGATGGTGCGGGTGCTGCGCGAGGAGGACGCCGTCGACTACGCACCGCAGCCGGGGGTGGCGGACCTGCCTGCGCTGGCGCGGGCCGACGTTGTGCCAACCGTCGTGGTCTCGCTCGAGGGGTCGTTGTCCCGACTGTCGCGACCCGTGGACGCAGCGCTCTACCGGCTCGCGCAGGAGTCGCTCACCAACGCGGTGCGTCACGCGCGTGGCGCGTCCCTCATCGCGATCGACGTATGCCGTGAAGGCGACGTCGTGAGGCTGCGCGTCACCGACGACGGCCGGACCGAGGTGCACGCTGCGATCGAGCCAGGGTTCGGCCTGCTGGGCATGGCCGAGCGCGCGCAGCTCCTCGGTGGGTCGTTTTCGGCAGGGCCGGGGCCGCAGGGCGGCTGGGTGGTCGAGGCCGTGCTGCCGGTGGAGGCGGGCGCATGAGCGTCCGTGTCGTCGTGGCCGACGACCAGGACCTCGTCCGGACCGGGCTGGTCATGATCCTCGGCGCGCAGCCCGGCATCGAGGTCGTCGGGGAGGCAGCGAACGGACTGGCGGCTGTGGAGGTGGCGCAACGGCTGCGTCCCGACGTCCTCCTCGTCGACATCCGGATGCCCGGGCTCGACGGTGTCGAGGTGACGCGCCGGCTCGCGGGGCCAGACGCGGCGGACCCGATGGCGGTCGTCGTCATCACGACCTTCGACCTCGATGAGTACGTGCTCGGTGCGCTGCGGGCCGGGGCGCGCGGCTTCCTGCTCAAGGACGCCGGGCCGGAGCTGCTCGTGCAGGCCATCCACGCGGCCGCGAACGGGGACGCGTTGATCGCACCCAACGTCACGCGCCGGCTGCTCGCGACGTTCGCCGACAGTGCGCCGGTTGCGCCCGTGCAGCCCATCGAGCCGATTACCGACCGCGAGGAGGAGGTGCTCGCGTTGGTGGCGCGCGGGCGGACCAACGCCGAGATCGCCGCGGAGCTCTATGTCGGGCTGAGCACGGTCAAGACCCACGTCGCTTCGCTCATGACCAAGCTCGGCGCCCGCAACCGCGTCGAGATCGCGATGTGGGCCCATGACACCCGACGCGTGAAGGCCGACCAGTAGCAGGGGGCAACACAGGTCGAGACGGACAGCTCCGGGCGCGAGGGGCGCTCAAGCCTGACGCGTGGGTTGCGAGCAGGTCTCCAGCAGTGTCTCCGGCGCGGCGTAGTTGAAGGGACCCAGGGCGACGATGGCGGCGGTGTCCGCGACCGAGCTGCAGTTCCCGTCCTCGAAGTCGCCGCGTTGGAACGCTGCGACAGCTCCCACGAGGAGCCACAGGACGACCAGCGTCGCCATCACCGTCTTCATCCGCTCTTGCCCTCCGTGCCGCCCGTCGACCTCATCGTCTCTGAGACGTCGAGTTGGTGGCCGTGGTTCCACCCGACCGACGTCTTGACCAATGGTCGCCGGTAGTGCGGACACGAGCCGGTCGGCGTGGTGGGCTTCCCGGCTGCGATGATCGGCCGATGCGCCCGGAGAGCGAGCCCGAAGACCCGGCGGCGGTCCGTCGCCGCGAGGCTCGGGAGAACGCCGAGTACCACGCCGCGGCTGCGGCGCGGGTCGCGGAGGCCGAGGCCCGCAGGGCAGCGGAGATGGTGTCCGCGTTCGCCGGGCAGATGCGGTCGGCGGGTGTCGAACCGACCCGTCTGCGGGCGCGTCCCTACAGCGGGAGCGGGAGCCTGCGCACCGACGTCGTCGGCTGGTACGTGCGCCGGGACCGCAGTGCGGCGGTCGGCACGGACGGCCGCTGGTACGTCCTCGTCGTGCCGCCCAGCCTGCGCGGACGGTTGACCGGCGTCCACCTCGAGCCCACCGACGCCCCGCTCCAAGTCGGAGCCGGCGGCCGGGACGGTGACTCGATCGCTCTCGACATCCTGCTCCAGCTGCGCCTGGACGCCGGTCACGACTTCCCTTCGTGACGAGGAGACCCGAGGGGAGGTGCGTCGCTCTGGGCTGGACTGAGTAGCTTTTCGACTAGCGACCACAACGCGGCTACATGAGCGGATTCTTTGGTGCGGGCCCTCCAGCAGCAAATGACGACGAATGACAGACGCCGCGACGTGGCACGTCCGCAGCGGCGTCAGCTGCAGCGCACGAGACCCATGCGCTCCTTGAGGGCGACGACCCGCAGCACAGACGTCTCGAGCAGCGTCGCGAACTCCTCGTCCGCCCGTGCCTTCGACGACAGGGCCTCGATCATGCCCGGCACCGACTCGGGGTCGCCCGTGAGCAGGATGTCGCCGCCGGCCTCGATGTAGCGAGTGGCCCTCTCCGCAGCCGGGATCGAGCGCACCGCCTTGGCGTTGATGTCGTCGGTGATGACGACGCCCTCGTAGCCGAGTCGCCCCCGCAACAGATCGGTGATGATCGGCCTGCTGAACATCGCCTGCGTCTTCGTCGCGTCGAGCCCGGGGTAGCGCGCCGACGACACCATGACGAGCCCGGCGCCCGCCTTGACCCCTGCCGTGAAGGGCGCGAGGAACGGATCGCTCGGCGTCGCAACGGAATCCGTGATGCCGGTCGTGTTGAAGTCGGTGTTGTTCTCGACGCGACCCAGCCCCGGGAAGTGCTTGACCGTGCCCATGACGCCACCCTCGATCATGCCCTTGAGGAACGCCGTCGACGCCTTCGTCACCGTCGCCGGCTCCGAGCCGTACTGCCGCGCGTACTTGCCGATCGGCTCGTTGGCCCGACCGATGTCCGCAGGCACGGTGTCGGTCACCGGGGCGAGGTTGACGTTGATGCCGACCGCCTTGAGCTCACCGGCCCAGCCCTTCGCGGCGGCGGTGAGCTCGCTCGACGACATCTGCGCCTGCACCTTGGCCGACGGCACCTTCGTGAAGCCCTCACCCCGGAGCTGGCGGACCTCGCCACCCTCCTGGTCCGCAGCGAGAAGCAGCGGTATGCCGCCCGTGGCAGTCTCCGTGGCCTGGTCCTGAAGGTGCCCGCTCGTCTCCTTGACCCGGGCGGCGCCGTCCCAGCCGCCGAGGTAGATGACGTTGCCGACGTGCTGCTCCGCGATGAGGTCGTCGAGCGCCGTGCGCGGCGCCGCGGTGTCGAAGGCCACCATGAGGAGCTGCCCGATGGCCTGCTCCTCGCTGAGGGAGTCCGCCTTCTGCCGCACGCACGCGCTCACGTCGAGTGGCTCGCCGCTCTCCGACGAGGAGGGCGTCGCACTCGAGGACGGCGTGGCCGACCCGGCCGTGGACGACTCGGACCTACCCGTCGGTGAGGCGCTCTCGGACGGCGTCGAGCCGCTTCCGCAGGCCGCCGTGAGTGCGCCCACGAGGGCGAGGGCGGCGGCAGCAGTGAGCCGGCGGCGGGGCAGGGCGGTGGAGCGAGAGGTCACGCCCCGACGCTAACTGACACACGGCATACCCTCTGAATCATGTCCCTGCCCGTGCTCCTCGACGTCGACACCGGTGTCGACGACGCCTGCGCCCTCCTGCTCGCCGCCCTGCACCCCGGGATCGACCTGCGGGCCGTCACCTGCGTGGGTGGCAACGCACCCCTGCCCGACGTCGTGCGCAACACCCTCACCGTGCTCGAGGTGTGCGGGCGCGCGGACGTGCCGGTCGGCGCTGGCGCCTCGCACCCGCTGCTGGAGCGGCCCGTCGACGCCCGCCACGTGCACGGCGACGACGGCATGGCCGACCTCGGCTGGGCGCCCCCGACGAGCAAGCCCGACCAGAGGCACGCCGTCGACCTCCTGCGGCAGACCGTCGACGAGGCCCACGCCCACGGCACCCCGCTGACCGTCGTCCCGCTCGCACCGATGACGAACATCGCCCTGCTCGCCCGCATGTATCCCGAGTCGTTCGCCCGCATCGGACGGATCGTCTTCATGGGCGGAGGCGCGATGGTGAGCAACGCCACGGCGGCGGCCGAGTTCAACGTCTTCCACGACCCGGAGGCCACCGCCGTCGTCCTCGACGCGAGCGCCGACCACGGGGTGCCGGTGACGATGTATGGCCTCGACGTCTTCTACGAGCCCCGCATCACCCTGTCGCAGTGCGACGAGCTCGCTGCCCTCGACGAGCGCGGCCCGGCAGCACTCGCGGCAGGCCTCATGCGCTTCATGAGCCACCGCTTCGAGAGCGACAGCGCGACGATCGGCGACGCCGGCGCGGTCGCGATCCTCCTCGACCCCGACGCCGTGCAGACCCAGCGGCTCCCGGTGCGGGTCGAGCTCTCGGGCACGTGGACGCGGGGCCGGACGATCGTCGACACCCGCGACTGGTCCGGCGACATGGACCACGACCCGCACGGCCTCGCCGAGGCACAGGTCGACGTCGCGCTCGAGATCGACGGCCCGCGCGTCGCCGCGCTGTGGCTCGACACCGTGACGAAGGCGGCAGGCTGATGGGCCGCGTCATGGTGCTCGGCTCGCTCAACGTCGACCTCGTCACCCGCGTCGAACGGCACCCGCGGCCGGGGGAGACCCTGCTCGGCGAGGGGCTCGAGCAGCTCGCCGGCGGCAAGGGCGCCAACCAGGCCATCGCCGCGGCGCGCGCCGGCGCACAGGTCGCCATGGTCGGGTGCGTCGGCGACGACGCCGGTGGCTCGGCCTACGTCGAGCGGCTCCGCGGCCACGGCGTCGACGTCTCGCGCGTCCGTGTCGTCGAGGGCGAGGCGAGCGGCCACGCACTCATCGCCGTCGACGACGGCGGCGAGAACACGATCATCGTCGTCCCCGGCGCCAACGCCCGCCTCGACGACACCGAGGTCGACGCCGTCGACGACCTCGGCCCCGGCGACGTCCTCCTCGTCCAGCTCGAGGTGCCGCTGCCGGTCGTCTGCTCGGCCGTCCGCCGCGCGTCGCACCGTGGTGCCCGGGTCGTCGTCAACACCGCCCCGTATGCCGCCCTCCCGGACGACGTCGTTGCCCTCGCCGACCCGGTGGTCGCCAACGAGCACGAGATGGTCGCGCTCGCGGAGTCGGGTGCCGTGGCGAGCTCGCTGCTCGTCACCTTCGGCGCCAACGGAGCCTCGTGGGACGGCGAGACCGCCCCGGCGCACGCCGTCCACCCCGAGGACGTCGTGGACACCACCGGCGCCGGTGACGCGTTCTGCGGCGCGCTCGCAGCGGCCCTCGCGGCCGGTGCCGACCGGTCGACGGCGCTCGACCGGGCGCTCGCCGCCGGTGCGGCCGCCGTGCGTCACGCCGGAGCGCAGCCCGACCCGCACCTCTGACCCCTCGACGGCCTCAGGCGGGGGAGACGACCAGCGCGACGGGCGACCCGCCGACGCGGGTGAGCACGACCGTCGCCTGCTCACCGTCGCCCGCCTTGGCGCCGATCCTGAGGTCACGCCTCAGCTGCTCGTCGTCGAGCCGGACGCCGCGCTTCTTGATCGTCAGGCCGGTGACGCCGTTCGTGCGAAGCCAGGAGCGCAGGGTCTTGACGGTGAACGGCATCGCCTCGTGGACGGCATACCGGCGGGTGTAGGGGAGCGAGACGTCGCGGGAGGCGAGGACGTAGCCGGTGCCCTCGTCGGACTCCATGCCGCCGGTCGCGCGGGTGACGGCGCCGACGAGCCCGGCCCGGATGACCGCCTTGTCGACGTCGTGCAGCCACGGGCCGACGTCGTCGAGCGAGCCGGCGAGCCGCGGCACGGGCTCGGCCATCGACTCGTCGACGACGACGGGGGCGGTGTCCGGTCCCATGACGCGTGCGGTGCGGCCGCGGCGCATGACGAGCGGACCCCACCAGAGGGCGCACTCGACGACGTCGCCGGCCCACGAGGTCCACTGCGCCTCGGTCCCGGCGGGGATCGCGGCGTGGTCGAAGCCGGGACTGAGCTTGACCCCGGTCGCGGGCACGGCGGCGGCGACCTCCTGGACGAAGGCCCACGACGGCGAAATGTCGTCGAGGCGGAAGGTGCGGCGGGTGCGGCCGTTGACGTCGGCGACGCCACGGGTCCGGCGGGCGGGGTCGAGCCACGCGCCCACGCGGTTGCGTCCCGGGTCGACACCGAAGCGCACGTCCTCCGCGCGCCCGAGGCGGGCGCGGGAGTCCGGCCACGGGCGCAGGTTGGCGTCGGCGACGGCGGCGGTCACGGGGTCCGAGTCGACGCCGCGGACGGTGACGCCGAGCGAGGAGAGGGTCACGGAGTCGGCGCCGATGCCGCAGCCGAGGTCGTGGACGGTGGCGAGGCTGGCCCGGCTGAAGCGGTGGGCGTGCGCGACGGCCACCTCGAGTCGGGTGGCCTGCTCGAGGCCGTCGGGGGTGAAGAGCATGTCGGCGGCGAACTCACCGAACTTCGCGGTCGCGCGGGCGCGGAGGCGCTGCTGGGTGAGGGCGGCGGCGGCGAGCTCGGGCGCGTGCCCGGCGCTGCGCAGCCGGTTCTGCAGGGTGAGAACGGACGAGTCGTCGTAGGGAGGGAGGGACCTCAGCAGCTCCTGCCCCTCGGGGGCTGCCAGTGCCCTCACCACGCTCACGTCCACTGGCCAACCTTCTCATTTCCGGGGCAGTGCTCGTGCCCCTGCCCTGACCGGACCCGCTCCTTGTCGGCAGCGGGCCGCGCTCCCACGAGGGGAGCGCGGCCCGGGTCTGCGGGGGAGGGCCGGCTCAGCTGCCGAACGTCAGGGTGTTCCAGCCCGAGCCGATCGCCAGGCGCGTGGTGAAGGTGCCCGTTCCGGTGCCGCGGTAGGCCCACAGCTTGCCCGTGGAGTCGCGGGTCACGAGGTCGACCGCACCGTCGCCGTCGACGTCACCCATGCCGGTGAACCCGGAGAACGAGCCGAATCCGGCGCCGATGGCCTTGTTGCCGAGGTAGGCGCCGGTGGCCGAGAAGCGCAGCAGGTAGAGAGTGCCGGCGGAGTTCTTGGCCATGAGGTCGGTGCCGCCGTCGCCGTCGAAGTCACCGACGGCCTCGAGCTCCTGCAGGCTGCCCCAGCCCGCTCCCTTGCTCACGCGGGCCTTCCACGAACCCGCTCCGTTGCCCGGGTAGAGCCACATCACCCCGGCAGCGTCGCGGCCGAGGATGTCGACCGCTCCGTCCCCGTCGAGGTCACCCGGTGCGACGACCGCGGTGAAGCTGTGCCACCCGGAGCCGACCTGGCTCGCCGACGCGATCGTGCCGGTGGCCGTGCCGCGGTGCAGCGTGAGCGCTCCGGTCGACGTCGACCGGGTCATGAGGTCGGGTATGCCGTCACCCGAGAAGTCTCCCGGCGCCAGGATCTCGGGGGCTGCGGGGAAGGCCGCCGCCGCTTCGGTGCGGCCGAGCCAGCTGCCGCGCCCGTCGCCGCGGTAGGACCACAGCCGCCCGGTGGCGTCGCGGGCGACGAGGTCGGAGAAGGCGTTGCCGGAGAAGTCGCTGCCGACGGACGAGCCGACGGGGATGAACCAGGTCGAGCGCAGGTTGAGGCGGCTCCGGAACGTCTCCGGAGCGACCCCGACCGAACCAGCCGAGCCGTAGAGGGTGATCCACGTGACCCGGCCCCCGAACCACGCTCCCTTGTTGTCCCGCGTGAGCTCCGCGGACCTGAAGGTGCCGATGGCGGGCCAGGCGTTCTCGATCGCCGTGACGGGCATCGTGAGGTAGGCCCACGTGTCGGGGGCATCGGCGTAGATGCCGTCGTAGGGGTCCGCCTTGGCGACCTGGTATGCCAGGTTGCTGCCGACGGTGAACCCGCCGTTCGTCGAGCTGAACTCCGTGAGCGCGACGGACGAGCCGTACTTCCTCACGTGGCCCGACGTGGCGGTGATGGCCGCGTCGGAGTTCGGGTGCTCGGGGTTGCTGCTCGTGAGCCCGGGATAGACCTGGCAGGCGGTCGTGTCGCACACGTCCCAGCCGTCGGGGCTGCCGAGCCGGGCGGCGGCGTAGGAGCGCGCGGCCACGGCCTGTGCCTTGACGGCCTCGAGGGCCCAGGAGGCCGGCATCTCGGCCGGGACCACCGAGCGCAGGTAGGTGTTCATCGGCAGCACGTTGACCAACGAGTGGAAGCTCGACTGGCCCCCCGTGTAGCGGGTGGTGACTCGGGCGTAGCGCAGTGCGCCGCGGTACTCACGCTGGGTGCTGCCGTTGAGGGTCTTGAGCACCGAGCTCTCGACGGAGCCGTCGCCGACGAAGGTGAGGCTCGTCGCGGTCGAGAAGCCTGGGCAGGTCGAGGGGTACTGGTACCAGCTCTCGAACCCGGTGGACGACGTGAAGTAGCCCTCCACCTTGTAGCCACCGGTGGTCGGACTGACGCGCCACCACTTGGCGTTGTCGGCGGTGAGCTCGGCCGTGCACGTCCCGTCCGTGAGGGTGAGTCCGGGCTCCGCGGCGACGACCGGAATCCGACTGTCGAAGGCGGTGAGCCGGACCCGCACCTCCGGGTTGCCGATGTCGGTCTTGACCGTGTTCGGGTAGTAGAAGGCGAGGATCTGGTCGGCCGTGAGCCCCTGGCTCGCCGCACCGCGGGCGCCCCACTGCGACATCCCCCGCCCGTGGCCGAAGCCGCGACCACGCAGCCCCACCACGGTCGCCGACCCGGCGACGCCGACCTTCGCGTCGGCTCCTGCCTCGGGCTCGCCGGGGGTTTGCGTGGCGAGGGTGTCCGCCGCCGGTGTCGCGCGTCGGGTCGCGTCCTCGACGGCCGGGGCCGTCGTCGGGGCGGAGGCGGCGAGGGTCGAGGCTGGCGCGGGCACGGCAGACGCAACGGTGGCCGCGCACAGTGCCGGTGCGGCGAGCGTCACGGCGGCAGCGAGAAGAGGGAACTTTTTCACGCGCACAGCATGCCCGGTCCCGGTGGCGAACGCGCCGAAGCGGCAAAACGAGATCAGGTTGTGTCCTGCGGGTCGCGTCAGGCCTCTCTGCTCCAGACCCACGGCGTCGTCGTCGTGACCTTGAGCAGCCCCGAGCGCTCGAGGATCGGCCGGGAGAACTCTGTCGAGTCGCTGTTGATCCACCGCTTGCCGTGGGCGATGGCCGAGCGCGCCCGGGCGGCAGTGAGGGCGCGGTAGATGCCGCGCCCCCGGTGCTCCGGTCGGGTCGCACCACCCCAGATGCCCGCGAAGTCGGTGCCGTCGACCGGCTCGAGGCGCCCGGCGCTCACGACCTCCCCGTCGACCTCGGCGACCCACATCTCCATGTCGTCGCGTGTCGCGAGCCGGTGCAGCACCTGCGCGTCGTGGGCCGCCGCCTCGTCGGGGTCGTCGCCGAAGACCTCGGCCTGCATGGCGAGCATCGCCCGCACGTCCGCCTCGTCGGTGACCTGCCGGACCCGCACGCCCTCGGGGAGGTCGATGTCGACCGCGAGCATCCGGGCGTCGCCGATCATGACCGACTCGGTCTCGTCGGGCTCGAATCGCGCGGCCTCCAGCGCCTCGTGGAGGCCCGGCGCGTGGTCGTGGCCGCGGCTCTTCCACTCGACCTTGCGGATCTCCGGCAGTTCCCGGAAGTGGGCCACCGCCGCGGTCACGAGCGCCCGCACGGAGTCCTCCGTCGCGGGCCCCTCCTCGGTGTCCAGGCTGCGGTAGGTGATGAACCCCCGGCCGCCGAGGTAGGTGGCGAGGAGCAGCGGTCCGCACGGCGTGACGGTGAGCGCCGACGGGAGCTCGGCCTCCCGGCGCAGCTGGGCGTCGTAGGCGGCGAGGAGGGTGGCGGGGTCGGGTGCGTCCATGCCCGAACCCTCGCGCTCACCCTCGCGCCGCCGCAACCGCCTTTGGCCGCGCCGTCCGCGGCCCGCGTCTGCCCTCGGCGAACACGGTCCTCGAGTTCTGGCACTCGAGTTGACCGAGTGCCAGCGCAGACCTAGATTTGGCTCATTGGCACTCGCCCCCGGTGAGTGCCAGCGCACGGCGGACCGACTCGACCCCCGCGACGGCGAAGCGGACCACCAAGCCGGCAGCGCACGAACTGCATTTGTCCACCTTCGACTCATCCCAAAGGGGAGGTCACACAGTGTCGGTTTCCATCAAGCCGCTCGAGGACCGCATCGTCATCAAGTCGCTCGAGGCCGAGCAGACCACGGCGTCCGGTCTCGTCATCCCGGACACCGCGAAGGAGAAGCCCCAGGAGGGCGAGGTCCTCGCGGTCGGCCCCGGTCGCATCGACGACAACGGCAACCGCGTCCCGCTCGACGTCACCGTCGGCGACCGCGTCATCTACAGCAAGTACGGCGGCACCGAGGTCAAGCACGGCGGCCAGGAGTACCTCATCCTGAGCGCCCGCGACATCCTCGCCATCGTTGGCTGAGTGAGCCCACGGCTCACCACCTGAACCACCACGTATGCCGTGGGCTCACCTCCCACGGTGCGCCCACGGCATACGCGCATCACCACCACGGCACCGCGGCGGCACGCCTGCTGCCCTGACGGTCCACTGACTAGCGAAGGACATCCATGGCCAAGGAACTGGAGTTCAACGACTCCGCCCGCAAGGCGCTCGAGCGGGGCGTCGACGCCCTCGCCAACGCCGTCAAGGTGACGCTCGGCCCCAAGGGCCGCAACGTCGTCATCGACAAGAAGTGGGGCGCCCCCACCATCACGAACGACGGCGTCACCATCGCCCGCGAGGTCGAGCTCGAGGACGCCTACGAGAACCTCGGCGCCCAGCTCGCCAAGGAGGTCGCCACCAAGACCAACGACGTCGCCGGTGACGGCACGACGACCGCGACCGTCCTCGCCCAGGCGATGGTCCGCGAGGGTCTGCGCAACGTCACCGCGGGTGCCGCCCCGGCCGGCCTCAAGCGCGGCATGGACAAGGCCGTGGAGGCCGTCTCCGAGCGTCTCCTCGAGACCGCCCGCGACGTCGACGGCAAGGACGAGATCGCCTCCGTCGCCTCGCTGTCCGCCCAGGACCAGGAGATCGGCGCGACGATCGCCGACGCGTTCGACAAGGTCGGCAAGGACGGCGTCATCACCGTCGAGGAGTCCTCGACCGCCGCCACCGAGCTCGAGTTCACCGAGGGCATGCAGTTCGACAAGGGCTACATCTCCCCGTACTTCATCAGCGACGCCGAGCGCATGGAGGCCGTCCTCGAGGACGCCTACGTCCTCATCAACCAGGGCAAGATCTCGGCCATCGCCGACGTCCTCCCGGTCCTCGAGAAGGTCGTCCAGGCCGGCAAGCCGCTCGTCATCATCGCCGAGGACGTCGACGGCGAGGCCCTCTCGACACTCGTCGTCAACAAGATCCGCGGCACCTTCAACGTCGTCGCCGTCAAGGCGCCCGGCTTCGGCGACCGCCGCAAGGCGATGCTGCAGGACATGGCCGTCCTCACCGGTGGTCAGGTCATCGCCGAGGAGGTCGGGCTCAAGCTCGACCAGGCCGACCTCACCGTGCTCGGCCAGGCCCGCCGCGTCGTCGTCACCAAGGACAACACGACGATCATCGACGGTGCCGGCGACGCCTCCGAGGTCGAGGGCCGGGTCAACCAGATCAAGGCCGAGATCGAGCGCACCGACTCCGACTGGGACCGCGAGAAGCTCCAGGAGCGCCTCGCCAAGCTCGCCGGTGGCGTCTGCGTCATCAAGGTCGGCGCCCACACCGAGGTCGAGCTCAAGGAGAAGAAGCACCGCATCGAGGACGCCATCTCGGCGACCCGCGCGGCCATCGAGGAGGGCATCGTCGCCGGTGGCGGCTCGGCCCTCATCCAGGCCGTCAAGGTCATCGACACGCTCGGCCTCGAGGGTGACGAGAAGGTCGGTGCCGCCATCGTGCAGAAGGCCGCCGCCGAGCCGCTGCGCTGGATCGCCGAGAACGCCGGCCTCCAGGGCTACGTCGCCGTCGCCAAGGTCTCCGAGCTCGAGCCGGGCATGGGCCTCAACGCCGCCACGGGCGACTACGAGGACCTCGTCAAGGCCGGCGTCATCGACCCGGTCAAGGTCACCCGCTCCGCCCTGCGCAACGCCGCCTCGATCGCGTCGATGGTCCTCACCACCGACACGCTCGTCGTCGAGAAGAAGGAGGAGGAGCACGACGCCGCCGGGCACAGCCACGGCGGTCACGGCCACTCGCACTGAGCCGGTCGCTCCTCCCGCACCAACGCGTATGCCGCGTGCTCCCGTACAGGGGGAGCACGCGGCATACGCGTTTTTCAGGCTGCTCCGGTGTCGGGGATCCGGGCCCACCCGCGAGGGTTTCGGCCCGGATCCCCGACACTCGGCGTAACCGGCTTCAGGTGACCGTGACGGTCACCGTGGCGAGGGTGTCGCTGCGGCTGTCGCCGACGAGCACCCGCACCGTGTAGGTCCCGGCCGAGGCCCACGTGTGGGAGCCGCTCAGGGTGGCGGTCCCGTCGGCCGCGACGGTGACGACTCCGTCGGTCGTGGCGCTGCCGTCACCCCACGCGACGCGTGCGGTGTAGCCGCCCTCGGCGGGCACGCCGCCCGAGACCGTCCCGAGCGTCACCGTGGACGCGGTGCCGGCCTTGGCCGTCGCGCCGGTCGCGGGGGCGACCGTGAGCGGCGTGCCGTTGTCGGCGACCGAGAACACGTGGATCCGTCCGGCGGTGCGCGGGTCACCCGTCTGCGTCGGCAGGGTCACCGACTGGACGGTCTTGCCCGCCGGGATCGTCAGCGGCGCGGTCGCGAACAGCTTGAGGTGGCAGCCGTCCGTGCTCGTGCCGTTGAGCCGGGAGGTCATCTCGACCGCGATCGTGTTGCCGAACTTCGCCGAGCCGCACCAGTCACCGAACTGGATCCTGTATGCCGTGCTCGTCCCGTCCGTGAACGTCACCGTCCCGGTCGTGTCCTGGTCCTTCTGCGTCGCCGTGCCGATGAGGCTCAGCTTGGTCGCGCCCGGGGCCAGCGTCACGGGGAGGGTCTGGCCCGCACCCGTGGCGTTGTCCTTCTGCCCGGCCGGGATCGCCGGCATCGAGAACCGGAGGTCGCTGCCCGGGACCGTGAGGAGCCGGCCCGGGGACGCGCCCGCCTCGGCGAGGGCCGGACGCGAGACGCCGGCCTGGCCGCCGTCGCAGGGGATCTCCTGGCCCGGGTCGCCGATGCAGACCAGGTTGAACCCGGAGGCGTAGGACGGCACGACGGCCTGGTGGATCGTCACCCCGCCCCTGCCGCTCGCGCTGCCCTTGGCGTCCTTGACCGTCACGACGGTCTCGTAGTAGCCGGGCTCGGCGTAGGTGTGCTCGCCGCGCACGGTGTAGGAGCCGAGCTCGCCGGCGGTGATGGTGCCGGTCGAGGTCGTGCCGTCACCCCACGCGATGGTGGCGGTGTAGGCGTCCGCGCTCGTGCCCTTGCCGCCGGAGAAGGTGGCGACGGGGCCGCTCACGGCCTGTCCCTCGACGGCCTCGAGCTCGGTCGACGGGCTCACCTTGATGCGTGTGTTCTCCGCGAACGAGCCGTCGGTGAGGAACTCGACCTCCGACAGGGTCGGCGTCCCGTTGCTCGCCGTGACGACGAGCCGGTATGCCGTGTAAGTCCCCGGAGCGGCGACCTTGAACGGCCGCGTCTGCGTCCGCCAGGTGAAGGCCTGGTTGCTCCGGGTGTCGATGGTCTCCCAGTTGCCGTTGCGCTGGCCCTCGACCCGCCACGCGGTGGGCTCGCCGGCGGCGGCCCCGTTGGTGAGGGTGTAGAAGGTGGCGCGCTGGCCGATGCCCGAGAGGGTGTAGGTGACGGTGGGCGTCGCCGAGGCGAACGTCGTCGACGTCGTCGAGCTGTTGTCGAAGAGCGCCGCGGCGTTGGCCGCACCCGGTGCCGTCGCCGTGCCGCGACCCGGACCCGTGGCGTCACGCAGGGGAGCCGGCTTGGCGTCCCCCTTGGTGAGCGACGGGGGAGCGGCGTTGGGCTTGCTGCCGTAGTCCGACGGCGTGGAGCCCATGGCGAAGTCGATCGTCGTCGCGCCCGCGATCTTGCTGTGCGGGATCGAGACGTCCTTGTGGCCCTCGCCGTTGATGGTGACCTTCTGGACGTAGATGTTCTCGTCCGAGTTGTTCGGCGCGTTGACGACGAGGTCGCCCTGCGTGCGGTGGACGGTCATCTTCGTGAACTTCGGCGAACCCACGGCCCACTGGGCCGAGCCGACCTGGAGCGGGTAGATGCCGAGCGAGGAGAGGGTGTTCCAGGCCGACTGCTCGCCGTTGTCCTCGTCGCCGGGGTAGCCCTGGCCGATCTCGCTGCCGACGTAGAGGCGGCGCAGGATCTCGCGCACCTTCTCGGCCGTGCGGTACTGCTTGCCCGTGTAGTTGTACATGTACGGGATGTGGTGCGAGACCTGGTTGCTCATCCCGAACATGCCCATCCGGACGTCGCGCGCCTCGATGATCTCGTGGATGATGCCGCCGTAGCTGCCCGGCTTCGTGCCGGTCTCGGGGGTGGTGAAGAAGGTGTCGAGCTTCTTCGCCATCGCCTCCCTGCCACCGAGGAGGTTGGCCAGGCCGTTGCCGTCCTGCGGTGCGTGGAAGGCGAAGTTCCAGCCGTTGGTCTCGGTGTAGCCACCGCCCCAGACCTCGGGGTCGAAGTTCGGTGCGAACTCACCGTTGGCCTGACGCACCCGCAGGAAGCCGGTCTTGGGGTCGAAGTGGTTGGTGTAGTCGGTGGCCCGCTTGAGGAAGTACTCGGACTCCTCCTGGAGCGTGGCCCTTCGCGCGGCCGGCACCGAGGGGTCGGTCGCGAGCTTCGCGGCCTGGTTGCCGATGCCGAAGTCGTTGATCATGCCCTCGAGGCCCCACGACACGCTCTCGTGCGTGCTGTCCGGGGTGAACCCGAGGAACTGCGACGTGGCGAGGCCCTTGCGGCCCACGCCCGAGCTCGGCGGGAGCACGGTCGCATTGCGCAGGCCCGCGTCGTAGGTGCCGAGCTTGTCCGGCAGGGCGACGCCCTTGACGAACGCGTCGGCGAACGAGACGTCCGAGCTCGTGCCCGTCATGAGGTCGGCGTAGCCCGGCGAGGACCAGCGGGCCACCCAGCCGCCGTCGCGGTACTGCTGGACGAAGCCGTCGGCGATCTCGGCCGCGATCTCCGGGTAGAGCAGGGAGTAGGCCGGCCACACGGTCCGGTAGGTGTCCCAGAAGCCGTTGTTGACGTAGATCTTGCCGTCCTTGATGGCGGCGTTGGTCGTCGTCGCCGTGGCGCTGCCGGACTTCGGCGACACCGGGCTGGCGTACTGGTAGCGCGGCGCCGAGGCGGTGCCGGTGTTCTCGAACTGGCTGTTCGGGTAGAGGTTGAGCCGGTAGAGGTTCGAGTAGAGCGTGCGGATCTCGTCGTCCTTGGCGCCCTCGACCTCGACGACGCTCAGGCGCTCGTCCCACTTGGCCTTCGCGTCACCCTGGACGTCGTTGAACGAGCGGCCGGTGAGCTCGAGGTCGGCGTTGCGCTTGGCCTGGTCGAGCGAGATGAACGACGTGGCGATGCGCAGCTCGACGTCACGGTCGCTCGTCGTGTCGAACGTCGCGTAGCGCGTGCCCGTGTGGCCGTTGGGCGCGGTGCCGGCGGCCTTCGCCGGTCGGTCGAACGTGCCGTGGACGAACATCCGGCTGCGGCCGACGGACAGGCCGCTGCCGTTGTCGACCCAGCCCGTCATCGTGCCGGTGGCGGGGTCGACCGTGAACGAGCCGTTGTTGTCGACGGTGTCGACGACGAGGCTGCCGGTCGGGGCGCTCTCGGGGAAGGTGAAACGCCACACGCCACCGTGGTCGGCGGGGGCCGTCTCGGCGATGATGCCGCCGTCGAGGTGGACCCGGTAGTGGTCCGGACGGGCGACCTCGTCGTCGTGGTCGAAGGGGATGGCCCGGCCGCTCGCGCTGCCGGTGGGGACGCCCTGCGTGATCGAGGGCATGACCGACATCTGGTTGCGGTCACCCATCCACGGCGACGGCTCGTGCGAGATGCCGAGGCCCTGGAGCGTCGGGCGGTTCTGCGCGTTGTTGCCGGCCTGCCAGTAGTACTGCCACGTCTGGCTGTTCGCGTTCGTCAGCGGGGTGAAGAACGTGAAGCCGTTGGGGACGGCGCTGATCGGCAGGTTGTTGCCGCGCGAGAACGAGCCTGAGGAGTTGGTCCCACGACGCACGTCGACGGCATACGTGGGGCTGGAGCGGTCGAGGGCGGCGGGGGAGGGGTCGACCTCGATGTCGTCGACGAAGCCGCCGAAGATGGTCTCCTTCGTCGGGTTCGCGGTGTTGTCGTATCCGAGGAGGATTGCGTCGATCGTCTTGCCGGCGGCCTTGGGGCCGAGGTCGATCTGCACCGAGTTCCACTGGTTGGCGTAGAGGATCTTGCCGACGCCCTGACCGTTCGGCGAGGCCGCGGTGCTGTGCATGTCCTTGGCGCCGAGGCTCGAGAGGAACGTCCCGTCGGTGAACCGCAGGTCGACGGCGGTGTAGGTCGACGGGTAGGTGAGGTCGCCCGCGACCATGTCGGGGAAGATCTTGTAGGTCAGGCGCGAGCGGTCACCCACCGGCACGTCGACGTCGAAGAGGCGGTTCCAGGCGAACCCGCGGCCCGCGGCGGTGTGCGAGCCGCCGTAGCGCAGCGACTTCACGCCCGTCCACCCGACGAGCGACTTGATGTTGAAGCCCGAGCGCGGTCCGGAGCCGACGGTGGAGACCATGGGCGCGATCTCGGGCTCGGAGGAGTCGACGTCGCCGAAGAGGCCCCAGTCGGCGAGCTGGACGATCGGGCCGCCGTTGTTGGCGGTGACGTCGAGCCGGTAGTACGACCAGTCACCCGGCGTCGTCACGGTGAAGGTCTGCTTCTGCCCGCGCGAGGCGAAGGCGAGGCCGGTGCGACGGTCGATGTCGGTCCACGTCGTCCCGTCGGTCGAGCCGCGCAGCGTGACGTCCTTGGGGTCACGCTCTGGGGCGTCGTTGCCGGAGGTGAGCGACCAGGTGAGGGCGCGCTTGGGCGCGGACAGCTGGTAGCGGACCCAGCCGGTCGTCGCGAACGCGAGCCACTTGGTGTCGGCGTTGGAGTCGGTGAGGTTGGACGCCACCTCCCCCGGCGGGTTCTCGGCGCTCGCGGTGATGCCGGTGACCGAGCCGAGCAGGCTGCCGTCGGCGGGGACGCCACCGGTGACGTTCTGCTGGCGCGGGCCCGACTCGTCGACCTCGACGGTCGACACGAGCGGCTGGGGCTGGCCGTTCTCGAAGGACGTCGACCAGGCGGCACCCTCGGGTGCTGCTGCGGCGGCGGCCTGGTCGGCGGTCGGGGGTGTGGCGGCCACGGCTCCCGCGGCGGTCGCGGTGCCGACCGCGAGGGCCAGGGCCCCGGCTGTCAGCCCTCGTGGGATGGCGTTCGTCAGGCGCATGTTTCCTCCGGGCTCGTCGCCCACGCAGGGTCGGTCACCCTTGACCGACGTCCTCCCGACCCTCTCCGTATGCCGTCTACCCCGCAATCCGAGACCTCACCTTTGTCCGGTGGCGACAGTCGATCGGACAAGGAGGTGCTGCGCCGGCGTGGTGTGCTCGGTCCACGTTGCCTCGGCCCACGTCTTTTGGTGTGATCGACCTTGTGACAGCGTTGTCAGGCAAGCGGACATCGGCGAGACCGACGATGGCGGACGTCGCGGCCGAGGCCCACGTCTCCGTGAAGACGGTCTCGCGTGTCGTCAACCGTGAGCCGGGGGTGCGACGCGACACCGAGCTGCGCGTTCGCGGGGTCATCGACCGCATCGGCTTCATGCGCCACGACGGCGCCCGCATCCTGCGCCAGGGGCGCACCCAGACCATCGCGCTCGTCGTCGAGGACCTCGCCAACCCCTTCTACTCGCAGATCGGCGCCGCGGTCGAGCGTGAGGCCCGCGTCCGCCAGCACCAGCTCATCACCGCGTCGGCCGAGGGGTCACCGACGCGCGAGCGGGTCGTCCTCGAGGGGCTCATCAACCGTCGCGTCGACGGCCTCGTCGTCGTGCCCGCGGGCGAGCGGCCTGCGACCGACCCGACCGTCTCGGCGAGCGGCACCCCGATCGTCTACGTCGACCGACCGGTCCGCGGCGAGCCGTGCGACACCGTCATCAGTGACAACCCGGGCGGTGTCCGCAGCGCCGTCGAGCACCTCGTCGCCAACGGCCACCGCCGCATCGCCTTCCTCGGCGACGACGCCGAGTTCTGGACCGCGCGCCAGCGGCGCGAGGCCTTCGTCGCGATCCACGACGCCCTCGGGCTCCCGGGCGACACCCGCATCGCGATGGGACCGCACACGGTCGAGTCGCTCGGCGCCCGCTTCGAGGCGTGGTCGCGCGAGCGCACGCCGATCACCGCCGTCATCACCGGCAACAACCGGGTGACCCTCGCCGCGCTCCACGCGATGCGCCAGGTCGGCGTCGAGCTCGGCCTCGTCGGCTACGACGACTTCGAGCTCGCCGACCTCATCGTCCCCTCGGTGACCGTCATCCACCAGGACCCCGCCTCGATCGGGCAGAAGGCCGTGCTCCAGCTCTTCGCACGGCTCCTCGGCGACGAGTCGCCCGCCCAGACGGTGGTCATGCCCACCCGACTCCTCGTGAGGGAGTCCGGACGGCTCCCCGCATCCATCCGTGCACGGAAGGCACTCCCATGACCGACACCTCGACGAGCGCGGCGCACGCCACGACGGCGGCTCTCGCAGTCAACACCCCGCGCCGCTTCTACCGCGGCGGCGAGCGCATCCTCGCCTTCCGCGGGCTCGACGTCCCCGCCGACTTCGACGGCTACCGGCCCGAGGACTGGGTCGGGTCCACGGCCCGGCTCTTCGCCGAGGGTGGCGGGGGAGTGACGACCCTCGAGGACGGCACCGAGCTGCCCGAGGCGCTCGCGGCAGACGCAGAGGGCTGGTTCGGCGAGGCGCACGTCGCCCGCTTCGGGGGCGACCCCAACCTGCTCACCAAGCTGCTCGACAGCGGCGAGCGGCTCCCGGTGCACTCGCACCCGAGCCGCGAGTTCGCCACCGCCCACCTCGACTGCGACCACGGCAAGACGGAGGCGTGGATCGTCCTCGTCGCCGAGCCCGGTGCGACGGTGTGGGTCGGCTTCCGCGACGCGCTGTCCGACGACGACCTCGCCGGCCTCGTCGACGCGCAGGACGAGCGGCTCCTCGCCGCGCTCAACCCGATCGAGGTCAGCGCCGGCGACGCCGTCCTCGTGCCCGCCGGCCAGCCCCATGCGATCGGCGAGGGCGTCCTCATCCTCGAGCTCCAGGAGCCGACCGACTTCTCGGTCATGCTCGAGCACGAGCGCTTCGGCCTCGAGCTCGACCACGCCTTCCTCGGCCTCGACCGCCCGCTCGCCCTGCGCAGCGTCGACCACGGCCCTGTCGACCAGGAGCGGCTGGCGTCGCTGCGTCGACGGTGGAGCGACGTCGAGGGCTCCGGGCCCGCCCTCCCCGACGAGGCCAGCCCCTACTTCTGCGCCGAGGTCGTGCGGCCGGTGAGCGGCGACGTCACGGTCGACGCGGCATACGCGGCCACCGTTGTCGTGAGCGGGGCGGGCACCCTGACGACGAGGCAGGGGACGCGCGAGGTGGCCGCGGGTGACGTGCTGCTCGTGCCGCACAGCGCGGGAGACGTCACCGTGTCCGGCGGCGTCACGCTCATCCGCTGCATGCCGCCGCGCGTCGACGGCTAGGCCGTCCTCCCAGCCGCCATCTCAGCGGATGCCAGGCGCGGCAGCAGGTGCTCGAGCTGCCCCACCTCCTCGATGTTGTGGCGGACCCAGGCGCGCGCCATGTCGTCGGGGAAGCGCCGCCGCAGGAGGGCGTTGACCGGTCGCATGACCGCACTGCGGGCGCCGAGGTCCATGACCGAGACGTAGTGCGTGCCCTCGTCGCACGCCGACCACGTGTGCTCGAGCATGACGACGACGACACCGGCGATCCGCGTGACGAGCCGGATGCCGGTCTCATCGAGCTTCTCGACGCGGTCGACGATGTCGATCCGGTATGCCGGGTTGCCACCGAACGCCTCGACGATCCGGAAGCGAGCGCCCTCGGCCGCCCCTCCGCCGGGTGCGGGCCGGGCGAGCTCCCAGCGGATGTGGTCGAGTGGGTGCCACGCGAGGTAGCGCGGGACGGTCTGCCCGCCGTAGGTGAGGGTGCCGTCGAGGTGGGTGAACCAGTCGAGCAGCATCGCGGGGGTCACGCCGGCGAGGGGGCGGTGGTCGATGGTGACCCGACGGCGACCGTGCGGGGCGTTGGTGAAGCGCACCGTCGCCGAGCTCGTGGACCGGAGCGGGTAGAGCACGGGGAGGGTCATGACGTCTCCATAGGGTACGGTGGCGTTTCTCGTTCTTCGACGGTAGAGGCGACGGGCAAGAAACGCAAGCGTTTCTTCGGATGTGTGGGTGGCTGGGAGGTGGCATGGCGACACGACGACGTGGGGCCGAGCTCGACGACGCCATCCGCGCGGCCGCTCTCGACCTGCTCGCCTCCGGCGGCCCGTCGGCGGTGACGATGGAGGCGGTGGCCGGAGCGGCGCGGACGAGCAAGGCCGTGCTCTACCGGCGGTGGCCGGACAGCCGAGCGCTGCTGCGCGACACCCTCGTCGGCATGGCGCGTGCGGCGATCCCCCACGAGGACACCGGCAGCTACCGCGGCGACATGCTCGCGGTCCTGCGCGGCTGGGCGGCACTCTTCACCGGACCGCAGGCGGGCATGCTGCGCGGGGTCGTTGCCGCCGCGGTGCAGGACGAGCAGCTCGCGGAGACCTTGGCCCGTGACCTCATCGGCCACCGGAAGGCTCAGATGGCCGAGCTGCTCGAGCGTGGTGTCGAGCGTGGCGACGTGCGCGCGGACGTGCCGGTGCACATCGCCCGCGAGCTGGGCCAGAGCGTGCTGTGGCACCGGCTCCTCGTGAGCGGCGACCCCATCGACGACGACCTCGTGGTCGAGCTCGTCGACGAGGTCCTCGTCCCCTTCGTCGCGCCCCGCGCCTGACGGGCCGCTACGCCTCGGCGACGACGGCGAACGTCTCGCCGGCGTAGGTCACCGTGTCGCCCGGGCGCACCTGGCGGCCGCGCCGGGTGTCGACCTCGCCGTTGACCTCGACCTCGCCCGCCTCGATGACGGCCCGGGCGTCGGCGCCGTCCTCGACGACGGAGGCGAACTTGAGGAGCTGGCCGAGGCGGATGCTCTCGCCGGCGATGGGGATCTCGGTGGTGCTCACGCGCCAAGGATAGGCGTGCTCGCTCGTGGCCTAGGGTGCGAGACATGCGCATGCTGGGTGTCCTCGGCGGGATGAGCTGGACGAGCACGGAGAGCTACTACCGGATGCTCAACCGCGGTGTCGCGGAGCGGCTGGGCGGCCTGCACTCCGCGCGGCTGCTCGTCCACAGCGTCGACTTCGCACCCGTCGCGCAGGCCCAGCACGACGGTGACTGGGACGCGACCCTCGCGACCCTCGCCGAGGCGGCCCGAGGCCTCGAGGCCGGCGGGGCCGAGGCGCTGCTCCTCGCGACCAACACGATGCACAAGGTGGCCGGCGAGCTCGAGCAGGCCTGCGGCATACCGCTCCTCCACATCGCCGACGCGACCGCAAACGCCATCGCCGCCGACGGCCTGGAGCGGGTCGGTCTGCTGGCCACGGCGTTCACGATGGAGCAGGACTTCTACACCGGCCGGCTCGAGGAGCGGGGGCTCGATGTGCTCGTGCCTGACGAGCGGCAGCGCGCAGAGGTGCACCGGATCATCTACGACGAGCTCTGCCTCGACGTCGTGCGCGACGAGTCGCGCGAGACCTACCGCGAGGTCATCGCCGCGCTCGTCGAGCGCGGGGCACAGGCTGTCGTCCTCGGCTGCACCGAGATCTCCCTGCTCGTCTCGGATGAGGACAGCACGGTCCCGCTCTATGACACGACCGCGATCCACGCCGCCGCGGGCGTGGACTTCATGCTCTCCTGACGCTCGCCTGCTCGCGCCCCGAGGCCCCGTCCGCACGGACGGGGCCTCGGGCTCGGGCTGGACGAGTGGCTGGGACATCACACCCTGATCCGTCCCAGCCACCCGGCCCGTGTGCCGGATGGTTGGGAGTGTCCCTGGTCACTCCCAGCCACCCGGCGGTTCGATCACTCGCGGCGAGGGCGGTCAGCTCGCGAGCTCACGTTGGTTGAGGACGCGGATGCGCTCGTCCTCGGTCATGCCGCCCCAGACCCCGTAGGGCTCGCGCGAGGCGAGAGCGTGCTCGCGGCACCGGCGCAGCACCGGGCACGAGTCGCACACCGCCTTGGCGCGGTCGTCACGGCTGCGCCGCTGGTTGCCGCGCTCGCCCTCGGGGTGGAAGAAGACCTCAGGGCTCACCTGGCGGCAGTGACCCTGGAACTGCCACTCCCACACATCGAGAGTCGGCTTGGGAAGTCGTGCGATGTCGGTCATGTCCCCTCCTGTCCACCGTGGCCGCCGAGTCGGCGACCTGGTCGTCTCCACACCCCTCGTGGGCAGTGTCAGGCTAGGAACGACAAGGCAAGACGGGGGTCTGGCCCGAGTAAGAACTTGGCAAAGACCGACACCCGGACGTGACTTCGCAGGTCAGTCGTCTCCGACACGGGGCCGTCCTTACCCCGTGCCCTGAGCGCCGGCGCCCGCGGTCCGGCGCCGGTTCGGAGCCTCGCCTCCCCTGCCCTAGACTTGATGAATGAGCCTTGGTGTCGACCGCCCCACCCACCTCGAGGCCGAGCCCGCCCCTCCGGCGCCGGCGCCCACCCCTTCCCCGTCGCCCTCGGTGACGCCTCCCGCGGAGGCCGCGCAGCCGGCGCTTCCGGCCCCCTTCGCCCAGCTGGGACTCACCTACGACGACGTGCTGCTCCAGCCCGGCGAGACCGACGTCATCCCGAGCGAGGTCGACACGACCTCGCGCCTCACCCGCGAGATCAGCCTCCGCGTCCCGCTCGTGTCGGCCGCCATGGACACCGTCACCGAGGCGCGGATGGCCATCGCGATGGCCCGCCAGGGCGGCCTCGGGATCCTGCACCGCAACCTCTCGATCGAGGACCAGGCCTACCAGGTCGACCTCGTCAAGCGGACCCAGACCGGTCGCATCTCCAACCCCGTGACGATCGGCCCCGACGCCACCCTCGAGGAGCTCGACGAGCGGTGCGGTCGCTACCGCGTCTCCGGCCTCCCGGTCGTCGACCCCGAGATGCACCTCCTCGGCATCGTCACCAACCGCGACCTCCGCTTCACGCCGGTGGCCGAGTGGGCCACGACGCTCGTGCGCGACGTCATGACCCACCAGCCGCTCATCACCGGCTCCGAGGACATCAGCTCCGAGGAGGCCACGAGCCTGCTGCGCCAGCACAAGCGCGAGCGGCTGCCGCTCGTCGACGCGCAGGGCCGCCTCACCGGCCTCATCACCGTCAAGGACTTCGTCAAGTCCGAGCAGTACCCCCACGCGAGCAAGGACGCCTCCGGCCGCCTGCTCGTCGGTGCCGCCATCGGCTACTTCGGCGACGCGTGGGAGCGCGCCACCACCCTCGTCGACGCGGGCGTCGACGTGCTCGTCCCCGACGTCGCCAACGGCCACGCCCGTCTCATGCTCGACATGATCCGCCGGCTCAAGAGCGACCCGGCGACCCGCCACGTGCAGGTCCTCGCCGGCAACGTCGCCACCCGCGAGGGCGCGCAGGCGCTCGTCGACGCGGGCGCCGACGGCGTCAAGGTCGGCGTCGGCCCGGGCTCGATCTGCACGACCCGCGTCGTGGCCGGCGTCGGTGTCCCGCAGGTCACCGCGATCTACGAGGCCTCCCTCGCCTGCCGTCCTGCCGGTGTCCCGATCGTGGGGGACGGCGGCCTCCAGCACTCCGGTGACATCGCCAAGGCCCTCGTCGCCGGCGCCGACACCGTGATGATCGGGTCGCTCTTCGGAGGCTGCGAGGAGTCCCCGGGCGAGCTCGTCTTCGTCGGCGGCAAGCAGTTCAAGGTCTACCGCGGCATGGGCTCGCTCGGAGCGATGGCCTCGCGCGGCAAGAAGTCCTACTCCAAGGACCGCTACTTCCAGGCCGACGTCGTGAGCGACGACGAGCTCGTGCCCGAGGGCATCGAGGGACGCGTGCCGTTCCGCGGCCCGCTCGGCGCCGTCGTCCACCAGCTCACCGGCGGTCTGCACCAGTCGATGTTCTATGTCGGCGCGCGCACCATCCCCGAGCTCAAGGAGCGCGGTCGCTTCGTGCGCATCACGACGGCGGGCCTCAAGGAGAGCCACCCGCACGACATCGCCGGCATCGTCGAGGCACCGAACTACTCCTCCCGCTGACGATCCTGCGTCACACTGGTGCGACCAGCGGACGCAGGGAGGGCGCGATGACCGACAGCCAGAAGGACCTCGAGCAGCGGGTGCACGTCGACCTGCCGCGCGTCCGTCCCGAGGAGATGGTGGTCTCGGTCGAGACGACGCTCCCGCCGGACCCCACGGGCGGCAAGGACGTCGACACCGAGTTCATGATCCGCCACTTCGGCTGACCAAAACCTCCGCGCGCCGCCTCAGGTGAGGCGGTCCCGCCACGAGGGGAGCGCCACCCCACCGTCCTCGGTGCGGTCCACCGACGTCGCGGCGAGCATGGCGTGCCCGATCGCGCGCGTGACGCAGTCGGCCGCCACGGCCTGCACCCGGACGAGGTCGAGCTCGTCGGGCGCCTCGCCGTCACCGGTCGCCAGGGCGAAGACCGCATCCCCGTCGTATGCCGTGTGCGCCGGTGAGAGCGCCCGCGCCAGTCCGTCGTGGCTCACCTCGGCGAGCTTGCGGCACTGCACCTTGGTGAGGGAGGCGTCGGTCGCGACGACGGCGAGGGTCGTCGCGGTCCCGGCGCGCAGCTCATCCAGCGCGGCGGCCTGCTCCTCCCAGTAGGCCTGTGCCGCAGCAGGATTGGGAGCGGGCGCGTCGGAGAACTCGTCCGCGAGACCGGAGCGGACGGCATACAGGCTTGCGTCGGGAGCGCAGGGTGAGCCCATCGCGTTGACGACGACGAGCGCTCCCACGGTGACGCCGTCGACGACGGCGCTCGCCGTGCCGACGCCGCCGCGCAGGCCACCGGACCGCGCACCGGTCGCGGCCCCGACCGCGCCCTGCTCGACGGCCCCGTCGGTGGCCTCGCGCCAGGCCTGAGCACCGTCCTCGGCCGTCGGCGCGTTCTCGAAGACGCCGCCGCGGCCGAGGTCGAAGACGACGGCCGCGGGCACGATGGGGACCACCTGCGTGGGTTCGCCGACCGGCCAGCCCAGCCCGGCGGCATACGCCTCCTTCATGACGCCGTCGGCGGTCGCGAGGCCGAAGGCGCTGCCGCCGGAGAGGACGACGGCGTCGACGCGGTCCACCATGCACGTGGGGGAGAGGAGGTCGGTCTCGCGCGTGCCCGGGGCGCCGCCGCGGACGTCGACGCCGCCGACCGTGCCCTCGGGTGGGACGACGACCGTCACGCCGGTGAGCCAGCCCGGCTCGTCGCGGGTGACCTGACCGACCCTCAGGCCGGCGACGTCGGTGATGGCGTTGAGCGGTCCGGGGCGGGGTGCGTCCATGCGCCCAGCATGCCGACCCCAGAACAACTTATTGCCAGTTGTGGCGTCTGAGCCGGCGGCGAGCCGACCCGAGATGGGCCACAACTGGCAATAAGTCGGGGGTGGTGGTGACGGTCAGTGCAGGACGACCGGGGGAGCGACCTCGGCCGCATCCTCGTCGTCGAGCAGGTGGCTCTCCTCGTGCTTGCGCGGCAGGAAGGCCGCGGAGACGAGGGTGAAGGCGACCATGATCGCGGCGACGAGGAAGGTGTCACCGAAGACCTCGCCCATCGCGTTCTGGACGGCGCTCTGCAGGGCTGCCTGACCGGCTGCCACGTCGTTGCCGAAGCGGCCGAGGATCTCGCCGACGAGCGGGAACTGCTGGAGCAGCGACGGGTCGTTCGGGTTGGCCTTCGACGCCTCACCGAAGGCCGTGGCCTGCGAGACGAGGGCGTCGTTCTTGAGGCCGTTGGTGAGGACGACCGAGATGATCGCGACACCGATGGAGCTGGCGACCTGCTGGGTGATGTTGAGCAGCGTCGAGCCGCGGGCCACCTGATGCGCCGTGAGGGTCCTGAGCGCGGAGGTCATGAGCGGCATCATCGTCGCACCCATGCCGAGTCCCATGACGAACAGGACGGGGATGAGGTAGCCCCAGTAGGACGTGTCGCCGTCGACCCGGGTGAGGGCGAACATGCCCGCCGTGATCGTCGCGAGCCCGACGGGGACGATGCGACCGACCGGGAACTTGTCGGCGAGAGCACCGGCGATCGGCATCGTCAGCATGGCGCCGATGCCCTGCGGGGCGACGAGCAGGCCGGCGTCGAGCGCACCCTCGCCGCGCACCGTCTGCAGGTAGGTCGGCACGAGGAGCAGGCCGCCGAAGAAGGCGCCCGCGAAGATGAACATCGTGATGACCGACCACGTGAGGTTCTTGTTCTTGAACAGGCGCAGGTCGAGCAGCGGGTGCTCGGGCCTGAAGCTGTAGAAGACGAACGCGATGATCAGCGCGGTGCCGAGGCCGGCGAAGCCGATGACCTTGGGGGCGAAGAAGGACCCCTCGTCCGGGATCGAGGAGATGCCGTAGAGGAACGCGGCGAGACCCGGGCTCATGAGGAGCATGCCGACGAAGTCGAACGACTCGCTGGGCTCGGGGGCGTCCTTGGGCAGGGCCCACCAGGCGTAGGCGAGCGCGCCGAGGCCGAGCGGCAGGTTGATGAGGAAGATCCAGTGCCACGACACCGTGTCGATGAGCCAGCCGCCGAGGATCGGGCCACCGATGGGGCCGAGCAGCATCGGGATGCCGAGGATCGCCATGAGGCGGCCCATACGGGCCGGACCCGCGGCCTTCGTCATGATCGTCATGCCGAGCGGCATGAGCAGACCGCCGCCGAGGCCCTGGATGACGCGGAAGAGGATGAGCAGGTTGATGCTCGTCGCCGCGGCGCAGAGGACGGAGCCGATGGTGAAGAGGCCGAGGGCGAGCATGTAGAGGCGCTTGGTGCCGAAGCGGTCGGCCGCCCACCCGGTGAGCGGGATGACGGTGGCGAGAGCCAGCGTGTAGGCGGTGACGGTCCAGGCGACGGTGGAGTACGGCAGCGGGTCGTCGACGCCGGTGAACGTCGTCTGCAGCTCCGGCAGCGCGACGTTGACGACGGTGATGTCGAGGATCGACATGATGGCGCCGAGGACGACGACACCCGCGATCTTGAGGACGGCACCGTCGATCTTGTCGGGGTACTCGGTGTGGGCAGGGCTTGACACAGGCGTGTCTCCTCGAGGGCAAAGGGCAAAAATGTGGAAAGTCGGCTCCATTGCCGGCATGCGGGACGATCCGCACCCGTCATTGTGCTCCTCGCCCAACCATCGGCGCCAATCTGTTATTCCTGCCGACGTGGCTAGGCTGCGGGCGTGAACGAGATCGAGATCGGACGTGGCAAGCGGGCCAGGCGCGCATACTCCTTCGACGACATCGCCGTGGTGCCCTCGCGCCGCACGCGCGACCCCGAGGAGGTCTCCGTGGGGTGGCAGATCGACGCCTACCACTTCGACCTCCCGGTCATCGGCGCCCCGATGGACTCGGTGATGTCGCCCGAGACCGCGATCGCGTTCGGCAAGCACGGCGGCCTGCCCGTCCTCGACCTCGAGGGCCTGTGGACCCGCTACGAGGACCCGGCGCCGCTGCTCGCCGAGATCGCCACGCTCGAGCCGGCGCTCGCGACCGCGCGGATGCAGGAGATCTACCGCGCCGACATCGTCCCCGAGCTCATCGTCGAGCGTCTGCGCACGATCCGTGACGCGGGGGTGACGGTCGCCGGCGCGCTCACCCCGCAGCGCACCCAGCAGCTCTGGAAGACCGTCGTCGACGCCGGGGTGGACCTCTTCGTCATCCGCGGCACGACCGTCTCGGCCGAGCACGTCTCGGGCCGCGCCGAGCCGCTCAACCTCAAGCGCTTCATCTACGAGCTCGACGTGCCCGTCATCGTCGGCGGGGCCGCGTCCTACTCGGCCGCCCTGCACCTCATGCGCACCGGCGCGGCCGGCGTGCTCGTCGGCTTCGGCGGGGGAGCGGCGCACACGACCCGCCGCACCCTCGGCATCCACGCGCCGATGGCGTCGGCGATCGCCGACGTCGCCGCCGCCCGGCGCGACTACCTCGACGAGAGCGGCGGCCGCTACGTCCACGTCATCGCCGACGGAGGCGTCGGCACGAGCGGCGACATCGTCAAGGCCGTCGCGTGCGGTGCCGATGCCGTCATGCTCGGCGCGGCGCTCGCCCGCACGACCGAGGCGCCCGGGCGCGGGTACCACTGGGGCCCGGAGGCGCACCACCCCGAGCTGCCGCGTGGCGGGCGCGTCGAGGTCGGGGCCGTGGCCTCGCTCGAGGAGGTCCTCTTCGGGCCGAGCAGGGTCGCGGACGGCACGACCAACCTCGTCGGTGCGCTGCGCCGCGCGATGGCGACGACCGGCTACACCGAGCTCAAGGACTTCCAGCGGGTCGAGGTCGTCATCGCCCCCTACGAGGGCGGCTGACCGAGGGCCGAGACCCTCGGCGGTGGGGCGCAGGTCTCACCGTCGTCCCCTGTCCTGCGCGGCGCCGGGAGGTTACTCTCAGGTAATGGCCGACGTCATCGCAGACCCGGAGCTCGACCCCACCGCCACGTATGCCGTGGACCCGAGCCGTGCGCGCCGGCTCGCCTCCCACGTCGTCGCCGGTCCGGGTGCCGAGCAGCACGTGAGCTCGACCCCGATGACGGGCGCGCCGCTCGCGTCGCTGCCGGTGTCGACGGCACAGGACGTCGCGGTCGCGGTCGCGACCGCCCGGACCGCCCAGCGGGGGTGGGAGCGCACGCCGCTCTCGCACCGAGCGGGGATCCTGCTGCGGTTCCACGACCTCGTGCTCGACCGGCAGGTCGAGCTCCTCGACCTCATCCAGCTCGAGAGCGGCAAGACCCGCCACGACGCGTTCGCCGAGATCGCCGACACCGCCAACACGGCGCGGCACTATGCCCGGCGGGCCGCGTCCTACCTGCGCGACGAGCGCCCGATGGGTGTCTTCCCGGTGCTCACGCAGACCGTCGTGAGCCACCTGCCCAAGGGCGTCGTCGGCATCGTCTCGCCGTGGAACTTCCCGCTCATCCTCGCCATCACCGACGCCCTGCCGGCGCTCATGGCCGGCAATGCCGTCGTCCTGCGCCCGGACCAGCAGACCTCGCTCACGGCACTCGCCGCCCACGAGCTGCTCGTCGAGGCTGGACTGCCCGAGGGCGTGCTCCAGGTCGTGCTCGGCCCGGGCTCGTCGACCGGACAGGCGGTCGTCGACCAGACCGACTACGTCTGCTACACCGGCTCGACCCCGACCGGCCGCACCGTCGGCGTCGCGGCGGCACAGCGGCTCGTCGGCTTCAGCCTCGAGCTCGGCGGCAAGAACTCGATGTACGTCGCGGCCGACGCCGACGTGCCCAAGGCGGTCGCGGGGGCTCTGCGTGCGTGCTTCAGCGGCAGTGGCCAGGTCTGCATCAGCGCCGAGCGGCTCCTCGTGCACCGCGACGTCCACGCCGAGTTCGTCACCTCGTTCGTCGAGGCGGTCGAGTCACTGCGGCTCGGCACCGAGCTCGAATACGGCCCCGAGATGGGCTCGCTCGTCAACCAGGCGCAGCTCGACACCGTCACTCGCCACGTCGAGGACGCGCGCGCCAAGGGAGCGGTCGTCCTCACCGGGGGTCGCGCCCGCCCGGACGTCGGCCCGTTCGTCTACGAGCCGACCGTCCTCACCGGCGTCACGCCCGACATGGAGTGCCGCGACGGCGAGACCTTCGGACCGGTCGTGTCCGTCTACGAGGTCGGCTCCGACGAGGAGGCCGTCGCGCTCGCCAACGACACCGAGTACGGGCTCAATGCGTCGGTGTGGAGCCGCGACGTGCGGCGCGCCCGTCGCATCGCCTCGCGCATCCGCACGGGCACGGTCAACATCAACGACGCCTACATCCCTGCCTGGGCCAGCACCGGCGCGCCGATGGGCGGCATGAAGGCGTCGGGCGTCGGGCGGCGTCACGGCCGCGAGGGCATCCTCAAGTACACCGAGAGCCAGAACGTCACCGCGCAGCACGTCACCGGCCCGATGGCCGGACTGCCCGGCGTCTCGCAGGAGACCTACACCAAGGGCCTCACCCTCTGCCTGCGCGCGTTCAAGGCGCTGGGACTGCGTTGAGCCGCAACGGATACGACGACGGTCACGCCATGAGCACGCCGGAGACCGACGTCGACGTCGTGGTCATCGGGACCGGCTTCGGCGGGTCGGTCGCCGCGTTGCGCGCGGCCGAGAAGGGCTACTCGGTCCTCATGCTCGAGGCGGGTCGGCGCTTCGAGGACGAGGACTTCGCGACGACGTCGTGGGACGTGCGCAACTACCTCTGGGCGCCGAGGCTCGGCTGCTTCGGGGTCCAGCGCATCCACCGGCTGCCCGACGTCATGATCCTTGCGGGCGCGGGCGTCGGCGGTGGGTCGCTCAACTACGCGAACACGCTCTACGTCCCGCCGGAGGCGTTCTTCCGCGACCAGCAGTGGGGCCACATCACGGACTGGTCGTCCGAGCTGGCGTCGCACTACGAGACGGCGTCGGCGATGCTCGGCGTCGTCGAGAACCCGTGCGACGGACCGGTCGAGCAGATCTGGCGCGACACCGCCGCCGACATGGGCGTCCCCGAGACCTTCCGCAAGACACCCGTCGGCGTCTTCTTCGGCGAGCCCGGCGTCGAGGTCGACGACCCCTACTTCGGAGGCGCCGGCCCGCGCCGCACGGGCTGCACCCGGTGCGGCAACTGCATGGTGGGCTGCCGGCACGGTGCCAAGAACACCCTGCGCAAGAACTACCTCCACCTCGCCGAGGGCCGCGGTGTCGTCATCGAGCCGATGCGCACGGTGACCCGGCTGGGAGTCGTGCCGGGCACGGGCGGCGAGGGGACGGCATACGGGCAGGAGGTCTATCGCGTCCTCCACGAACGCACCGGTCCGACGCACGGACGCGACGAGCAGGTCGTCACGGCACGGCATGTCGTCGTCGCCGCAGGGACGTGGGGGACCCAGACCCTGCTCCATGCGATGCGCGACGAGGGCGAGCTGCCCCGGATCTCCGACCGGCTCGGGCACCTCACCCGCACCAACAGCGAGGCCCTGCTCGGAGCGATGACCGAGCACCCGCACCCCGAGGCGGGTCTCGCCGAGGGCATCGCGATCACGGCGTCGTTCCACCCCACCGAGGACACGCACGTCGAGAACGTCCGCTACGGCCCCGGCTCCAACGCGATGGGGCTGCTCACGACCCTCATGGTGCCCGGCGACACCCGGTGGCCCCGACCGGTCCAGTTCCTCATCGAGCTCGCGAAGCAGCCACAGGCGCTGCTCAGGCAGTTCCCGATGGCCAGGCGATGGAGCGAGCGCACCGTCATCGGCCTCGTCATGCAGACGCACGACAACTCGCTGCGCGTGTCCGGGCGCCGAGGCCTCCTCGGCCGGCGCCGGCTCACCTCCCAGCAGGGGCACGGCGAGCCGAACCCGAGCTTCATCAAGGAGGGGCACGACGCGATGCACGTCGTCGCCCGGCGGCTGCAGGACGTGACCGGCGACTACACCGTCGCCGGCGGCACGTGGGGCGAGGTCTTCGACGTCCCTCTCACAGCCCACTTCCTCGGCGGCGTCGCCATCGGCGAGAGCCCGACGAGCGGCGTCATCGACCCCTACCACCGCCTGTGGGGGCACCCCGGCATCTCCGTCGTCGACGGGTCCGCGGTCTCGGCGAACCTCGGCGTCAACCCTTCGCTGACGATTACGGCACAGGCCGAGCGCGCGATGTCGTTGTGGCCCAACCGCGGTGACCTCGACCCGCGTCCACAGCAGGGCGCCGACTACGAGCGGCTCGAGCCCGTGCCTGCCCGCAACCCCGCGGTGCACGAGGTGCGCGGAGTGCGGGCGGTCGACGGCACCGGGGTCGACCTCGGCATGCCGGTCCTGCGCACCGTCTGACGGCTGCCACCCGGTCGTCCGTGCAGCGGGTGGCACCCGTCGCCCTACCCTTCGTCGCGCCAGGCGCGCCAGAGCGCGGCATAGGCGCCGTCGCGCGCGATGAGCTCGTCGTGGGTGCCGAGCTCGGTGATCCGTCCGTTGTCGACGACGCAGACCCGGTCGGCGTCGTATGCCGTGTGCAGCCGGTGCGCGATCGCGACCACCGTGCGCCCCCGGGTCACCGCCGCGAGCGAGCGCTCGAGGTGGCGCGCGGCGCGCGGATCGAGAAGCGAGGTCGCCTCGTCGAGGACGAGGGTGTGAGGGTCGGCGAGGACGAGCCGGGCGAGCGCCAGCTGCTGGGCCTGGGCCTCACTCAGCTCGTGACCGCCGGAGCCGACCGTGGTGTCGAGGCCGTCGGGCAGGGCACGCACCCAGCCGGCAGCGTCGACCGCCGCGAGCGCGGCATACATGTCGTCCTCGGTGGCCTCCGGTCGCGGGAGGCGCAGGTTGTCACCGACGGTGCCGACGAAGACGTGGTGCTCCTGGGTGACGAGGGCGACCTCGCCGCGCAGTGCCGACAGCGGGAGGTCGACGAGCGGAACGCCGCCGACGGTGACCCGGCCGGTGCGCGGCCCGTCGATGCCCGCCATGAGCCGGCCGAGCGTCGACTTGCCCGCGCCGGACGGCCCCACGATGGCCAGGCGCTCGCCCGGGCGCAGGGTCAGCGAGACGCCGTGCAGGACGTCGCGGCCCTCGCGGTAGGAGTAGCGGACGTCCTCGACCTCGATGGTCTCGCCCCGCGGCTCCTCGCCCGTGGCGATGCGGTCGGGCGGCACCTCGCCGACGCCGAGCACGCGGGCGAGGGACGTCGCAGCGAACTGGATCTCGTCGAGCCAGCTGATGAGGTCTCCGAGCGGGTCGAGCATCTGCTGGATGTAGAGCGTGACGGCGGTGGCGGCGCCGATCGAGATGTGACCGTTCCACGCGAGCCACCCGCCCCAGAGCACCGAGACGGCGACGGGGAGGAAGAAGCCGATCTCGAGCCACGGGAACCACCGCAGGCGCAGGCCGACGCCGACCCGCTCGGCGCGGCCGGCCTCGTCGAGGGCCTCGTCGAACCGTGCGGCGCGCTCGGCCGAGAGCCCGAGGTTGTCCATCGTCCGGAGGCCGTCGATCGTCTCGGCGCCGACTGAGTTGAGCCGCGCGTAGCTCGCGTGCTCCCAGAGGTAGACCCGTCCCGCGCGCTTGAGGTACCACCGGGTCGAGGGGACGTGGAGCACGAGCGGGGTGAGCAGCGCCAGCGCCGCCAGCGGCGAGGTGAGCACGGCCGCGACGACCGTCGCCGTCACCGACATGACCGACACGACGATCGCCGGGATGCCGAACCTGATGACGTGCGTCATCGCGTCGATGTCGTTCGTCGTGCGTGCGACGAGGTCACCGGTGCCGGCGCGCTCGAGCGTCGAGAGCGGCAGGCGCACGGCGTCGCGGACGAAGTCCTCGCGCAGCCGGGCGAACACGTGCTCGGAGAGGATGAACGCCGCCCGCCGCGCGAACCAGGTGAGCACCGTTTGGGCGAGGATCGCGGCGACGAGGACCGCGATGAGCACGTCGATCCGCTGCAGGCTCGCCGCACGCGGACCGGAGCGGGTCACCTCCTCGACGACCTGCCCGACGACCCACGGGCCGACGAGCCCCACGAGCGCGGCCAGGCCGTGCAGCGCGAGGACGACGAGCAGCGGACGGCGGTGGTCGCGCAGCAGCACGCGCGTGTGTGCGACCACCATCTGCCGGCTCGCGATGGGCAGCGACCGCTTGGCGTGGTCGGTCTCGCCGAGCTGCTGGAGGATCGGGGTCATCGGTCGCTCCTCCTCATCACTCTTCCTCCACTTCGCGCAGCACGACGCGTCTGTATGCCGGTGAGCCGTGCACGAGGTCGCGGTGCGTCCCGATCGTGGTCACCTGTCCGTCCTCGACGAGGAGGACCCGGTCGGCGCGGTCGAGCAGGAGTGGGCTGGCCGTGACGACGACGGTCGTGGAACCGCTGCGGTGCTTGGGGATGCGCTCGGCGATGCGCGCCTCGGTGTGCGCGTCCACGGCGCTCGTCGGCTCGACGAGGACGAGGACCTCGGGGTCGCGCAGCAGCGCGCGGACGAGGGCGAGCCGCTGGCGCTGGCCGCCCGACAGCGAGCGTCCGCGCTCCTCGAGCTCACCGTCGAGGCCGCCGTCGATCGACTCCACCGCGTCCATCGCGTCGGCGGTGTGCAGCGCGGCGAGCAGCGCGTCGTCGTCGGGCTGGTCAAGCGCGCCGAGTTCGCGGCGGACCGGGCCGCTGAAGAGGTGCGGGTCGGCCTGCGACACGACGATCGTGCGCCGCACGTCCTCGATGGGCACGTCGTCGAGGACGACGCCGGCCCAGGTGACGCCGTGCCGCCCGGGCACGGTGCGGCCGAGGCGCGCGGCGATCGCCGCCGACTCCTCCGGCCGGGCTGAGACGATGGCGGTGAGCTCGCCCGGCACGATCCGCACCCCGGACTCAGGGTCGACGAGCTCACCCGTGCGCAACTCGCCGATTCCCCTCGTGCGGTCCGGCGCCCCCGTGCACAACGAGGGAATTGGCGAGTTGTGCACGGGGTGGTCGGGCTCGGCGGCGAGGATCGAGACGAGCCGCCGGGCCATGACCCGCGACGTGATGAGCTTGTTGACGAACTCGGTCGCTGTGCGCAGCGGCATCGTGAGGAACGCCGTGTAGCCGTAGAACGCGACGAGCTGCCCGGGCGAGATGTCGCCGGCCACCGCGAGGTGGGCCCCCAGTCCTGTCACGACGACGACGAAGACGCCCGGCAGCAGCACCTGCGACGCGTCGAGCAACGCCTGCACACCCGAGAGCCGCACACCGGCGGCGCGCACGCGACCGGACTGGCCGGCATACCGGCTGAGGAAGGTCTCCTCACCTCCGACGCCGCGCAGGACGCGGAGACCCGTGACGGTGTCGGCGCCGAGCGCGGTGAGCTCGCCGGACTCGGTGCGCTGCGCCTCCTGCCGCTTCTGGAGCGGCCGCATGACGAAGGCGAGCGAGGCAAGGAGCAGGGGGCCGCCGACGAGCATGACGAGCCCGAGCAGCACCGAGCCGCTGAGCAGGATGACGGACACGACGACGAAGCTCGCGATCGCACCGGCGAACCGCGCCGACACGTCGAAGACGTTGCCGACCTTCCAGAAGTCATTGGCGAAGGCGGTGAGCACCTCGCCGGCCGGCTTCTCGCGGGTCAGCGCCGGACCGGCGCGACGGACCGCGCGCTCGGTGACGATCGCCGACCGGAAGGCGGCGAAGAGCCAGTTGCGCACCGCGAACCAGTGCCGCAGGTTGGTCGTCGCCGCGCTGACGAGCCCCATGCCGAGGATGACCGCCGACCAGAGCACGAGCGCCCGGCCGTCGCGCGCGACGAGCCCGTCGTCGATGGCCTTGCCGATCGCGGCCGGCACGAGGGCGATCGAGAGCATCCACGGGATGCCGAACGCCGCGCCTCCGACGATGGTGCGCCACTGTCGCCGGACGAGCCAGAGGAGGAGGCGGTCGGCGTCGTGTGGGGGAGTGGCCTCGTCGGGGAGCGCGTAGGGCCAGGGTGTCGTCGGCATGTCCCCTCCACGGTAGGAGCCGGCACCGACGCCGAGCCACCGAGTTTCCGGCGCGCGGCGTTTGTCCTTGGCGGCGCCGGGTAGGTGCGAGCGACGAGTCGCGAGGTGTCAGGAGACGTGGTGTCGGCAGCGGACGGTCGGGCGCGACCCGGCGACTGGCCGGGAGCGTCGGAGTGGGTGCCGCGGGGACGGTCGGTCGCCGCCCTGGCCGACGCGGCCCAGCGGTGCCGCGGGTGCGACCTCTTCCGCGACACGACGCAGGCCGTCATGGGATCAGGTCCGGCTGACGCGGAGCTCGTCCTCGTCGGTGAGCAGCCGGGGGACCGGGAGGACGTCGAGGGCGAGCCGTTCGTCGGCCCCGCCGGCAGGCTGCTCGACGCGGCACTGACGGAGGCCGGGCTGGACCCCTCGGCGGTCTACCGGACCAACGTCGTCAAGCACTTCCGTCACACCGACCGGGGTGGCAAGCGCATCCACAAGTCCCCTGCCCGTTGGCAGGTGGCGAAGTGCGAGCCGTGGCTGCTCGCCGAGCTCGACCGGGTGCGGCCACGGGGGGCCGTGCTGCTGGGCGCGACCGCCGGCCAGGAGGCCTTCGGCGCGACCTTCCGCGTTGGGGAGAGTCGGGGTCGGTGGTTGCCGTGGCCGCAGGCGTGGCCCGCGCACCGCGGGGAGTTCACTCTCGCGACGCCGCATCCGGCGTCGGTGCTGCGCTCGCGTCGGCGGGACGAGGACCTCGCCGCGCTCGTCGCCGACCTGCGCGTGGCAGCCGAGCTGCTGACCTGACCAGCACGACTCTCAGGACCCTTGTCTACGCTCGTCGGGTGCTCCGGACCGCGACCAAGCCCCGCAACCTCGCGCTGCTCGCGGTCGCCGTCCTCGTCGTCATCGCCTTCGTCCAGCTCGGCCGGTGGCAGCTGGGGGTCGCCGAGGACGAGGCGCTGCGCGAGTCGCTCGAACGGGCCCGCTCCCAGCAGCCGGTCGCCGTCGAGACCGTCCTGCGTCCCCACTCCGACTTCCCCGGGGAGCTGAGCACCCGCCCGGTCACCGCGACCGGGGAGTTCGGGACCGACCAGGTCGTCGTCGCCAACCGGCGGCTGGACGGGCGCACAGGCTTCTGGGTCGTCGCGCCGCTGCGGGTCGCGTCCACGGGCGCGACCCTGCCGGTGCTGCGCGGCTTCGTCACCTCGCCGTCGGACCTGCCGCCGGTCCCGTCGGGCTCCGTCACCGTCACGGGTGGGCTGGCTCCGCCCGAGTCCCCGTATGCCGGCCAGGCACCTCCCGAGGGCCAGCTCGGCTCGGTCGACACCTCGGTGCTCGTGGGGCGCTGGCCGGGCGACCTCTACAACGCGTTCGTCTTCCAGCAGGAGGAGTCGCCGGCCGCGCCGCCGACCACGCTCGGCTCGATGGAACGGGTGCCGACCCCGTCGGGTGAGACGGGCTTCAAGTGGCGCAACGCGGCATACGCGTTCCAGTGGTGGGCCTTCGCGCTCTTCGCGCTCTACATGTGGTGGCGGATCGTGCGTGACGAGAAGCGCGACGACGACGAGGCCGCTGCCGAGGTGCTCGAGGCGAGCGGCGACAATGGTGCGCGTGAGTGACGTGAGCCAGACCAGCACGCAGCGCGAGATCCGGGACGAGACGGCGGCGCGCAAGGCGCTGACCTTCTTCAAGGTCATGGCGTTCATCGTCGGCGTCGGCCTGCTCGTGCTCGTCGTCGAGATGGTGCTCGAGTACGCGACGTCGATGAGCGGCGACCAGAACCCGCTCAAGTGGTGGCCGCAGCCCCACGGCTTCATCTACATGGTCTATCTCGTCGCCACCGCCAACCTGGGTTTCAAGGTGGGCTGGTCGCTGCCGAGGATGGTCGGCGTCATGCTCGCCGGTTGCGTGCCCTTCCTCTCGTTCTGGGTCGAGCGCCGCGTCGCCGCCGAGGTCGAGGGCCGCCTGGCCGCCCACTGACCGACGGCCCGACCGTGGCGTCCGGCGCCGCCGGTAGCCTGTCTGCGTGAGCGAGACCCCCCACCTGTCCGACCGCCCGGTGCTCGTCGTCGACTTCGGCGCCCAGTACGCCCAGCTCATCGCGCGCCGCGTGCGCGAGGCCAACGTCTTCAGCGAGGTCGTCCCCTCGACGATGGCGGCGAGCGAGATGCTCGCCAAGGAGCCGGCGGCGATCATCCTCTCCGGCGGGCCGAGCTCGGTCTACGAGGAGGGAGCGCCGAGCCTCGACCCGTCGCTGCTCGAGGCCGGGGTGCCGGTCTTCGGCATGTGCTACGGCTTCCAGGCGATGGTCCAGGCGCTGGGCGGCACCGTCGAGCGGACCGGTCTGGGTGAGTACGGCTCGACCCCCGCGCAGGTCTCCGACACCGAGTCGACCCTCTTCAACGGCCAGCCCTCAGACCAGTCGGTGTGGATGAGCCACGGTGACGCCGCGACGGCCGCGCCCGAGGGCATGCGGGTCACGGCGACGACGTCCGGCGCGCCGGTCGCCGCCTTCGAGGACGACGAGCGCCGGCTCTACGGCGTGCAGTGGCACCCCGAGGTCATGCACTCGACCTTCGGCCAGCGGGTGCTCGAGAACTTCCTCCTGCGCGGAGCGGGCCTCTCCGGCGACTGGACGGCGCACAACGTCGTCGAGTCGCTCGTCGAGCAGGTCAAGGAGACCGTCGGCGACAAGCACGTGCTGTGCGCGCTGTCGGGCGGCGTCGACTCGTCGGTCGCCGCGGCGCTCGTGCAGCGGGCCGTGGGTGACCAGCTCACCTGCGTCTTCGTCGACCACGGGCTTCTGCGCTCCGGCGAGGCCGAGCAGGTCGAGAAGGAGTTCGTCGAGGCGACCGGGGTCGACCTCGTCGTCGTCGACGCCAAGGAGCAGTTCCTGAACGCCCTCGCCGGGGTCTCGGACCCCGAGGAGAAGCGCAAGATCATCGGGCGCGAGTTCATCCGCGTCTTCGAGCAGGCGGCCCGCGACGTCGTCGGCTCGGCCGAGCGCGACGGCCACCCGGTCGAGTTCCTCGTGCAGGGCACCCTCTATCCCGACGTCGTCGAGTCCGGCGGGGGCACGGGCACGGCCAACATCAAGTCCCACCACAACGTCGGCGGCCTGCCCGACGACCTCCAGTTCACGCTCATCGAGCCGCTGCGCCTCCTCTTCAAGGACGAGGTGCGCCAGGTCGGCCTCGAGCTCGGTGTGCCCGAGGGCATCGTCTGGCGCCAGCCCTTCCCGGGCCCCGGCCTCGGCATCCGCATCGTCGGCGAGGTGACGGCGGAGCGGCTCGACATCCTGCGCGCCGCCGACCAGATCGCCCGCCACGAGCTCACCGCGGCCGGGCTCGACCGAGAGATCTGGCAGTGCCCGGTCGTGCTGCTCGCCGACGTCCGCTCTGTCGGCGTCCAGGGCGACGGCCGCACCTACGGCCACCCCGTCGTGCTGCGGCCCGTGTCGTCCGAGGACGCGATGACGGCGGACTGGACGCGCGTCCCCTATGACGTGCTCGCCAAGATCTCGACCCGCATCACCAACGAGGTGCGCGAGGTCAACCGGGTCGTGCTCGACGTCACGAGCAAGCCGCCGGGCACCATCGAGTGGGAGTGACCGCGACGCCACCTCGCGCCGTGTCGTGCGGGTGAGCGGACGGCATACCCTTGACCGGATCCCCTGACGAGAACTGAGGACCCCTGACACATGTGCGGCATCGCGGGCTACTACGGACTTCCGGCGGACGAGGCTCTCCTCGCCACGATGAACGACTGCCAGCAGCACCGAGGTCCCGACGGCGACGGGCTCTTCGTCGAGGGACCGTGCGGACTCGCGCACCGGCGGCTGTCGATCATCGACGTCGCGCACGGGCAGCAGCCCATGGCGACGGCCGACGGGCGCTACACGATCGCCTACAACGGCGAGGTCTACAACTACCTCGACCTGCGGGCCGAGCTCGAGGGCCTCGGCCGCACGTTCGAGACCGACAGCGACACCGAGGTCGTCCTCCAGGCGTTCGCGCAGTGGGGCGGCGAGGCGTTCGACCGCTTCAACGGCATGTTCGGCCTCGCCATCTGGGACCGCGACGAGCAGCGGCTCACCCTCGCGCGCGACCACTTCGGCATCAAGCCCGTCTACGTATGCCGGGTGCCCGCCTCCGACGGCGACGTCACCGGAGAGGCCCTGCTCTTCTCCAGCGAGATCCGCCCGATCCTCGCCAGCGGGCTCTACGAGAAGAAGCCCAACGAGCGCTCGATCTACCGCTACCTGCGCTTCCGCGCCCACGAGGACGGCACGGAGACGTTCTTCGACGGCATCGAGCGGCTCCAGCCCGGCGAGATGCTCGAGGCCGACGCCGACGGCATCCGGCGCTCGATGTTCACCCGCCTGCGCGAGGAGCTCGCCGAGCTCGCGCTCGAGCAGCGCCCCTACGACGACGCCGCCGCGGCCGAGTACAAGGAGCGCTTCGTCGAGGCCGTGCGGCTCCGTCTCCAGTCCGAGGTCCCCGTCGGCACGTCGCTCTCGGGCGGCCTCGACAGCTCGGCCGTCGCCGTCGTCATCAACCAGCTCATCAACGAGGGCGACGAGCGCACCCGGTCGGTCGGCGTGCAGCAGAACACCTTCAGCGCCGTCTTCCCGAACTCGATCAACGACGAGGAGCAGTACGTCGACGCCGTCCTCGACATCTGCAAGGGGCACGTCGACGGCCACAAGATCCTCCCGACCGCCGACGAGTTCAAGGCCGACCTGCGCGACTTCGTGCGCACCCAGGAGGAGCCGCTCATCTCCAGCGGCCCCTACGCGCAGTACCAGGTGATGCGCGAGGCCACCAAGCACGTCACGGTCCTCCTCGACGGTCAGGGCGCCGACGAGATGATGGCCGGCTACATCCCCTACTACGCCGTCTACCTCCGCCAGCTGCGGGCGCAGGGCGCCAAGGTCGCCGCCGCCGAGCTGAGCAAGAGCCTCGACGTCCTCTTCCGCCTCGGCCGCTTCCGCGTCAAGGCCAAGCTCAAGGGCCGCAAGGACGTGCCGGTGACCTCGCTGCTCAAGCGCGACTTCACCTCGCAGTTCACCGACGAGCGCTTCCCCGTGGAGCAGTCGAACCTCAAGAAGCGGCTCATCGAGGACCTCTTCCACAACAGCCTGCCGAGCCTGCTGCGCTACGAGGACAAGAACACGATGCGGTTCTCGCTCGAGGGGCGCGTGCCGTTCCTCGACAAGGAGGTCGTGAAGTTCATCTTCAGCCTCACCGACGAGGCGATCATCAAGGACGGCTGGAACAAGCGCATCCTGCGCGACGCGACCCGCGGCCTGCTGCCCGAGTCAATCAACCGCCGCCGCAACAAGATCGGCTTCACGACGCCGCAGTCCGAGTGGTTCATGCGGCTCAAGAACCACTTCTACTCGATCTTCCTCAGCGAGTCCTTCGCCAACCGTCCGTACTTCGAGCAGACCGAGGTGCTCCACGCCTTCGAGGGCTGGATCAAGGGCAGCAACAACGCCGACACGATGATGTTCTGGCGCTTCCTCAACCTCGAGCTGTGGCTCCAGGAGTTCTTCGACGAGGCCCCGCAGGAGGAGAAGGCGCAGGTCCAGGCGGCGCCGAAGTCCGACCTCGAGCCCAACGCCGGCAAGGCCCTCGACATCACGACCGAGCGCGGCGAGACCGTGCGCCGCTACCCGCTGCGCACCGATCTCTTCGCCGCCGACGACGACCTCGACGCCAAGGTGCTGCCGCGCATCGAGGAGTTCTTCGCGACCCTGCCCCAGGGCGGGCCCGAGCACGACGCCGCGACGAAGGGCCGCTGGTACCTCTTCATCTCCGAGAAGATCATCGCCATCACGCAGGGGCGGTCGTACTTCATCTGGGACATCAAGGTCGGCAAGCCGGCGCGCATCCTGTCGAAGTACGTCACCCGCACCCCGGCCGGCATCGGCCTCGGCTCACCGTTCACGATGCAGCTCGCCATCGAGGAGGCAGGCCTCCCGCGCGTCCTCTACGCCGCCGCCGGCGGTGCCGTGGGCAAGGCGATCGGGCGCAAGGGCCTCTTCTACGAGCTCGTTGGCAACGACATCCGCGCCATCGACGGCCCGACCGAGTACAGCGCCTACCCGTCGAACGTCTCGGCCAAGCTGGCGCCCAAGGACCCCGACCGGGTGGCCGCGCGGCTGTCGCGCGCGATCCGCGACCGGGTGCCGACGGCATACCAGGACCAGTTCGCCGGGACGATCGTCATGGACGCCAACGACATCGGCCGCAACGTCCTCGGCAGCGACGTCCCCGGCGACAAGACCCGGTTCGAGGAGATGTTCGCCGACAACCCGCTGGGCCAGGGCAGCGAGCAGACCCCGATGGCGCTCGTCTTCGTCCAGGACTGAGCTCGACCCCGGCAACGTCGGCTCAGGGGGTGACGGCCCGGGCGGGCTCGTCCTCGTCCTCGCCGGAGGCGCCCTTGACCCGCGGGCTCATCGACCACGCGAGCCACCCGAGCGCGCCGAGGGGCACCTCCATGAGGTGCGTGAAGATCGAGAAGAGGAAGATGCCGGCGGCCGCGGCCTCCGGTGGGGCGCCCCAGCCGACGAGCGCCGCGACCGAGGCGATCTCGGTGACGCCGACACCACCCGGCGTGACTCCCACCGCCGTGAGCAGGCGCCCGATGGCGAACGCCGCGAAGAGGATCCCCAGCGGCAGCATGTCGACGCCGACGGTCCGCATGATGAGGACGAAGAGCAGGTAGTAGAAGCCGAAGAACCCGATCATCCCGAGCGTCATCTGCACCCAGCCGGTGCGGACGACCTCGTTGATCCGGCCGCGCATGTCGTGGACGAGCTCGCTCACGCTCATCGTGCGCTTGCGCCGGCGGAAGAGCGGGCCCAGCACCCGGTCGAGCCCGCGCCCGATGCTCTGGGCCGCCCGTTCGCTCGCGAGGATCGCGACGAACGCGGCGAAGATGGCCAACCCCGAGATCGTGGCTGCCCAGGCCGCGCTCGTGAGCGACCTCGGCAGGCCGTCGTTGCCGAACCAGAGCATGACGATGGCGACGATCGGCAGCGCGATCCGGGCGAGGGTGTTCCACACGCCGGTGACGATGGCGGAGGTCGACACGTCGCGGTTCCTGAAGCCCCACGACCGGAGGATCGTGTAGGTCGCCGCGAGCCCCACCGCCCCGCCACCGGGGAGGAGGTTGCTCACCGACGAGCCGCAGATGTTGACGATGAAGGCGCGCCACTGGCTCAGGCCGGGCAGCGACCCGGTGAAGGTGAACGTGTAGCAACCGAGGCCGAGCAGGACGAGCCCGAGGAACCCGAGGGACTCCACGACGGTCACCCGCTGGAGCTGGTCGAAGACCTCACCCCACGTCGTCTTGGCGACCTTGGGGAAGCCCCAGCCCAGCAGGGCGGCGGCGAGACCCAGCCCGATGACGGCACGCAGGAGCTGCTTCGCGCGCGGACTCATGCCAGCCCCTCGAAGACGTCGGTCCGTATGCCGTCCGCACCCGTCCCGTTGCCGCCGCGCCCCACGCTCGGGTCGCGGAACCACTCGCGCCCGAAGACGAGGTCGAAGAGCGGGCGCGGGATCCTCAGGAACGCGGCGAGAGTCCTGTCCCCGCTCTGCGAGCCGTCGTTGGAGGCCTGAGAGGCGTGGGCGCGCATCGACGCGCGCTTGGCGGCGATGTGACGGCGGACGTCGACGCGGTGGGTGATGTCGGCCCGTGCGGTGAAGGCCCGCTCGAAGCTCGTCGGGTCGAACTCCTTCGGGAAGGGATAGACCTTGGCCGCGAGCCGCACGGCCCGGGCGATGGTGTCCCGCGGGACGGTGGCCTCGAGCACCCGCTGGGTGCCGGCGATCTCGGCGGCCCGGGCGCCGACCTCGTGCACGCGCACGTGGTCGCGGTGCCCGTAGCCACCGGCGGCGTCGTAGGTGAGGAGGACGTCGGCGCGCTCGGTCGTGAGGACGGCGGCGAGGCGCTCGGCGGCCTCCTCGACCGGGGCCCGGCAGAAGCGCACCCGCCCGGGCGGGTTCTCGGGCACCGGGCCGTCGTGCCCGGAGTCGGCGTAGCCCAGCCACTCGACGCGGTCGACCCCGAGGACCTCGGCGGAGGCGCGGGTCTCGTCGAGCCGGGTCGCGGCGAGGTCGCCGTCGGTGCGGAAGTCGTCGGACGCGAGGCCCAGGGCGCCGTCGGTCGCGACCACGAGGACGACGCGGTGCCCCTGCGCTGCAGCCTTGGCCATGGTGCCGGAGGTGAGGAGGGCCTCGTCGTCGGGATGGGCGTGGAAGGCCACGAGCGTGCGAGTCATCGCGTCCATCCTGACGCATGGCAGGCTGGTCTCTCGTGAGGATCGCCCTTTTGTCGGACTGCTACCTGCCGCGCGTCGGCGGGATCGAGGTCCAGGTGCACGACCTCGCGCACCGGCTCGCCGCGGCCGGGCACGAGGTCGAGGTCGTCACCGCGACCGCAGGCGACACCCGAGAGCACTCGACGACCTCGTCCGGGGGCGTCACCGTCCACCGCCTCCCGCTGCGCGTGCCGGGGGCGCCGCCGGTGAACCCGTTCGTCAAGGACGAGGTCGCCGCCCTCCTCCGCCACGGCCGCTTCGACGTCGCGCACGCGCACATGGGCGTCGTGAGCCCCTTCGCCACGGACATGGTCGGCGTCGCGCTCGGCGCCGGTCTGCCGACGGCGACGACCTGGCACTGCGTCCTCGACCGCAGCATCCCGGTCTTCCGGCTGCTCGGCCACGCGCGCCGTTGGCACGACGCCGGGGTCGCCCTGTCGGCGGTGTCGGCGATGGCCGCCGAGCGGGTGGGCGAGGTCGCCGGCACGACGGACGTGCACGTCCTCGGCAACGGCATCGACGTCGACCACTGGCGGCCACCGCAGGACCTCGGCACGCAGCGACCCGACGACGGCGTCGTGCGCGTCGTCAGCGCGCTGCGCTTCGTCCGGCGCAAGCGACCCGGCGCCCTCGTCCACGTGCTGCGCGGGGCCCGCGAGCGGCTCCACACCCTGGCGCCCGGCGCGCGCCTCGAGGCCCACCTCATCGGTGACGGACCTCAGCGGCGGCTCGTGCGGGCGGAGCTCGACCGCCACGGCGTCGACTGGGTGCACACGCCGGGACGCCTCGACCGCGACGCCCTGCGTGACCTGCACTGGCGCAGCGACGCCTACCTCACGACCGCACGGCTCGAGGCCTTCGGCATCGCGGCCCTCGAGGCGCGCACCGCGGGTCTCGCGGTCCTGGCCCGGAAGGGCACAGGGGTCGACGACTTCGTCGAGGACGGGCGCGACGGCATACTCCGCTCGTCCGACGCGGGTCTCGCGACGGCCCTCGCGGAGCTCGCTGCCCACCCCGAGGAGCTGGCGCGGCTGCGGGCCCACAACCTCGGGACGTCGCCCGCGCAGTCCTGGGAGCGCGTCGTCGACGCGACGCTCGACGAGTACGCCCGGGCACGGTCCCTCCACGAGGCCGCCCGGTGATCGCCGTCGTCGCACTCCACGCGGGGGAGGAGGTGGCCCGCTTCGAGCTCGGGCACGGCACGGACCCCGCGACGGAGCTCGCCGCGCTCGGCTGGGCCGGCTCACCGCTGTCCGCCGTCCGCAGCACGTCCGACGACCTCGAGATCCGGTATGCCGTCCAACGCCTCCGCGACGACGTCACCGCCGCCACCGGTCCGAGTGTGCCGCGCGACGACGGGCTCACGGAGGTCGACGTCGCGAACGCCGTTCCCTACCAACGCATCGCGGCATATGCCGTCGTGCGCAGCAGCCGGGGTGTGCTCCTCACCGAGCTCTCCGAACGGACCAACGCGGCCGGTCTGTGGAACCTGCCCGGCGGGGGTCTCGACCCGGGTGAGCAGCCAGTCGACGCCGTCGTCCGCGAGGTCCACGAGGAGACCGGCCAGCGGGTGACCGACGTGCGGCTCCTCACGGTGCTCACGCGGCACTGGGTCGGCCGGGCGCCGAGCGGACGGGTCGAGGACTTCCACGCGGTGCGGCTCTTCCACACCGCGGCCTGTCACGAGCCGACCGACCCCGTCGTGCTCGACGTGGGTGGCTCGACCTCGGCGGCCCGGTGGGTGACGGAGACCGAGCTCGCGAGCCTGCCGCTCGCGAGCTCGGTCCCCGATGCGCTCGCCGTCGCCGGCGAACCCGCGTGAGTCCTCAGCCCCTGTACCGCTGACCACGCAGGCCCGCCAGCCCGAGGACGACGAGCAGGACGCCGGCGCCCACCACGGCGACGGGTCCGACGACACCCCAGGGGATGTCGAGATCGGTGGCCTGCGCGACGAGCACCGCGATGACGGTGAGCAGGCCGAGGAGGCCGACGACGGAGGTCGTCGGGGCCGGGCCCGACTTGAACTCGGGCGTGGACCGGTGCACCTCGTAGGGCGACCACGGTGCGTTCGTCGACGCCGACGCCGACGCCGCCGGCGTCGAGGTGGCGGAGGCGTCCTCGGTGGTGCGGGAGTCCTCGTTGGTGCCGGAGTCCTTGTCGGCGCCGGACTCGTCGAGGAGGGTCTCGATGCGGGTCGTGTCGTCGTGCCGGCTCATGGGTCAGCCCTCCTGGATGGTGATCTGGCCGACGGTGATGTCGGCGCGGATGATGACGTCGGGCGCGCCGGTGCCGAGGTCGAGGCTCAGCGTCTCGCTCGGTCCGTCGTTGCGCCCGTCGTCGCGGTTCGAGAAGCCCTCGGGCAGGTTGCCGACGACACGGACCTCGCCGAACTCGGCCTTGGCCCGGATCTGGGCGTTGGCGCCGGCGGGGACGAGGATCGTCATCTCACCCGCGCCCTGCTCGATGTCGAGGTCCTGCGGCGCGACCGCGGGGTCCGGCACGGGCACCGAGCCCCCGGACGAGGTGGGCCGGGCCGCGATCGAGGCGAAGAGCGGACGGAGGTCGACCGTCGTGCGCCCGACGCTGTGGTCGAACTCCTGCGGGGTCGTCGAGGCTGACGGGGTCCAGGTCCGGACGCCGCGGTCGCCCTCCCACGAGCTCTCGACGATGCCGGCCGTGCCGACACCGAGGCCGAGGATCGCGACGAGCGTGGCCGAGAGGAGGCTGCGTCGTCCGGTGAGGCCGATGATCATCGTCGCGAGGGAGGCCGCGCCGAGGGCGAGGACGCCGCCGAAGAGCTCCTGCGAGCCGGGGAAGCCGACCGGGCCGTCGAGCATGAGCCCGGCGCCGTAGCCGACGGCCGCGAGGCCCAGGACGAGGGCGAACCCGGCGAAGCCGGCGGTGCGGCGACGCGGACGCGGCGGGGGCGGGGGTGCGAGCGGCACGTG
>NZ_AVPI01000022.1 GCF_000768675.1 Knoellia flava TL1 | reverse complement strand
CCCGGCCGCGGACGCGGTCCGGGCGGCGGCCGCGGCATGGGCCGGCCCGGCGGCTGGCAGCAGGCCGACGTCCCGAACGCCGACGACGCCCGCGACTGGTTCAGCGGGCGGTTGCCCGACGGCTGGTTCACCGAGCTCGAGGTCGACGTCGACCGCGACGAGATCACCGTCATCGGCACCCTCCCCGACGAGAAGGTCGAGGGGGCCGAGGCCGAGGGCCGGATCAGCCGGTGGCGCGCCGACACCAAGGAGGCGCGCATCGCGATCGCTCGCGAGGCCGAGGCGCGCTACGAGCGCAAGGTCTCCTGGGGCGTCCGCCTCGGCGAGACGAAGGCGCTCTTCACCCACCTCGCGGCGCCGGTGATGACCCGGCTGCGCCAGCCCGAGCGACAGGTGCTCGACACCCTCGTCGACGCCGGCGTCGCCCGCTCGCGCAGCGACGCACTCGCGTGGTCGGTCCGCCTCGTCGGCCAGCACGCCGACGAGTGGCTCGGGCAGCTCCGCGAGGCGATGAGCGAGGTCGACAAGCTCCGCTCGCAGGGTCCGAACCTCTGACCCGCTCGTTGTGTCCGGCGAGGTGACGCTTCAGCCACCACAGGTGCGGACGCACGAACGACGACACGGTATGCCGGCCGCTCTCGTGAGCGGCCGGCATACCTGCGTGGGCCGGCATACCGGCGTGGCATGGGACTTCCGGACTCAGTGCCTGCGGCCCCGGACCGACGCCGACTCGGCGTCGGCGGACGTGGCCCGCGCCGCGTCGAGCGTCTCGCCGAGTCCCCACGGGTCGTGGGTCGTCGCGACCTCGATGCCGCACTGCGAGGCGCCCAGGTAGACCGTCGCGCCGTAGGTCGCCACGCCGTTCTCGTCGACTCCTGTCGCCGAGGCGCTCGCAGCCTGGTCGAGCTGCGCGTTGACCGCGTGGACGGCCGACCCGTGCCAGTCGTGCCAGTCGGCGTCACCCCGGGCGACGGACTGGAGCGAGGGGAGGATGCGCAGGTGGCCCGGCGCCGTCCGCCCGTGGACGTAGAGGAACGAGTGGGTGTAGGCCCCGCCCCGCCACGCGAACGGGTCCTCGGGATCACTTGCGAACCGGTCCGCGAACCCCACGGCCCAGCCTCCCTCGTCGAGTCCGAAGACGCGGGAGTAGCCGCCGCCGTCGAGCACCCCGAGCCCGACGGCGTCGTCGGCGCTCGGCCAGTAGACCGCCTCCATGTGTCCCGCGAAGGGATCCCAGCCCCAGAAGCCCTCGCCGCCGGCGCTGCCGTCGTCCTTGACCTCCCACGGGATGGCGTCGATGCCGACCCGGTCCATCGTCGTGACGCGTCCGTCGGCGTGCCACAGGGTCGGGTCGTAGTCGGTCCAGTGCGGCACGCCGGGGCGCTTGGACTTGGCGATGATGCCGACGCGATCGCCGTGGGCGTTGATCCCCTCGGCCTGGGACGAGGACCCCGTCGCCTCCAGCCGGACAGGCCGGGCGTCGGGCGAGGCCCACCCGACTGCGCTGTTGCCGTTGCGGTTGAAGGAGCCGCCCACGCCATGGACGTCCGTGCCCACGAGGGCTCCGCTGTCGTTGACCCTCCGCACCAGTGCGGTGGCGTCCGCCTTCGCACCCATCGAGCTGTCCACGACGGTGACGTCCATCGTCCTGAGATCCATGACCCAGTGGGTCGGGCTGCCGCCGTCGAGGTCCTCGCTGGTGCCGTTGACGAGCCCGGTGGAGGTCAGCTCGTACGCGATGTCGACCGCCTTGCCGAGCCCCGTGTTGATCGGTTCGGGCGCTCCGTCGATCCCCCTCCAGATGACGGCGCGCTGGGTCTGCTCACCGTCCTCGACCACCTGGTAGTTGCCGTAGTAGATCGTCGTGCCGTCGACGACCTCGATGTCCATGACCCCCGCGTCGAAGCCGCCGGGAGGTGGGGGCAGCTCCACGAGCCGGCAGCCCGACGTGGTGGGGGCACCGAGCGCCGACCCGGCCGTCGTCACTGCGGCGGCGATGGTGAGGGTGAGTGCGGTCGTCGCACCGAGGGCGACGACCGTGCGTCGAGAGTGCATCGGGGTTCCTTCCGGAGCAGGTATGCCGGCCGGTCCCGGCCCGCTCCCACAGCCTGTGCCGCCTCGGTCGCGACTCGGTCGCCGTCCGGTCGCGGTGAGGTGGTCGCCCGAGCCGGCTCAGCCTCGGCAGGTCGAGGGGGCGGAGCGACCCGGGAGCACGACGGCAACCTCGTCCGGCGTGAGGTCGCGGTTCGCTGCCGAACAGGCAGCCTCGACCCACCGGTCGCGGTCGATGCCGACCCGGACCATCCGAGAGTTGTCGTACATCACCTGGATGCGCTGCTCGTCGGGGAAGTGGATGAAGCCCCACGCCTGGTCGTCGGTGACCGGCTTGCCGAAGGGCCGCCACGTATCCGTGTCCCAGAGCGTCAGCTCCCCGTCGGTGCCGAGCGACGCCAGGACCGAGCCGTCAGGACTGATGCGGGCACCGATGACGAACCCGGCGGCGATGAGCCGCTTCGGTGCGACCGGCCGCAGGTCGTCGACGCCGAGGAAATGGATCCATCCGGCGAAGTCGCCCGCCACGACCGTCCGCCCGTCGGCGCTGAACGTCACGGCGCCGACCGGCTGTCCCTCGGTCGTGAGGTCGTCCAGCCGGCGCACCTCCGTCATCGTCGCGACGTCGACGAGTGCGAGCATGCCGACGCGCCCGACGGCCGCCAGACGCCCGTCGGGCGACAGGGCGATCTGCGGGATCTGGTCGCCGTACATCTTCTCGGGGTCGAGGTTTGTGAGGTGTCCGGTGACGCGTCCGGCGGCGAGGTCGATGCTCATGACGCCGTGCATGCCGTTGGCAACCGCACGGCGCGAGTCGGCGGACAGCGCGATCGAGAACGCGGGTTCGGGCAAGTCGACCGTGCCCGTGAGCGTGCGTGTGGTGACATCCCAAAGGCGCAGCCGGCCCGTGTCGTTCTTCGGTTCCGGGTCCTCCGGCGACGTGAAGGTCGTCTCGGAGACGATCGCCGTGCGGCCGTCGGGTGTCATGGCGACCGTCGTCACCTGGCACCCGCACGTGGCGGCCCCGGGCAACGGGAGCTCGGCGACGACGTCGCCGCTCGACAGGTCGACGAGCTCGGCCGTGTTGGGGGCGTCGTCGAAGAAGTGCACGACGACGCCGGTGCGGCCGCCCACCCTCGGGCCCTGACCCGTCATGACCTTGGCATCGATCGTCTGCTCGGCGACGATGGTGCGCGTCCCGGACAGGTCGAAGCCCACGGCTGTGCCGTCCCGTGACGCGGTCCACAGCAGGTCGTGGTCCCGGCCGGCGAAGGCCACGGCCATCGCGGTGCCGTTGTGGCCCTCGAGGGTGTGGACCGGTTGCAGGGTCGTGGCGTCGTAGACGACGACGTCGTTGTCTGCAGTGACGGCGAGCAGCCTTCCGTCCGGACTGAACGCGCCCGCTCGGACCTCCCCCCTGAGCGGGATCGGGGCTCCGACGTCCTCGAACGTCGTCGTGTCCACGACGCGGAGCGTTCCGCCGAACCGTTCACCCTTGGCGACGGCCATCCGCCGCCCGTCGGGAGAGACGGCCGCGATCAACCCGGCGACCCGTGCGGGAGCGCGCGTGGGGTTGCGCGTGTCGACGACGATGCTGCCGGCCTCGGGGTCGAAGCCCACCTCACGACTGGCGCGCCCGTCCGGCCAGACGACGAGAGACTCCATCGCCGCGGTGCTGCCGGGCCACGGCTGGGAAGAGAGGGGTTGGCCGGAGGTGGGGTCGACGGCATACAGGCGGGTGTCGGTCTGGACGAGGAGCCTTCCGGCTCCGTCGAACCCGGCCCAGTGGAGCATCTCGCCATCGAGTCCGGTCACGGCCGGCAGGTCGTCGGACGCCAGCTCCCAGACCACCGAGCCGTCCGTCGCCGAGAGTCGGGTCAGCACGGGGACGGGGTCGCGATAGATGGTGGCGACGATGCCGGTGCCGTCCGGGGTGACGCTGAGGTTGCCGGCCTGCCCCTCGCCGGGGGTGTCGACGGTCCATCTCACCTCACCGGTCTCGGCGTCGACGGACCAGAGCCGCCCGGCGTTCTCGCTGACGAAGACGGTGCGCCCGTCGGGGCTCGCGACGTTGCGCAGGAAGCGGTTCGGGGTGCGGACGCGGTGGACGACGGAGGGCTGGCGCGCCAGCAGGGTGAGGAGGGCACCCTGTGTCTCCGGGCTCGACTCGAGGCGCGTCGCCTCGATCGCCGCGAGCAACGCCGTGTCGGGATAGTCCATGGTGAGGGCTGTCGCGGCGAGGCGCCGGGCGTCGGCGCTCACTGCGCTCGCAGCCGCGTCCTGGCGTGACTGCCAGGCGAGCAGCCCCGCCACCAGCGCGACGAGCAGCACCGTGGCGATGCCGCCGAGGAGCCAGCGCAGCCGTCGGTTCTGGCGTGCGGTCGACGCGGCCCGGGCCTCGGCGTCACGCCGGGCGGCGTCCCCGGCCTCCCGGCCAGCGTCGAGGAAGGCGTGCTCGACGCTCGTCAGCTCCTCGGGGCGGTGATGTGCCACCTCGAGCCCGGAGGCGAGGCGCGTCCCCGACCACAGGCCGGACGGCTCGCGTCCCTCGGCGTCCCACTCGCTCGCCGCCACGGCCAGCCGTCGCTGGACGGCGCGACCGGCTGCGTCCTCGGCCAGCCACGACCGCAGGCGTGGCCACTCGCGGAAGAGCGCCTCGTGCGCGACCTCGACGTGTCCATCCGTGACGGAGAGCAACCGCGCGGCCGCCAGCTCGTCGAGTGCGGGACGGATTCCGCTGTCCGACAGCGCATCCAGCTCCACGAGAGCCACGCGCCGTCGGGTCACCGCCTCTCCGTCGCCGGGCCCGGTGAGGCGGAGGAGGAGCGAGCGGGCGCTCAGCTGCTGCTCCGGCGTGAGTCCGTCGAAGCACTCCTCGGCGAGGGTGGCGATGGCGCCGCTCAGCCCCCCGGTCCGCACGTAGGCGGCGTAGGTGAGGCTCGCTCCCTCCCGCTGCTCCCACAGCTGGGTCAACGAGGTCGACAGCAGTGGCAGGAGCCCCGGCTCGCTGCCGGCGTCGGAGACGATCGTGTCCGCGAGGCCCTCGTCGAGGTGCAGCCCGGCTGCCGAGGCCGGCCGGTCGATGGTGCGACGCACCTCGGCAGGGGTCGGCGCGCCCACGAGCACCGTGGCATCGCGGACGACCGCGGCCAGCGCGGCGTGCTCGGCGAGCTCGCCAGTGCGGTCGGCGCGCAGGGCCACGACGACAGTGCCGTCGGACCGTGGGTCGGTCGCGAGCTCCGCGAGGGTGTCGAGGAACTGTGAGCGCTCCTGGTCGTCCTCGCACAGCGTCCACGCCTCCTCGAGCTGGTCGACGACGAGGACCGTGCGGGTGCGGGCCTCGCCGTCCGCGGTGATGAGCTGGGAGAGCAGGTCCCCGACGTCGCTGTGGCCGCGGCCCAGGGCAGCGCGGGCCAGCTCGCGCAGGGGGTGCGGCCCCGGGCGCATGACGATGACGGACCAGGCGGCGCTCCCGGGCAGGACGTCGGAGGCCAGGGCCGCCACGAGGCCGGCACGCAGCGCCGACGACTTGCCGGACCCGGACGCCCCGACGAGAGCCAGCGCGCGGGAGGAGGCCACGCGCGCGACGAGCTCGGCCACGAGACGTTCGCGGCCGGCATACCACCGCGCGTCCTCGACGTCATAGGCGGCGAGGCCCTTCCACGGGCACTGCGTCGGGTCGGCGCTGCCCGCGGGCAGAGTCGTCTCACGCAGGTCGACGACGCTGTCGACGAGGTCGGCGCGCGCACTGGCGAGGGAGGTGCTGCTCGCGTCGGTGCGTCGGGCCGCGACACCGACGCGCTGGGTGGCGTGGGCCCGGGCCCGGAGGGTCGCGGCCTCGTGGACGGCGCCGGGCCACCCCTGCGACCGGGCGAGGACGGAGTCCAGGGCCGCGTCGACGGCGTCGTGGGGAAGGTAGTCGGCGAGGATCTCGCTGACCTCCGTCTCGGCGAGCGGACTCAGGTCGATGACCTCGTCGGCAGCCGAGGACCCGGAATGGGGGCTGTCGAGACGAAGGACCAGGGTCGCGGTGATCGACGGGTCGACGTGGTCCGCCACGAGAAGGAGCGGACGGCCCGAGTTGGCAGGCGCCTCGTCGACGGGAGAGTCGGCCGCCTCGTAGCGCACCTCCGCGCCGCTCCGGGCGACCTCGCCGGCCAATGACGCGGCGAGGGCGCTGGCCCCGGCGCCGACAGGGCCGCGCACGAGGACCGTCTTCGGGGTCGACGCGAGCGCCCGGTGCCACGCACGGCGCAGCAGGTCGAGCTCGGTGTCGCGACCGACCAGCCGCGGGGGTGGTGCGGCCAGCTCAGGGGGAAGTGGCAGTCGTCGGCTCGCGGGGCGCAGGGCGGGGTCGTGTGCGAGCACCTGGCCATGCAGGGCGCGAAGCCCTGCGCCGGGGTCCACGCCGAGCTCGTCGGACAGCACCGTGCGGGCGCGTTCGTAGGCCGTGAGGGCTTCACCCTGCCGGCCGTCCCGGTAGAGCGCGAGCATGAGCATCTCCCACAGGCGCTCGCGCAGCGGGTGCACACCGACGAGGCGCTCCAGCTCCGGGATCGCAGTCGCGAGGCGCCCGAGCGCGACCTCGGCGCCGAGCCGGTCCTCGGTCGCGGCCAGACGGAGCTCCTCGAGGCGACGGGCTTCGGCCTGGGCGAAGCGCGCGTGGTCGAACCCCGCGTATGCCGGCCCGCGCCACATCGAGAGCGCCTCGCCGAGCGTCGTGCTCGCGCTGTCGGGCCGGCCCTCCTCCAGCGCCCGGCGTCCGACGGCGACGAGCCGGGTGAACCGCTCGGCGTCCACGGCGACCGGATCGGAGGCGAGCCGGTAGCCGGGGCCCTCGGTCAGCAGCAGCTGAGGGGCACCCTGCCGGTCCGGCTCGAGGGCGTTGCGCAGCCTCAGGACGAAGGTCTGCAGCGACTTGCCCGCGCTGGCCGGCGGGTCGTCCTGCCACAGCGAGTCGATGAGGTCGCTGCTGGGGACGAGCCGTCCGCCCGCGGAGATGAGGTGGGCCAGGAGCGTGCGTTCCTTGACGCCACGGATCTCGATGGGTCCGTGCCCGTTGCTCACACGCAGCGGGCCGAGGACGCTGTAGTCCACGTGCTGACGATAGGGGCGGGTCATGGCGCGCGTCCTCGGTTTGACGGTTCAGGGAGTGCGCCGCGACGGCGGGGCTGCGGCGGACCGGGCCGCGTTGGCGGACGGGTGAGCGCGGGAGGGGACCGTCACGCCGTGAACGCGGAGCAGACCTCGGCGATGCTCTCCTCCTCCGGGCCGCTGTGGAAGATCACGACCTCCTCGCCCTCACGGTCGATGTTGTTGATGGTGAGTCCGGACGCGAGGGTGACCGTCCCGGCGCCGGGGACGCGACGGTTGACGACGCCGAGCACCATGGCCGTCGCGGTCCCGTCGTCGTGGTAGGTCGTGACATCCGGTCCGTGGGTGACGCCCTGCACCGTCACTCCGTTGGCGGTGAGCTCCCCACGGAAGAGGTAGTTGCGAATCTCCTTGGTCACGTTGCCGGCGCCGTCCGTGTGGGTCACGACGTTGAACCAGCCCCAGACGTGCAGGCTCACGGGGAAGCCGCACGCCTCGCTGGTCTGCTCGTGCACCGGGATGGTGAAGTCCCGCGTCTCGACGGTGCGGGTGGCGCCTGCCGTGGCGGTCGGTGCGGTGAGGGCGACGAGGGCGGCTGCGGAGGCGGCGGCGGCCAGACTGCGACGACGGTTCATCGGATGCTCCTTGGGGTGGCGGGCCGCGAGTTCGGTTCGAGGTCCTGGATGGGAGCCGGCTGGCTCCCGACCACACCGTGGCGTTGCCCGGTCGCGAGCCGGTCGCCATCCGGTCGCGGCGATGGCAGGACGCGACACGCCGGGTCTGCGCGACGACACGCGGGGACGGGTGGCGTGGTTGCGGGGCGACACGCGCAGATGTGCGGAAGGGCTTGCGGCGCGGGTCACACGAGGCGCATACTTGGCACAACATCTAGTGGTTACACCGATGTAGTTCATCCACATATGGTTCACAGGGGCGGGCGGGTTACCCACACGTTGTCCCCAACCCGTCCCCAGAACCGTCCCCATTGCGCCCCTGAGAGGAGCCGGTCCGTGCACTGTCCCTTCTGCCGCCACACCGACTCCCGCGTCATGGACTCCCGGGCCACCGACGACGGCGCGAGCATCCGCCGGCGGCGTCAGTGCCCCGAGTGCGGCAAGCGGTTCACGACCGTCGAGACGGCGGCGCTGTCCGTCGTCAAGCGGTCGGGGGCCACCGAGCCGTTCAGCCGCCCGAAGGTGCTCGTCGGCGTCCGCAAGGCCTGTCAGGGCCGTCCGGTCACCGAGGACCAGCTTGCCCTCCTCGCCCACCAGGTCGAGGAGACGATCCGCGGGCTCGGGCAGGCCGAGGTCGACGCCCACGAGGTCGGCCTCGCCGTCCTCGAGCCGCTGCGGAGCCTCGACGAGGTCGCCTACCTGAGGTTCGCCTCGGTCTACCAGGCGTTCGACAGCCTCGAGGACTTCGAGCAGGCGATCACGCTGCTGCGCGTCGAGCGCGACGCTTTCGGAGGGGACCAGCGGGAGGAGCGCGTGGCGGGGCCGTCCGCTCCAGAAGGTGCCTCGGTCTCCCCGCCGGACTGACCGGCATACCGAAGAAACGAAGCACGAAAGCAGGACCGCGTCACTGTCAGTGCCCGCGGGTAGAAAAGAAACCAGGTCACACGATCGCCCGGCAGGTGCCGGGCAGAAGAGGGAGCAGTCATGACCGAGACCGCCGGTGCACGTGCAGGTGCCCGCAAGTCCGCCAAGGGCAAGGGCATTGCCGTCGAGCGGATCTACACCACGCCCGGCGTGCACCCCTATGACGAGGTGACCTGGGAGAAGCGCGACGTCGTCCAGCAGAACTGGAAGACCGGCGAGACGATCTTCGAGCAGCGCGGCGTCGAGTTCCCCGACTTCTGGAGCGTCAACGCCTCCACGATCGTCACGACCAAGTACTTCCGCGGCGCCGTCGGCACGCCCGAGCGCGAGCAGGGCCTCAAGCAGCTCATCGACCGCGTCGTCCTCACCTACGTCAAGGCGGGCAAGGAGCACGGCTACTTCTCCACGCCGGAGGACGCCGAGGTCTTCGAGCACGAGCTGACCTACGCCCTGCTGCACCAGGTCTTCAGCTTCAACTCGCCGGTCTGGTTCAACGTCGGCACGAAGTCGCCGCAGCAGGTCTCGGCCTGCTTCATCCTCTCGGTCGACGACTCGATGGACTCCATCCTCAACTGGTACAAGGAGGAGGGCTTCATCTTCAAGGGCGGGTCGGGCGCGGGCCTCAACCTCTCGCGCATCCGCTCGTCGAAGGAGCTCCTCTCCTCCGGTGGCACGGCCTCCGGCCCGGTGTCGTTCATGCGTGGCGCCGACGCGTCCGCGGGCACGATCAAGTCAGGCGGTGCGACCCGTCGCGCGGCCAAGATGGTCGTCCTCGACGTCGACCACCCGGACATCGAGGAGTTCGTCGAGACGAAGGCGCGCGAGGAGGACAAGATCCGCGCGCTGCGTGACGCCGGCTTCGACATGGACCTCGGCGGCAAGGACATCGTCTCGGTCCAGTACCAGAACGCCAACAACTCGGTCCGCGTCAACGACGAGTTCATGCGTGCGGTCGAGGACGGCACCGAGTTCGGCCTGCGCTCGCGCAAGGACGGCTCGGTCATCGAGACCGTCGACGCCCGTGAGCTCATGGGCAAGATCGCCAAGGCCGCGTGGGAGTGCGCCGACCCGGGCATCCAGTACGACGACACGATCAACGACTGGCACACCAACCCGGAGACCGGCCGCATCACCGCGTCCAACCCCTGCTCCGAGTACATGTCGCTCGACAACTCCTCGTGCAACCTCGCCTCTCTCAACCTGCTCAAGTTCCTCAAGGACGACGACACGTTCGACGTGGAGAAGTTCCAGGCGGTCGCCGAGCTCGTCATCACGGCGATGGACATCTCGATCTGCTTCGCGGACTTCCCGACCGAGCCCATCGGCGAGACCACCCGCAACTACCGCCAGCTCGGCATCGGCTACGCCAACCTCGGCGCGCTCCTCATGGCGACCGGTCACGGCTACGACTCCGACGGTGGCCGCGCGCTCGCCGCGTCGATCACGTCGCTGCTCACCGGTGCCGCCTACAAGCGTTCCGCCGAGCTCGCCGGGGTCGTCGGTGCGTATGCCGGCTACGCCCGCAACGCGGACGCCCACAAGCGGGTCATGCGCAAGCACGCCGCCGCCAACGACGCGGTGCGCACGCTGCACACGATGGACAAGGACATCCACCGCGCCGCGACGAAGGCGTGGGACGCCGTCGTCAAGCTCGGTGAGAAGAACGGCTACCGCAACGCCCAGGCGTCGGTGCTCGCCCCGACCGGCACCATCGGCTTCATGATGGACTGCGACACGACCGGCATCGAGCCGGACTTCTCGCTCGTCAAGTTCAAGAAGCTCGTCGGTGGCGGCTCGATGCAGATCGTCAACCTCACCATCCCGCGGGCCCTGCGCAAGCTCGGCTACACCGAGGAGACCGTCGAGGCGATCGTCGAGTACATCGCCGACAAGGGTCACGTCATCGACGCGCCCGGGCTCAAGACCGAGCACTACGAGATCTTCGACACCGCCATGGGTGCGCGCGCCATCTCCCCGATGGGCCACGTGCGGATGATGGCGGCGACCCAGCCGTTCCTTTCCGGCGCCATCTCCAAGACGGTCAACCTGCCGGAGACGGCCACGGTCGAGGAGATCGAGGACGTCTACATCCAGGGCTGGAAGATGGGCCTCAAGGCGCTCGCGGTCTACCGCGACAACTGCAAGGTCGGCCAGCCGCTCTCCGACGGCGGATCGACCGCCAAGGACGCGGCGGCGGACAAGGCTGCCGCGGCTGACAGTGCCAGTGAGACCAAGGTCGTCGAGAAGGTGGTCTACCGGCCGACGCGTGAGCGCCTGCCGAAGCGTCGCAGCTCGCAGACCACGTCGTTCGCCATCGGCGGCGCCGAGGGCTACATGACGGCCGGCACCTACGAGGACGGCCGCCTCGGTGAGGTCTTCCTCAAGTTCGGCAAGCAGGGCTCGACCCTCGCCGGTGTCATGGACGCGTTCTCGATCGCGATCTCGGTCGGTCTCCAGTACGGCGTGCCGCTCGAGACGTATGTCGAGAAGTACACGAACATGCGCTTCGAGCCGGCCGGCATGACCGACGACCAGGACATCCGGATGGGCCAGTCGCTCGTCGACTACGTCTTCCGTCGCTTGGCGCTCGACCACCTCGACTTCGAGACCCGGTCGTTCATGGGCATCCACACCGCCGAGGAGCGTCAGCGCCAGCTCGAGACGGGCTCGTACGCGCCGTCGACGGTGGACGACGAGGACGTCGAGGCGCTCGAGGACGAGATCGAGTCGTTCTCGCAGGGGGTCGGTGCGAGCTCGCCGAAGAAGACGGCGCAGGCCGCTCCGAAGACGGCGGGGGAGTCACCGGCTGTTGACGGCGAGGACCACGCGTCCGAGGTGAAGTTCGGTGCGGGTGCGGCGTCGGCCCGTGAGGTGTCCGGTGACGTGCACTCGTCCGCCGAGCTGCTCGAGAAGTTCCAGGGTGTGTCCGCCGACGCGCCGATGTGCATGACCTGCGGCACGAAGATGCGCCCGGCTGGTTCGTGCTACGTCTGCGAAGGCTGCGGAAGCACCAGCGGCTGCAGCTGATCAGCGGCTGCGTCACGGCGTGGGTCCGTTCAGCCGGACCCACGCCGTGACACTAAAGATATAAAGTCCCTCTAGTTGCTAACTGAAAGGCTGTGCACGTGTCGGCGCGGACGCTTATTGACTTATTCGCTGGAGCCGGCGGGCTGTCTGATGGGCTGCAGAACGCAGGCTTCAAAGCTCTCTACGCCAATGAGTTTGAAACGACGTTTGCATCGACATACGCCTTTAATCATCCGGACACCGTGGTCGAGTCAACCGATATCCGAAACGTTGACGCACGGGCCGTGCGAATCGGTTTAGGGTTGAAGCAGGGAGATCTTACGCTTTTGGCCGGCGGACCCCCCTGCCAAGGATTTAGCATTAACGCGCCGGCACGTCGTGAGTCTGACAAGCGCAATCATCTCTTCCGGGATTACCTACGCTTTGTTGACGAGTTTCAACCGTTAGCCGTGCTGATTGAAAACGTGCCCGGCTTGGTTAGCTTCTCGGGTGGGGCAACACTCGAGGCAATTTTGGAAGCGCTTGAACAACTAGGTTATGCCTCGGATGTTCAAATACTCTACGCCCCCCATTTCGGCGTGCCGCAGACGCGATGGCGGACGATCGTCCTAGGATTCCGTGATGGAGTAGATCCAACTAGTGCTTTCCCTTCTCCGAGGCATGCGGCACCGGCACGCGTGAATTTTACATCCCGACTCGGTGGGCGGCGCTTGGTGCGCATTCCAACCGACCAAAATTTGCGTCGGCACACCACCGTTAGGGAGAGTTTGGACGACTTGCCATTCCCAGGAACGGGTGAAGAGCCGACCGAAGGGCAGCAATATCGGACCGAGGCCCAGAACGAGTATCAAGCCCGCCTTCGGGTCGGCTCCTCTGCAATTCGCAATCACGTGGCCAGTCGGCTTTCGGCCCTGCAATTGGAGCGGTTGCGCCACATCCCACCAGGCGGCAACTGGACAAATATCCCAAGGGAACTACTTCCATCAGGCATGCAGCGCGCACGGACATCGGATCACACAAAACGCTACGGGCGAGTGCATCCGGACGGACTGGCTAGCACAATTCTTACTAAGTGTGACCCTCACTGGGGTGCGTACTACCACTACGCACAGGATCGCGCGTTTACCGTCCGTGAGGCGGCGCGGCTCCAATCTTTTCGGGACAGTTACCTATTCCTGGGCAATCGAGCGGACCAATATCGTCAAGTTGGCAACGCAGTGCCTCCCCTTCTGGCCCAGGCAATAGGAGCAAGCATCGCTGCGCGGCTCGATCTCGCAGATCGGGCGTCAGCCTAGCTATCAGAGGTGGTGCCTAATTCTGTCTTCATACGCACCTGCAGGCGGAAGGTTCTCTGGAGTAATGAACGCGATCGACATGTCGCTAGTGGAGATCGTCCGTCCGACTGTGCGCCGAATTGGAATGGTCTGACCCGGCACGATCGCGGCGCCGTAATCGATGGGCCAGAATGTGATGCTTCCTGGCTGACGTGGGATACGTCGGAGTCGCTCGCTACCGCCAAGTCGCATCAAGACTCGCTCATAGACCGGCACTGGTGAGACAAAATAGATGCCCTGCCGGCAAAGTTCCTCTGCCTGCAGCATAAGCCCCTTGACAATCAGCTGCGGAAGAATCCTTTTATTGACATTCTCATAGTTGAGACCTGCCTTAGTCGGCGCAATCGTCCGATCTCGCTGCAAGGCTGTTACGCCACGAGTGTTTGAGTTCGAGATGTCGATGGATTGAACTTCAACCGGCACAAAGGTGGCCAGTTCACCATCAGACTGCACGTGGGTGAGTACGAAGTCAATGGAGTACCTGCCGAGGCCATTGCCGGCCGGTGGCAAACGAAGTTCTCCCCCGAATCCTTGTCCGAACACGCCGACTTGTGCACGTCCGCTCATTAGCGCTCTCTCCCGCACTTGGGCAAAAGGTGTTAGCAGGGGCAACCCATCCGGGCCCGACTCTAGATCGGCGTCTGAAAAAGCTTCAAGAGCGATCTCTTTCAGAAACCTGTGACTGTCTGTATACATCCGCTGTGGACAAATAATGACGGGGGTTGGCGAACCCGTAGGAACGATTGAACAGACTCCTCCGCTGGACCTCTTTACACACATCCCCTTGATGTGCGGACAGAGTTTGTCCTCAGCGGCCAGGGCCGCTTCTGGGCTCGCGTCCGTAGCTGCGTAGCCAAACCACTCATAGATCGTCGAGCCCATCGAAACCTCCGGATGTCTAATAGAGCGCCGTAGAAGTAGACGACAGTTGTACGAGATGCGACATCGCCCGGGGCATTCGGACCCGTGGAGAGCTGACGGCTCGTGGTCGTCGAACCAGAGACCCTATACGCTAAAGAGCTGCCGCTCCGCGGATCCATCGATACAGCTGAAGAGGCGGCGCGTCTAAGTTGAGGTTCCTCGCGTTTGCCTGCGGTCACCTCGATCATCAGGCAGAGTAGCGCCCGTGACGGAAATCGAGGGTGAGGGCGGCGGGGCGGACCCGGAGATTCGCGGGGTGGGCGAACTGTTGGATGCCCTGGCAGGCTCGCACGCTTCAGGCCACCGCTGGTTCCGTGGCCAAGCCGACAGCAATTGGGGTCTGCTACCGGGAGTGGCGCGGAACTCAGGTCATCTGGCCGAAGAAGTGACCATGATCAAACAGTTCATGCGCGACGCGGTGAACCGCACTTCTGTCCGCCCGAGCGGTGGTTGGGAGTGGTTAGCGCTGGCCCAGCACTTTGGATTACCCACGCGCTTGCTCGACTGGAGCGAACATCCGCTCGTCGGGCTCTTCTTCGCCTGCGAGACCTCATCCGGTGGCGCCGCAGATGGCCGCCTCTTTGAACTTGTGCCCGAAACCCTAAATACCACCAATTATCCGGCCGGGCCTAGCCTCCTCGTTCTGGGGCACGATAACCACCTTGACGCGTACCTACCTGAGGCGCCTCCCGGCCCTAGGAATGGCCCCTTAGCTGTAACCTCCATGCGATACTTTGACCGGGTGTCGGCTCAAGTAGGAACATTCACCATTTGTCAGGCGGGTGAGGATTTGGCGAGGGACAAGGCTGTAACAAGTTGGGTAGTACCGTCCGCGGCCAAGGCTGGAATATTGGCTGAATTGGCTGACCTCAACATCACGGCGAGTTCGGTATACCCGGACTTGGCCCACCTGGCCGAGCATATCAAGGAGACGTTTCGCAAATGAGCGCGTTTACACTCTCGGTGATGCGGAATAGCAACGTTGCATATCTGCACCGTATGCGAGAACAGATCCAGCTCGATCCTCCCTATCAGCGCCAAGGAGCCGTGTGGTCGGTCGAGAAGAAGCGCCTCTTGATCGATAGCCTGTTGAACGGCTTCGATATTCCCAAAATCTACTTGCACGAGCACGCTACCCCGATCGAGGTGGACGGACGCCGGGTTCGGTTCTCTCTAATCGACGGTCGCCAGCGTCTCGAAGCCATCTGGGGCTTTCTGGACGGCGAGTTCGCTTTGGCGGACGATTTCACGCTTCTCGAAGATGGCGCGGCAGGAGCGGCTGGTAAGACGTTCAATGAGCTCGAGCAGTCCGATGACCTGATCGCCGCCTTCCTGACGTCGATCAACCTGGATGTGTGTGTTATCCGAACGGACGATATCGAGCTCATCGAAGAAATGTTCAGCCGCTTGAATGAAGCTGTCCCTTTGAATGCGGCTGAGAAGAGAAATGGGCGAGGGGGCGTCCTTCGGCCCATCGTGCGGGAATTGGTCACGCACCCGTTCTTTACGGACAAGGTGCCGTTCGACAACACGAGATACCGTCATTTTGACCTTGCGCTTAAGTTTATGTTGTGGGCCGAGGCTGGAAGGCCTGTAGACGCCAAGAAGCGGCAATTGGACGAGTTCTGGGACGACAACAAAAGTGCGGCCTCCGAGATGTCTGGCGTGCAGACGCGTGTTGCGTCGGCTCTAGACGTCATGGCGCCTGTTTTCGAGGACAACGACAGGCTGCTCGCGAACGTGGGCATGATTTCGGTGTACTTTCTCGCATTTGACCGGAGATTGCGGCATGGTCAGCCGATTCCTCAGCGGCATGCGCTATTGCAATTCAACATCGTTAGATCGTTGGAGTCGTTCGAGCGCGAGGAGTCGTTGTCGCCGACTATGAAGGACTATCTGGAATTCGATAGTTTGGCCCAACGGATGACCGATGGCTATGCGCTTGAGTTTCGGCTTGAAGTCCTCGATCGGTATCTTAATGCGCATGCGTGATGCCTTGGGATAGGGCTCTGGGGCTCCGAGGCGATGTCTAGCCTGGGATGTGGCTGAGGCATCTGCGTTGACGCACAACCAGGCGCGGATCAAGCCATCAGTCTATCTATGCCCATTCGTGGGCTTAAAGCATAAAGGCGAGATCGTCGGGCTTCGGCTCTGCCCTGACGGCCTAATTGGAGCCAACGAAAATGTGGTGCTGGCTGCGTCTAGCTGTACTGACCCGGGACGTTGGTTGAGTGATTGTGATCCGCTGATCTGATCAGTGGCGCGGGAAGGGCCTCCCGCGGTGGAGTGGAACTGCCAAGTCACCACTGCCACGCACAGGAGGCCCTCATGTCCCACGCTAATGCCGCTTTGACGGTTCGTCACCGCCTCAAGGTCGCCCAGCTCGTCGTCGACCAAGGGGTGCCGATCAGTGAGGTCGCGGCCCGGTTCCAGTGCTCTTGGCCGACGGTGAAGCGCTGGGCTGATCGGTACGCGGCCGGTGAGCCGATGAGCGACCGCTCGAGCCGTCCGCACGCGATGCCGGCCAAGACCTGTGCGGCGACGACGAAGCGGATCGTGTCGCTGCGGCTACGCAAACGGTTGGGGCCGGTCCAGCTCGCCGCGCACGTCGGGGTCGCACCTTCGACCGTTCACCGGGTCCTGACGCGGTGCCGGCTGAGCCGGCTCGCGCACGTCGACCGTGCCACCGGTGAACCGGTCCGCCGCTACGAGCACGACCACCCCGGCGACCTGCTGCACGTCGACGTCAAGAAGTTCGGCAACATTCCCGACGGTGGCGGGTGGCGCTTCGTGGGCCGAACCCAGGGTGGCAAGAACCGAGCAGCCACCCCGGGCAAGCCGAAGAACAAGCACTACAACCCGAAGATGGGTCACGCGTTCGTGCACACCGCCATCGATGACCACTCCCGCGTCGCGTACGCCGAGATCCACGACAACGAGACCGCTACCACCGCCACCGCGGTTCTGCGCCGCGCCGTTGCGTGGTTCACCGCCCGCGGCATCACCATCCGCAGGGTCCTTTCCGACAACGGCTCGCCGTACGTCTCCCACCTGTGGAGGGATGTCTGCGCAGAGCTCGACCTCAAGCACTCACGCACTCGGCCGCGCCGTCCTCAGACCAACGGCAAGGTCGAACGCTTCCACCGCACCCTGGCCGACGGGTGGGGCTATGCCCGCTGCTACACCTCGGAGGCTCAACGACGCGACGCCCTGCCAGCATGGCTCCACGAGTACAACCACCACCGACCCTACACCGCCTGCGCGAACAAGCCGCCCATCACCCGCTTGACCAACCTGTCGGGTCAGTACATCTGGGACTGCTGCACCGATAGGTGACAACTGATCTGTGGCGTTGTGAGGCGCCGCTGGAAGGATGTCCCCGTGCCTAATCCCTATCCGCAGGAGTTCCGCGACGACGTCGTGCGAGTAGCCCGTCAGCGTGAGGGCGGTGTCACGCTGAAGCAGGTTGCCAAGGACTTCGGGATCTCCGAGTCGTGTCTGACGAACTGGATGACGCAGGCCGACCGCGACGCCGGGATCAAACCGGGCGCCGATCGTGAGGAGCTGGCCGAGCTGTGTGAGCTCAAGCGGCGCAACCGGCTGCTGGAGCAGGAGGTCGAGGTCCTGCGGCGGGCGGGCCGCGTAGCTGTCGCAGGCGCACCTGCCGGGAAAATGATGTACCCGCTCGTCCGCGAGCTGGCCGCCAACGGGATCCCCGTGACGGTGACGTGTCGGGTGCTGAAGATCGCGAGGGCGCCGTATTACCGGTGGCTGCAGGCGCCCGTCACCGGCGCCGACCTGACCGCGGCGTACCGGGCGAACGCGCTGTTCGACGCCCACCGCGACGACCCGGAGTTCGGGTACCGCTACCTGCACGACGAAGCCACCGACCCCACGGCGATGAACTCGACCAGCGAGACGCCGACCATCCCCGCCAGCACGGCCAAGGGGCGCACACGGCGAGGCACGAGCAGGAGGGACGTCACGGCATACAGGAGGGCCTGCGCCCAGAGCGGCCCCTGACGGTGGGTCTCCCCGATACCCAGCCACGCCTCGAGCTGGCCGAGGACGCCGACCACCAGGGCGAGGCTGATGTCGAAGGCCCAGTTGCGGCGGCTCACGCTTCGACGGTACGCCCGGCTGCCCACCCGCACGTCCTCCTTGGGGAGGACGCGAAGGTCGTCCTGACGTCCACCAGGGCCGCCCGCCAGCACGACGACGGCGACCCTGCCGGACAGCCACCGTCGAGACATGGACACGACACGCAACGACCTCTCGCCGGCCACCGCTCGGCGCATCACGATCGCGACCTGGGCCATGGCGGCCTTCGGCACCGTTGCGGGGCAGCTGCACGCACTGTCCCGTTTCAACAGCCACCCGGACGACCTCTCCGAGGGCGGCCTCGGCAATGTCTGGGCCGAGCCGGCCCTGGACTTCTTCCGGCCGCTGCTCGACTGGGGCGACCCGCTCTTCGTCTACCGGACCTACGGCAAGATCTGGCTGCCGATCTGCCTGGCCTTCCTGGCTGCGGCGTGGCTCGTCTACCGGAGACGGCAGGCGGAGGGCAAGGAGCGGTGGGCCTGGCGCGTGCAGCTGGCGGCGTACGCGTTGATGACCGTCTCGGTGGCGGGGGACTACTACACGCCGTTCGTGGAGCAGTTCTTCATCGTGGGTCTGGTGGCGTTGCCGGTGATCTGCTTCGGAGGCATCTGGTTGGGAATCCTGCTGCTGCGCAACGGGTTCCGACCGCGAGTGACCGCCTGGTTGGTCATCGCCTTCCTGCCCTTCTTCTTCGCGATCACAGAGGTGACCTCGATGGGCAGCGCGCTCCTTCCGCTCATGTGGGGCTGGGCGATCGCAGCCCAGCACGTCGTGTCGACGACGCCGGATCGCGTCGTCACCGCGGAGCCTGTGACGTCCGCTCGCTGAGCGCGTCTCGTCACCACGAGGTTTGCCGGGTCGTCGCGTCCCGCACGCGGCCACCCTCTCGTGTCGGCGCCGCGAAGGGCATGCGGAGCGACGGGCCGGAGGCGGCGTCGGCAGGCGTTGTCAGTGGGCGCCGATAAGTTGGGAGCAGTCGTTGAGGGAGGGCTCATGGACGAGCAGCAGACACCCGTGGCGCCGTTGCGCCGGGTGCTCACCGCTGCTCGCGACGACCTCGCCGGGGTCGGTGACCTCCTGTGCTCGTTGAGCGCCGGAGAGCTCGCCGAGGTGATGACCCTGGCCGACGAGGTGAAGTCACAGGCGGCCGCCGCGCAGGTGCGGGTCACCGCCGAGGCCGCCCACCGGGGCGAGTTCGCGTCCGCGCGCAGGGGAGTGGGTTCGGTCCACGGCTGGGTGCGTGAGCACGCTCCGTCGCTGCGTCAGGGTGGAGCCGGCCAAGTGGCGCAGCTGGCGCAGGAGGCGGCTGCCTCGACCCCGGGAGGCCTGTGGTCGCGAGGTGGCCCGGACGCGGGTGCCTTCGCCGACGACACCCGACCCGAGGGCATCGTGTGGCGGCGCGTGGTCAGCGGGGAGGTCGGTGTCGGTCTGGCGTTGACCGCGCTGCGTGAGGTGAGCCGGATGAAGGACCTGTTGACGCCCGCGGCGGTGCCGACGGTGACCGGCGCCGTCCTCGACCACGGCGTCCAGTGGGGGCTGGCCGAGGCGCGCAGGATCCGCCCTCGGCTGCTCGCGAGGTATGGCGTGGAGGGGGAGCTCGACGGCAAGCACAGACGGTTGCGGGCCGGGGCGTTCCTGTCCAGTCCGTCCGTGGCTGACGGCGACCTGACCGAGTACAGGATGGCGATGACGCCTGAGCAGGCATCCCGGCTGGAGGCAGCGATCGAGCCGCTGTCGAAGCCCGCGCCGAACCCTGAGACGGGCGAGGCAGACCTGCGCAGTGCGGGCCAGCGCAGGGTGGAGGCACTCGCCTCCGTGCTGGGTGGCGCGGCCGCGCACGATGCGGCGGCCGCAGAACCGGGAGGTGCCGCCACCGTCGTGCACGTCACGATGAGCCTGGCTGAGCTGATCGCTGGGCTGTCAGGCGTTGCGGGCGCCGACGGTGCGGGGCGGGTCATGGTCTCGCGTGCGAGGCAGACGATGCTCGCACCTTCGACCGTGCGACAGATGGCCTGTGACGCAGACGTCGTCCTCGTCGTCCTCGGCGCCGACGGCGAGGTGGTCGACCTCGGGCGGGTGACGCGGCTGTTCACGCGGGGGCAGCGTCGGATGCTGTGGCACCGCGACGGCCTCTGCACGTTCCCCGGATGCACGACACCTGCTGCCTGGGCACAGGCCCACCATGTCGTGCATTGGGCCGATGGCGGCCCGTCGGACCTCGGCAACGCGGCCAGTTCTAAACAGGACCCCTTGGCGGCGTAGCAGTGTGGACTTGCCCGTGTTGCTTCTCCCGCAGCACGTAGGCACGTAGCCCGGCTACTCCCCAGGCGCACATCCGCGCATGTCCCGCGTAGAACCCAGCATTCGTGTCAAGATGCGGCCATGGCAGAGGGGAAGTCGCCCGGTGGGGGAAATGGACAAGCTGTAGACATCTGGGCACGTTTCGATCCGTCGGTGCTGGCAGGCTGCAGAAGGTGTCGTCAAGAAGGAGGCGACCCCAAAGCCGCCGCCCTCGCGGTGGAGAAAGTACCGCATGCCATTTCTGCACCTTCTTGGCTTCCTGTCTTGGTCTTGGGTACTGATCAAGGTATTTGTGGGAGACGTTGACCGCTGGTTGTTCGGAGCCGTAGCGCCCTCTTGGGCATGGGTTCTTGACTTCCGTCTTCTGGGATTCTTGCTTCTTGCGGCTGTCCTCGTAACAGTGATTCGTCGAAAATCTTGGTGGATGCCTGTCTTCGTACTTTTGTGGCCGTTGCTGATGCTCGTCTTCTTTCTGCCGAAAGCCCTGTACAGGCGGAAGAACCCAACGCTCGCTGTCGGGGTAATCCATGCGGTTTCGGGCTTCTTTCGCAGTCTGCGGTTCACGCTGATCGCCTTGTCAATCACAGCTCTCGCGGTTATCGGAATACTGGCCAGTGAAACGCGGTGGGTGCTCGTCGTCTGTGCGGTCGCACTGTTTTCCCTCTGGGTATTCTCATTAGTGAAAACGTTGAGGTTCGCCATCTCTCCAGGACGCTTTATCGCGAGCCAACGATCCCTGTTCACACGGTTGTTCAATAGTGACGTCGTCTGGCGATTCGTCCATCTGGACGAGAACCTGAAGAACCCGGCGATTCAAAAGTACGACCAACAGCAGGCCAACGCCATTGTTACCAGCCTGTCGACGGGGTTGGTGTGTTCCCGGGGTGCGCAGTTTGCCGCGAGTCATCTCGAAGCCTATCGCCGTAGCCCCGCTAGCATTCTTTCAAGCTGCTTCGCCGTCTTCGGCCTTTTTCTCATGGGCCTTTTCACCTTCACCTTTGTAAACATGGCTGTTTATAAGTCGGCGCCCCAGGAGTTTCTTGCAGGCTATGAGCCGAGCCTCGCGACCTTCGCCTATTACACGTCGTCGTCAGCGTCATTTGGTGAAATATCGGCACTGATTCCTAAGGGCAGTCTGGCGACCGCCGTAAACCTGCTCACTGGGGTTGGCTCAGGCGTCATCATCTGCATGCTAATCGCCTCAGTGGTCCTGGGCTTCCGCCAGACTAGGGAGGACGAGGCAGCTACAAAGCAAATCGAAGCGATGCGCAGAGAGGCGGACGAATTCGAGGACCGGTTGGCGCGTGAGTACGGACTCGGACCGGATGAGTTGGTGCGACGGCTTGAGGAACTTGGCGTGGGCTTCGTGAAGCTGATCCCGTTCCTCTTCGTACGTCGGCCCAGCTCGTCTCAGGGGCGCGACGGGTCCACCCGCGCTTGACTTGAACTAGCAACACAACTCGTTGGGCCGCTTAGATGGCTTCATGCCTAGTTTCTCGATGCTGGACTGTCCGCGCTGCGATGCCTCGGGTCCTCACCTGGCGTCTGACATGGGGGAGCACGTGTTCCAGTGTGAGATCTGTTTGGCGTGGTTCACGGACAAGAACGCACATTGGGACCCGCGGTAGTCACACGCGCTGCTGGGCAGGGGTGGGCGTCGTTCCATAGCGGCGGTCGTGAGGTGCCGGGGGAGGCTGTCAAGGGCGCGTAGCGGCGGAGCGGACCCTTGACGGGCGGCGGAGGCATCGGAGACTGGTGCGGCGGGACGGCGACCGCCGAAGGTGACTCGTTCAAGTGAGTGACATGGCTGTGGTTCGTGTGGTCTCATGTGGATGCGGCGCCTCTGACCGGGGGCGAAGACACAACGACAAAATTGAAGCCCTTGCCTGGGGCGCGAAGCGATCAGGGACGACAGACAGAGCGTCCACACGTATCGCAGGGTGACGGGATCACGTCGACGGCTCATCCGCAGGAGCCGCTGCCGCCCCTGATAAGCGAACTCACGGAACCGGTCGAGCCAAGTGGTTCCCGGTTCTTCGCGTGTCCGGGGGTCTCCACTCTCGTCGTTGTGGGGTTGTCGTGTCTGTCTCGGTTAGGGTTCCGCCACCATTCTCAGGGTGGTCGCTGTCGCTGTATCCGGGGGCGGGTGAGGCTGGAGGCTGCTTCATCGCTGCCGGTGAGCGGCGGCACAGTGTTGGTGTCAAGGGGGCTGCGGCTGATCCGGAGCGTGCGGCGCATGAGGCTGGGCGCCGGGCTAAGAGTCGCCTCCGGCGGTACTGCGCTCACAACCGGTTGAACCGGCTGGGCACGCTGACGTATGGCCCACCGCGGTGTACCGATCCTCGCGAGCTGCGGGTGCATGTGGCGTCGTTCTTCAGGCAGTTGCGGGCCGTGCGAGGTAAGCCGTTCCCGTACGTCTGGGTGCCCGAAGTCCACAAGGACGGCGTGCACTTTCATGTGCACTTCGCGGTGGGGTCGTTCATTCCTCGCGGACAGATCGACACCGCGTGGGGGCGCGGCTGGGTGCACATCAAGCAGTTGAATGACCTGCCGGTCGGGTCCGGCGCGATGGCGGAGTCACGGGTGGCGGCCAACTACCTGTCCAAGTACGTGTCGAAGTCGTTCCTGGACACCGGGAATGGGGTGATCCGTCCGCCGGGGCTGCACCGCTTCGATGTGGCGCAGGGGTTCAAGCCCTCGGTCGTGAAGGTCCCGGGGACCTCGCGTGATGAGGTCATCGAGCACGCGTCGGGGGCAATGGGTGGGCGGCCGGCACGGTTGTGGACCTCGGATGAGGTGGACGACTGGAAGGCTCCGCCGGCGCTGTGGCTCCAGTGGGACGGGCGATGACTGCGCTGGTGCCTGCGGAGGTGGTGCGGGCGTGGCTGGTCGCATCCTGTGAGGCGCAGGGCGTTGCGGTGGTGGTGGCCGATCCCAAGGTGTTGGCGTCGGTGGCGGTGCTGGTCTCTGGCAGGGGCGCGGGTGTGGGCGGGGCCACGCGGGGACCGCTTGCGGGTGCGGGGCGCGCCCGCCCCGCACCCCTGCCAGATTCAGACTCGCCAGATCGGTTTCACTCGGGCTGGGTCCAGGCGTTGGGCTCCAAGGACTCCGGGGGCGATGACGGCATGGTCCAGGACTGCAGCGACCACGGCGTGCTGACGGTCGAGGTTGAGGTCGCTCCACTTCGCGGTGAGGTCGTCGCTGGGGTGGAGCCCCTCGAGGGCGTGGCTGCTGGTGGCTCGGGTGAGTCGTCGTTGGGCGTCGCGTAGTCGGTGTCAATGCCTTCACGGGCTCGTGCCCATTCGGCTGCCGTTATGGTTCTGGCGGCGTAGAGGTCGGCGAGTTCGTCGAGTTGTGCCCGGTCGGCGGTGACCTGCTCGGCCAGTTGTGCGGTCTCTGCTGAGGCTGCGGCTCGTCCTGCGAGGGCGTCGGAGAACTCCGACGAGGCGAGGCGGATCAGGACGGCATCGGCGATCAGCTGTTCAACGGGGGGCGCGACGACGCTGAGTTGGCCGCATCCTCCGTGGTCCGGTCCCTTCTGGCAGACGTAGCGGCGCGTGGACTGCCGGGCGGCAGAGTAGAGACGGTTCCCGCACTTGCCGCATCGCAGCAGCCCGGAAAGCAGGTATCGGCGGGGGGCGCGACGACCGGTGATCTGCTTGGTGGACATGACGGCCAGAACTTCGTCTCGTTGTTCCGGGGTGATGATTCCCTCCCACACGGCGGGGCCGCCAACCTGCTCTCGATGCTCACGCAGACCGGCGATGCGCGGGGAGGTGATGAGTGTCCGCAGGGTCTGCGTCTTCCAGAGCCCCCCGCAGATCGTTCTGACGCCTTGCGCGTCGAGCCACACGGTCAACGACCGCAGCGACTCCCCGGCACAGAACCGCTCGACCAGCGTGCGAACGACCGCTGCTTCGTCCTCGCGGATGGTCACCTTGTCGCGCTCGTAGCCGAACGGTCGAGCCCTCGACCCGCCAGCGTGCGGCAACCCTGCGGCGGCTCGCTGCTCGTTCTTTCGCCGGATTCGACGGGACTTCGTTGCTGACTCGTTCGCTGCCACCGCGGACAGCATGCGGATGACCATGAGCCCGTCACCGGTCATCATGTCGGAGTCCCCGACCACGAACCGGACGTGCCGAATCCGTGCGGCGTCAAGGGTGGCGACGAACTCCTCCAGCTCGATGGGCCGCCGCGTCAACCGATCCACGTGGTAGACGATCACTGCGTCCCGCGTGCCGTCGCGCAAGTCGTCGAGCATCCGGACATAGGCAGGGCGACGCTTGCCCGAGTACGCCGAGAAGTCGTTGTCCTCGTACACCTCGCCGACAGGCCACCCCAGACGCTCGGCCAACGCTCGGCAGTCCTGCACCTGCCGACCAACCCCTAACCCGGCCCCCTCCTGGTCGCTGCTGATCCTCGCGTAGACCGCCGCAGAACGCACTGTCGTCATGAGGGTCAGATTAGCGACTAGCGGACAACGCGGCGCTGCTCTGCCAGCACCACCACACCCAGGTCCACGACCGCAGGCTCATCGCTCTCGTGCACCCGCCCGACGAGCACGGGCGGTGCGTGACGTGGGACCTCAGCCCCGGAAGCTACGACCGGCAGCTGCCGGAGCACCTCGCGGACCTTGCTCGCGCACGAGCTCGATCGGGCACACGCCCTCCTCGACGAAGCCTCGACACGGGGCCGCCGGAGGGGTGGGACCCCGGCGTCCCGGAGTGGGTGCTGGACGAGATCGTCGACGACCTCGAGTCGGCACGACGGGGGTGCGACGACCACGACGACCCCATGCAGTGGGGTATGCCCGCCTGATAGGCGCACTGTCGGTGGCCGCTGGCAGCATGGTCGGCATGGAGATCTCGTCAGCACTCGCTCTCGGGCGATCCCTGCTGCGCGAGCACGGGCTCGAGCACTGGCGCGTGACGACCGATCGGGCCAAGACGCGCGCCGGCGTATGCCGCTTCGGCACCCGCACGATCTCCGTCAGCGCGCCGTTGACGCGCCTCCACGACGAGTCCGAGGTGCGCGACACGCTGCTCCACGAGATCGCGCACGCCCTCGTCGGACCGAGCCATGGTCACGACGACACGTGGCGCAGGAAGGCCGTCGAGATCGGCTGCACCGGGCAGCGGACCGTCGACGCGACCTCACCGCAGGTCGAGGGACCGTGGAAGGGCGAGTGCCCCGGCGGCCACACCTACACCCGGCACCGTCGGCCGCGTCGCGTTCTCAGCTGCCTCACCTGCCACCCCGAGTTCGACGCCGGCTCGATCCTCACGTGGACCTACCGCGGCCGACGGGTCGACATGGGGGAGTCCTACCGCGAGGAGCTCGACGAGATCATCCGTCGCCAGGGCGCTGCGGCGACACGGCGGGCGGTTCAGATGCCGTCAGCAGCGTTGCCGCACACTGCCTTCCCGATCGGTGCCATGGTCCGCATCGTCGCCGACGGCCCGCTCCACGGCGTCGTCGGCGAGGTGGAGGCCACCTTCCCGACCCGGAGCCAGGTGCGCATCGACGACGAGCTGTATGCCGTGCCGAACGAGGTCCTCGAAGCCGCCGACCGCCTCGCGAGCTGACCTCTCGGTGGTTCGACCGAGGGCACCCCGGGGGCGTGCGCAGGGAGGTCAGTTCGCCTGCGCCCCAGCGTCATTCGTCAGCCCGCGCGGGAACGCTCGGCGGCGGCGCGCACGTCGTCCGGGTCGGTCATGGCCCACCGCACGGCGGCGGTTGCCGCGTCACCCAGCGGCCGAGCCACCACGAGCTCCGTCACCGGCAGCCACGGCAGCCGCAGCGGACGACGAGCCCACCGCGGCAACAGCGCGACTGCGCCGGCGGCCAGGGCGGCATACCCGGGCTTGGCTGCGATCGGCAGCGGCGGGTGGAGCAGCAGGAACCTAGCCGCATCGCGTGAGGCGGCGGTCGACTCGAGCTCGGGCCGGTACGACTCGATGACCGACGCGAGCTCTGAAGTCGTCAGGGGAGGGTCGACCACGCCGAGACGCCTAGCGACCACCGCGGTCTGCTCGACGTAGCGATCGGCCTCGTCGGCGGTGAGCGGCTCGGCGGCATACCGCTGGAAGGACGCGAGGAAGCTGTCGACCTCTGTGACGTGGACCCAGCGAAGCAGGTGGGGGTCGCTCGCGGCATACGGGCGGCCGTCGGCGGCCTTGCCGCGCACGCGTTCGTGGATGGCGCGCACCCGGGCGATCTGGGTCTCGGCGTGCTCGATCGTCCCGAACGTCGTCGTCGCGAGGAACTCGCTCGTGCGCTGCAGCCGACCCCACGGGTCGCCCTTGAAGCCGGAGTGCCCCGCGACGCCGGCCATGGCGAGGGGGTGAAGCGACTGGAGCAGGAGGGCCCGGATGCCGCCGGGGAACATCGCGGCATCGGCGTGGACCCGCCAGATCGGGTCTTCGGGGGTGAACCACCGCTCGCCCTCAGCACCCCAGATGACAGCCGCCTTGGCCGCGGCGTCGTCACCGGCGACGCGGGAGCGCAGCGCGGTTGCCAGCTGCCGGCGCAGCCGGGCATCCCATCGTGCGGGGGTCGGTTCGGCGGGCACACGGACTCCTCGGTGGCAGGGGCTTGCCACCCTAACGAGCGCACCTGACAGGCGGCTGGACGCGGCCTCGCCCCGTCAGTGCCACGGGACGATGGAGCGCCGACCCTCCCACGCACCGTGCTCGGACAGGGGACGGAAGCGCAGGGTCGTGAACTCGCTGTGGAAGTCGCGACGCTCTCGCTCGGCCATCGCGCCGGCATGCCGCCCGTCGACCGCTGGGCCACCGACGGTCCCGCCCGTCGCGCTCACCGTGCCCGAGCCATGGGGGCCGCGGGGCTCACAAGAACCCTGCGCGCGCCCCTCGACCATGTCGCGCATCTCGCCCACCGACCGCCACACCGAGAACGTCGAGAACGTCCGCGGCGGTCGCACCGCCGCCACGGCCAGAGAGACGCCCGGGGAGCCGCGGACCTGCTGCTCGACGGGCCGCCCCCACGCGAAGAACCGGCGCAGCTCAGGCAGACGCAGGTGCGCGAGGGTGACGGCGACGACGGGTTCGTCGTCGGCCATCGTCGAGGCGTTGAGCGGCAGCCGGTGCAACCCGGTCACCCCACCCCAGCGGCGCACGAACTCGAGCCGCAGGTGCCAGCCCTCCGCCAAGTACCGACCCAGCGCGTCGCCGCCCAGACATGAGTCCAGTGCAGCCTCGGACTCCCACGAGGCGAACACAGCGAGCCGCCGCAGCTGCAGCCGCTCGAGCGACACCGGCGGAGCACCGAGTGTCATGAGCGACAGGTGCTCGACGTGCTCGAGGCCGGCCACCCGCTCACCGTCGGTTGACCCGCGCAGCAAGGCACGAGCAGCAACGTTCGCCGGCACGTGGGCGAGATGGAAGCTGAAGATCCCCATGGTCCCGGCGACGCTACGGCACGGTCCCTGATCTGGCCCCTCGCCGACCCACACGCTCTCGGCACCCCTCGCTAGCGTCGGAGACACAGCCCATCGTCGACGGAAGGCTCACCACCGATGAACGCGAAAAGCAACGCCGGCTCCCTCCTGTCGCGGGCCGTCGAACAGACGGCGGCCCTGCTCGACGAGGTGTCCCCGGACGACCACGACAAGCCCTCGACGTGCAGCGACTGGACCGTCGGCGAGCTCGTCCGTCACGTCGTCGCCTCGCCGCAGAACTTCGTCGACATGTTCTCCGGCAAGGAGGTCGACTGGGCCAACCCGCCCGAGCCCGGTGACGACCCCGCGGCGACCTTCCGCACCCACGCCGAGGTTCTGATGGAGAAGGTCGAGGCCGACGAGTCCGGCGGGTCGTCCTCGGCCGCGCTGCCCGAGTTCGCCGTGCACAGCTGGGACCTCTCGCGCTCGATCGGCAGCTCGACCCGGCTCGACGACGAGGTCGCCGAACAGGCGCTCGCCTTCATGTCCGACAACCTCACACCGGAGAACCGGTCGGGCGCGTTCGGACCCGAGGTCGAGGCGCCGGAGGGCGCGTCCATACAGGACCGCCTCGCTGCCTTCGCCGGTCGGTCCCTCCCGACCTCCTGGACGGCGGCAGACCTCCGCCGCTCGTGACGAGTGGCCGTCGCGAACCCTCAGAGCAGCAGCGTGAGGAACGTGCTGTTCGGGTCCTCGACATAGGACCCGAACGGCGGGCACTCGGCGAACCCGGCTCCTCGGTAGAGCGAGCGGGCCGGCACGAAGAACTCCATGCTCCCTGTCTCGAGCGACACCCTCGTGACGCCACGAGCCCGAGCGTCAGCCAGTGCGTGGCGCAGCAGCGACCCACCCACCCCGCGCCCGCGCGACTCCGGTGACGTCCGCATGCTCTTGAGCTCCTCGTGACCGGGTTCGAGCGGTGCCAGTGCCACCGTCCCCACGAGCCGTCCTTCGTCGCGCGCCACCCACATCCGTATCCCCGGCTGACGCAACCCCTCGACGTCGAGGGCGTGCCGGCTCTCCGGGGGAGCCGTCGGCGCGAGGTCGTCGAGGTGGGCTCGCAGGAAGTCCAGCAGCTCGGGATCGGCGGGGTCGCCGAGGCCGGCGTCGTCGATGGTCAGCACGCCACCATCCAACCGCTGCAGCCCACCGCGGAACCGCAGGGGTCGAGCGCGACGGGACCGACCGGCATACGCTCACCACCGTGAGCAACGACGTCACCCGCATCGACTACACCGGCACCGGACTCTCCGAGGAGGAGATCGCCCCGACGCCTTGGCAGCAGGCCCGCATCTGGGTCGACGAGGCGGTCGAGCGCTCGCGGGCGCAGGCCGACGTCCCCGAGCCGCACGCCCTCTCGGTCGCCACCGTGGACGCGGACGGCCTGCCCAACGTGCGCACCGTGCTCATGCGCTACTTCGACGAGAGAGGACCCGGCTTCCTCACGAACACGTCGTCGACCAAGGGCGTCGAGCTCGCCGCGACCTCGGCCATCGCCGCCTCGCTCACGTGGCCGTCGATGTTCCGGGCAATCCGCTTTCGCGGGTATGCCGTCCTCCTCGACCGCGCGGAGGTCGCCGACTACTTCGCGAGCCGGCCGTGGGCCTCGCGCATCTCTGCGTGGGCCTCCCGCCAGTCACAGCCGGTCGCCTCGCGCGCCGAGCTCGAGGAGGCCTACGAGGCGTATGCCGTCCGCTGGCCGGACCGCGGCAACGCGGACGACGTGCCCCTCCCGGACTTCTGGGGCGGCTACCGCATCCTCTGCGACGAGGTGGAGTTCTGGGGCGGGCGCACGAACCGCCTCCACGACCGCCTCGTCTTCACCCGCACCGGCGACGGCGATCTCGACACGGCCGACGCGTGGAGCCTGAGTCGTCGCCAGCCCTGAGCCGCCGCCAGCCCTGACGCGCACGCACCACCCAGCCGCTCGCCCATGAGGCGTCGTCGGCACCGTCGGCGCGCGGATACGCTGGCCCCGACCCACACACGAAGGAGTGCGCACCACCATGACGCCCCAGCAGACCGGCGCCACCGAGGCGCTGACCAGCGAGCAGCACATCGAGATCACCGAGCGCTACGCGGCGCACAACTACCACCCGCTGCCGGTGGTGCTCGCGAGCGGTGAGGGTGCGTGGGTCACCGACGTCGACGGCAAGCGCTACCTCGACTGCCTGGCCGGCTACTCCGCCCTCAACTTCGGTCACTCGCACCCGCAGCTGGTCGAGCGGGCGCGCCAGCAGCTCGGCACCCTGACCCTGACGAGCCGCGCCTTCTTCAACGACCAGCTCGGGCCGTTCGCCCAGGCCCTCGCCGAGCTCACGGCCAAGGACATGGTCCTGCCGATGAACTCCGGCGCCGAGGCCGTCGAGACGGCGATCAAGGTGAGCCGCCGCTGGGGCTACGAGGTCAAGGGCGTGCCCGAGGACCAGGCCAACATCCTCGTCATGGAGGGCAACTTCCACGGCCGCACGACGACCATCGTCAGCTTCTCGGACGACAAGGTCGCGCACGACAACTACGGCCCCTACACCCCCGGCTTCCGCGCCGTCCGCTACGGCGACATCGACTCGGTGCGCGCCGCGATCGACGAGTTCACCGTCGCGGTCCTCTTCGAGCCGATCCAGGGCGAGGGCGGCGTCGTCGTGCCGCCCAAGGGCTTCCTGCGCGACCTGCGCGAGGTCTGCTCGGAAGAGAACGTCCTCATGGTCGCCGACGAGATCCAGTCCGGCCTCGCCCGCACCGGCACGACGTTCGCGTGCGACCTCGAAGAGGTCGTGCCCGACATGTACATCCTCGGCAAGGCCCTCGGCGGCGGGCTCTACCCGGTCTCCGCCGTGGCGGCGAACACGGACGTCCTCGGCGTCATCACCCCCGGTTCGCACGGCTCGACCTTCGGTGGCAACCCGCTCGCTGCCGCGATCGGGCACGAGGTATGCCGTCTGCTCGCCACCGGCGAGTACCAGGACCGCGCGCGCCGGCTGGGGGAGCGGCTGCTCGCCGGCCTCGAGCCGCTCGTCGGCCACGGGCTCGACGCAGTGCGCGTCCGAGGGCTCTGGGCCGGCCTCGACGTCACGCCGGGTGGCCCGACGGGTCGTGAGCTGTGCGAGCGCCTCATGGAGCGCGGCATCCTCGCCAAGGACACCCACGGCATGACGATCCGTCTCGCCCCGCCCATCGTCATCACCGAGGACGAGGTCGACCAGCTTGTCGCCGCCGTCAAGGACTCGCTCGAGGGCTGACTCTCGCCGACGTCCGCTCAGGACGTCCCCGTTCCGAACCGGCCCGGCTCGCCTTCTCGGCGAGCCGGGCCCGTTCGGGTTACGGGAGGGTGTGCTGCTCGGTCAGGCCGAGACGTTCACGCCGGTGGCGTCGCCGCTGTGCCAGCGGACGACCTGCGCGAGGGAGCGTCGCATGTCGGACGGCAGGAGGGTGGCGCCGACGTGCTCGGCCACCTCCGCGTCGGCCCCGGCCCCACCGATGGAGAGCGGGTAGTGCCGGGCGAGCACCCGCAGGGCGCCGCCGTGCGCCTCGAACACGCGTCGCCGGGTCGCGGCCACGATGACGCCCGACGCCCCGACGACCCGGCACACGTCGGCCAGCCCGGGCAGCGGGGTGTCGGAGCCGAGGAAGCGCGAGGGCACCCCGGACCGCACGAGCAGGACGTGGAAGCACAGGAGGCCGAGGTCGTGTCGCTCGCCGGGCGGGCACGCCAGGACGATCGGGTCCGTGGCGGTGGACGCCGCGTCGACGTCGGCGAGTGCTGCCCCGGTGAGCCACGAGCGCACGACCTGGCTGGCGAAGTGCTCGGACGCGACCGAGCAGTCGCCGCGCTCCCAGGCGCGGCCGACGGCGTTGAGGAACGGCAGGACGACGTCGATGACGGCGACGTTCACGCCGAGGTCTCGTGCCGCGTCGCGGAGGCCAGCGCGCAGGGTGTGCTCGTCCATGGCGTTGGCCGCGGCGAGCATCGCGTCGACAGGCGTCGCCGCGTCGGAGGGTGTGGTCACCCCCGAAGTGTAGGTGGTCCGATGTCCCGACCTGCGGTTATGACATGACGCGGGTACGTCGTCCCTGCGTCGCCGGACGACCGGTGGCAGGCTGATCCCATGGACATGTCGTCGGACCGCACCCGTCAGGTCGTCGTCACGCTCGCGGAGGTGTTCTGCATCCTCGGCACCCTCGTCGGCGTCGGGGTCATCGGCACCCGGGTCGAGGAGTCCTCGGGTGGCTCGCTCGCGGCCGATGCCACGTTGCTCGCCCCGGCCGGGCCGGCCTTCTCGATCTGGTCGGTCATCTATGCGGGGCTCGCCGCCTACACGGTGTGGCAGTGGCTGCCCGGCCCCGGGCGCAGCGAGCTCGCCCGGCGCACCGGGTGGATGGTCGCCGGGTCGATGGTCCTCAACGCGCTGTGGCTCCTCGTCACCCAGCAGGGCTGGATCTGGCTCAGCGTCCTCGTGATCCTCACCCTGCTGCTCCTGCTCGCCCGGCTCGCGCTCGAGCTCGCCGCCATCGGTGACCACGCCGCCGACCGCGTGGGGACGTGGCTCGTCCGCGGCACCGTCGGCCTCTACCTCGGCTGGGTCGCCGTCGCGACGTTCGCCAACATCGCGGCAGCGCTCGGCAGCACCGGCACCAACGTCACGACGGGGGTTGCCGTCGTGGGCGCCCTCGTGGCGCTCGTCCTCGTCGCGTCGGTCGCCGTCGCGCTCATGCGGGCCGAGCCCACGCGCTGGGGCGTAGCCGCCGCGGCGGTCTGGGGTCTCGCCTGGCTGGCCGTGGGCCGGTTCACCGACGAGCCACGGTCTGCGGCCGTCGGCACCGGCGCCCTCGTGGCGGCTGCCGCCATCGCGGTCGCCGCCGTGGCCTTCTCGATGTCCCGCCGGGCCGAGGCGTCGGTCGACGTACGGTCACCCACCCGTTCAGCCTGAGGCTGTGGAGTCCGCGCGCGAGGCGTTGAGCGCGATGGCATCGGCCATCTCCACGCGCCGGCCGCGGGGGAGGTCGTGCCCCATCTCGGGGAAGACGAGGAGTCGCGAGCCGGGGATCGCCCTCGTCGTCGCGACCCCGCCGCTCGGCAGGACCAGACGGTCACGCAGGCCGTGGATGACGAGCGTCGGCACGGTGATCGACCGCAGGGCGGCCGTGCGATCGGGGGAGGCGTTGATGGCGTTGAGCTGGCGGTCGCGGCTCACCGAGGTCACCGTCCCTCGCTCTGCGTGGGCCTGGGCGATGAGCCGCATCTCGTCGGCGTCGAAGTCCTTGCCCGCGATGACCCGGAACGCCTCGACGCTCGCCGCGATGGCCTCGTCCCGCGTCGTCGGTGGGTTCGCGCGGATCTGGCGCACCAGCGCCGGCAGGAGCTTCGCGGACGTACGACCGTAGCGACGGTGACCGGTGTTCGACATGATCGAGCACAGCGACCGCACCAGCTCGGGCCGGTCGATGGTCAGCTGCTGGGCGATCATGCCGCCCATCGAGGCGCCGACGACGTGCGCGGACGCGATGCCGAGGTGGGCGAGGAGTCCGGCGGCGTCCCCGGCGAGGTCGGCGAGCGTGTAGTCGGCCCGCGCGAGCCGGCGCGCGGCGAGCCCACGCGCGATGTCCTTGCGCGTCGGGGCGGGCGTCTCGGTGAACGACGACAGCCCTTGGTCGCGGTTGTCGTAGCGCACGACGCGGAAGCCGCGGTCCACGAGCAGGTCGACGAGGTCCTGCGGCCACGCGACGAGCTGTGCGCCCATGCCCATGATGAGGAGCATCGGGTCGCCGTCGTCGGGTCCGTCGATGACGTACTCGATGCGCACGTCGCCGATCTGTGCCGAGGTCATGCCCTCATCCAACCAAAGCGCCGTCCCTCCGCACCTCCCGCGGGGCGGTTGCACCGGCACCCCCAACTAGGCTGTCCGCCGTGCTCCTCCAGCTCACCCAAGTGCTCGTCGCGGTCGCGGCGCTGCTCACCCTCGTGGCCCTGGGCTACACCCTCCTCGACCGGCTCATCGACAACTGGCTCCTCGGCCTCGTCGCCCTCGTCGAGCTCGGGGTCGTGGTCCAGCTCGGGCGCGGACTCGTCGGCATCCCCGACCTGAGCGAGCACAAGGCGACGTTCACGGCATACCTCGTGACGTTGCCGTTCGTCCTCGCGATCACGACGCTGGGCGCCATCAAGGACAAGACGCGGTGGGCCATGGCCTCGATCGCCGTGGGAGCGTTCGCGGTCGTCGTCATGACGCTGCGCCTGCAACAGATCTGGGACCTCTATGCCTGACGCCACCGACCGCGCGAACGCCACCGACGCCGCAGACACCACCCCGACCGACTCCGGCCGCGGCCCCGGCCGCATCCTCGTCGTCGTCTACGGCGTGCTCGCGCTCGCGGCCACCGGCCGCTCGGTCCTCCAGATCGTCGAGTACTTCGACCGTGCGCCGCTGGCCTACGTGCTCTCTGCGCTCGCCGCCGTCATCTACATCGTCGCGACCGTCGGCATGGCGCGTGGCAACCGCGCGAGCAACCGGGTCGCCCTTGTCGCCTGCACCATCGAGCTCGTCGGCGTGCTCGTCGTGGGCGCCCTCTCGTATGCCGTCCCGAGCGCCTTCCCGGACAAGACCGTGTGGTCCCACTTTGGGTCGGGCTACGGGTTCGTGCCGCTCGTCCTGCCGGTGCTCGGCATCTGGTGGCTCACGCGGGTGCGCAGCCGTAGCAGCGGGAGCGCCGGCGCCTGACGGCTACTTGTCGCTCGACGTCGCCCAGAGGTTGATGCCGGCGTCGACGGCGTGCTTGTCGATCTTCGCGAGCTCATCGGCGGTGAAGTCGAGGTTCTTGACGGCCAGCAGGTTGTCGTCCAGCTGCTCGACGCTCGAGGCACCGACGAGCACCGAGGTCACCCTGTCGTCACGCAGCAGCCAGGCCAACGCCATCTGGGCGAGGGTCTGACCACGCTTCTTCGCCATCGTGTTGAGCGCGCGGACGTGCTTGAGCGACTCCTCGGTGAGCAGGTCCGGCGACAGGCTCTTGCCCTGCGACGCACGAGAGCCCTCGGGGACGCCCTTGAGGTACTTGCTCGTGAGCATCCCCTGCGCGAGCGGGGAGAACGCGATGCACCCGACGCCGGTCTCGCCGAGGACGTCGAGCAGCTCCTCCTCGACCCAGCGGTTGAGCATCGAGTAGGACGGCTGGTGGATGAGCAGGGGAGTGCCGAGCTCGCGCAGGATCTCGACCGCCTCGCGGGTGCGCGGGCCCGAGTAGGAGGAGATGCCCACGTAGAGCGCCTTGCCCTGTCGCACAAGGGAGTCCAGCGCGCCCATGGTCTCCTCGAGCGGCGTCGTCTCGTCAAAGCGGTGGCTGTAGAAGATGTCGACGTAGTCGAGGCCCATCCGCGTCAGGGACTGGTCGGCGCTCGCGAGGATGTACTTGCGGCCGCCGCCACCCTGGCCGTAGGGGCCGGGCCACATGTCGTAGCCGGCCTTGCTGCTGATGACGAGCTCGTCTCGGTAGGGCCTGAAGTCGCGGGCGAACAGCGTGCCGAAGTTGCGCTCCGCCGAGCCGTAGGGAGGCCCGTAGTTGTTCGCGAGGTCGAAGTGCGTCACGCCGCGGTCGAACGCGCGCCGCAGGATGGCCTGCTGGCGCTCGAGCGGCACGTCGTCACCGAAGTTGTGCCACAGGCCCAGGGAGATCGCCGGGAGGTCGAGACCCGACCGCGCGACCCGGCGGAACGGCATACCGGCGCGGTAGCGGCCAGCGGCCGCCTTGTACTCGTCGACGTGGAAGGTCATGCGCCCATTCTGCCCGCGATCACCGTCACGACGGGCCGTCCACCTCCCGAGACGCCGATGTCGTATGCCGGTCACGCGCGGCTACCGTGGGGACCAGGTCATGAGTGCCAGCGCGAAGCCCCGGCTTGCTGGCCGGCAACCCTCCAACCGCGGTGGGGTGCCCCGGGTGAGGACCGGGCGCGACGCCGACCGGCGTCGGGCAAGCACGGCACACAAGGAGCAAGGCCATGGCCGACGACCCCACTTCCGGCACCCCGAACTGGTCCTTCGAGACCCGCCAGATCCACGCCGGGCAGGAGCCCGACGCGGCGACCGGCGCTCGGGCCCTGCCGATCTACCAGACGACCTCCTACGTCTTCAGGGACACCGAGCACGCGGCGAACCTCTTCGCGCTCAGGGAGTTCGGCAACATCTACACGCGCATCATGAACCCGACCCAGGACGCGGTCGAGCAGCGCATCGCCTCGCTCGAAGGCGGCGTCGGCGCCCTCCTCGTCGCGTCGGGCCAGGCGGCCGAGACGCTCGCGATCCTCAACATCGCCGAGGCCGGTGATCACGTCGTCGCCTCGCCCTCGCTCTACGGCGGCACCTTCAACCTGCTCAAGCACACCCTCCCGAAGTTCGGCATCCAGGTGACCTTCGTCGAGAACCCCGCCGACCCCGAGTCGTGGCGAGCAGCGGTGCAGGACAACACGAAGCTCTTCTTCGGCGAGACGATCAGCAACCCCAAGATCGAGATCCTCGACATCGAGGCGGTGGCGGCCGTCGCCCACGACGCCGGTGTCCCGCTCATCGTCGACAACACCGTCGCGACGCCCTACGTGCTGCGCCCGCTCGAGCACGGGGCCGACATCGTCGTGCACTCGGCGACGAAGTACCTCGGTGGGCACGGCACGACGATCGCCGGCGTCATCGTCGACGGAGGGTCGTTCGACTTCGGCAAGGACCCCGAGAAGTTCCCGAACTTCAACACGCCCGAGGAGAGCTACCACGGGCTCGTCTTCGCGCGGGACCTCGGCGTCGGCGGTGCCCTCGGCGCCAACCTCGCCTACATCCTCAAGGCGCGGGTCCAGCTGCTGCGCGACCTCGGTCCGGCGGTCGCGCCGTTCAACGCCTTCCTCATCGCTCAGGGCATCGAGACGCTCAGCCTGCGCATCGACCGTCACCTCGAGAACACCCGCAAGGTCGCGGAGTTCCTCCAGGGCCACGAGCAGGTCGAGTCGGTGCGCTGGGCCTCGCTGCCCGGCGACGACAACTACGAGCTCGCGCAGAAGTACACGCCCAAGGGCTCGGGCGCGGTGCTTGCGTTCGAGATCGCCGGTGGCGTCGAGGCCGGCCGGACGTTCGTCGAGTCGCTGAGGCTGCACTCGCACGTCGCCAACCTCGGTGACGTGCGCTCGCTCGCCATCCACCCGGCGACGACGACGCACTCGCAGGGGCCTGACGAGGACCGCCTGGCAGCCGGTGTGACGCCCGGGCTCGTGCGCCTCGCCGTGGGTATCGAGCACATCGACGACATCCTCGCCGACCTCGAGCAGGGCTTCACCGCGGCGAAGGGCGCCTGAGCGCCCCGACTTCTTGCCCGGATGCGCCAGCGAGCCTGTCGCATCCGGGCAAGAAGTCGCTGGGCCTGAGCGGGGGCGCGGGGGCTGTGGACAACTCGACGCCCGTGCCCGCGGTTCGCCCTAGCGTCGTCGGCATGACGACGATGCGCATCGAGGCGGAGTGGATCGCCCAGCTCGGGGTCTCGCTCGCCGACATCGGCGCGCAGCTGGCGGAGGCAGGCGACGGCGACGAGGACGCAGCCGCGTTCGGTCCCGGCGACGCTGCGGCGGCCTTCGACCACCTCATGGCGGGGTGGCGCCGTCAGCGGCTCGCCCTCGTCGAGCAGCTGGCCGACCTCTCCGACAGGGCTTCGGTTGCCGGAGCCGCCTTCGTCGAGACCGAGGAGAGGGTCGGCCGGTCCCTCGCCGGGGGCTCCCAGTGACCCGGGCGTTGCTCCCGCTGCCGGGCCACCCGGATCGACTGCGGATGCTCGCCGACGCCCTCGCCGGGGGAGCCGCGCGGCTGTCGGCCGTCAACACCGTGCTGCTCGGCCTGCGCGCCGGCGTGCGCTGGGACAGCCCGTCGGGGCACGCCTTCGAGGCCGCCGTCCAAGGGCCGCCAACCGTCATCGCTGCCGTCATCGAGAGGTATGCCGGTGCCTCCCGGGCGCTGCGCACCCTCGCCGACGCGCTCGAGGCAGCCCAGGACGAGGTGGCCCGGGCGACGATCGCGCACGACGAGGCGTGGCGCCGGCACGACGCCTTCATGAGCCGACGTGGGTTCGCCGTCGACCCGGTCGAGCAACAGGACCTCGAGCGCGCCATGAACGCCGAGATCGCCCTCATCGATGACGCCGAGCGACGCCATGCCCGAGCCGTCGAGCTCCACCGCGAGGCGGACCGTTCGTGCACACGAGCGCTGCGGGCCCTGGCGCGGGACGGGATCGAGGACACCACGGCATACACGGCGGTCGTCGGGGCGGGGACGATGTCGAAGCCGGTGGCGATGGTCGGCGGGATGCTGCCGGGAAGGCTCAAGCTCATCGGCGTCGCCGGCGCCGCCACGGGCACGCTGAGCGAGGTGGGTCTCCTCGTCTTCTACGACGAGGGCTCGTGGAAGCAGGTGGGCATGAACGCGCTCGTCGCCGTGGGGACGGCCGCGGGCTCGGTCATGGTCGCGGGGTCTGCACTCGGCGTCAGGGTCGCCGTCGACGGCGGGCGGCGGGTCTTCACCAAGGTGGCCAACCCGTCGACCGGGTCCCGGCTCGGCGCGGGCGCGCGGACCACGTTCGACGACTGGGTGCGCGGGTGGCGGGTCAAGGCCGGGTTGCCGGTGGCACCCGCACAGGTCCGGATCCCACCGCGGCCACTTCCCGCCGCGACGTCCATGACCGGCAAGGCTGTCAACGCGGCCACGCGGGCCGTCGACAACGCCGTCCTCGACGGCTGGCGGGTCGCCACGGCGAGTGGACCCGATGCCCAGAGGATGTTCGTGGCGGGCATGACGCTCAAGCACGCCCCCACCGTCGCCGCGAAGGTCGACAAGGTCCACGACGGCCGTGTGGAGCGGCAGGAGCAGGCGGCCCGTCGCGAGCGTGAGAGAGGCGAGGTGCCCGTGGAGCTCAGGGTGCAGTGACCTCGAGGATCCCGTGGGCCCCGCGTTCGGCGTCGACCATGAGGTGCGAGACGAACGGGTAGTGCCCTGGTTCGGGCAGGGACAGCTCGACGAACCCGCCCTGGGCGGGGTGCAGCCCGAGCGACTGGGCTCCGCCCACGCTGCCCGGGGATCCGGGCCTCAGCGAGAACGCACCCTCGGCGAAGACCGTGTCGAACTGCCCTCCGACGACGTGGAAGGACGACGCCCGGTTCGGGCCGGCGTCGAGCACCCAGAGCCGCACGCGCTCCCCGACGGCCGCGCGAAGCGGGTCGTGGTCGTACTGGTTGGCGAACCCGTTGAAGACGACGGCGTCCGGACGCTCCGCGTTGACCTTGTCGGCATCCGCGGAGGACGGGCCCGGATAGAGCTCGGACTGCACGAGGAGGTACTCCCGGTCGACCGGCGCGAGCCCGGGCGGGTCGATGACCACGGCACCGAACATGCCACTCGCGATGTGCAGCGACATCGGCATGGTGCTGCAGTGGTACATCCACATGCCGGCCCGCGTGGCGGTGAACGAGAAGGTGTGGCTCGACCCGGGCGCGATGGTGCGCATCGCGCCGTCGGGCGCCAGCGACCCCGCGTGGAAGTCGACCGAGTGACCGATCGTGGCCTCGTTGTGCAGCGTGATGACGAACCGGTCGCCGACCCGGCCTCGGAGCACCGGACCGGGCGTCGTGCCGTTGAACGTCCAGAGCCGCTGTCGCACACCGACGCCCACCTCGCGCTCGACCTCGCGCACGGTGAGCTCCACGTGGTGGGTCCGGCTCGTCGACGCCGGTGGGAGGGCTGCGTCGCGTGCTCGGAAGCCGGGCGGGGGAGCGGCCATGAAGTCGAAGCGCGGTGCGGGTGAGGCGTTCTGCTGCGACGCGGCGTCGCTGTCGTTCTCCTGGGTGGGGTGTCCAGTGGCCGCATGCTCCACCGAGTCGGACCGGGTGGCCGCGTCGAGGCCGGTCACCTCGACGGCGAAGAGCATGCCCATCTGCCGGTGGCCGGCGATGGTGCACCAGCCGTCGAGACCCCTGCCCACCACCGGGACCTCCAGCCTTCCGCTCGACCCGGGCGCGATGCGTCCGCTGCGCTCGCCGCTCTCCAGGGCGAGGTCGTGCACGTCCTCGTCTGCGTTCGCGAGCTCGACGACGAGCCGGTTGCCGGCCGGGACCGAGACCCGGTCGGGGCGGAACCGCATCCCGCGGGCCTCCACCCGCACCGTGGTCGTCGCCCCGGTGGCGCTGATTCCCCCCGCCGCCGAGGGGCCGACGCCGCCCAGGGCGCTCGGGTCGGCGGCGGCGCCCGCGGCCACGGCGAGGACGACCGCTGCGAGTCCGAGCGCTCCCATGCCCGTATGCCGTCCGCGCACCACCGCTCCCGGCTCCGGCACGTGGCGGGCCGGGTGGGTCGGCACGGGGCCGATCGGACGCCGCGAGCGACGCAGGGCCCCGCCGAGGAGTGGCACGAAGGACGCCATCGCGCTAAGCACGAGCATCGAGACGAGGACCCTGACGAGGCTCGGGGAGGGCAGGAGGCAGACGAGGAGACCGGTGTTGGCGACGACGACACGCAGCGCGGCACCTCGCTCGAGGGTGGCGTTGAGCTCGCGCACGCGCGCCGGCCCGCCGCCGAGGACCACGGGCACGAGGTGGGTGAGGGCCCCGAGGAGGACCTGTGCCGCGAAGCCGACGGCAAGTGGCACCGCGACCCGGTTCCCGCTCTCGCCGGCGGCTGCCCAGTCGGGAGCAGTGGCGAGCAGCACCGCGAACCACGCGACCGAGACGACGAACCAGCCGGTCGCCGCGAGCACGGACCACGCGGCATACGACTGCGGTGGCTTGGTGCGGGCGGCGACGAGGAGCGGACTGAGGGACCAGAGGGCTCCGCAGAGGTAGGTGATCACGCCCAGTGCGGCGAGGGTGAGCGCCCCCGCGGCAGCTCCCGCGCCCACCACCGAGAGGCCGAGGACGAGTACGGGGAGCGAGCGCCGGGTGGAGCGCTCGGCACCGTCGGGGATGCGGGTCCGCAGGATGGTGGGCCACAGGGTCAGGACCGTGCCGATGACGGTGAGCCCCACCCAGCCGAGCACGTTGACGGTGAGGTGCGCGACGAGCAGGCGGCCGTGGACAGGATCGGCTGGCTCTCGTGCCAGGAGAGTCCCGAGGACGGCTCCGATCGGGAGGATGAGCGCGGCACCCACGTAGTGGTGGATCGTCGTGCCGAAGCGTCCGGGCAGGGCGCGTCTCATGAGGCGGAGCAGCGAGATGCCGTGTGCTGCAACCGATGCGCCGACGACCAAGGCGCCGAACAGGGCGAGCTGCCACACCTGGCCGACGACACCGGCGACCACCGTGGCGACACCGACGTTGAGCGAAAGCAGGCGCACAGCTTCCCAGCGTCTCCTCGACGGTGCCGCGCGCAGGAGGGCGCGGGCGAAGTGGGTGCTCCACACGAGGATCGCGTTCGTCACGGCGCCGAGCAGCAGCAGGTGGACCATGAGCCAGCGCGCCTCGGGCAGGAAGGGGTGGGTCAGGGTGGTGGCGAGAAGGGCGAACAGCCACAGGACGACGCCACTGTTGGCGGCCACGTGCCACCTCACGCGGGGCTTCATCCGGCTCGCCGCCCCGCCATAGTCGCGGACCGGGCGAGCACCGCGACGAGGAGGAGCACCGCGGCGACGTTGAGTGCACCGCCCAGCTGCCGAGCCGGCTCCCACCCGCGCAGGTCACCGACCGCGACGCGCAGCAGCAGCGAACCGTGGAGGAGCACGGCCGGCGCCCACAGAGCCGACCGGTAGGGCAGTCGCACCCGGAGCACGGCCGGGAGGATGACCGGGGCGTGGGCCATGATCATCGACAGCGTGAAGCCGAGGAAGACGCAGTGGACCACCGCGTCGTAGGTGGCTCCGTCGAGGACCGGGCTGCCGAGGAGCCAGAGCAGGGCTGCCGCGGCGAGCCAGACGTAGCCGGCGAGGAGGCAGGCGGCGGCGAACCGGGGCAGACCGGTGTCGTGGACAGTCCGTCTCGCGACGTCGTGTCCGGCGAGCCAGACCACGAGCCCGGCGAGGACGAGGCCGAACAGGGCCTGGCCGGCCTCGGGCCAGAGCAGCGACGCCACTGCCGCCCCACAGAGCCCGAAGGCGCCAAGGACGACCGGGCCGGACCGCGCGAGCTCGATGCGGGCCAGCTCCAGGCGCTCGCCGGCGATGGTGAGCACGACGAAGCCGGCGAGCCAGGGAAGAAGGCGTGGCACGGGCACCTCCCTCAGCCACAGGATCGATGCACCGAGGGCGAGCACACTGCCGAGCGCCTGCACGGTCACGGCCTCGTCGCGCTGTCGTTGCCAGAGGGCGACGAGGACCAGGCCGAGCGCCGCCGATCCGGCCACGAGGAGCAGCTGTCCGAGGCTCCCGGTCGCAGTGGGAACGAGGAGCAGCCCTCCCGTCCCCAGCAGTGCGGGCGCGGCGTAGCCGGCGCGGTGGCGCAGGGCGACCGCTCGCTCGAGCGCGATGAGCGTGCCGACGAAGCCCAGGACGAGCAGGAAGCCGTGCACGTCCGGCAGGCGGCTGCCGAGGGGAAGAGCCGGGGCGTCGAGGAGGAGCAGCCCGGCGTCGAGCCCGAGAAGGAGGGCCAGCGCCCCGGGGACGAGAAAGGGGACGCGCCACAGCCCGGGCGGGACAGCCGAACCACGACGGGTCCGTGCAGGAGGGGACGTGGCCGGGGCGTTCACCGTCGCGTCGTCACTCGCAACGGCACGGACGCGCAGCATCAGGACCCCGCGGCGTCGGCGCTCGACCCGGCGAGGCGCGTTGCTGGGTGGCCGAGGTGGAGTAGGCAGGCGCCGGGCTCGGCGAACGGGACGAGCGCGGCCGGCTCGTCGTCGGCACCCCACGTGTCGAGGGCCCCGCGCACGATCCCGAGGTGGACCGAGCAGACCACGTCGGGCTGGTCCACGGCAGCCTCGAGCAGGGGGCACGTCGTGAGGCGGGTCGTGGTGGCGCGGGAGTCGGTGGCCGGCTCGAAGCCGAGGTGTCCCAGCAGCCCGACCACTGCCCGCCGGGCGGCCACCGCGCTCCGGCGCTCGGGGCGGCGATCGTCGGCGAGCCGTCGCCCCCACAGCTCACCGGCAGCGGCGGCCTCACGCCGTGGGTCGGGGCTGGTGGCGGCCAGCTGCATCGCCAGGGCCGTCGCGAGCCCGGCGTACTCGGGTGCGCCGGGCTCGGGGGCCGGCACCGCGGCATACAACCAGGCCGGTCGACCGCGCCCGGTCGCGGCCCGGGCCTCGCGTGTCGCGAGCTGCGCGGTCACGAGGGCGTCGAGGTGCTCACGGACGGTGTTGGAGTGCTGGCCGGTGGACTCGGCGACCTCCGCGACCGAGACCGGCGCCTCGAGGCGTTCGAGCACCTCGAGGACGGCGCCGGCGGCTCGGCTGGGCGCTTCGCGGACCCTGCTCGTCGTGGTCGGACGGGGGCCGAGACCTGCAGCCATCCGTTCGTCAAGGGCCGCCGTCGCCGGGATTGGATTATTCACGGAACAAAGTGTATTAAATAGATGTGGCCTCACGCCAACCGGGGGCCCTCAGGGAAGGAACCACCGTGAACGACGTCGTCGTCGCCAGCTCCGCGTCCGACTCCGCAGCCGTCGAGGCGGTGAAGCAGCACCACGCACACATGGCCGGCACCCTCGCCGGGCTGGTCGACAGGGTCCTCGACGCGACGGACGACGCGACCGCCCTCCGGGCGCGCGACGCCCTCGTCCGTTGGGCCGAGGGGGACCTCGTCCCGCACGCCCGTGCCGAGGAGGCGGCGATGTATCCCCTCGCGCACGCCGACGAGCGCGCCGGCCTGCTCGTCGAGGCGATGCTCGCCGAGCACGTCCTCATCGTCGGGCTCGTCGGCCGCCTCGCCGCGGCGCCCGACCACGTGCACGCCGCAGCCGAGGCACGCGCCCTCGCGGTGACGTTCGACAGCCACCTCGCGAAGGAGAACGACCAGATCCTCCCCCTGCTCGCGGGCAAGCCCGACGTGTCGCTGTCCGCGGCCCTCGCGGGGATGCACGAGCTGCTCGGTGGCCACGAGGGCCACGAGCACAGCCACGACCCCGACCACGGTCACGACGAACACGTCGACGCCGGGGACCGCCGCGAGGCAGCCCCCACCTCGGCTGCCGAACCGGCGCCGGGCGGTGGGTGCGGTGGCGCCTGCGCCTGCGGCGAGAGCGACGGCGCCGGCTACCCCGAGCTCGACGCACGCGATGTCCCGCACGCCATCCGGCACGCGACGATCTTCGGTGCCCTCGACGCCGTCGAGCCCGGCGGCGGCCTGGTCCTCGTCGCTCCGCACGACCCGCTGCCTCTTCTGCGCCAGCTCGAGGGACGCGCTCCCGGTGCCTTCACGGTCGAGTACCTCGAACGGGGACCGGAGGCCTGGCGTCTCCAGCTCGTCCGGGGCTGACCTCGCGGAGGCCGGCCCAGCCCGCCGCGGGACCTCTCCGGCGCCGGACGACCGGCCGGCGCCGGAGAACTCGGACGACCCGTGTCCCGCGCCCGACCTATCCTTGAGCGCGTGCCCGAGCCCCGACCCGTCGTCGCCGACCGTGGGCCGGTCGACCCCGAGCGGCTGAGGTACCCGGAGCAGCTGCCCGTCGCCGAGCGCCGCGACGACATCCTCGCCGCGATCCGCGACCACCAGGTCGTCGTCATCGCGGGTGAGACCGGCTCGGGCAAGACGACCCAGCTCCCGAAGATGTGCCTCGAGCTCGGCCTCGGCGCCACCGGCCAGATCGGCCACACCCAGCCGCGTCGGATCGCCGCGCGCAGCGTCGCCGAGCGCATCGCCGAGGAGATGGAGGTCGAGCTCGGCGACCTCGTCGGCTACCAGGTGCGCTTCACCGACCACTCCAGCGACCGCACTCGCGTCAAGGTCATGACCGACGGCATCCTCCTCGCGGAGATGCAGCGCGACCGCGACCTGCGCCGCTACGACACGATCATCATCGACGAGGCGCACGAGCGGTCGCTCAACATCGACTTCATCCTCGGCTACCTCAAGTCGCTGCTGCCGCGTCGTCCCGACCTCAAGCTCGTCATCACCTCGGCCACCATCGACCCCGCCCGCTTCGCGGAGCACTTCTCGACGGACGCCCGCGGCAAGGTCGTGCGCGAGGTGCCCGTCATCGAGGTGTCGGGGCGCACCTATCCCGTCGAGGTCCGCTACCGGCCGCTCGTCGAGCGCGGCGAGGGTGGGCACGTCGTCGAGGAGCGCGACCAGGTCACCGGCGTCGTCGACGCCGTCACCGAGCTGTGGACCGAGACCCCTCCCGGGCACACGGCGACCGACATCCTCGTCTTCTTCTCGGGGGAGCGCGAGATCCGCGACGCGGCCGACGCACTCACCGGCCTCGGCCTGCCGAACACGGAGGTCCTCCCGCTCTACGCCCGGCTCTCGGCGGCCGAGCAGCACCGGGTCTTCACCCGGGGCCGTGGCCGCCGAATCATCCTCGCCACCAACGTCGCCGAGACCTCGCTCACCGTCCCCGGCATCGGCTACGTCATCGACACCGGCACCGCCCGCATCTCGCGCTACTCCCAGCGCACCAAGGTCCAGCGACTCCCTATCGAGCCGATCTCGCAGGCCAGTGCGGCCCAGCGGTCCGGGCGCTGCGGTCGCGTCGCCGACGGCATCGCCATCCGGCTCTACTCGGAGGAGGACTTCGAGAGCCGGCCCGAGTTCACCGAGCCCGAGATCCAGCGCACCTCGCTCGCGTCGGTCATCCTCCAGATGACCTCGCTGGGGCTCGGCGACGTCGCCCGCTTCCCGTTCGTCGACGCTCCCGACCCGAAGCAGGTCGCGGACGGCGTCCGGCTCCTCGAGGAGCTGCGGGCCCTGCGCGAGGGCCAGGGGAGGCGAGGCGAGAAGCGGCTCACGGCATACGGGAAGACGCTCGCCCGACTGCCGCTCGACCCGCGCATGGGACGGATGCTCATCGAGGCGGGTCGGCTCGGGTGCACCAAGGAGGTCCTCGTCATCGTCGCGGCCCTGTCGATCCAGGACCCGCGCGAGCGGCCGGTCGACAAGGAGGCGCAGGCCCAGCAGCAGCACGCCCGCTTCAAGAGCGAGACGTCGGACTTCGCCGGCTTCCACGCCCTGTGGCGCTACGTCAAGGAGCAGCAGAAGGCGTTGTCCGGCAGTGCTTTTCGTCGGATGTGCAAGGCGGAGTTCCTGCACTACCTGCGCATCCGCGAGTGGCAGGACCTGCACCAGCAGCTGCGCAGCGCGTGCAAGCAGGCGCGCATCGACCCCGAGCAGAGCTCGGCGGCCAAGGGCGGCGAGCCCGACTGGGACCTCGTCCACAAGGCGCTTCTCGCCGGGCTCCTCTCGCACGTCGGTGTCCGCGACGAGCAGAAGCGCGAGTATGCCGGTGCGCGCGGTTCGCGTTTCGCCATCAACCCGGGGTCGGGGCTCTTCAAGAAGCAGCCCGACGTGGTCATGGCCGCCGAGCTCGTCGAGACGACCCGGCTCTGGGCGCGCGTCAACGCCGCCATCGAGCCCGAGTGGGCCGAGGAGGTCGGGGCGCACGTCGTCAAGCGGACCTGGTCGGAACCGCGCTGGGCGAAGTCGCAGGGGAGCGTCGTCGCCTCCGAGCGGGTCACCCTCTACGGCGTGCCGCTCGTCGTGGACCGCACGGTGCAGTACGGACGGATCAACCCCGAGGAGGCGCGCGACCTCTTCATCCGGCACGCGCTCGTCGAGGGTGACTGGGAGACGCACCACCGGTTCTGGAAGGCCAACACTGCACTGCTGCAACGGCTCTCGGAGCTCGAGGAGCGGGCTCGGCGGCGCGACATCGTCGTCGACGACGAGGTCGTCTTCGAGTTCTACGACGCGCGGATCCCGCCCGACGTCACGTCGAGCCGCCACTTCGACCGGTGGTGGAAGGGCGAACAGCGGCGACGGCCCGACCTGCTCACCTTCACCGAGGAGCTGCTCACCCGCGACGACGCCGACGCCGTCTCGGCGGGCGACTACCCACGCACCTGGCGCCAGGGCGACCTCGAGCTCGACGTCACCTACCAGTTCTCGCCGGGCGACGCCGCCGACGGTGTGACCGTGCACGTCCCCACCGCGGTGCTCAACCGGCTCGACGCCGCAGGGTTCGACTGGCAGGTGCCCGGGCTGCGTGAGGACCTCGCCGTCGCCCTGCTCAAGTCGCTGCCCAAGGCGACCCGTCGCCACTTCGTGCCGACCCCCGACCACGCGCACGCCGCACTGGCGGCCGCGGACCCGGGCTCGGGCGCTGCCTTCACCGACGAGCTGGCCCGGGTCCTCCGCGAGCGGACCGGGGTCGCCGTGCCACCGGGGGAGTGGGACTGGGCACGCGTCCCCGACCACCTGCGGATCACCTTCTCCGTGGAGGCCCCCGGCGGCCGCGTCGTCGCCCGCGGCAAGGACCTCGACGAGCTGCGCCCGAAGTCCGAGGGAGCGGTGCGCAAGCGCATGGCCCGGGCCGGGGCGTCCATCGAGCGACGGGGGCTCACCGGCTGGACCGTCGACGACGTGCCACGCACCTTCGAGGGGCGCTCCGACGGTCACACCGTCCAGGGGTTCCCCGCGCTCGTCGACGAGGGGACGTCGGTCGCGCTGCGGGTGCTCGACCACCCCGGCACGGCCGCTGCCGCCCACCGGCAGGGTGTGCGCCGGCTGCTCCTGCTCAACACGAGCGCGCCGTGGAAGCGGGTCCTCGCCCGGCTCAGCAACGCACAGAAGCTTGCCCTCGGGCAGAACCCGCACGGGTCGGTCCCGGCGCTGCTCGAGGACTGCCTCGCCGCCGCCGTCGACGCGATCGTGGCCGAACACGTCGCCGGCGAGGTCCGGACGCGGGCCGAGTTCGAGACCGCGCTCGCGGCCGTGCGGACCCACGTCGTCACCCGGGTCCTCGTCGTCGTCGAGGCGGTCGAGCCCGTGCTCGCGCTCGCCGGTGACGTGCGCCGGCGGCTCGACGCGATCGGCTCGGGGGCAGGTGCCCGCAGCCTCGCCGCGACGACGGCGGACGTGCGCGCCCAGCTCGACGGGCTCATCCGGCCGGGATTCGTCGCCGAGACGGGGCTGGCCCGGTTGCCGCACCTCCAGCGCTACCTCAAGGCGATGCTCCAGCGCCTCGACAGAGCCCCGACGAACCCCCGCGAGCCGCAGCTGCAGGCGCAGGTCGACTCGGTCGAGACGGCATACGCCGACCTGCTCGACGCGCTCCCGGCAACCGCCGCCCGCGCGCCCGAGGTGACTGACATCGCGTGGATGATCGAGGAGCTGCGGGTGAGTCTCTTCGCGCAGTCGCTCGGGACCGCGCACCCGGTGAGCGAGAAGCGCGTGCGCAACGCCATCGCGGCGGTGACGCGGTGAGGGAATCTCCGTGCGCACCGGCACGTTTGACCAGACACGTGACCCCCCTGAGAGGCTGTTCCCGTGCAGAACCCGTCTGACCTCTACCGCTTCGAGATCGACGTCCAGCCGCCGACCCGGCAGCCGGGCGCGCTCATCGTGCTCCTCGGCGCGTTCATCGACGCCGGCAATATCCAGCGCATCCTCGGCACGCACCTCGTCGACACGACCGACGCCGAGGTCGTCGCGACGTTCGACGTCGACGCGCTGCTCGACTACCGCGGGCGTCGCCCCGCGATGGTCTTCGACACCAACCGCTGGGAGAGCTACGCCGACCCGTCGATGGTGCTCTACCGGATGCGCGACCGCGACGGCCAGACCTACTACCTCCTCACGGGTCCGGAGCCGGACTTCCAGTGGGAGCGCACGATCGAGGCGATCCGCCATCTCATCCAGATCCTCGGGATCACGCTCGTCGTCACGAGCCACGGCATCCCGATGGGCGTGCCGCACACCCGTCCCGTGGGCATGACGGCGCACGCCACCGACCCCCGCCTCGTCGGTGACAAGGAGTCCCCGTTCGGGCAGGTGCAGGTGCCGGCGAGCTTCCCGGCCCTGCTCGAGCTGCGCCTCGGCGAGGCCGGGCGCGACGCGCTCGGGTTCGCGATCCACGTGCCGCAGTACCTCGCGCAGGCTGAGTGGGCCGAGGGTGCCCTCGCCGCGCTCAACGCGATCACCGACGCCACCGGTCTCAACCTGCCCAACGACGAGCTCGTCGCCAAGGCCGGGGTCAACAACCGCGAGATCGCGGCCGAGCTCGCCGACAACGCCGAGGCCGGCCAGATCGTCAACGCGCTGGAGCAGCAGTACGACGCGTTCGTCGAGGGCCAGGAGCGTCCGAGCCTGCTCGCGACCGAGGCCGAGGACCTGCCGTCCGCCGACGAGCTCGGTGCCGACATCGAGGAGTTCCTCCGCAACGTCAGCGACGACTGAGAACCTCGACTTATTGCCCGTTTGGGACGCATCCGCTCGGCGAAGCACTCGATGCTGTGTCCCAAACGGGCAATAAGAAGTCGAGAGAGGGGTTTCAGTCCTTGGCGTCGGACCAGCGGGCGATGACGGAGGTGTCGGCGACGAACCGCACCGGCGCCCCTGCCGCCCACCGCCGCGACGCGTCGGCCAGCGCCCGGTCGACGAGGGCCCACACCTCCTCGGCTCGTTCGGCCGGCGCGTGCACGAGCAGCTCGTCGTGCAGGCACAGCACGATCTCGGCGCCCAGCGGGCCACCGAGCGCGCGGACCGTCGCCGCCCACGCCTTGAAGAGCTCGGCCGCCGCCCCCTGGATGATCGCGTTGCGCGCGAACCGTCCCCGGGCCGCGTCGAGCGCCGGGTTCGCGCCCACCGGAGACTGCGCGAGGAACCGACCGGTCGGGATGAGCCGGCCACCGAAGGTCCGCAGCGGCTCGCCGCGCACCCCGCTGTCGTAGGCACGGTCGAGCAGCCCCATCGCCACCGGATAGGCCCGCTCGAGCCCGCGCAGGGCCTCACCCGCGGCGCCGCTGCGCTGGCCGTACATCGCGGCGAGCACCGCCACCTTGGCCACCGGCCGCTCGACGCCGAGGCGTGACGCCACCGGCGCATAGAGGTCGTCGGCACGGGTCGCCTCGGCGAAGGCCGGGTCGCCCGACACGACGGCGAGCACCCGCGGCTCGATCTGGCCGAGGTCGGCGCGGACGAGGACGTGGCCGGGGTGCGCGGCTACCCCTGCCCGCAGTGCCGCCGGCAGGTTGTGCAGGCCGTTCTCGGCGGTCATCCGCCCCGCAGCGCCGTCGCACGCCGACCAGCCGCCGCGGAGCCGGTCGTCGGGGCCGACGCACTCGTCGAGCCAGCGGTAGCCGTAGGTCGTGGCGATCCGTTCCGCCTTGCGCCACGTCAGGAGCGCGTCGACGACGGGGTGGACCTGCCGGTAGGCGTCGAGCACCCACTTGCGCGTGTTGGGCACGTCGACACCGACGCCGGCGAGCATCTCGCGCACCTGCTGCGGGTTGCGCAGGTCGGTCGACTCGCGACCGGGCACGTGCTGGAGGACCTGCGCGTCGCGCTCGCGTCGCGCCGCCACGGCCGCCTCCTCGGACGCCGCGCGCGGACCTGCGAACTCACCGATGAGCCGCTCGAGGAGGACGCGGTCGACGGGAAGGCCGCCATGCTCGAGCTCGAGGCACAGCAGGGCCGCGGCGGACTCCGAGTGCACGGTCGCCACGGTCCGGGCGCCGAGCGACCCGGCACGCTCCCGCTGCGCCACCGCGCACTCGAGCGCTGCCTCGGCCCACCGCAGCAGTCGCTCGTCGGTCTCGAGCCAGCCCGATGCCGCGTCCGCGCGCAGGTGGCCGTCGGAACGAACGAGGTCCTCGGGCCCCACCTCGTCGCCCGCCGAGAAGTCGAAGAGGTCACCTGCCGACGGGGCCGGCATCGTCGAGACCGGTATGCCGTGTGCCCCCGCCCAGACGCGACCGGGCTCCGCGTTCCACCCGCCGTGGAGGATCCGGTGGGCCTCGGCGAGGTCCCAGGCCCGAGCGAGGGGTGCGCCGGCCGCGGACACCAGCGGGCCGGCATACCGGGCGCTCCACCAGACCCACCGCGGACGCGACGATGTCTCGATGACCGCGAGCTCGCGGGCGACGTCACCGACAGGTCCGACCGTGCGGACGCGGTCGCCGACGAGCGCGGCACGGCCACCGTGGACCACGGCGGCGACGAGGTCGGCGGGATCGCCGGCGAAGGCCATGGGCGCAGCCTAGGTGAGGGTCAGGACACCCCCGCGCCCGAGCGGCGTACCCGCGTTGACGTGGCAGGATCGGTCGGGACAGCAGTCGCGACGGTGCCGGCAAGAGCCGCGCACCACAGGAGGTCATCAGTGGGATTCTTCGGATTCGGCAAGGACGACGCCAAGGACGCCAAGGACCAGATCGCGCAGACGAAGTCCGCGCTCGAGCAGGCCCAGGAGGCACCCAAGGACCAGGGCTTCGTCGGCAACTCCGCCACGAAGATGGTCGAGAACCTCCTCGACACCGGCATCGACGGCAAGGGCCCGTTCGACTCCGCCGCGAAGGTCGCGGCCGCCGCGCTGAGGAAGAACAACGGCAACGCCGAGGCCGCCGTCGACGACATCGTCAAGGGCCACCTCAAGCTCGCCGCGGCCGGCGGGTTCGTCACGAGCCTCGGCGGGTTCATCACCCTCCCCGTCTCGCTGCCGGCCAACGTCCTCGGCTTCTACCTCATCGCCACCCGGATGACCGCGGCCGTCGCGTCGCTGCGCGGGCACGACATCAGCCAGCCTCAGATCCGCACCGCCGTGCTGCTCACGCTCGTCGGTGCCGACGCTGACGACCTCCTCGCCAAGGCGGGCATGGTCGCGCCGGCAGGACGTCTCACGAACCTCGCCGCGCAGCGGCTCCCCGGACCAGCGCTCATGGTCGTCAACAAGGCGATCGGGTTCCGGCTGCTCTCGACGGCGGGCAAGAAGACGTTCGCCCGGTTCGGTCGCAACGTGCCGATCGTCGGTGGCGTCGTCGGCGCCGGGCTCGACGGCTGGCTGCTCAAGCGCATCTCCGACAACGCCCGGCGCGAGTTCCCGACCGCGACGCCGCAGATCGCGCAGGCCTGACATGGCGATGGCCTCCAAGGTCACGACGTTCAAGAGCCTGGCGACGGCGATCCGCATCGCCACCCGGCCCGGCGGCCCGTCGATGGTCGAGCGTGCGCAGGCAGTGCCGCGGCTCGTCAAGGCGGTGCGTTCGGGCGAGTACACCGGGACCTCCGTCGGCCGCCTCCTCATGATCGCCGGTGCGGCCGGCTACCTCGTCTCGCCGGTGGACCTGCTGCCCGAGGCGCTCCTCGGTGCCTTCGGGCTCGCCGACGACGCGATGGTCGGGTCGTGGCTCGCCGCGCAGCTCGTCACCGAGACCGAGGCGTTCCTCGAGTGGGAGCGCGCGACCGGCCGCGGGTCGGGCCACGGCGCCGGTCCCAGGACCCCCGCGGACGCGGTGCCGGGCGAGGTCGTCGACGACGCCTCTCGTGGGGGTTCGGTCCCGCCGCGTGCCTGAGCGTCGTCCACACCAGACGCGTCTGCCGTCCGCCGTCCACAGCGGCGGAACCTGACCCTTCCGTGGTGGTCGGGGTCTCCCGAGGGTGGCTCCATGACCACAGTGAAAGTCTCCACGACCGACGAGATGCTGGCGTTGTTGCCGCACCAGGTCGGCCACCGGATCTCCCGCTCGCTCACCGTCAGCGTCGTCTCCGGCGGGCTGCTCGGACCCGTGGCCAGGATCGACCTGCCACCCGAGTGCGACGTGCGGCCCACGGCGCGCCTGCTCCTCGAGAGCCTGCTGCGCGTCGAGCCGCAGGCGGCGCTCGTCGTCGGTCACGAGAGCGTGGCCGGCGAGTCACGGTCGCTGCGGCGGGCCGTCCACCGCGGGCTGCGCTCCGCCGGCGTCGGGATCATCGACCACGTCGTGGTCCGCGACGGCCGGTGGTGGGGGTGGTGCTGCCGTCCCGTGGACGAGCTCGACGGCCTCCTGCTCGATCACGCCGACGGACACCCCGTCCCGGACGACTTCGAGGTGCCGGCGGTCGCCGAGCTCATCGCCCGGGGCAGTGCGCCGCTGGCGAGTCGAGACCAGGTGGGCGCGCTGGTCGAGGAGAACCCGGCGCTGAGCCACGGGGTCGGCGCCGCGCTGGCGACCCTTCCGGAGCCCGGAGCCGTGCTCCTGCCGGGAGACCCCACAGGACTCGACGCCGCTGACCGCGGCGGAGACGACTCCCTCGACCGGGTGCCGGACGTGTGGGCGCAGGTCCTTGCTCCGCTGGGGGACCGTGGCGACACGTTCGCGGTGACCGACGAGGACGCCGCCCGGCTGGTTCGGTCCCTCGCCGACAGGGCCTGGCGCGATGCCCTCGTCGCGTGGATGTCACCGGTGATGTTCCCGCTCGACAAGGTCGACGACGAGTCGACGGCCTTGCTGCGCCGACACGTCACCACCGGCGCGGTGACGACCTCCGAGCACTCGGAGGTGGTGCTCCGTCGCCTCCTCGCGATGACGACCCGGGTGCCGGACGCGTGGCCCGCGGAGGTCGCCGCGATCTGCACCGTGGCGGGCTGCGTCGCGTGGGGCGTGGGCAACGGCTCCACCGCGGGGGACGCCGTCGCCAGAGCGCTGCGCGTCGACCCGGACTACCGTCTCGCGGCCTTCCTCGACCGCATGGTCGAGCATCAGATGCGGCCACGGCACCGGTGGGGCGAGATCGCCGCCTGACCAGCGCTCTCACGGTGCGGACAGGCCTCCCGCGAGGCGCCGTGGCGCACCTAGACTCCACCCAGGTCAAGAGTCCCAGCGACAAGCCCCGGCTTGCTGGGCGGCAACCCTCCTCGCGGTGGGGTGCCCCGGGTGAGGACACGGCCCGTCGGCATCCGGCGGGCAAGCGCGACGTGCGAGGAGCACCCCCATGACGATCACCGACCTCCCGACGACGTCCTACTGGCGTCCCGGCGACGACCCGGGTGACCGACGGTTCGTCGACGTCGGCCCCCTCGAGCTCGAGCGTGGGGGCTTCCTGCCCGAGGTCACCGTCGCCTACGAGACGTGGGGGACACTCAACGCCGCTCGCGACAACGCCGTCCTCGTCGAGCACGCCCTCACCGGCGACTCCCACGTCGAGGGACCGCCCGGCTCGGGACACCCGACGCCCGGCTGGTGGGACGGGCTCGTCGGACCCGGGCGACCGTTGGACACCGACCGGTTCTTCGTCGTCGCGAGCAACGTCCTCGGCGGGTGCCAGGGGACGACCGGCCCGTCGAGCGACGCGCCCGACGGCCGTGCGTGGGGCGGCCGCTTCCCATCCGTGACGATCCGCGACCAGGTCGCCGTCGAGGCGCGGCTCTCCGACCACCTCGGCATCGACCGGTGGGCCGGCGTGCTCGGTGGCTCGATGGGCGGCATGCGGGCCCTCGAGTGGGCGACGACCCACCCGGAGCGGGTGGCGACGTGCGTCGTGCTCGCGTCGACGGCATACGCGACGGCCGACCAGATCGCGTGGTGCCAGCCTCAGCTGCTCGCGATCCGCAGCGACCCGGCCTTCCACGACGGCGACTACTACGAGCACGGTGTCACCCCGAGCGACGGGCTCGGCATCGCGCGGCGCATCGCGCACGTCACCTACCGGCACGAGGGCGAGCTCGCCGAGCGGTTCGGGCGTGATGCGCAGCCGGGCGAGGAACCGCTCGACCGGGGTGGGCGCTTCGCGGTCGAGTCCTACCTCGACCACCACGCAGGCAAGCTCGGTCGCCGCTTCGACGCCAACTCCTACGTCGTGCTCAGCGAGGCCATGAACAGCCACGACGTGGGGCGCGGGCGTGGGGGAGTCGCCGCGGCGCTCGCCGCCTTCGAGGGCCGCCTCGTCGTCGCCGGCGTGGACACCGACCGTCTCTATCCGGAGCGGCTCTCCGACGAGATCGCCGCGTTGCGCCCGGGGACGACCCTGCGACGCATCGGGTCGCGCTTCGGCCACGACGGCTTCCTCATTGAGATCGAGCAGGTCGGCGCCATCATCCGGGAGGCGTTCGCGAGCGTCGACGACTGAGCGGTCGCGCCGGTCGCGGCGCACCCACACCGGTCGTCCGGCCTCCGTGTCCTCGCTCACATTCTCCGGTAGCGTCCAGCCAAGAGCCGTCCGGCTGATCACCTGACCGAAGGAGACACTCGTGGCCATCGTCGTGGGATACATCCCGACCAAGGAAGGCGCGGCAGCCCTGGCCCGCGCCGGCGAGGAAGCACTCCTGCGCAAGACCGACCTCGTCGTCATCAACTCCGGACGCGACGGTGCGGGCGACGACTCCGAGGAGCTGGACCGGCTCGGTGACGAGCTCAAGGGCAAGGGCGTGGGGGTCAAGGTCCGTCAGCTCATCCGGGGCAACGAGCCCGCCGAGGACCTCATCGCCGTCGCCGAGGAGATCGGCGCCGACCTCATCGTCATCGGGCTCCGTCGGCGCACCCCCGTCGGCAAGCTCATCCTCGGCTCCAACGCCCAGCGCATCCTGCTCGACGCGCCCTGCCCGGTGCTCGCCGTCAAGAGCTGACCCACACGCACGTGGAATCGCCGCGGACCCCCGGGAATGGAGAAGGGGGACCGCGGCGATTTATAATGGTCATGTTCCCTTCGCGCAACGGCCGAACCGCAGCCCTGCGGAGTCCGTGTGAGGGGTTGCCAACCAGACCAGCATGTCCCTGCTCCGCCCGCTCGTGAGCACTGTCGTGCCTCCCCGTGACGAAAGGTTGTCGGTGTCGCCTGTGTCCACGAACGCCTCCGAGACGCCCCTCCCCGCCGAGTTCGGCCACCCCGCCCTCCAGGACCTCGTCCGGACGGGCCGCACCACCGGCCAGGTGTCCGGTGAGCAGGTGTCGCAGGCCATCGTGGCCGCCGGCGTCCGGGCCAGCCGGGGGCGCATCGTCCTCAAGGCGCTTGCCGGTCAGGGCATCGAGGTCGTCATGACCGCGCCCGACCGCGCCGTCGCCGCGACGAAGGCGACCGCCAAGAAGACGACCTCCGCGACGACGAAGAAGGCCGCCGCCAAGAAGGCGACGACGAAGGCGGCGCCGGCGAAGAAGGTCGCGCCCGCCAAGAAGACCGCGGCGAAGGCCGACGGGGCCCCGGCAGCCAAGGCCGCCCCGGCGAAGAAGACGGCCAAGGCCGCCACGACGAAGAAGGCCGCCGCGGCCGCCGCTGCCCCGGCGAAGAAGACCGCGGCCAAGGGCCCGGCGACGAAGAAGGCCGTCGCGAAGAAGACCGCCGCGACCAAGGTCGCCGACGCCGATGCCGAGGTCGACGCCGAGGACGAGGGCGCCGAGCCCGAGGACGTCGACGAGGCCGAGCTGGCCAAGGTCGACACCGAGGAGGTCGCCGACACCGCCGCCGACACAGCCGCGGACGCCGCCGACGACAGCTCCGACTCCGAGGACTCGGACGAGACCGAGGACGGCGACAAGGCCAAGGCCGAGGCCGCTCCCGAGAGCGCCGGTGGCTTCGTCCTGCGCGACGACGACGAGGAGGACGCACCCGTCCAGCAGGTCGTGACCGCCGGAGCCACCGCCGACCCGGTCAAGGACTACCTCAAGCAGATCGGCAAGGTCGCCCTCCTCAACGCCGAGCAGGAGGTCGAGCTCGCCAAGCGCATCGAGGCCGGCCTCTTCGCCGAGGAGCGCCTCAACTCCGGCGACAAGATCGACATGAAGCTCAAGCGTGAGCTCTGGTGGATCGCCCAGGACGGCAAGAACGCCAAGAACCACCTCCTCGAGGCCAACCTGCGCCTCGTCGTCTCGCTGGCCAAGCGTTACACCGGTCGCGGCATGCTCTTCCTCGACCTCATCCAGGAGGGCAACCTCGGCCTCATCCGTGCGGTCGAGAAGTTCGACTACACCAAGGGCTACAAGTTCTCGACCTACGCGACGTGGTGGATCCGTCAGGCCATCACCCGCGCCATGGCCGACCAGGCGCGCACCATCCGCATCCCGGTGCACATGGTCGAGGTCATCAACAAGCTCGCCCGGGTCCAGCGCCAGATGCTCCAGGACCTCGGTCGGGAGCCCACCCCAGAGGAGCTCGCGCTCGAGCTCGACATGACCCCCGAGAAGGTCGTCGAGGTCCAGAAGTACGGCCGCGAGCCCATCTCGCTGCACACGCCCCTCGGTGAGGACGGCGACAGCGAGTTCGGTGACCTCATCGAGGACTCCGAGGCCGTCGTGCCCGCCGACGCCGTGAGCTTCACGCTCCTCCAGGAGCAGCTGCACTCGGTCCTCGACACGCTCTCCGAGCGCGAGGCCGGGGTCGTCTCGATGCGGTTCGGCCTCACCGACGGACAGCCCAAGACCCTCGATGAGATCGGCAAGGTCTACGGCGTGACCCGCGAGCGGATCCGCCAGATCGAGTCCAAGACGATGAGCAAGCTCCGTCACCCGTCGCGCTCGCAGGCCCTGCGCGACTACCTCGACTGAGGCTCGACCACCACCACGTATGCCGTGTGCCCACCTAGGCACACGGCATACGTGCGTCACCCCGACCCGGCGGGGAGCCCTCGCCGCGAGCCCGTGCGCGTCAACGGCGGCGGAGGCGGAGCCAGGCGCGTCGCGGCCAGTCGAGGACCGCGTCCTTGGCGTCGTTCCACTGGCGCAACCCGTCCGAGGGGACGAGGTAGGCGCGCACCTGGTCGCTGCGCTGGCGCGCCGAGACGGCGGCTCGCCACACCGTGCGCGCGTCGTCGGACACGTCGTCGACCGGTGTGCGCGGAGGGGCGTAGCGGGCCCGCTCGACGGTGTCGACGAGGCGACCCATCGCCGCCTTCGAGTCACCGCTGAGGATGGCGTCGTGGGTGAGGCGGGCGCCGGCCTGCCTCGGCGTGCTGCCGACCGGGGGTGCGATGCCGATGTCCCCGAGCCGTGAGATGAGCGAGGCCCACTCGGCCTCGACCCGTTCGGCGTCGTCGCGTGCGTCGAGGCGCAGGCGACGACGACGCATCCATGCGGCGACCGGGAGGAGGAGCAGGGAGAGGACGATGCCGATGACGACCCCGATCGTCAGCAGGTTGTCGCGCACCCAGCCCAGCGGACCAGCGGTCGCCGTGGGGTTGTCCTGCACGGCACCCTCGTCGCTGTCGGGCCGTTCGCTCAGCGTCGGGGTGGGGGCGGCGGTCGTCGCGCTCCCGGTCGGGCTCGCGGTGGGAGCGGCCTCGGTGGGGATGAGCGAGTAGGTCGGCGCCGCACCGGACTGCACGCCCGGCGTGGGCTCGAAGCGGGTCCAGCCCAGCCGGGGGAACCACAGCTCGGGCCAGGCGTGCGCGTCCGCCGCGCGGACGGTGTAGCCGCCGTTGGTGAACGACCCGGGCAGGAAGCCGATGGCCATCCGCGCCGGGATTCCCTTGAGCCGTGCAGCCATGACGAAGGCCGTCGCGAACTGCACGCAGTAGCCGGTGCGTGAGACGAGGAAGTTGGACAGTGGGTCCGACATCATCGCGCGGCCAGAGACCGGGTCGGTCGGCGTCGGCAGCTGGAGCGAGTACGTGTACTGGCTGCTGCGGAAGTGGGCCTGGAGCAGGCGGGCGGTCTCGAGCGGTGTGGCGTCCTCGGGCACGACGGAGTCGACGAGCTCGCTGAGGCGCAGGATGCCCTCGCTGTCGAGCTCGGTGAAGATGCCCTGCTCCGCACCCGCAGGCTCCTCGCCGTCGGAGGCGAAGTCCTGCTCGCGCGGCGCGACCTCGCTGTAGGTCGCGGAGTAGTCGCCCCGTCCGCGGTCGACCTCGTAGCCGCCGACGAAGTTGCGTGTGAGCACCGCCCCGTCGAGGTCGACCGACCGCAGGGGAGTGGGCAGCGCGATCTGGGGTGCCTGGAGCCGGTTCTCGGACACGTCGACCTTGACGTCGGTGCGCTTGACGTCGGGGGCGCCGACGACCTGCTCGGTCCCGCCCGGCACGACGTCGTCCGCGTCGAAGCGCGTGCGCCACTCACCCCGGCGGTAGTCGGTGAGGATCGAGACCCGCAGCGGCGCGGGGGAGCTCGTGGACGTCGTGTAGCTGATGACCGGCTCCTGCGACTGGCTCTCGAGCGAGTTGCGCAGGTCGATGGTCGTGTTGAGTCGCACCGACCCGCCGCCGCGACCCTCGTCGGAGCGGCCGAGCCCGTCGGCGAGGTAGGTCGTGGGGAGGTGCGGGACGACGGCGGGCACGACGACGGCGAGGGCGAGGGCGGCGGCGCCGAGCAGCCGGGCCGTGCCCGCGACCCCGAGGACCGGGTCGTTCTCGTTGCCGTCGTGGCTGCGCGGCACGGCGGTGCCCCATCGCCGGACCGAGGCGATGCCTTGTGTCGCGACGAGCGCGCTCCAGCAGGCGAACGGCAGCACGAAGTACTTCCAGGACAGACCCTCACCGGAGTTCGTCGCCGAGACGAGGTATGCCGTGAGGAGACCGAGGCCCGCGAGCGCGGGCAGGCGCAGCGTCACCGCGACGGCGTCGGTGGCGAGCGCGGTGATGCCCACGAGCATCGTGATCGCGACGACGACACCGCGCTCGGTCGGGACGGGCACCGAGTAGGACAGCACGGTCTGCTGGGCCTCGCCGAGGAGGATGCCGAACGTCCGCAGGGTGTCGGGCCCGGGGAGGAAGCCGTAGTAGAGGTGGCCGCGTCCATGGATCCACGACACGACGAGGAAGCCGACGACGAGCTGGCCGAGGACGACCTGGAGTGCCGACGCCGAGAGTGACCGCAGCGCGAGCCCGACCCCGGCGATGACGACGATGACGAGCAGCGTCGGCCGCACCCAGGCGTTCGAGTCGAAGAGGGTGAGCAGCGGGAGGGCGACGGTGAAGCTCGCGAGAGCCGCGAGCAGGGTCTCGACCGGACGGGTGCGGTTCATCGCGCACCGACCAGGCGTCGGGCACCGGCGACCGCGGCCCAGGCGTCGCCGACGGCGAGGTCCGGCGTGACCGGCAGGGCGGCCCACCCCGCACCTGAGAGCGCAGCCGTGGTGGCGCGGGGATCGAGGGCGCCGTCCCCGGAGTCGCCCCCACGTCCGAACGAGGGCCCGTCGATGACGAACGCGAGACCCGGACCGCCGGGCTGCCGCAGGGAGGACAGTGCCCTGGCCGAGTCGTCGTCGAGGGCACCGACGACGGCCACGACGAGACCGCCCTGTGCGGTGGCGCCGCTCGCGGCGTGGAGCATGCTCCCGATACCGGGCTCGTCGGACGGGGTGGTGCGGGCGAGGGTCTCGAGGGCGACGTCGAGGTCCGAGTCCTCGCGCACGCCCGACTCCTGGCCCGGGTCCGGTGTGAGCAGGTGCACGGCGAACCCGCTGTCGAGGAGGTGGTTGACCGCGGAGGCGGCCATCGTCACGGCCCACTCGAGTGAGCCGCTCGGGCCGCTGCCGCCGTGGGCCCGGGTCCGCGTGTCGAGCAGCACGACCGCGCGGCGCTTGGCCGGCCGGTCCTCCTGGCGCACCATGAGCTCGCCGGTGCGAGCGGTCGCCGGCCAGTGGATGCGCCGCAGGTCGTCGCCGTCGCGGTACTCGCGGATCGACTGGTCGTCCTCCCCGTGCAGGGCCACCCGGTGGGGCACCGAGCCCTCGGCGCCGAGCCCGCGCCCGAGGGCACGCCCGTCGGCGAGGGTGACGATGCGGGGAAGGACGAGCAGCTCGTCGTGGCTGCTGATGGAGGTGTGGCGAAGGGTGAGACCGAAGGGGTCCTGGACGCGAACCGCCAGCGGCCCGAGACGGTGCGCACCGCGCGCGTGGGCGCGGACGGCATACTCCACGTGCGTCTCTCCCTGCGAGGGCAGGGAGGGGACGACGAAGCGCGGTCGGTCACCGAGCGAGTAGTCGAGGTGCTCCTCGGCGAGGAGGATCGGCGAGCGCGTCGACGAGGGGTTGGTGATGGCGACCCGCACGACGGCGGGCTCGTCGATCGTCACGCGGGAGGGACGGGCCTCGCGGTCGACCTCGAGGAGGAGGTCGTGCCGGCGGCCCATGAGCCCTGAGAGCAGGGGGAGTGCGCACAGTGCGGTCCCGATCCGGCTGAGGTCGTGCTGGCCCAGGGCGAGGCCGGAGAGGACGAGGACGATCCCCGAGGCGAGGAACGCGGCACCCCTCGTCGTCAGCGACTCACGGAAGCGGCGCATGGGACCTCAGCGGGTGGGAGCGGGCACGCGGACGCGCTGGAGGAGGTCGGCGAGGACGTCGGCGGCGCTCCGGTGCGCGAGCTGGCTCTCGCCGGTGAGCATGAGCCGGTGCGCGAGGACCGGGGTCGTCATCGACTGGACGTCGTCGGGCAGGACGTGGTCGCGGCCCGCGAGCGCGGCGTGGGCGCGGCTCGCGCGCAGCAGGTGCAGGCTCGCGCGCGGAGAGGCGCCGAGGCGCAGCGCCGAGCTCGTGCGGGTGGCCTGGGTGAGGTCGACGACGTACTGCTTGAGGGCCTGCGACGCGTGGACGCGGCGGACCGACTCGATCATGTGGGTGATCGTCGTGGCGTCCGTGACCGGCCGGAGGTCGTCGAGGGGTGAGCCGCCACCGTGCTGGTCGAGCATGTCGAGCTCGCTGCGGGCCGACGGGTAGCCCATGGAGATCCGCGCCATGAAGCGGTCTCGCTGTGCCTCGGGCAGGGGGTAGGTGCCCTCCATCTCGATGGGGTTCTGGGTCGCGAGCACCATGAAGGGGCGGGGCAGGGAGTAGGTCGTGCCGTCGACCGTCACCTGCGCCTCCTCCATCGACTCGAGCAGCGCGGACTGGGTCTTGGGGGAGGCGCGGTTGATCTCGTCGCCGACGACGACGTTGGCGAAGATCGCACCGGGCCGGAACTCGAAGTCGCGCACGTCCTGGTTGAAGACGCTCACGCCCGTGATGTCGCTCGGCAGGAGGTCGGGGGTGAACTGGACCCGACGCACCGAGGCGTCGATGCAGCGGGCGAGGGTCTTGGCGAGCATGGTCTTGCCGACGCCCGGCACGTCCTCGATGAGGATGTGGCCCTCGGCGAGCAGTGCGATGACGGCGGTGCGCACCGCTGCGGGCTTGCCCTCGATGACCGAGTTCATCGCGTTCTGCAGCGAGCTCGCGACCTGGAGCACCTGGTCGAGCGCAGCACCCGACGGTGTGGGCCGCTCGCCGCGGACGGTCTCGTGTGACTGCTGGACCTCGTCGTGTGCCGGCACCGGTGCTCCTGGGATGAGTGCTCCCGAGGCCTTGCGCCACCGGGTCTTCGATCTTGCCCCACATTCCTCCACCGAGGGAGGCCCTCACGCCCGAAAACGCGGTTCACAGCGAACGTGCAGGTGGGGAGCGCGGAGTGAGTGGACGGCATACGGGCCGTCGTCGCCCGGCATCACGCTCTGTCGGTGAGGGGAGCCGCAAAAGTGCCCCACTTTGCACCACCGCATCTGACCTGCGGAAAAAGCGCTTCAAGGTGTTCATAACGACTTGATTTCAAGTAAAGGTGGAGTAAAGTGGGGGACACCGGAGAGAAGTGTCGCCCACGGGTCGAGTGGATGGGGAGGTGAGCGCGTGTTCCTCGGTACTCACACGCCGCGCCTCGACGACAAGGGCCGCCTCTTCCTCCCCGCCAAGTTCCGCGAGCGCCTCGCGACCGGTCTCGTCGTCACCCGCGGCCAGGAGCGTTGCCTCTACGTCTTCCCCATGGACGAGTTCGTCAAGGTGACCCAGCAGATGCAGGAGGCGCCGACGACCAACCGGGCCGTCCGCGACTACATCCGCGTCTTCCTCTCGGGCGCGAGCGACGAGATCCCCGACAAGCAGGGCCGCGTCACCATCCCGGCGCACCTGCGCCAGTACGCCGGCCTCTCGCGCGACTGCACCGTCATCGGCACCGGGTCGCGCGTCGAGGTCTGGGACACCGACGCGTGGAACGACTACCTCGCCAGCACCGAACAGGCCTACTCCGAGCAGTCCGAGGAGGTCATCCCCGGACTCATGTGACCTCGCCCCGGCTCCCGGCCTCCAGCCGACCGGCTCCCGACACGACTTCCCCCGTGCCGGGCACCGGACGGATGGGGACCAGGGGCCGGGGACCGGGACACCGCAAGGGATCGACCTCCACCACCTCCCACCACCCACGAGCCACGACACGACCCGGGCCCAGCTGCACCCGCTGCTTCGTCCCACCCGCCACGCCAGTCACATCAGCCCAGCAGACAAGGAGAGCCCCATGGAGTTCCGGGGAGACGCGCACGAGCGCCACGTCCCCGTGCTCCGCGACCGCATCGTCGACCTCCTGGCCCCGGCTCTCACCTCCCCGGGATCGGTCCTCGTCGACGGGACCCTGGGCATGGGCGGGCACACGGAGGCGTTCCTCGAGCGCTGCCCCGAGGCGACCGTCATCGGCATCGACCGCGACGAGGAGGCCCTTGCGCTGGCGGGGGAGCGCCTCGCCCGGTTCGGCGACCGCTTCCGCGGGGTGCACGCGGTCTACGACGAGATCGGCGAGGTCGTCGCCGACGCCGGCCTGCGCGAGGTGCAGGCCGTCCTCTTCGACCTCGGCGTCTCCTCGCTGCAGCTCGACGAGGCCGACCGGGGCTTCGCCTACGCGCAGGACGCCCCGCTCGACATGCGCATGGACCAGGGGCGTGGCATCACCGCCGCCGAGGTCCTCAACACCTATGCCCCCGGCGAGCTCGTCCGGGTCCTGCGGGACTTCGGCGAGGAGCGCTTCGCCAAGCGGATCGTCTCGGCGATCGTGCGCGAGCGGGAGGTCGAGCCGTTCACCCGCTCGGCGCGGCTCGTCGAGCTCCTGCGCGACGCGGTCCCGGCGGCGTCGCAGCGGACCGGCGGGCACCCGGCCAAGCGCACCTTCCAGGCGCTGCGCATCGAGGTCAACGACGAGCTCGGCGCGTGGCAGCGGGCCGTCGCCGGAGCCGTCGACGTCCTCGCCGTCGGCGGTCGGATCGCCGTCCTCTCCTACCACTCGCTCGAGGACCGGATCACCAAGCGCGCCTTCGCCGCTGGTGCCACCTCGACGACACCACCCGGTATGCCGGTCGAGCTCCCCGAGCACGCGGCCTACCTCCGCCTGCTGACGCGCGGGGCCGAGGAGCCCGGCGCCGAGGAGCAGTCCACCAACCCACGATCCGCATCGGCGCGGCTGCGGGTCGCAGAACGTACACGCTCTACCAAGGGGGCCCGGCGATGACCTCGACCGCCACCGCACGTCCACTCCACCGCTCACCGTCGCGGCCCACGAGGCCGCAGCCCCTGCGCGTCGTTCAGCGCGCCCCGCAGCAGGGACAGCCGGTGTTCGTCGGCGCGTGCCTCGCCCTGCTCGTCGCAGGGCTGCTCGGCGTGCTCATGCTCAACACCGCGATGGCCAAGGGCTCCTTCGTGCTCGGCGACCTCCAGGACCAGTCGAACCAGCTCGCGGCCGCCGAGGAGGAGCTCGGCCACGCCATCAACGCGCAGAGTGCGCCGGCCGAGCTCGCCCGTCGCGCCCTCGACATGGGCATGGTCCCGTCGGAGACCGCGGCCTTCCTGCGGCTCAGCGATGGCAAGGTCCTCGGCGTGGCGGAGGGGGCGACGGCGCAGAAGGAATTTACGGTGGCCACACAAGGCAGCTCCGCTGCCGCGGCTGCCCGCCCGGCCACGACACCCCAGACGACGGTCAGGACGGTGGGCACCGTGACGACGACGACAGTGACCACGGTCAAGGGGGCGAACATCGAGGTGACGACGACGAGTGTCGACGCACGCACCGGTGAGACGCGCACGACCACTGCGACGAGGAAGGTGGCCCCCGCCGCGACCCCGTCCGGGACGCCCGGCGAGTCGGCGACGCCCAGCCCCAACGCCTCCGACCGGGCCACCGACAGGCCGTCGGCCAACCCGTCCGAGGGCGGATCGACCGGCCGGCCCTCGCAGGCCGACACGGCGCCCCGACCGAGCGCGACGACGACGCCGTGACGCCCCGGACCC
>NZ_AVPI01000021.1 GCF_000768675.1 Knoellia flava TL1 | reverse complement strand
GCCACGGTCGGCGTCGCCGGAGGTGCGGGAGCGGTCGGTCTCCTCGGCCTTGGGGGCCTCGGTCTCGGTCGCCTCGGCCTTGGGAGCGGCCTGGCCCGAGGAGGACGCGCGCCGCGGGCGGCGGGCGGGTGCCTCGGCGGCGGTGGCGACCGGGCCGCTGTCGCCGTTCTGGCGCGACTTGATCGCGGCGACGAGGTCGCCCTTGCGCATCTTGGCGGTGCCGGAGATGCCCATGCTCGAGGCGAGCCCCTGCAGCTCCGCGAGGCGCATCGCCGTCAGCGAGCCCGATCGGCGCGGGCCCTGCCCGGATGCCGACGACGCCTCGAGGGTGGTGGTGTCTGTCACGAAGGATCCTTCCCCTCGTCAATGGGCCCTATCCACGCGTGCGCGGGGGGCCGGAGGTGGGTGCCAGGGATCTGGCGGCTGGTTCCACGGGGCCTGCCGACATCGGCGCGTGGCACGGCACGACCGGCCCAAGGTGGAGGATGCGGATCTTGGTAGGCATCGGTGGGGAGGAGCCCCCTCCGGCATCAACTGCGACCGCGCCACCACACTAACACCACGGGCTCAGCGTGGAGGGGAGGACGAGACCGCGCAGATCAGGCGTTCTCGACGACGACGCCACGCTCCGGTATGCCGGGCAGCAGCACCCGCCATCCCTCGCCTCCCGAGCCGGCCACCTCGTCGGCCGTGGCCGTCGTCGCGAGGACGAGGACGCTCGGGCCCGCGCCCGAGACGACGGCTGCGTGCCCTGCCGCGCGGAGGGCGTCGACGAGTGCCATCGAGGCGGGGTAGGACGGCCTGCGCGGCTCCTGGTGCAGCCAGTCGCGGGTGCCCGCGAGGAGGTGCTCCGGCGCCGAGGTGAGCGCATGCACGAGCAGCGCCGCCCGCGCCGAGTTGGCCGCCGCGTCGGCCAGCCGGACCTGCGCCGGGAGGACGGCGCGCGCCGTCGCCGTCGAGAGCTGGGTCCCTGGGGTGAACACGACGGGGACGACGTCGGGGTGTGGCGTGAGGCGCAGGGTCGTCGTGCCGGCCGCGGGGTCGTCCGACCACGAGAGGGTCACGCCGCCGTGGACGCTCGCCGACGAGTTGTCGGGGTGACCCTCCAGCCGGGCGGCGAGGTCGTTGACCGCGCCGAGGTCGATGTCGCCCGCCTGCCGGCCGTCGCGAACGGCCCGCAGGGCATGCGCGACGGCGACGCCAGTGACGATCGCCGTGGCCGATGAGCCGAGGCCGCGGCCGTGGGGCACGGCGTTGTCGCACTCGAGCCGCAGTCCGGCTGGTGCGGTCTCGCCGAGCTCGTCGAAGGCGTGGACGAGGCTGCGGTGGACGAGGTGGGTCGCGTCGGTGGGGACGGACTCGGCTCCCTCGCCGCTGACGACGATCTCCAAGCCCTGAGTCGCGAGAACCGTTGCGCGACAACGGTCCCAGACTCCGAGTGCGAGGCCGATCGAGTCGAAGCCCGGCCCGAGGTTGGCGCTGCTCGCCGGGACGCGGACGGCGACGGTCGCGCCGGGCTGCCACTCCCCCAATGGTCAGCCCTCGAAGCCGAGGACCTCGGCCACCGCACGCGCCTCGGCGCCGACCCGCACGGGCTCGACCTCCGAGCCGTCGGCGGTGCGCAGGGCCCACTGAGGGTCCTTGAGGCCGTGTCCGGTGACGGTGCAGACGATGGTGGCGTCGGCCGGGACCTGGCCGCGCTCGCTCGCCTGGACGAGCCCGGCGATGCTCGCAGCCGACCCTGGCTCGACGAAGATGCCCTCGGTCGAGGACAGGAGCCGGTGGGCCGCGAGGATCTGCTCGTCGGTGACGGACTCGATGCGACCGCCGGACTCGTCGCGGGCGGCCTCGGCCTGGCGCCACGAGGCGGGGTTGCCGATGCGGATCGCGGTGGCGATCGTCTCCGGGTCGTCGACCGGGTGACCGAGGACGATCGGCGCCGCGCCGGCCGCCTGGAATCCCCACATCTGCGGGGTTCGCGTCGCGACGGCCGGCGGGCCTTCGGCGTCGGTGGCGTACTCGGTGTAGCCACGCCAGTAGGCGGTGATGTTGCCGGCGTTGCCGACCGGGAGGATGTGGATGTCGGGGGCGTCACCGAGGGCGTCGACGATCTCGAAGGCCGCGGTCTTCTGGCCCTCGATGCGGGCCGGGTTGACCGAGTTGACGAGCTCGACCGGGTGGACCTCGGCGAGCTTGCGGGCGACGGTGAGGCAGCTGTCGAAGTTGCCGTCGACCTGGATGAGGGTGGCGCCGTGCGCGATCGCCTGGCTCAGCTTGCCCATGGCGATCTTGCCCTCAGGCACGAGGACGGCGCAGGTCATGCCCGCCTTCGTCGCGTATGCCGCGGCGCTCGCACTCGTGTTGCCGGTGCTCGCGCAGATGACCGCCTTGGCGCCACGGCCCTTGGCGTACGAGATCGCCGTCGTCATGCCGCGGTCCTTGAAGGACCCCGTCGGGTTGAGCCCTTCGTACTTGACGAGCACGTTGGCTCCGACGAGCTCGGAGAGGTGCTCGGCGGCGATGAGCGGGGTCCCGCCCTCGTGGAGGGTCACGACGGGTGAGCCGGCGAGCATCGGCAGGCGGTCGGCATACTCACGGATCACTCCGCGCCACTGGTGTGCCACGTCAGGCTCCTTCCACGCGCATCCACGAGACGACCTCGTCGACGGTGTCGAGACCGGCCAGCGCCTCGACGGTGGCCGCGAGCGCCGAGTCGGGCGCGCGGTGGGTGACGATGACGAGCTGGGCCCGGGAGTCGTCCCCCTCCCCGAGGATCCGCTGACGCACGGTCTCGATGGAGACGTCGTGGTCGGCGAAGGCGGTCGCGACCTGGGCGAGGACGCCCGGACGGTCGGCCACGGCCAGGCTGATGTGGTACCTCGTCTCGGCGTGGCCCATCGGAACGACCGGGAGGTCCGCGTAGGCCGACTCGGTCGGACCGTGCCCGCCGGCGAGTCGGTGCCGGGCCACGGCGACGACGTCACCGAGGACGGCCGACGACGTGGGCTCCCCGCCCGCACCCTTGCCGTAGAACATGAGCTCGCCCGCGGCCGCGGCCTCGACGAAGACGGCGTTGTAGGCATCACGCACAGACGCCAGCGGGTGGCTCCGGTCGATCATCGCGGGGTGGACCCTGACCGTGACGCCACTCGGTGTGCCCGACGCGTCGCGCTGCAGCTCGCAGATGGCGAGGAGCTTGACGACGGCGTCCATGTCGCGGGCCGCCCGGACGTCGGCGGCCGTCACCTCGGTGATCCCCTCGCGGTGCACGTCGGCGCTCGCGACCCGGGTGTGGAAGGCCAAGGAGGCGAGGATGGCCGCCTTGGCGGCCGCGTCGAAGCCCTCGACATCGGCGGTCGGGTCCGCCTCGGCGTAGCCCAGCGCCTGCGCCTGCTCGACGGTCTCGGCGAAGCCGGCGCCGGTCGTGTCCATCTTGTCGAGGACGAAGTTCGTCGTGCCGTTGACGATGCCGAGGACCCGCACGACGTCGTCGCCGACGAGCGACTCCCGCATCGGACGGACGATGGGGATCGCCCCGGCCACGGCCGCCTCGTAGTAGAGGTCGACACCGTGCTCGGCAGCGGCGGCGTAGAGCGTCGGGCCGTCCTCGGCCAGGAGCGCCTTGTTGGCGGTGACGACGGAGGCACCGTGCTCCATGGCCGTGAGGATGTGGCCGCGGGCCGGGTCGATGCCGCCGATGACCTCGACGACGATGTCGGCGCTGCGGACGAGCGTGTCGGCGTCCGACGTGAAGAGCGCGGGGTCGACGGGAACGTCGGGTCGCCGGCGGTCCGGGCGGCGGACGGCGATGCCGATGAGGTCGAGGCGGGCGCCCACGCGCGCGGCGAGGTCGTCGGCGTTCGTGACGAGCATCGTCGCGACCGCGGACCCGACGACGCCGCACCCGAGCAGGGCGACCTTGAGGGTGGGCAGGTCGGCAGTGGCTGCCATCTCGGCGGTCTTCTCCTCGGTGGTCACGGGCTCGACCACGTCGCAGCGACGTCGCACAGCGGCGACATCAGCTGCTCCCCACGTCGAGGGCCAGCAGGTCGTCGATCGTCTCACGACGGACGAGGACCCGCGCCCGACCGTCTCGGACCGCGAGCACGGGCGGGCGGGGGGTGTGGTTGTACTGGCTCGACAGGGCCCGGCAGTAGGCACCGGTCCCGGGCACGGCGATGAGGTCGCCCGGGCCGGTGTCGGCCGGGAGCCACTCGTCCTGGACGACGATGTCGCCGCTCTCGCAGTGCTTGCCGACGACCCGGGCCAGCATGGGCGCGGCCTCGGAGCTGCGGTTGGCCAGCGTGCACGAGTAGTCGGCCTCGTAGAGCGCCGGCCGGACGTTGTCGCTCATGCCTCCGTCGACCGAGACGTAGGCGCGGGTGTGGGAGTCACCGAGCTCGACCTGCTTGACCGTGCCGACCTCGTAGAGGGTGAAGGTCGACGGACCCACGATCGCGCGGCCGGGCTCGATCGACACCCTCGGGACCTGCGAGAGGTCGCCGTCACCGATCGCCTTGAACTCGCGCCCGACGATGTCGGCGAGCTGCTCGCCGAGCTCGGCCGGGGTCATCGGCGTGTGCTGGGAGGTGTAGGCCATGCCGAAGCCGCCACCCAGGTCGATCTCGGGACTGTGGTGCCCGAGCTCGTCGGCGATGCGCGAGTGCAGGCCGATGAGCCGGCGGGCGCTCATCTCGAAGCCGCCGGTGTCGAAGATCTGGCTGCCGATGTGCGAGTGCAGTCCGCGCAGGTCGAGGCTGTCGTGCGCGAGGACGGCCCGCGCCGCCTCGAGCGCCTGTCCCCCGGTAAGGCTGAACCCGAACTTCTGGTCCTCGTGGCCGGTGGCGATGAACTCGTGGGTGTGGGCCTCGACGCCGACGGTCGCGCGGATCATCACCGGCGCGACGACACCGAGCTCGGCGGCCATCTCGGCCACCCGCTCGATCTCGACGAAGCTGTCGACGACGATGCGCCCGACGCCGTAGTCGAGGGCCGCGCGGATCTCGTCGAGCGACTTGTTGTTGCCGTGGAACCCGATCCGCTCGGCCGGGAATCCGGCCCGCCTCGCGACGGCCAGCTCGCCGCCGCTGCACACGTCGAGGGAGAGACCCTCCTCGGCCACCCAGCGCGCGACCGCCGTGCAGAGGAAGGCCTTGCCGGCGTAGTAGACGTCGGCGCCGCCGCACACCGGGCCGAAGGGCGCCGCGAACTCGTCGCGGAAGGCCCTCGCCCGCCGGCGGAAGTCGTCCTCGTCGATGACGTATGCCGCCGTGCCGAACTCGCGCGCGATGCTCACGACGTCGAGCCCGGCCACCTCGATCCGGCCCTCGGCGTCGCGCGTGACCGAGTCCGGCCAGAGCTGCGGGAGCAGCGCCATGACGTCGTCGGGGTAGGGCAGGTAGAGGGGCGGACCGCCGTAGCCCTCGGCGTGGAGCGCGCCGGCCTCGTGCGAACGCATCGGTCAGGACCTCACATGCGCTCGGGCGCGCTGACGCCGAGCAGGTCGAGGCCGTTGGCGAGCACCTGCCGGGTGGCGTCGTTGAGCCACAGGCGGGTGCGGTGAAGGTCGGTGACCTCCTCCTCGGCGTTCATCGGCCGGACCCGGCAGGTGTCGTACCACTTGTGGTAGCGGCCGGCGAGGTCCTCGAGGTAGCGGGCGACGCGGTGGGGCTCGCGCAGGTGCGCGGCCTGGGCAACGACGCGCGGGAAGTCGCCGAGGGTCGCGAGGAGGGTCGCCTCGGTGGCGTCGGCGAGCAGCGACGGGTCGAAGCCGTCCTCGCGGCGCACGCCGTCCTCGCCCGCGAGCCGTGCGACGTTGGCGGTGCGGGCGTGGGCGTACTGGACATAGAAGACCGGGTTGTCGTTGGTCTGCTTGCGCAGGTCCTCGCCGTCGAGCGAGAGCGGGCTGTCGGCCGGGTAGCGAGCGAGCGAGTAGCGGACGGCGTCGCTGCCGATCCAGTCGAGAAGGTCGTTGAGCTCGATGATGTTGCCGGCCCGCTTCGACAGCTTCGCGCCGTTGAGGTTGACGAGCTGGCCGATGCGGACGTCGATGTTGACCTCGGCGTCGTCGCCGGCGGCGGACGCGATCGCCTTGAGCCGGTTGATGTAGCCGTGGTGGTCGGCGCCGAGGAGGTAGATCTTCTCGGTGAAGCCCCGGTCCTTCTTGCTGAGGTAGTAGGCGGCGTCGGCGGCGAAGTAGGTCGGCTCGCCGTTGGCCCGGATGAGCACCCGGTCCTTGTCGTCGGTGAAGTCGGTCGTCCGCAGCCACACCGCACCGCCCTCGTCGAAGACGTGGCCCTGCTCGCGCAGCCGCTCGACCGCCTTCTCGACGGCGCCGCCCTCGTGCAGCTCGTTCTCGGAGAACCACACGTCGAAGAAGACGCCGAACCGCTCGAGCGTCGAGCGGATCTCGTCGAGCTGCGCCCGGTAGGCCAGGGGACGCACGACGGCGACCGCCTCGTCCTCGGGGAGCTCGGTGACGTCGGGCCGCTGCTCCACGACCACCTTGGCGAGGTCGCCGATGTAGGCGCCCGGGTAGCCACCCTCGGGCGTGGGCTCCCCCTTGGCCGCGGCGAGGACGCTCAGTGCGAACTTGTCCATCTGCGCACCGGCGTCGTTGATGTAGTACTCGGCGGTGACGTCGGCGCCGGACGCCGAGAGCAGCCGGCGCATCGAGTCGCCGAGCGCCGCCCACCGTGTGTGACCGATGTGCAGCGGACCGGTGGGGTTGGCCGAGATGAACTCGAGGTTGATCGTGTGGCCGGCCTCCGAGTCGTTGTGCCCGTATGCCGTCCCGCTCTCGACGATGCTCCGCGCCAGCTCGCCGGCGCTCGCGGTGTCGAGCGCGATGTTGAGGAACCCCGGGCCCGCGACGTCGACCGACGCGATGCCCTCGACCTGCCCGAGGCGGGTGGCGAGGGAGGTCGCGAGGTCGCGGGGCGGCATACCGGCCGCCTTCGCCAGCTGGAGCGCGATGTTGGTCGACCAGTCGCCGTGGTCCCGGTTGCGCGGTCGCTCGACGCGCACCTCCGCGGGGACGTCGGCGGCGAGGTCACCGGCGGCCACGGCCTCGACGAGGGCAGCCCGGATCGCGGACGAGAGTTCTTCGGGAGTCACCCGCGAAGTCTATTGGGCCGGTTCGGGGGGCCGTCCGTGGGCCGCGAGCCGTGAGACGACCTCGACGAGCTCCACCGGGTCGAAGGGCTTGGCGACGAACGCGTCGAAGCCCGCGAGCGCGGCCTCGCTGCGGTCGTGGGCCGAGGTCGAGGCGGTGACGAGGATCGTCGGCACGTCGACGAGGCGCGGGTGCGACCTGATGGCGGCGATGGCCCACCAGCCGTCGCGCCGCGGGGTCTGCGCGTCGAGCAGGATGACGTCGGGCACGCGAGCCGAGGGGTCGATGAGCTGGCTCATCGCCTCGTGCCCGTCGACGGCCTCGAGGACGTCGAAACCCTCGAGCTCGAGGTTGATCCGGATGATGTCGCGGATCGGCTCGATGTCGTCGCACACGAGGACCAGGGGAGGCGGCGTGACTGCCACCGTGGACGGCCCTGATTCCATGAACGGAACTCTAGGCTGCTACCCTCCCTGAGCGTCCCGTAACGGGCCGAATCGTCATCATTCGGACACCGTGAGCCCCCGTAGCTCAGGGGATAGAGCACCGCCCTCCGGAGGCGGGAGCGCAGGTTCGAATCCTGCCGGGGGCACCATCGAGACGAGAGACCTGGATTGCGCGGAAGCGCGTTCCGGGTCTCTCGTCTTCACTGCCCACGGCAGAAGCACCAGGCGCTCGACCGGAGTGAGAGCGCCGGCGGGGGTCAGCCGCGCTGGCTGGAGTCGGTGACCTCTCCGACGAGCTCTTCGATGACGTCCTCGAGGAAGACGACGCCGAGCACCTCTCCGTCGTCGGCGACGACCCGCGCGAGGTGCGACCCGGTGCGCTGCATCGTCGCGAGCACCGACTCGACCTCATCGTCCCGGCGGACGTTGGCCATCCGCCGCACGCGCTTGGCGGGCACCGGCTGGAGCCGCTCCTCCTCGTCGGCGAAGAGGACGTCCTTGAGGTGCAGGTAGCCGGTGAGGGTGCCGTCGCGGTCCGCGATCGGGTAGCGCGAGAACCCGTGCCGGGCGACGAGCCGCTCGATGTCGTCGGGCGTGGTCTCTAGCCCGATCGTGACGAGCTCCCCCACCGGGACGCCGACGTCTCGCGCGTCCTTGTCGCTGAACTCGAGGGCGGCGCCGAGAAGGCCGTACTGCTCGGGCTCGACCAGGCCCTCCTTGTGCGACTCGGAGACGATCTGCGCGACCTCCTCGGCGGTGAACGCGGAGGCGAGCTCGTCCTTGGGGTCGACGCCCAGGGCACGCACGAGGAGCTTCGACACCCAGTCCATGGCGGAGATGACCGGCCTGACGACCCGCGAGACGACGACGAGCGCCGGCACGAGGGCGATCGCCGCCCGCTCCGGGGTGGCGATCGAGATGTTCTTGGGGATCATCTCGCCGACGACGACGTGGAGGAACACGACGACGAGCAGCGCGATGACGAGCGCGAGGACGTCGGCCAACGCCTCGGGCGCACCGAGCGCCTCGACCGGCCCGACGAGGGCATGGTGCAGCGCGGCCTCGGACACGGCGCCGAGGAGGACCGAGCAGACGGTGATCCCGAGCTGTGCCGTCGCGAGCAGGATCCCGGTGCGGGACATCGCGTCCAGCGCCGCGCGAGCCCCCCGGCTCCCCTCCTCGGCCAGCGGCTCGAGCTGGCTGCGTCGGGCGGACATGGCCGCGAACTCGGCTCCGACGAAGAAGGCGTTGGCGAGGAGCAGGACGACCGTGACGAGGATGGTGCCGGCGCTCATGCGGGCGCCCCTTCATCGTCGTGCTCCACGTCTGCGGCGGGCTCCTCGACGGGCGTGAACCGGAGCCGGTCGACCCGCCTGGCCTCCATGTCGACGACGGTGATCCGCCATCCGGGCAGCTCGACAACCTCACCGACGGCCGGCACGCGTCCCAGCTCCGACATGACGAAGCCGGCGACGGTCTCGTATGCCGGCCCCTCGGGGATGTCGATCCCGGTGCGCCTCTTGACCTCGTCGGGGCGCCACAGGCCCGGCACGCTCCACGAGCCGTCGGTCATCCGTCGGCCCGTGGTCTGGCTGCGGTCGTGCTCGTCGGACACCTCGCCGACGATCTCCTCGACGAGGTCCTCGAGGGTGACGACACCGGACGTGCCGCCGTACTCGTCGACGACGATGGCGAACTGCTGGCCGCTGTCCCGCAGGTGGATGAGCAGTGGGTCGAGGCGGATCGTCTCGGGGACGACGAGCGGCGGGGTCATGAGCGCCGACACCGGCACGTCGTCACGGCGGTCGTGCGGCACGGCGATCGCCTTCTTGACGTGGACGACCCCGTCGACGTCGTCCCAATCGTCGTCGATGACCGGGAAGCGGGAGTGCCCGGTCTGGCGGGCGAGCTCGACGCACTCACGGGCCGAGGCCGACCGGTCGATCGCGGTGGCCCGCGAGCGCGGGGTCATGACGTCGGCGGCGGTCTGGGCGCCGAAGCCGAGTGAGGCCGTGACGAGCCGGGCGGTCCCGACGTCGAGCGTCCCGGCCTCGGCCGACGTCCGGACGAGCGAGGCGAGCTCAGCCGGGCTGCGCGCGGCGGAGAGCTCCTCCTGCGGCTCGACACCGAGCGCGCGGAGCGCGGCGTTGGCGGTGCCGTTGAGGACGGCGATCATGGGCGCGAAGGCCAGGGCGAACCACCGGACCGGCGTGGCCACGAGCTTGGCCGTCGACAGCGGCGTCGAGATCGCCAGGGTCTTGGGCACCATCTCGCCGACGATCATCGAGAAGACCGTCGCGACGACCATCGCGAGCACCGAGGCGACGCGGGCGGCGAGCGGCTCACCGAGACCTGATGACTCGAGCGGACCGCGCAGCAGCGCACCGATCGAGGGGTTGGCGAGGAAGCCGAGGACCAGCGTCGTCAGCGTGATGCCGACCTGCGACGCCGAGAGCTGGGTGGACAGGCGGCGCAGCGAGGTGAGCACCGTGCGCGCCCGACCGTCCCCGCGCTCGACGGCCTTCTCGACCGACGGCCGGTCCAGGGCGACGAGGGCGAACTCGGCGGCGACGAACAGGGCGGTCCCCAGGGTCAGCGCGACGCCGGCGAGGACGAGCAACCACTCGGTCATAGTGCAGTCATCCTAGGCAGGGCCGGACGCGCGCCGGCGACCCGCGGCGACGCGAGTCATCCTCCGGAGGGACGCCGACTCCACCGTGCGGTTGACCCTCCCGTCGGGTGGGGCTGGAAGACTTCGGGCATGGCCACACACCTGACCACGGGGGGTGGATCTCGATGAGCACGGCCGCGACGCCGCAGGGCGCGCCCATCGAGGTGCGGGACCTCACCAAGACCTTCGGCTCCTTCACCGCCGTCGACCGCCTCTCCTTCACCGTCGAGCCGGGCCGGATCACCGGCTTCCTCGGCCCCAACGGCGCCGGCAAGACGACGACCCTGCGCATGCTGCTCGGGCTCGTCCACGCCACCTCGGGGACCGCGACGATCGACGGGCGCGACTACCGCGACCTCGACCACCCCCAGTCGATGGTCGGCTCCGCCCTCGAGGCGACGAACTTCCACCCCGGCCGCAGCGGGCGCGACCACCTGCGCGTGCTTGCCGCAGCCGGCGGCCTGCCGATGAGCCGGGTCGACGAGCTCCTCGAGCTCACCGGCATCCCCGCGGCCGCACGCAAGCGCGCCGGTGAGTACTCCATGGGCATGCGCCAGCGCCTCGGCCTCGCCGCAGCCCTGCTCGGCGACCCGCGCGTCCTCATCCTCGACGAGCCGTCCAACGGCCTCGACCCCGAGGGCATCCGCTGGCTGCGCGGCTTCCTGCGCCACCTCAGCAGCCAGGGCAAGACCATCCTCGTGTCGAGCCACCTCCTCCAGGAGGTCGAGCAGACCGTCGACGACGTCGTCATCATCGCCAACGGACGGCTCGTCCGCTCCGGTCCCATGGCGCAGCTGCGCGGTGCGCCGTCGACGATCGTGCGCACGTCGGACGCCGACCAGCTCGCGGGCGCCCTGCGTGTCGCCGACGTCACGAGCACCCCGGGCCGTGACGGCGAGCTCGTCGCCGAGACGACCGACATGCGGCTCGTCGGCGACGTCGCGCTGCGCGCCGGACTCCCCATCTGGGAGCTCCGCCCCCGCAGGGCCGACCTCGAGGCGCTCTACTTCGAGCTCACCGAGGGCACCAACCGCAACCTCGGCGCCGGCGCGACGCCGGTCGAGGCCGATGCCGTCTCCGGCCAGGAAGGGGCGAACGAGTGATGGGCGCCGCCATCAAGTCCGAGTTCCTCAAGTTCTTCACGACCCGCCTCTGGTGGGGCATGGCCATCGGCATCTTCGTCGCCGGCGCCCTCTTCGCCGGCTTCTTCGGCTGGGCCTTCACCTCCGAGGAGGCGATGGCCTCCGGCGCCACCGGAATCCAGGGCAGTGACACCCAGATCGTCAACTCCGTCTACACGGCCGGGCTCAGTGTCGGCTACCTGCTCCTCCTCACCGTGGGCATCCTCCAGATCGGCGCCGAGTACAGGCACAAGACCATCAGCTCGACCCTGCTCTCGACACCGAGGCGCGTCCAGGCGATGGGCGCCAAGATCGTCGCGCTGCTCGGCATCGGCGCCGCCTACGGCCTCGTCAGCCTGCTCGGTTCGGTGTCGGTCGGGGCGATCGTCCTGTCGCTGCGCGACATCGACCCCTTCCCCTCCGGCTCGGTCGTGCGCACGCTGGCGCTGAGCCTGCTCGCGCTCGGACTCTGGGCGCTCATCGGGCTCGGCGTCGGCATCCTCATCCCCAACCAGGTCGCGGCGATCCTCGTCGGCGTCGGTGTCGCGTGGATCGTCGAGCCGCTGCTCGGCCTCGGGCTCTCCTTCGTCGACGCGCTCAAGGGGGTCGTCCCCTACTTCCCGAGCCAGGCGACCAACGCCATGGTCGACGGCGTCACCCAGAACGGCCCCGACGCGGCCCAGCCGCTCAGCTGGTGGGCCGCGGCCCTCGTGCTCACGGCCTACGCCGCGGCGCTCAGCGCCTTCGGCACGTGGCGGACCGTCCGGCAGGACATCTCCTAGGACCTCCCCACCGCGGGTGCGTGGGCCGGGTTCAGGGGCCGGCTCCCCCCGCGGTGGGGTACGGAAGCGACAGGGCCGGTATGCCGGGTGCGAGCCACCCGGCATACCGGCTCGTTCTCGCCGTCGGGGCCCTCCGGTGACGGGTCCGCGGCGGCGGTGGACCCTCGCTCGCACGGCAGCGGTGGAGAGATAGGCTGGGCGGACACGTGAACGTCGATGTCGACACCGCAGAAAGAGGCGTATACGCCGTGCCTGACCAGCCCGCTTCGAGCGACCCCCTGACCGCCTTCGGCCCCAACGAATGGCTGGTGGACGAGCTCTTCGAGCAGTACAAGAAGGACAAGAACTCGGTCGACAAGGCGTGGTGGGAGTTCTTCGCGGACTACGACCCCAGCGCGGCCAACGGCGCAGCCGCCAAGGCGGCTGACGCGCCGAAGGCGCAGAAGCCCGAGGCCCGGTCCGGCACGGCCGAGGCGCCGAAGCAGGTGGCCCCCCAGGCCAAGGCCTCCACGCAGGCGGCCCCGAAGGCAGAGACGCCCAAGACCGAGGCCCCGAAGGCTGAGACGCCGAAGGCCGAGGCCCCGACGGCGGCGACGCCCAAGGCCGAGGCCCCGAAGGCCGAGGACAAGGTGGCGCCCGCCAAGGCGGAGACGCCGCCCGAGGCGGGGACGCGGTCGGAGACCCCCACGCCGCGCGACGCCTCCCCGAAGAAGAGCGACGGTGCGGTCAACGCTCCCGAGACCTCCCCGATCCGCGGTGCGAGCGCCCGGGTCGTCACCAACATGGAGGCCTCGCTCTCCGTGCCAACCGCGACGTCGGTGCGCGCGGTGCCGGCCAAGCTCCTCGTCGACAACCGCATCGTCATCAACAACCACCTCGCCCGCTCGCGCGGCGGCAAGGTGAGCTTCACCCACCTCATCGGCTTCGCCGTCGTCAAGGCCCTCGGCGCGATGCCGGCGATGAACGCCGGCTTCGGCACCGACGACAAGGGCAAGCCGGTCCTCATCACGCCGGCCCACGTGAACTTCGGCCTCGCCATCGACCTCGAGAAGCCCGACGGCAGCCGTCAGCTCCTCGTCCCGTCCATCAAGGCCGCGGAGACGATGGACTTCGCGCACTTCTGGACGGCATACGAGGAGATGGTCAAGAAGGCCCGCGGCGGCAAGCTCACCGTCGAGGACTTCCAGGGCACGTCGATCTCGCTCACCAACCCCGGCGGCATCGGCACGGTCCACTCGGTCCCGCGACTCATGGCCGGTCAGGGCGCGATCATCGGCGTCGGCGCGATGGACTACCCCGCCGAGTGGCAGGGCGCGAGCGACGAGACGCTCAACCGCAACGCCGTCTCCAAGATCCTCACGCTGACGAGCACCTACGACCACCGCATCATCCAGGGCGCCCAGTCCGGTGAGTTCCTGCGCGTCGTCCACCAGCTGCTCCTCGGCGAGAACGGCTTCTACGACGAGATCTTCGAGAGCCTGCGGATCCCCTACGAGCCGGTGCGCTGGGTCCAGGACATCTCGGCCTCGCACGACGACGACATCAACAAGGTGTCGCGCGTCCAGGAGCTCATCCACGCCTACCGCGTGCGCGGCCACCTCATGGCCGACACCGACCCGCTCGAGTACAAGCAGCGTCGCCACCAGGACCTCGACGTCACGAGCCACGGCCTCACGCTGTGGGACCTCGACCGCTACTTCGCGACCGGCGGCTTCGGCGGCGAGCCCTTCCTCAAGCTCCGCAAGATCCTCGGCATCCTGCGCGACAGCTACTGCCGCAGCATCGGTGTCGAGTACATGCACATCCAGGACCCCGAGCAGCGCGAGTGGATCCAGTCCAAGATCGAGGTCGGCTACGCCAAGACGACCCGTGAGGAGCAGCTGCGGATCCTGCGCAAGCTCAACGCGGCGGAGGCGTTCGAGACCTTCCTCCAGACGAAGTTCGTCGGCCAGAAGCGCTTCTCGCTCGAGGGTGGCGAGTCCGTCATCGCCCTGCTCGACCGCGTCCTGTCGCGCGCCGCCGAGGACGAGCTCGACGAGGTGTGCATCGGCATGCCGCACCGGGGTCGTCTCAACGTCCTCGCCAACATCGCGGGCAAGTCCTACGGACAGATCTTCCGCGAGTTCGAGGGCAAGCAGGACCCCAAGTCCGTCCAGGGCTCCGGCGACGTCAAGTACCACCTCGGCACCGAGGGCACCTTCACCGCCGAGGGAGGCGCGACGACGAAGGTCTACCTCGCCGCCAACCCCTCGCACCTCGAGGCCGTCAACCCCGTGCTCGAGGGCATCGTCCGGGCCAAGCAGGACCGCCTCGACCTCGCCGGCGAGGACTTCACCGTCCTGCCCGTCCTCCTCCACGGTGACGCGGCGTTCGCGGGCCAGGGCGTCGTCGCCGAGACGCTCAACCTCTCGCAGCTGCGTGGCTACCGCACCGGCGGCACCGTGCACGTCGTCATCAACAACCAGGTCGGCTTCACGACGTCGCCGAGCTCGTCCCGCTCGTCGACCTACTCCACCGACGTCGCCCGGATGATCCAGGCGCCGATCTTCCACGTCAACGGAGACGACCCCGAGGCCTGCGTCCGCGTCGCCGAGCTCGCCTACGAGTTCCGCAAGGAGTTCGCCAAGGACGTCGTCATCGACATGGTCTGCTACCGCCGCCGCGGCCACAACGAGGGCGACGACCCGTCGATGACGCAGCCGCTCATGTACAACCTCATCGAGGCCAAGCGCAGCGTCCGCAAGCTCTACACCGAGTCCCTCATCGGCCGTGGCGACATCACGGTCGAGGACGCCGAGGCCGCGCTGCGCGACTACCAGCAGCAGCTCGAGCGGGTTTTCGTCGAGACAAAGGAGGCGCTCAAGGAGAGCGAGGCGCAGGCCGCCAAGGCCGCCGACGACAGCTACACCGGCACCGACGTCGAGGGTCACACCGGCCTCGAGCCGCCGACCGCGCAGACCGCGGACGCGACGACCGGCTCGTCCACTGAGACGGCGATCTCGCCCGAGGAGCTCAAGGCGATCGGCGAGGTCTTCGCCAACCCGCCGCAGGGCTTCACGGTGCACCCCAAGCTCCAGCAGATGCTCGAGAAGCGGGTCGCGAGCATCAGCCAAGGCGGCATCGACTGGGCCACCGGAGAGCTGCTCGCCTTCGGCTCGCTCCTCAAGGACGGCACGCCCGTCCGCCTCGCCGGTCAGGACAGCCGCCGTGGCACCTTCGTCCAGCGCCACGCCGTCCTCATCGACAAGAACACCGCGCTCGAGTGGACGCCGCTGCTCTACCTCGGCGAGGGCCAGGGCCGCTTCTGGGTCTACGACTCGCTGCTCTCCGAGTTCGCGGCGATGGGCTTCGAGTACGGCTACTCCGTCGAGCGCCCCGACGCGCTCGTGCTGTGGGAGGCGCAGTTCGGCGACTTCTTCAACGGGGCGCAGACGATCGTCGACGAGTTCATCAGCAGCTCGGAGCAGAAGTGGGGCCAGCGCAGCTCGGTCGTCCTGCTCCTCCCCCACGGCTACGAGGGGCAGGGTCCGGACCACTCGTCGGCCCGCATCGAGCGCTTCCTGCAGATGTGCGCCGAGGACAACATGACGGTGGCCTACCCGTCGACCCCCGCGTCGTACTTCCACCTGCTGCGCCGCCAGGCCTACGCGCGTCCTCGCCGCCCGCTCATCGTCTTCACGCCGAAGTCGATGCTGCGCCTCAAGGCCGCGTCGAGCATGCCGGAGGACTTCACGACCGGCGGCTTCCGTCCGGTCCTGCCCGACCGCGAGGGTGCGACGAGCGGCAACGTCGACCGGGTGCTCCTCGCCGCCGGCAAGGCCGTCCACGAGCTCGAGGCCGAGCGCACCAAGCGCGGCGACACCCGCACAGCCATCCTGCGGCTCGAGCAGTACTACCCGCTGCCCGCGCAGGAGCTCGCGACCGAGCTCGAGAAGTACCCCGAGGCCGAGCTCGTCGTCGTGCAGGACGAACCGCAGAACCAGGGCGCCTGGCCGTTCCTCGCGCTCAACCTGCCGACCGCACTCGCCGACCTCGGCGTCCAGCGCCCGCTGCGGGTGCTCTCGCGCAAGGCGTCCGCGTCGCCGGCGACCGGCTCGACCAAGAAGCACCAGGCCGAGCAGGCCGAGCTCGTGGCGGCGGCCTTCACCCGCTGACCGTCTGACACAGCACGCCCGCAGCGGCCCCGTCCTCACGGACGGGGCCGCTGCTGCGCGTTAGGGTTTCGACGTGTACTTCACCGACCGAGGGATCGAGGAGCTCGAGACGCGGCGAGGCGACGAGGAGGTCACGTTCGCCTGGCTCGCCGAGCAGCTGCGGACCTTCGTCGACCTCAACCCCGACTTCGAGACCCCCGTCGAACGGCTCGCGACCTGGCTGGCCCGGCTCGACGACGAGGACGAGTGACCGATGAGCAACGACCACACCGCCCCCGGCCAGACGGCCCCCGAGGAGGGTGACGGCTCCGACCTCGAGTTCCGCCCGAGCGCAGCCTTCAGCGTCCCCAGCGAGGGCCCGCGCGACGTCGCCGTCGTCTTCATGGGTGCCTCGATGGTCGCCGGTGTCGGCGACCCCAAGGGTCAGGGCTGGGTGACGCGGGTCGTGGGACGCACGTCGCACCCCGACCTCGAGCTCACGGCATACAACCTCGGCGTCCGCGGACAGACGAGCGGCGACGTCCTCACACGCTGGCACACCGAGTGCCCGCCGCGCTGGAAGGACCGGGGCGAGCGCCGCCTCGTCGTCTCGGTCGGCGCCAACGACATCGCCGCCGGCGTGACCCTCGCGCGCCACCGTCTCAACCTCGCCAACATCCTCGACGAGGCGGCGAGCAACGGCGTCTCGACGTTCGTCGTGAGCCCGCCGCCGAGCAGCGACCCGGCCTTCAACGAGAAGCTGGCGATCCTCGTCGAGGCGCAGGCCGACGTGTGCTCGCGGCGCTCGGTGCCGTTCGTCGACTGCTACCGGCCGCTCCTCGGCCACGACCAGTGGCGCGCAGAGCTCGCGGCGAGCCGCGACGGTCACCACCCGGGACAGGCCGGCTACGGGCTCATCGCCTGGCTCGTCCTGCACAACGGCTGGAACGAGTGGCTGCAGATCTGAGCCCGCCCGGGCACCGGCTCAGCTCGTGAAGACGACCTTGCCGGTCACCTGACCCTCGACCATGCGAGCGAAGCCCTCGCGCGCGTCCGCCAGCGGCATCACCGAGTCGACGAGCGGCTCGATGCCGCTGGCGACGACGAACGCGGCGAGCCGCTCGAGCTCGTCGCGGGTGCCCATCGTCGAGCCGACGACGCGCAGCTGCTTGAAGAAGATCTTCGTCAGCTCGGCCTTGGCCGGGGCGTCGCCCGACGTCGCACCCGAGATGACGATCGTCCCGCCGGGACGCAGCGAGTTGACCGAGTGCGACCACGTCGCGGCGCCGACGGTCTCCATGACGGCGTCGACGCGGTCGGGCAGCCGCTCCCCCGAGCCGAACGCGCGGTCTGCGCCGAGCGCGACCGCCTGCTCGCCCTTGGCGCCGTCACGGCTCGTCACCCACATGCGCAGTCCGGCAGCGGCGCCGAGCTGGACGAGCGCGGTCGCGACGCCGCCGGCCGCTCCCTGGACGAGGACCGTCGCGCCGGGCTGCACCCCCGCGTTCGTGAAGAGCATCCGGTATGCCGTGAGCCATGCGGTCGGGAGGCACGCGGCCTGTTCCCAGCTCAGCTCGGCGGGCTTGGGCACGAGGTTGGCGCGCGGGACGGCGACCTTGGTGGCGAGGGTGCCGTCGTGCAGCTCGGAGAGGAGCGTGCGGCGAGGGTCGAGCGTCTCGTCGCCGCGCCACCCGTCGGAGGGCACGACCGCGTGGACGAGCACCTCGTTGCCGTCCTCGTCGGTCCCTGCGCCATCGCACCCGAGCACCATCGGCAGCCGGTCTGCCGGCAGTCCGACGCCGCGCAGCGACCACACGTCATGGTGGTTGAGGGCGCTCGTCCTCAGGTCGACGACGGTCCATCCCTCGCGGGGCTCGGGGTCGGGGCGCTCCCCCACCTCGAGACCGGACAGAGGGTCGTCGGAGGACTGCGACACGGCGTAGGCGGCGAGCATGGGCTCGACCCTATCCAGACGCTCCTGCCACTGGTGAGACGATGTGGCGATGACCATCGTCGAGCAGCTCGCCGTCGGTCCCCTCGTCCTCGACGGTGGCCTTTCGACCGCTCTCGAGGCGCGGGGACACGACCTCTCCGGCCTGCTCTGGTCGGCCCGGCTCCTGCGCGAGGCACCTGACGAGATCGTCGCCGCGCACCGAGGCTTCGTCGATGCCGGGGCGCAGGTCGTCATCACCGCCTCCTACCAGGCGAGCCACGCCGGCTACCGCGCCGCCGGCCTCACCGACGTGCAGTGCGACGCCGACCTCGACGCCTCGGTGCATCTGGCCCGCGAGGCCGCCGGCGACCGCGCGCTCGTGGCTGCGTCGGTCGGGCCGTGGGGCGCGCACCTCGCCGACGGCTCGGAGTACACCGGCTACCCCGACGTGAGCCGTGCGCGGCTGCGCGACTTCCACGGGCGGCGTCTCGAGCGACTCGTCGCCGCGGAGCCGGATGTCGTCGCCGTCGAGACGATCCCCGAAGTCCTCGAGGCCGAGGTGGTGGTCGAGCTCCTCGAGGAGCTGGCACCTGAGCTGCCCTACTGGGTCTCGTTCTCGGCGACCGAGGGCGCGCGCGTCACCGGCGGCGCACCCTTCGCCGAGGCGGCCACCGTCGTCGGCCCGAGCGCCGTCGCCGTGGGCGTGAACTGCACAGCGCCGCAGCACGTCGACGCCCTCCTCGAGTCGGCGAGCGCGAGCGTGCCCTTCGTCGTCTATCCGAACGCCGGCGCGACCTACGACGCCCGCATCAAGGCCTGGACCGCCGACGGCACGTCGACCTTTCCCGCGGCGACGGTGCAGGGATGGCGCGACAGCGGCGCCTCGCTCGTCGGCGGGTGCTGCGGCATCGACGCCGACGGCGTCCGCAGCATCGCGGACGCCGTCAGCGCCTGAGCAGCGGCAGCGGACCGCCGCGGGCACCCTCAGCCGCCGGCGAGACGCGCGACGGCGGCGGCGACGGTGGCGGCCACCCCCGGTGCGAAAACGCTCGGCACGATCTCCTCCGCCGTCGGCTTCGGCACCATCGCGGCGATCGCCTCGGCCGCGGCGATCTTCATCGCCTCGGTGATCTGGCTCGCGCCGGAGTCGAGCGCGCCGCGGAAGATCCCGGGGAAGGCGAGGACGTTGTTGATCTGGTTGGGGAAGTCGGAGCGCCCGGTGGCGACGACGGCGGCGTGACGGTGCGCGACGTCGGGGTGGACCTCCGGGTCGGGGTTCGCGAGCGCGAAGATGATCGAGCGCGGCGCCATCCGAGCCACGTCGGCCTCCGGCACCGTCCCGCCCGAGACGCCGATGTAGACGTCGGCGTCGACGAGGGCAGTCGACAGCTGGCCCGAGAGCCCGCGCGGGTTGGTCGAGGCCGCGATGCGGTGCTTGTGGCCGGTGAGGTCGGCCCGCGACGGCGAGATGATGCCGCGCGAGTCGCACACGACGACGTCGCGCACACCGGCGCGCTGGAGCAGCCCGGTCACCGCCACGCCGGCCGCACCGGCACCCGCGACGACGACCCGCAGGTCGGCGAGCGGACGGTCGACGACCGTGGCGGCGTTGATGAGCCCGGCGAGGACGACGATGGCGGTGCCGTGCTGGTCGTCGTGGAAGACGGGGATGTCGAGGCGCTCCTTGAGCCGCTCCTCGATCTCGAAGCAGCGCGGCGCCGAGATGTCCTCGAGGTTGATGCCGCCGTAGGACGGAGCGATCCGCGCGACGGCCTCGACGAGCTCGTCGACGCTGCCCGTCTCCATGCAGACGGGCACGGCGTCGATCTCGCCGAAGTGCTTGAAGAGGATCGCCTTGCCCTCCATCACCGGCATCGCGGCCAGCGGTCCGATGTCACCGAGCCCCAGCACCGCGGTGCCGTCGGTGACGACCGCGACGGTGTTGCGCCGCGCGGTGTAGCGCGCCGACAGCGAGGGGTCCTCGGCGATGGCGCGGCAGACGTCGGCGACGCCGGGGGTGTAGAGCAGTGACAGGTCGTCCCTGTCCCTCAGTGGCTGCGTGGCGTGTACGCCGAGCTTGCCGCCCTCGTGGGCACGGAACACCGGGCCCTCGAAGTCGAAGCTCGGGTACAGCGGGGACGCGGACATGAGGGAACTCCCAACATTCGGAACAGGTGCCACGACCGGCGCGGGGCCGGCGGGTCGAACCACGTCCCAGGTGCGGGACGGCGAGGGGCGGGAGGTGTGCCGCGCCCGCTCATCCTCGCACGGTCCCCGGCACCGCGACAGCGGCTTGCCGCGTGTGCAGTGCCACAATCGGCGCGTGTCCCGACCGCGCCTCCCCCGCCCCCGCCTCGTGCGGGTGAGCGGCCGGTCGATGGAGCCGACGCTCCACGAGGGTGACGTCCTCCTGGCCCTGTGGGGTGCCCGCGTGGAGGCCGGGGACGTCGCGGTCGTGCGCCTGCCCAACGACTCCTGGGGCCGCCCGCGCCCGCTGTCGGTCAAGCGCGTGACGGGCACCGACCCCGGCGATCCGACCCGGTGGTGGCTCGACTCCGACAACCCGCGCGAGGGGGTGACGTCCTTCGACGTCGGCTCGATCGCCGAAGAAGACGTCGTCGCGGTGGTGCGCGCACGGCTGCGCCCGCGACCGCGCCGGGTGGGCGGACGGCATACGCCCGCTCGATAGGTGAGCACCGCGTTGTAGGTTGGGAAGTGGCCGAACACCCGCCCAACGAAAGGGACCGTTCATGCGCTTCCCCGCACTCTTCAGCGTCACCGACGTCAGCGCCCACTGCGACCTGCCCTGCGGCGTCTACGACCCCGCCCAGGCCCGCATCGAGGCGGAGTCGATCAAGGCGATCATCGCCAAGGTGGCGGACAACGACGACCCGGACTTCCGGACCCGCGCCATCCTCATCAAGGAGCAGCGCTCGGAGCTCGTCAAGCACCACCTGTGGGTGCTGTGGACCGACTACTTCAAGCCGCCGCACTTCGAGAAGTTCCCCAACCTGCACACCCTCATCAACGAGGCGACCAAGCTTGCGGGCGCCTCGGGCACCAAGGGTGAGCTCGACGCCGGCAAGGCCGACGAGCTGCTCGCGAAGATCGACGAGATCGACGCGATCTTCAAGGAGACCAAGAAGGGCTGACGCCCCTCCGCAGCACGAACGAAGGGCCCCGGCGCGCCGCGCGCCGGGGCCCTCTCGTATGCCGTCCGCCCGTCCCCGACGGTGCCGTCCCCTAGCGCAGGGTGAGCGCGCTCGGCGCGGGGATCGTGCGGATGAGTGCCTCGACGACCTCGGGGTCGTACTCGTAGCCGAGCCCGAGGTGGATCCGCTCGAGTGCGGCCTCGACGGAGGGGGCGTCGGCGCGGCCGTGGGAGAAGTCGTCGAAGGCGTTGGCGACCTTGATGATGCGGCTCGCGAGCGGGACCTCCTCGCCCCACTCACGCACGTGGCGGAAGGGCGTGGTCTGCCGCTCCATGAGGTCGGCGACGGTGTCGAGGACCTCGGTGCGCCGCACGATGCGCGCCCCCTCGGACGCGATGCGCCGCTGGTCGTCCGGCGCGGCGAGGACGGTGGCGCCGTCGGGGATCGGCGAGCGCAGGCCGACCTGTCCGAGGTCGTGGAGCAGCGCGGCGTACTCGAGCTGCTGGATCGCGTCGGCATGCAGCCCCATCGAACGCGCGATGGCGACCGAGCGGGAGGCCACCCGTGAGGCGTGCCCTGCGGGCGTGTAGCCCGCGGCCTCGGTGAGTCGCGAGAGGGCCGCGATCGTCTGCCGGTAGGTCGCGCGGTTGGCGGCGTAGCGCCGCACGGCGATGTAGGTGAGGACCATCGGCAACAGGCCCAGAGGGAGCGCGGCCAGCCCGATGACGGGCGCGAGGAAGGCGACGAGCGGGCCGGCGGCGATGACACCGACGGTGAGCGCCTGCGCCTCGCCGAGCTCGTCGCGCAGCGTCGTCGCGGCGGGCAGCTCCCACCGCTCCGACTGCACGAGCGCGGTGAGGACGATGTCGGCGTACAGGCCGGCGGCCGCGGCGCCCATCATGACGACGGCGATGAGCCAGGCCTCGCGCTCGCTGTCGAGCTGCCAGGCCCACACCCCTTCGCCGTCGATGAAGCCCACGCGCATGAGCGCCGCGGTGATGGCGACACCGACGGTGCGGGCGGCGACGAGGTACCACTGCGTCGGGCGCCGCATCGCGGCGCGCAGGACCTGGGCCAGCCCGAGGCCGGTCGCGACGACGAGGGTGACGACCCCGGCCGGCACGTCGAAGACGTCGTGACCCCAGACAGGGCCGAGGACGGCGAGGGCGATGCCCGAGCCGGTGGCGACGGGGGCAGCGATCCGGCCGGACGGCATACCGACGCGGAAGAGCTCCCCCACGGTGATCGCGAGGAGGAAGGCGACGATGACCGCCGTGTGCTGCCCGAGCGCCTCGAGCAGCTCGTCGCTCGCGCTGACGACCGACCAGAGGAGCGCGAGGGCACCGAGGCCGAGGACGAGGGACTCGAGCCGGTGACGGTTCATGTCGCCACCATCGGGTCGGGCGCCGGCCCGTCGTCGTGGGCGCGCTGGGTCCGTGACAGGGCCGCGAGCACGCGGTCGGCCTCGACCATGGTCGGGCGGGAGCGCAGCAGCTCCATCGCCTCGGCCGGGCCGAGCCCGTCACCGTGCATGAGGAGGTCGAAGTCGTCCGCAACCCGGACGACCTCGGCGGCGAGCGTCGGTGCTGCCTGGTGGGGCCCGGCGTGCGCGACCTGCTCGAGCACGGCGGACGCGCCCGCGAGGAAGGGCAGGTCCTGGAGCATGGCCGCACCGCGCAGGACGGCGCTGCGTTCGTGGTCCGCGCCTTCCTGTCCGGGAGCGACGACGACCGTGCCGAGGTCGTGGAGCAGCCCGGCGGTGCGCACGTCGGCCACCTCCTTCGGCCGCAGCCCGAGCTCTTGAGCCATGCCCGCGGCCATGGCCGAGACCCGGGCGCTGTGGCCCTCGAGCTCGGGTGCCCGCGTCTCGATCGCGGCGACGAGGGCGCCGAGCGCACGCTCACGCGCCTCGCGCTCCTCGCCGTACTGGAGCAGCGCCCAGCGGGCACCGGCGAGCGGGGCGAGCCCGACGAGGACGGCGACGGGACCGAGGTCGCCAGGCAGCCACATGACGATGACGACGAACGCGACGACACCGTAGGCGAACTGGGTCAGACCCGAGCTCGTGAGCATGTCGAGCAGCTGGAGGCGGAACGGCACGCCGGCCGAGAGCCGGACCACGCCCGCGACGAGGCCCGCGTTGGCGAGCAGGTTGGCCGCGTCGGCCACGACGATAGGCAGGCCCACGTGAAGGATGAGGGGCATGACCCCATGGAGCTCGCCCACGGACAGCGACCCGCCGGCGAGGTCGTAGGCGATGCCCCCGACCATCGCGGACGCGGACGCCATGGCCATGTTGAAAACGCGTCGATGCAGGGCGATACGACGGCGCGCCAGTGCGGCCATGACAAGCCCGACGACACCGGCGCCGACCGGGCCCACGATGGGGATCGCGGCCAGGACGACGACGTTGTCGGCGGTGAAATGGATCAGCCCGTCACTCGACGTCGACGGCAGCCACCAGGTCAGTGCCCCGATGAACGCCAGCAGGCCGAGAGGGAGCCACTCAGGAGGCCACCCGTAGAGGTGGTGGCACACCAGGGCCAGACCCACGGCGCCGAGTACGGTCACGCCGATGTAGATCGGCGTGCCGTACCGCGCCAGCAACGGAGTCGAAGACTCCGGCATCACTCGAGGAGGATGCGGCTTACCACTGCCAGCCGTCGAGCTGGATGACGGTGCCACGGGAGGGAGCGGCCTCGGCCTGAGCGGCGTTGGCGCCGAGGGCGGAGACGGCAGCGACGACGACGGCCGCGACGACGAGACGGAGAGTGCGCATGGGGAGACCTTTCTGGAAGCCGACCAGGGAAGCCGGCTAGTCATATCAGTCTAGTCTCCCACTGTGACCGCATGTGCGACAATGGAGCAGACGAGTGATTTCCGAGGGTCCGTGAGGCCCTCTGTTCACGCCCTCACCCCCGATCTCGAGGAGCTCCCATGAGCAAGCGCGCCCGCAAGCGCCGCTCGCGCAAGGGCAACAAGGCCAACCACGGCCGCAAGCCCAACGCCTGAGCACAGCGCACCAGACGACGAAGGGGCGACCACCGCTTGGTGGTCGCCCCTTCGTCGTGTCCGCCTCGTGACCAGCCCGAACGGGCCAGCCCGTCCTCACGCCGCGAGGCGGCGCCGGGTCGACCCGGCGTTCGGTCCGGCCGGTCCGAGGCGCCGCCGCGACCGACCGGGTTCCGGTCCGTCAGCCGTCGAGCTCGAGGCGGACCATCGTGATCCGCTGGCGGATCTGCACGCGGAGCGCGTCCGGGCAGGCCTGCTCGCTCACGCTCGAGCGTCGCACGGCCTCCTTGACGGCCCGGTCGAGGTCGTGCTCGCTCAGGCACGGTCCGCACGCCTCGAGGTGCTGCGCGACCCGTGCGACGTCGGCCGGCTGCATCTCGCCGTCGAGGTACTCGTAGATCCGGTGCAGGACCTCGGAGCACTCGGCGTGCGACTCGACGTGCGACGTCGGGCCGGGGTCCGCGACCTCCTGGTGCCTCTCGTTCATGACGAGACCTCCTTGCCGAAGCCGCGCTCGGCGGCGTACTCGGTCAACATCTCGCGCAGCTGGCGCCGGCCGCGGTGCAGCCGCGACATCACGGTGCCGATGGGCGTGCCCATGATCTCGGCGATCTCCTTGTAGGCGAAGCCCTCGACGTCCGCGAGGTAGACCGCCATCCGGAAGTCCTCGGGCAGGTCCTGCAGGGCCCGCTTGATCTCGGAGTCCGGGAGGTGGTCTAGCGCCTCGGCCTCGGCCGACTTCAGGCCCGAGCTCGTGTGCGACTCGGCGCGCACGAGCTGGTAGTCCTCGACGTCGGCGGCGTCGGACTGCTGGGGTTCGCGCTGCTTCTTGCGGTAGGTGTTGATGTAGGTGTTGGTGAGGATGCGGTACATCCAGGCGCGCAGGTTGGTGCCCGGCTTGTACTGGTGGAACGCCGCGAACGCCTTGGCGTACGTCTCCTGGAGGAGGTCCTCGGCGTCGGCGGGGTTGCGCGTCGTGCGCAGCGCCGCGGCGTAGAGCTGGTCCAGGAGCGGAAGCGCCTCGGCCTCGAAGCGGGCCTGGCGCTCGGCGGGGGTCTCGGTCGCGACGTCGACGGTCATGTCGTCCGATGTCGTCTGTGGTGTCGTCATCGCACTCCAGCCTAGACCCGTCTCGGCGGGGGACGTCGTGTGCAGCACGAGCACGGGCAGACCTCTCGACACGTGGGTGCGCCACTGGGGTGGCACGTGGACGCACGATTCAACATGTGTACGGGCGGCGCCATTCCCTTGGGAACCGTTCGCTCATGCGCATGCGAGCCGAACCCTCCTTCATCACCCTCCTCGGCGAGCAGGTCCGCCACGAGTTCACGGCCAGCCAGCAGTACATCGCCATCGCCGTGTGGTTCGACGACCTCGACCTCCCCCGCCTCGCGGAGCGCTTCTACGCCCAGAGCGTCGAGGAGCGCAACCACGCGATGATGATGGTCCGCTACATGCTCGACCCCGACTGGAGCGTCACGATCACCAAGCGGACCGGCACCGACTGGTTCCAGGTCGAGGAGCACCTCGCGCGTGAGCCGCAGGACGACCCGGACGACGCGCGTGCACCGGAGGTCGCCGGCGGCATGCTCAGCGCCGGCTAGAGAACCGTCGCGACGAACGCGCAGGCAGCCTCGACGAGCGGACCCGTCGCCCTGATCGTGTGCTCACCCTTCACCGCCGTGACGTATGCCGGGTCGTCGAGCGCCGCGCGCACCTCACCCGGGGTGCCGAACGGATCGCTCTCGCCCTGCACGACGTGGAGCGGGATGCCCGCGGTGACCGGCAGGCGGAGCTCGCCGGCCCGGGACACGTCGGGGCGCCCCGGGGGGTGGAGCGGGAACGACAGGCACAACACGCCGTCTGTCGTGAGGTCGGACGCGGTCCGGCACGCGACCCGGGCGCCGTTGCTCTTGCCCGACAGGACGAGCGGGCCCGGGAGGCGTCCCCGACCGGTGCGCAGCGCCTCGACCACCGGCAGCCAGGCCTCGTCCTGTGGGACGGGACGCGGCGGCATACGACGTCCTGCGACGCCCCACGCCTGCTGGACGAAGGCGACCGCCCATCCGGCGGCGACGAGGCCGTCGCGCACCGCCAGGAGGTCGCCCCCGGTGAGCCGGCCGCTCGCGCCGTGGGTGAGGACGACCGTGCCGAGCGCACGCACCGGGCGCTCGACGTGGGCGTGCGCGGGGCCGAGGGGTGTCTCGACCTCCACGAGCCGTCGGCCGGTCACGCCGTCCCACCGATGATCTCGCCGGTCATCGGGTCGACGACACCGCGCAGCTCCGACTCGGGCAGAGGGTCGAGGAGCTGCGGACCGTTGGAGCGGTTGCTGCTCACCGCCCGCGAGACGGGGTATGCCGTGAAGCGTCCGGGCGGCCCACCACGCAGGAGGTCGGCGACGTGCCCGGGGTCGGTGAGCTCGGGGTCGAGCCAGTCCGCCCACTGCCCGGGCTCGAGGACCAGCGGCTGGCGGTCGTGGATCCGGTCGAGACCCGGCTCGGCCTCGGTGGTGAGGATCGTGAAGGTCGTGAGCCACGCGTCGGGGTCGTCGCTGTCGACAACGGCGGGGTCGCGCCAGAACTCGTAGAGACCGGCGAACGCGCAGCTGGCTCCGTCGTCGCGCGAGGTGAAGAAGGGCTGCTTGAGCGGCTTCCCCTTGGCGTCGGTCGCGGTCGGAGAGACCTGCCACTCGTACCACCCCCGAGCCGGGACGAGGCAGCGGCGACGGGCGGCCGCCTTGGCGTAGGCGGGCTTCTCGAGGACCGACTCGGCGCGGGCATTGATCATCCGGACACCCGCCTTCGGGTCCTTGGACCAGCTGGGGACGAGCCCCCACGTGAGCAGCCGCAGCTGGCAAGTGGGGGCGCCACCCTCCTCCCCCCTCGGCGCGCGGGTGAGGACGACCGGCGCTTGCTTGGTCGGCGCCATGTTGTGGTCGGGCGTGCCGGGCGCCGGGGACTGGGGATTGGCGAGCACGCTGCGGGTGGGGTCGGCCGTGCGGTCCTCGTCGACCGCGAACTCGAGGGTCAGCTCGTCTGGGTTGGCCGTGGCCGCGTAGCGCCCGCACATGCTGCTCAATCTACGCAGCAGCGCTGACACGCAACGACACGGAGGCAGGGGCACCAACTACGGTAGGAGCAGGTCCAGATCCGTCCCGACCCGTGAGGAGGACGCATGTCGCTCGTGCGTCGTGTTGCCCGTCCCATGCTCGCCGCCATGTTCGTCGTCGGGGGGCTCGACCAGCTCAAGCACCCCGGGGCCAAGGTCAAGGCCGCCCGGCCGCTGCTCGACCAGGCCTCGAAGGCGGGGCTGCCCGACGACCCCGAGCTGCTCGTGCGAGCCAACGGCGTCGCCATGGTCGGCGGCGGCGCGCTCCTCGCCACCGGTCACGTCCCGCGAATCGCGTCGACTCTGCTCGCCGGCTCCCTCGTGCCGACGACCCTCGCGGCGCACCCCTTCTGGAACGAGTCCGACCCGCAGAAGCGCGCCCAGCAGCGCGTGCAGTTCCTCAAGAACCTCGGGCTCCTCGGCGGCCTCCTTCTCGCCGCCGTCGACACCGACGGGCGGCCCAGCCTCGCCTACCGCGCCCGCAAGGCCGGGGCGAGCGCGCAGCGCACCGTCCACACGACCAAGCGCGAGGCCCGGCACGCCGCCAGGGCCGCCCGACGCGAGGCCCGACTCAAGGCGGCCCAGGCGCAGAATGCCCTCGGCTGACTGGACCTGCCCGACGGCCGAGGGGCCGGTCGACGCCACTGTCGCGCTCCCCGGGAGCAAGTCGCTGACCAACCGCTTCCTCGTCCTCGCCGCCCGGGCTGGGGGTGTCTCGCGCCTTCGGGCTCCCCTGAGGTCCCGCGACACCCTGCTCATGGCGGACGCACTCCGCGCCCTCGGCGTCTCGGTGGAGGACGTCGACGAAGGCGACTGGCTCGTCACCCCCGGCTCCGCCCGCGGGAGTGCCAGCATCGACTGCGGCCTCGCCGGCACCGTCATGCGCTTCGTCCCGCCGCTCGCCGCCCTCACCGACGGCGCCGTCTCCTTCGACGGTGACGAGCACGCACGCACCCGCCCGATGGGTCCGGCCCTCGGCGCCCTGCGCGCCCTCGGCGTCGACGTCGACGACGACGGGCGCGGCACCCTTCCCTTCACGGTCCGCGGCACCGGGTCAGTCCGCGGCGGGGACGTGACCCTGGACGCGTCGGCCTCCTCGCAGTTCGTCTCGGCCCTGCTCCTCTCGGGCGCGCACTACGACGACGGCGTGACGATCCGCCACGCGGGGCCGCCCGTCCCGAGCCAGCCCCACATCGAGATGACCGTCGAGGCGCTGCGCGACGTCGGTGCCGACGTCGACGACGGCGAGCCCGACACGTGGCGGGTGGAGCCGGGACCGCTCAACCCCCTCGACGTGCAGGTCGAGCCCGACCTCTCCAACGCCGCGCCCTTCCTCGCCGCCGCCCTCGTCACCCGCGGCCGGGTCCGCGTCCCCGGCTGGCCCCAGCACACGACCCAGGCCGGCGACGACATCCGCGACATCCTCGACGAGATGGGCGCCGACGTCGTCCTCGCCCGCGACGGGCTCACGGTCAGCGCCGTCGACGGGTTCACGGGTGTCGACCTGGACCTGCACGACGCGAGCGAGCTCACCCCCGTCGTCGCCGCCCTGGCCGCCCTTGCCGACGGCCCGACCCGGATCCGGGGGGTCGCCCACATCCGAGGCCACGAGACCGATCGCCTCGCCGCCCTCGCTCGCGAGCTGGGCGCCCTCGGGGTCGAGGTCGACGAGACCGAGGACGGGCTGCACATCGCGCCCCGGCCGCTCTCCCCCGCCCGGTTCTCCACCTACGGCGACCACCGGATGGTCATGGCGGGAGCGGTGCTCGGTCTCGCCGTGCCGGGCCTCGTCCTCGAGGACCCCGGGACCGTCGCCAAGACGCTGCCGACGTTCGTCGACCTGTGGACGACGATGCTCGGTGAGACCACGGCCCAGGGGCGCACCGCCTGATGGCGCGCTCCCCCCGCGACTACGACGAGTCGGACGTCCGTATCCGTCCCAACAAGCGGGGCAGCCGCCCTCGCTCGAAGGACCGGCCCGCCCACCTCGACGCCGTCCCCGGCATGGTGACCGCGGTCGACCGTGGCCGCTACACCGTCCTCATGGGGACCGACGACGACGAGCGCGTCGTTCTCGCCATGCGCGCCCGCGAGCTCGGCCGCAAGGGCATCGTCGTCGGCGACGACGTCGCCCTCGTCGGCGACGTCTCGGGCAGCCCCGACGCGCTCGCCCGCATCGTGCGGGTCGAGCCGCGGCGCACGCTGCTGCGCCGCACCGCCGACGACACCGACCCCGTCGAGCGCGTCATCGTGGCCAACGCAGACCAGCTCGTCGTCGTCTCGGCCCTGGCCAACCCCGAGCCTCGCCCACGCCTCATCGACCGCTGCCTCGTGGCTGCCTACGACGCGGGCATGTCACCCCTGCTCGCGCTCACCAAGGCCGACCTCGCCGACCCGGGACCGTTCCTCAGCAGCTATGCCCCGCTCGAGGTTCCGGCGGTCGTGACGGCGACGCGGGGCCCCGCCGGCACCGACGGCCTCGACGGACTGCGCGACGCCCTCCGGGGGCGGGTCAGCGTCCTCGTGGGCCACTCGGGTGTCGGCAAGTCCACCCTCGTCAACGCCCTCGTCCCCGACGCGTACCGCGCCACCGGGGTGGTCAACGACGTCACCGGGCGCGGACGGCATACGAGCACGTCCGCGGTCGCGCTCCGGCTGCCCGGAGGCGACGGCTGGGTCATCGACACCCCCGGCATCCGCTCGTTCGGGCTCGCGCACGTCGAGCCGGAGCGCATCATCACCCATTTCCCCGACCTCGAGGCCGGAACGGACAACTGCCCACGCGGCTGCAGCCACGACGAGGAGGAGTGCGCCCTCGACGCGTGGGTCGCCGAGGGACACGCCGGTCCTGCCGGGCCCTCCCGGCTGGAGTCGCTGCGCCGGCTGCTGCGCGCGCGCACGCCCGAGAAGGGCGACTGAGCCCACCGCGACCTATTGCGATTTTGGGACGAACCGGCAGTCGTAACGACCGCTGAACCGTCCCAAAATCGCAATAAGTCGTGAACGAGGCGTCAGACCCGGGGGTCGCGGTGCTCGGCCGGCTCGTCGTCGACGAGGCGGGTGGTGTCAGTGGGCCGGTCGAGCGGCCCCTCCGACTCGCCCACGACCTGCGAGCGCTGCTGCACGGTGGTGGCGTCGGCCGGCAGGACACCCTCGTCGTCCCCGAACGCGTCGATGTCGACGACGTCGGTCGTCGCGAAGCGGGTGTCCACCTCGACGTCGGAGACGTCGACGGTCTCGACGATGACACGCGGTTCGGCGAAGAGGCAGGCCGAGCGGTGCTCGCCGGCTCCGTCGGGACGGTTGACCAGCTCGGGGTCGTCGACCTTGCACCGGTCCTGCGCCTTGAAGCAGCGCGTGTGGAAGCGGCAGCCCGACGGCGGGTTCGCCGGCGAGGGCACGTCACCGGTGAGCACGATCTGCTCACGCTTGCCGCGCATCGTCGGGTCCGGGACCGGGACGGCGGAGAGCAGCGCCTGCGTGTAGGGGTGCGTCGGCCGCTGGTAGATCTCCTCCTCGGTGCCGAGCTCGACCATGCGCCCGAGGTACATGACACCGACGCGGTCGGAGATGTGCCGGACGACGGAGAGGTCGTGCGCGATGAAGATGTAGGAGAGGCCGAGCTCGTCCTGCAGCTTCTCCATGAGGTTGATGACCTGCGCCTGCACCGAGACGTCGAGCGCGGAGACCGGCTCGTCGCAGATGAGCACCTTGGGCCGCAGCGCGATGCCGCGGGCGATGCCGATGCGCTGGCGCTGGCCACCGGAGAACTGGTGCGGGTAGCGGTTGATGTGCTCCGGGTTCAGACCCACCATCTCGAGCAGCTCCTGGACGGCCTTCTTGCGGCCGCCCTTCGGCACGACGTCGGGGTGGATCTCGAAGGGCTCCCCGATGATGTCGCCGACCGTCTTGCGGGGGTTGAGCGACGTGTAGGGGTCCTGGAACACGATCTGGATGTCACGGCGGAGCTTGCGCATCGCCGAGCCACCCTGGGAGTACATGTCGACACCGTCGAAGTTCACGGTGCCCGACGTGGGCTCCTCGAGGCGCATGAGGACGCGGCCGAGGGTCGACTTGCCACAGCCGGACTCGCCCACGATGCCGAGCGTCTCACCGCGCTGGAGCTCGAACGAGACCCCGTCGACGGCCTTGACGTGACCCACCGTCGTGCGCAGGACACCACCCTTGATCGGGTAGTGCTTGTAGAGGTTGTCGGCCTTGAGAATGACGTCAGCCATTGAGGACCTCCTCGGCGAAGTGGCAGCGCGACTCCTGGTTGCCGATGACGCGCAGGGCGGGCTCCTCGGTACGGCAGATGTCCTGCGCCATGCGGCAGCGCGGGTTGAAGGTGCAGCCCGGGGGGATCCGGGTGAGGTTCGGCGGAAGGCCACCGATCGCAGCGAGCGTCTGGCCCTTCTGGTCGAGGCGCGGGATCGACTCGAGCAGACCGCGGGTGTAGGGGTGTGCGGGACGGGCGTAGAGGTCCTCGATCCCCGCCTGCGCGACGATGCGACCGGCATACATGACGGAGGCGCGGTCGGCGACGTCGGCCACGACGCCGAGGTCGTGCGTGATGAGGATGAGGCCCATCTGACGCTCCTCCTGGAGCTCAGCGAGCAGGGCCATGATCTGAGCCTGGACGGTGACGTCGAGGGCGGTGGTCGGCTCGTCGGCGATGAGGACCGCCGGGTCGAGCGCGATCGCCATCGCGATCATGATGCGCTGGCGCATGCCGCCGGAGAACTGGTGCGGGTAGTTCTTCACCCGGTCCTTGGCACCCGGAATGGCGACGCGCTCCATGAGGCGGACGGCCTGCGCGTAGGCGTCGGACTTGTTCATCCCACGGTGCTGGCGGAACATCTCGCCGATCTGCCACCCGACCGGGAAGGTCGGGTTGAGCGAGCTGAGCGCGTCCTGGAAGATCATCGAGATCTCGGGCCCACGGATCTTGCGACGCTGCTCGTCGGGCATCGTCAGGAGGTCCTGGCCGCAGTAGCGGATGGCGCCGGACGGGATGACGGCGGGCGGCATGTCGAGGATGCCCATGATCGCCTGCGCGGTCACGGACTTGCCCGAGCCGGACTCGCCGAGGATGGCCAGGGTCTCGCCCTGGCGCAGGTCGAACGACACGCCGTTGATCGCCTTCGCGACGCCTTCGGCGGTGTGGAACTCGACGTAGAGGTCGTCGACCTGGAGGAGGCGTCCGTCAGCCCCGGGCTTGTACTCCGAGGCGGGCGCCACTGACTTGGTGGTGGTGGTCACTGAGCTGCCTTCCTGCTCATCGAGACTTCGGGTCGAAGGCGTCGCGCACGGCATCGCCGAGCAGGATGAACGCCAGCACCGCGAGGCTGAGGAACAGACTGGGGAAGAGAAGGATGTGCGGGTAGGTGCGCACGGCCACGAGGGCGTCGCTGATGGCCACACCCCACGAGATCGCCGGCGGGGTGAGGCCGATGCCGAGGAACGACAGGGTCGCCTCCGCCACGATGTAGGCGCCGAGGTTGATCGTCGAGACGACGATCGCCGGGGCCAGGGCGTTGGGGAGGATGTGCGACCGGATGATCCGCCACGGGCTGGCACCGAGGGCGCGGGCCGCGAGGACGTACTCGTTGGGCTTGACCTGGAGCACGCTCGAGCGCATGAGGCGCGCGATCGAGGGCCACCCGAAGATCGTCAGGGTGAGGACGACCTTGCCGACGATGACGAAGTAGGGCGTCGACTGCGGGTTGTTGGGGAAGCTCGACATGAAGAGGATGCCGCCGAGGAGCAGCGGGATCGCGAAGAAGATGTCGGTGATCCGCGAGACGACCGCGTCGATCCAGCCGCCGTAGAAGCCGGCGATGATGCCGATCGCTCCGCCGACGAGCAGCGTGGTCAGCGACGTGAGGATGCCGACGATGATCGACGCGCGCGCACCGTAGATGGTGCGGGCGAAGATGTCGTAGCCCTGGGTGTCGGTCCCGAACCAGGCGTCCCCGCTGGGCGTCGCACGCACGTTGTTGATGTCGCCGAAGGTCGGGTCGGTCCTGGTGAAGAGCGAGGGCCAGATGGCCATGAGCACGAAGACCGTGATGAGGGCGACCGAGATCCAGAACAGCTTGTTCTTGCGCAGGGAGCGCCACGCGTCCTGGGCGAGCGAGCGGGCCTCGCCCACGTCGTCGCCGGCCGTGGGCTGGACGCTGACGGCAAGCGAGTCAGTCATGGCTGATCCTCGGGTCGAGCACGCCGTAGAGAAGGTCGACGAGCAGGTTGACGAGCAGGTACACGATGACGAGCACGGTCACCGCGGAGACGACGGCGACACCGTCACGGGAGTTGATGCCCTTCCAGATGTAGCCACCCACTCCCTGGATGTTGAAGATGCGCTCGGTCACGATGGCCCCACCGAGGAGTCCGCCGAAGTCGGCACCGATGAAGGTGACGACGGGGATGAGCGAGTTGCGCAGCGTGTGCACGCCGACGGCCCGGGACTTCTTGAGGCCCTTCGCGGCGGCGGTGCGCACGTAGTCGGCGCGCAGGTTCTCGACGAGGTTGGTCCTCGTGAGGCGCGCGACGTAGGCGATGGAGAGGGAGCCGAGGACGAACGCCGGCAGGATGAGCGAGCTCGTCGGCGCGTCCAGGCTCGGCACGGTGGCGGGGAAGATCCCCCACTTGATGCCGAAGAGGTACTGGAGCAGCACGCCGATGACGAACACCGGGATCGAGATGACGAAGAGCGTGCTCACGGTGACGAGGTTGTCGATGAACCTCCCCTTGCGCACACCGGCCAGCACACCGGCGAGGATGCCGATGACCGCCTCGAAGGCGATCGCCATGAGCGCGAGACGACCGGTGATGGTGTAGCGCTGGGCGAGGTCCTCCTTGACGGGGATGCCGTAGAAGTTCGTGCCCAGGTCGCCCTGGACGAACTTGCCGAGGTACTTGCCGTACTGGACGGGCAGCGGGTCGTTGAGGTTGTGCTCCTCGCGGAACTTCGCGACGTACTCCGGCGAGCAGGGACGCTCACCACACTTGCCTGCGGTCGGGTCTCCGGGCAGGGCGAAGACCATGGCGAAGATGATGAAGGTTGCTCCCAGCACCACTGGGATCATCTGCAACAGCCGCCTGACGATGTACTTGCCCATGTCACCTCCTGGGTCATCTGCGGCCCAGTCCGCGGTGGCGGAGGGGCACGACGAGACGGCGTGCGCTCATCTCGAGAAGTTGGGGTTGGCTTTGTGAAGCCGGCCAGAACTGCAACATACCTGACGCGGGAAGCGCTCAGTATGGGCCGCAGCCCCGGTGGGGCCAGGGTGCCCCGAGGGGGAAATGTACCCCCGGCATGCTGTCGGCCTGCCGGCGAGTGCCGGCAGGCCGACAGCCTGCTCTTGCCGGGTCAGATGCTCACCCGACGTGGGGGGTCACTTCAGCGAGATGCTGGCGTAGTCCGGGACACCGAACGGCGTGGACTTGACGTTGGTGACCTTGTCGGACCAGCCGAAGGTGGCCGTCGAGTACCACAGCGGGATGGTGGCCATGTCCTTGGCGATGATGGCCTCCGCCTCCTGGTAGAGCTTGTTCGACTCGGCCGGGTCGGTGGCCGCAGCGGCCTCCTTGAGCTTGGCGTCGAACTCCGGGTTGGAGTAGTCACCGTCGTTGGACGAGGCGCCCGTGCCGTAGAGCGGCGCGAGGAAGTTCTCGATCGACGGGTAGTCCATCTGCCAACCGGTGCGGAACATGCCCTTCATCTTCCGGTCGTGGATCTGGGTCCGGAAGGTGGAGAAGTCGACCACGGGGGTGGCGACACAGTCGACACCGAGAGCCTGCTTGATGCTGTTGCAGGTGGCCTCGGTCCACTCCTTGTGCGACGCGTCAGCGTTGTAGGAAAGGGTGATCTTGCCGCCCTTGAAGCCGCCGGCCTTCGCGAGCTGCTCCTTGGCCTTGGCCGGGTCGTACTTGCAGAACTCGCCACAGACGTCGGCCTTGTAGCCGTCGACGACCGGGGAGACCCAGCCGGTGGCGGGCTCACGCGAGCCGTTGAAGATGGCCTTGATGATGGCCTCGCGGTTGATCGCCATCGAGATGGCCTTGCGGATCTCCGGACCGTAGTTCGGGTCCACCTTGGCCGGGGCCGTGGTGATCGTCTGGATGACGCCGACCGGCTTCTGGAGGTTGCGGTCCGGAAGGTCGGTCTTGTACTTGTCGTCGATCTGGGCGCTGGCCGGGACCTCGTCGGTCACGTCGAGCTGGTTGGCCTGGACGTCGGCGTAGGCCGCGTTGCTGTCCTGGTAGATCTTGAACGTGATGTTGTCGAGGTTGCCCTTCTTCTCGCCGCTGTAGTCGGCGAACTTGGAGAGCTTGATCTCGGCGTTCTTGGTCCAGCTGTCGACCTTGTACGGGCCGGCCGCGATCGGCTTGTCACCGAACGTCTTGGGGTCGGCGAAGAAGGCGTCGGGCTGCGGCGCGAAGGCGGTGTAACCGAGGCGCACCGGGAGGTTCGAGACCTTCTCGGTGGTCTTGATGGTGAAGGTGGTGTCGTCGACGACCTTGAGGCCGGTCATCTCCTTGGCCTTGGGCGCGGGAGCCTTCTGGGGGCCCTCCTCGCCGTCCGGGTCCTCCGACTGGAGGTCGCCGTAGCCCTCGATGGGCTCGAAGAAGTAGGAGCCGAGCTGGGCGTTGGGACCGTAAGCGGTGTAGTTCCAGGCGTCGACGAAGTTCTTGGCCTTGACGACGGTGCCGTCGTGGAACTTGTAGTCCTTCTTGAGCTTGACCGTGAAGTTCTGGTTGTCCGAGGTCTCGATCGACTCAGCGATGTCGTTCTCGGGGGCGGCGGTGTCGACGTTGTACTTGACGAGCTTGGCCGTCACGACGTCGAGAACGTTGCCACCACACGTCTCGGACGTGTTGCCCGCGATCAGGGGGTTCTCGGGGTTGCAACCGCGGACCGTGATGGCGCCACCGGTCTTGGCCGCGGTGTCGGTCGTGTCGCCGCCCTCGTCGCCGCCGCCACCACAACCGGCGAGCAGCAGCGCTGCTGCCGAGATACCGGCAACGGCCACCGTGCGAGTGGTTCCTCGCATGGATGTCCTCCTACGTGTCGATCCGTCCCAGGGAAAGTGAACGGACATCAAGTGAGAGCCGGACCCGGTCGGGTGGCCCCCGCATGCCCTGGAAGGCACGCGGTCCTTATGTAAGACCAGATCGGCGACATGCGGGAGGGGCGTGACCGACCCGAGACCCGATTGTGACCCTCCCGAGGGGCTACGGTGACGGACGTGCCGACCTACGACGACGACCTGCGACTCGCCCATGTCCTCGCGGACGCCGTCGAGCGGGTGACGGTCTCCCGCTTCCGTTCCGAGGACCTCCATGTCGAGTCCAAGCCCGACCTCACCCTCGTGAGCGACGCCGACCGCAGCGCGGAGGAGCTCGTCCGCTCCCAGCTCAAGCGGACCCGTCCGCGCGACGCCGTCATCGGTGAGGAGATGGAGCCGACGGGCCACGGTCCGCGCCAGTGGGTCATCGACCCCATCGACGGCACCCACAACTTCGTCCGCGGCGTGCCGGTCTGGGCGACCCTCATCGGCCTCATCGACAACGGCCGTCCGGTCCTCGGCCTCGTCGCCGCCCCCGCCCTCAACCGGCGGTGGTGGGCGGCCGTCGGAAGCGGCGCCTGGGCCGGGCGCAGCCTCACCTCGGCGTCGCGCATCTCGGTGTCGAAGGTGTCTCGCCTCGAGGACGCATCGCTGTCCTACAGCTCCGCCACCTCCTGGGAGGCCGTCGGTCGCCAGGAGGCGGTCCTCGACCTCGCCCGCGACTGCTGGCGCGAGCGCGCCTTCGGCGACTTCTGGTCCTACATGCTCCTCGCCGAGGGCGCCGTCGACATCGCCGCCGAGCCCGAGCTCGGGCTCCACGACATGGTCGCGCTCGTCCCCATCGTCACCGAGGCGGGCGGCCGCTTCACCTCGCTCAAGGGCGAGAACGGCCCCTTCGGCGGCAACGCGGTGGCCACGAACGGCCTGCTGCACGACGAGGTGCTCGGCCGCATCGGTCTCTGAGCGGGAAGCCGCCCAGGCCACCACACCCCTCCCGCACCGAGGCGCGACCCGGCGGTCGAAGGAGCGGTGGGTCGCACCTGTCGCGGCTCAGTTGGGGACGACCGTCACCGGCCCCAGGCCCAGCCCCTCGATGCCCTCGCGCAGGGTCGCCGCGTCACCGACGACGACCACGACCCACTCCCCCGTCGCCACCTCGGCGTATGCCGTCCTCAGCCGCTCCGCGTCGAGCTCGCGCATCGCGGCGAGGGTCGTCGTCTGGAAGTCGAGCGGGAGCCCCTCGAGGGCGAGTGCAGAGGCCTCGTCCGCGACCGCGTCGGCGGTCGCGTAGCGACCCGGCGCGGTCTGGACGACGTAGTCGACCCCGCCGCGGATCTCGCTCTCGGAGAACCCTTCACGCGCCCGGTCGAGGATCTCGACGAGCAGCCTCAGGGCGTCGATGGTCGAGTCTGCCCGCACCGACCCCGAGGTGACGAACGAGCCGCCGCGCGCCCTCGGGCGGAACGCCGAGCGGATGCCGTAGGTGTAGCCCTTGTCCTCGCGCAGCACCGCATCGACGCGAGCGCTCGGCGACCCACCGACGACGAAGCTGAGCACTGGGTAGGGCGCCCACCCGGTCGCCACCGACCGGTCCGGTCCGGGGACCGCGACGGTGAGCTCGCTCTGCACGGAGCCGGGGCGGTCGACGAGGACGACGCGGCGGCCCCCTCCGGCGGGGCGAGGTGCCCGCGGCGACGTCGCGACCTCGTGGTCGGGGTTGGTCCACTGCCCCAGCGTGGCCTCGACGAGGACCGGGACGTCGACGCCGTCGAGGTCACCCGCGACGACGAGCGTGGCTCCGCGCGGGCCGACGTGGCGGCGGTGGAAGTCAACGACGTCGTCGCGGCCCATCGCCGAGATCGTCTCCGGACGGCCGGCAGCCGGGCGCGACGCGCGCTCGGTCGGCGCCCACAACGTGGCACCGAGCTCACGGGCGGCGCGGTGCGGCGCGGAGGCGCGCTCCTGCTCGATCTCGGCGAGCCTGCTCCGCAGGATGCGGCGGACCTCGGCCTCGGGGAAGGCCGGTTCGGACAGCGCCTGACGCAGGAGGTCGAGCGCCTCGGGCAGCAGCCGCTGCGGCACGTCGACGTCGACACTGAGGCCACCGTCGGTCACCGACGCACCGAGCGCCATGCCGGTGCGCTCCATGAGCTCGGCGAACTCCTCACTCGAGTGCCGGGTGGTGCCCTCGTCGAGCAACCGGGCAGTCATCGCGGCCACGCCCTCGCGGTCGGCCGGCTCGTCGGTCAGCGAGAGGGGCACGACGAGACGCAAAGAGACGACGTACTGGCCGGGGACGGCATACGAGAGAAGGCGTATGCCGTTCTGGGTCACCGACTCGTCGGGGAGAGGAAAGGCCCACGGCTCGGGCGGCGCGACCTCGGGGCGAGAGACGGCTGTGGTGCTCATGCGACCTCCTCGGTCTCGACGTCGCCGCGGTAGGCGACCACGGCCCGGCTCTCCGGACGCAGCCAGACCGACGCGGCCTGGCGCACCTGCTCGGGTGTCACCGCGCGCAGCCGGTCGAGGTGGGTGTTGACGAGACCGGGGTCGCCGTGGAGCGAGGCGTAGTGCGAGAGGGCGTCGGCCCGCTCCTCCTGGCTCGCGAGCATCGACAGCCAGGCGCGCTCCGCCTGGGCGAGCGCGGCGTCCATCTCGGCCTCGGTCGGGCCCTCGACGGCGAACCGCTCGAGCTCCTCGACGAGCACCGCCTCGACCGCCTCGGTGTCGGACTCGTCGGCCACGTCGAGGACGAAGAACCCGAGCGAGACGCCGTCGACGAAGCCCCACGACGTCGCGTGCACGCCGAGCGCCTTCTGCTCCTTGCGGACGAGCCGGCGGACGAGGCGCGAGGACGCGAGCCCACCGAGGGCGTCGAGCGCGAGGCTCACCGCGTCGAACTCCGGCGTCTCGTCGACGGGGAGCCGGAAGGCGACGTGGAGCCGGTCGTTGGGGACCTCCTCGCGTCGCTCGACGCGCACCGGTTCGGTCAGCGGCACGAGCGGCTCGACCGGCCCGCGACGCTGCTCCTCCCGCGGCTCGATCGAGCCGAAGTAGCGCTCGACGAGGGCGAACCCGTCCTCTGGGGTGACGTCGCCGCAGAGGGTGAGCACGGTGTTGTCGGGTGCGTAGTGACGACGGAAGAACTCGTGGACGTCGTCGAGGCTGGCGGCGTCGAGGTCCTCCATCGACCCGATCGTCGGGTGGTGGTACGGGTGCCCCTCGGGGAAGGTCGCGGCATAGACGTCGATGAGCGCGTTGCCGTAGGGCTGGTTGTCGTAGCGCTGGCGCTTCTCCTCCTTGACGACGTCGCGCTGGTTGTCGAGGTTGGCCTGCGTGACGGCGTCGAGCAGGTGGCCGTGGCGGTCGGCCTCGAGCCAGAGCGCGAGCTCGAGGGCGCCCTTGGGCACGGTCTCGAAGTAGTTGGTGCGGTCGAACCACGTCGTCGCGTTGAGCCGGCCGCCCTGGCTCATGAGCGCCTCGAAGTGCTCCCCGCTCGCGACGTTGCGCGAGCCCTGGAACATGAGGTGCTCGAAGAGGTGCGCGAAGCCCGTGCGCCCCGGCGACTCGTGGCGTGAGCCGACGCCCACCCAGATGTTGACCGTGACGTTGGGGACGCTGGGGTCCGGCGAGACGACGACACGCAGCCCGTTGGGCAGGGTGCGCTCGTGGACCGGGTAGTCGAGCGGCATGGCGTCACCCTACGTGGCGCCGCCGTCGATGCTCCCGTGCCGCGGTGGTCCAGCGTTGACGACCGCGTATGCCGTCCGCTCAGCCGACGCGCTCGACCTCGGCCGCGTCGTCGGTCCGCGGCGCGGGTGCCGGCTCGTGGTCGGACTCGACGACGGGGAGCTTGGGCAGGTCCTCGGGCGGGATGCTGCGGATGATGTTGCGCGCGAGGATCTGCTGCGCGGTGACGGTGCGCTCGGAGCGGCCGCGGCCGATGAAGCTCACCATCCAGTGCAGCAGCGTCGTGATGCGCTGCTTGAACCCGATGAGGTAGACGATGTGGATCGCGAGCCACAGCAACCAGGCGAGGAAGCCGGAGAAGCGGAGCTTGCCGACACTTGCGACCGCGCTGAACCGCGAGATCGTCGCCATCGAGCCCTTGTCGAAGTAGGAGAACTTCTCCGGCGCGGGCTTGCCGTCGAGGCGGGCCTTGAGGTGCTTCGCGGCGTAGCGCGCACCCTGGATGGCGACCTGGGCGACGCCGGGCAGGTTGTCGAGCGCGGCCATGTCGCCGACGACGTAGACGTCGGGGCGGCCGGGCAGGGTGAGGTCGGGGTTGACCCTGACGCGCCCGGCGCGGTCGAGCTCTGCGTCGGACTGCTCGGCAAGCATGGTGCCGAGCTCGGAGGCCTGGACGCCGGCCGCCCAGACCTTGGTCGCCGACTCGATGCGGTCGCGGGTGCCCTCGGGTGTCTCGATGTCGATGCCGGTGGAGTCGACGCCCACGACCTTGGTGCCGAGCACGACCTCGACCCCCATCTTGGTGAGCCGTTCACGTGCGTCGCCCCCGAGCCGGTCACCGAAGGACGGCAGCACCTTGGGCGCGGCGTCGAGGAGGATGATGCGGGCCTGCCGGGTGTCGATCGCGCGGAAGTCGCGTCTGAGGGTGCGGTGCGCGAGCTCGGCGATCTGGCCGGCCATCTCGACGCCCGTGGGACCGGCTCCGACGACGACGAAGGTGAGGTAGCGGTCGCGCTCGGCCGGCGCGGTGGCGAGCTCGGCCCACTCGAAGGAGCCGAAGATGCGGCCGCGCAGCTCGAGGGCGTCGTCGATGCTCTTCATGCCCGGCGCGTACTCGGCGAAGTGGTCGTTGCCGAAGTAGGACTGGCCCGCGCCGGCGGCGACGAGCAGCGTGTCGAAGGGCGTCACCGTCTCGCGGCCGAGAACCTCGCTCGTCACGGTCTTGGCGTCGAGGTCGATCGCGACGACCGTGCCGAGGATGACCCGGGCGTTCTTCTGCCGGGCGAGGATCTCACGCGTGCTCGGCGAGATCGCCCCCTCCGAGAGGATGCCGGTCGCCACTTGGTAGAGCAGCGGCTGGAAGAGGTGGTGGGTCGTCTTGGCGACGAGCGTCACCTCGACGTCCTTGCGGCGACGCAGAGCCTGCGTGCCGAAGAGCCCGCCGAAGCCGGAACCGATGACGACGACCCTGTGCGTGGCCATACTGTGCCTCCTCGAAAGTGGTCGGGTGACCTACCCGGCCCACCACTGACAAAACCGGCGGGCCGTCCATGACGACCCGCCGTTGTCGACCGCTGGTCGAGCCCTTCGGCTCGTCCCATCTCACTTCATCCTAACCGCCTGCCGGGGCGGGTTGTTCCGGGGCACCGGGTCACCGAGATCGCGGGCGTCAGGCGCGAGTGGGACGCCACCATCCTGGAACAGCGTCAGGACCAGAAGATCGCCTGGGCGGCCACCCAGGGTGCAACCAACGCGGGGGCGGTCTACTTCTCCCCCGTCGGTGCGGGGCAGACCCAGGTCACGCTGGAGCTCGAGTACGCGCCGGAGGGCCTCGTGGAAAAGGCCGGTGACGCTGCCAACGTCATCGAGCGCCAGGCGGAGAAGGACGTCGAGTCCTTCAAGACCTTCATCGAGAATCGCATGACCGAGACGGGAGCCTGGCGCGGCGAGGTCGAGGGCACCACCGCCGGCACACCGGGCGTCGAGAGCGCCACGTCTCAGGGCGACAGCGGCAAGGCGGGCATTTCGGGCACGGCGAAGGTCGCGGGCGCCGCGGCCGCAGCCGCTGCCGGGGTCGCCGCCGCCGCGGCAGCCAAGAAGTCCGGTTCGGGCGGACGCGACACCCCGCTCGACGACGAGACGCGGGTCGACGACGCCATCATCCTCGACGAGCCGCCGCGCACGGGGGGCGCCGGGAGCCCCGGCGCCGGAGTCTGACAAAAGGAGCGCTGACCCGGCTCCGCCAGCTCCGGAAACGCAGGAACCCCGGACCTTCGAGGTCCGGGGTTCCTGCGTTTCTGCGTGGTAGCGGGGGCAGGATTTGAACCTGCGACCTCCGGGTTATGAGCCCGGCGAGCTACCGAGCTGCTCCACCCCGCGTCGAGTGAGGACCTTGCGGTCGCTCGGTACCCCTAGGTTACGTGACCACGACCGCGGGACCAAATCGGGGTGGCCACACCCTTCTCGCGCCCGTCCGAGACGGTCCGTGCCGTCGTCGCCCTCCGCTGCCCGACCACGACGAACCGCCGTGCCCACCGGGAGTGAGCGCGGCGGTTCCGACGTCGCTGGTTCCGGGGTGCCGTCCCCGTCAGGGCGACGGGGTCGGGGTCGGCGTCGGGCTGGCCGAGCCGCTGGGGGCCGGGGTCGCCAGCTGCGGGCTGATCGCGGCCGCACGGGCGATGGCGTCCTGGAGGTCCTTCTGGGCCACCCCGTATGCCGCGAAGTCACCCTTCTTGAGCGCTGCCTGTCCGGCGGCGTTGGCCGCCTCGATCTCACGGATGATCGCGGCGAGCTGGGTGCTCGGCGTCTGGGTCGGCGGCTGACCGCCGGTGGACGGCGGAGTGCCACCCGAGTCCGAGCCGCTGTCGCCGGCGCTCGCCCCGGAGTTGCCTCCGAAGAGCCCGTCGAGGGCCTGGTCGAGCGTCTCGCCCCAGGCGATGCGCTTGCCGAAGACCGCGACAGTCGCCTTGTTCTGCGGGAACGACCCGCCCTCGCGCGACGCCTGGACATACATCGGCTGGACGTAGAGCAGGCCCTCGCCGACGGGCAGGGTGAGCAGGTTGCCGTAGGTCAGCTGCTTGCCCGACTGCCTGTTCTGGGCGATGAACTGGCTGAGGTTGAGCGGTTCGCTCGGGCTCTGCGACCGGGCGGTCGACACCTCGATCTGGTTCTGGACCTGGCCCGGGCCGTCGACCGCGGAGTTGCGTGGCAGCTCGAGGAGCCGCATCGACCCGTAGCCCTCGGCCGGCTTGCCCGCAGTCGATCCTGCGTCGGAGTCGACGGCGAGGAAGCCGCGCAGGATCTCGCGACCGCTACCCCTGGGGATGAACGTCGTCGTCAGCGAGAACGCGGGCGCGGTCTGGTCCGGCATCGCGAGCGACTGGTAGTAGACCGGCTGGTCCTGGGTCGCGTGCGTCGGGTCCTTCGGGACCTGCCAGAAGTCGCCACCGCCGTAGAACGAGTTGGCGTCGGCGACGTGGTAGCTCGCCAGCAGCTGACGCTGGACCTTGAAGAGGTCCTGCGGGTAGCGCACGTGGCTCATGAGCTGGGCCGACATCTCCGACATCGGGGACACCGCGTCGGGGAACGCCTTGCTCCAGGCCTTGAGGATCGGGTCCTTCGTGTCCCAGCCGTAGAGCTTGACCTGGCCGTCGTAGGCGTCGACGGTGGCCTTGACCGAGTTGCGGATGTAGTTGACCTGCTCCGAGCCGGCGACGACGACGCTCGAGGAGCGCTCGCTCACCGAGTCGGACGTCGCCTCTGAGAGGTCCGTGAGCCGGCTGTTGGGGTAGCGCGCGGTCGTCGTGTAGCCGTCGACGATCCACTTGACCCGGCCGTCGACGACCGCGGGGTAGGCGTTGCCGTCGACGGTGAGCCACGGCGCGACGCGCTCGACGCGCTCACGGGGACCGCGGTGGTCGAGCAGGCGCGACTCCTCGTTGACCGCGTCGGACAGGAGGAACTTGGGCTCGCGGTACTTCACGGCATACGCGACCTTGCGGAAGAAGGAGCCGATCGCGACGCCGCCGCTGCCCTCGTAGGTGTTGTTGGCCTGGCCGCCCGCGCCGCGGTCGTCCGGGTAGTCGAACTCGCGCGGGGTGGCGCCCTCCGGCGCGCCGACGATGGAGTAGCGGGGCGACTCCTCGCCGAAGTAGATGCGCGGCTCGTAGTCGACGCCCATCGGACCCTTGGTCGAGAAGCCGCTGGAGAAGAACTGCGGGTCGCCCTCGCTCGTGCGCCTGTTGCCGTAGGCGCCGATGAAGCCGAAGCCGTGGGTGTAGACGGTGTGGTCGTTGAGCCAGTTGCGCTGACCCTCGGGAACGCCGGCGAGGTTGAGCTCGCGCACGGCCACGACGGAGTCGCTCTTCTTGCCGTCGATCGAGTAGCGGTCGACGTCGAGGATGTCGGGGAAGGCGTAGTACTGGCGCAGGCCCTCGAACTGGCGGAAGGTCGGCGAGACGACGTTGGGGTCGACGAGGCGGATGCCGGGGATCGTCTCGGCGTCCTCGCGCAGCTGCCCCGGCTCGGCGTCGGTCGTCGCGGAGTAGGGCGTCTTCTCGATGCCGTCGATGCCGAAGGCGACCCGGGTCGCGTCGATGTTGCGTTGGATGTACTGGGCCTCGAGGGACTTCTCCGACGGGCGGACCTTGAGCGACTGCACCGCCGCGGGGTAGAGCCCGCCCGCCACGACGGAGAGCACGGTGAGCAGCCCGACGCCGATGAGGGGCAGGCGCCAGCTGCGGGTCCAGATCGAGGCGATGAAGAAACCGGCACACATGACGGTGGCGACGGCGAGGATCGCCTTGATCGGGAGGACCGCGTTGGCGTCGGTGTAGGTGATGCCGGTGATGAGCCGTGACTCGTGGGTCGTGAGGCTGTAGCGGTCGAGCCAGTAGGCGGCGGCGCGCACGAGGGCGAGCAACGAGGCGAGGGTGGCGATCTGGATGAACGCCGCGCGGGTCGTCTCACCCCGGCCGGGCAGCTGGAGCCCGCCGTAGACGTAGTGGGTGAAGGCCGCCGCGAGCAGAGCGAGCAGGAGCACCACGGTGAAGAAGCTGACGAGGAACCGGAGCCACGGCAGCGTGAAGACGAAGAAGCCCACGTCGAGCCCGAACTGCGGGTCCTTGGTGCCGAACGGCACGCTGTTGCGCCACAGCAGGAAGGTGCGCCAGGCGCCCATCGCGGCGGCACCGGCGAGGAGCCCGAGCACCGACGGGACGACGATCGTCGCGAGCCTGCGCAGTGGGTCGAGGACCTGGCGGTACTGGTCGAGGACCTGGGCCGACGGGGAGGGCAGGATGCGGCGCGGGCGCGAGCGGTAGGCGACGACGAGGCTCGAGCCGACGGCACCAGCGGTGAGGACGAACGCCGCGACGAAGAGCAGGACGCGCGTGCCCAGCTGGGTCACGAAGACGTCGCGGAAGCCGACCGCGTCGTACCACCACACGTCGGTGAGGACGCCCGCCGCCATGAGGGCGAGGATCGCGAGACCGCCGAGGATGAACAGGGTGGTGCCGAGCGGCCCTCTCCTTGGCGGCAACCCGGAACCACCGGCGCCGGGACCGCCGGGCCGGCGGATGCGTCCCCCGGCTCCTCCACCGGGACCGGCGCCGCGAGCCGGACCCCCGGGCTCACGCGGACCCGACCCGCCCGCCTGCTTGTCTGCATCGTCGGGGTCGATGCCGTCGAACCACTCTGGCCGGCTCACTGCTCGTTGACTCCAGCTCGGGAAACCGCCCCGGGCGCACCCGGGCTGAGGGGCCAACCTATCTCCCGAGTCTGAGTGCGGCACGATGGGTCCGTGACCCGCCCCTCGCAGCCCGTGACCGACCCGCTCTCCCTGGCCGCGCTCGACACCGAGCGGCACGTCGCGTCAGGTGGCTGGGACCAGCCGCCGCGGCTCTTCGCGCTCGTGTCGACGGCCGACCTCGTCGCTCGCGAGCCGCAGCTCGCGGCGGGTCTGTCCGTCTCGGACCAGATAGACGGGGCGCTCACGGCCATCGAGCAGGAGGACCTGCCCGAGTCCGAGTCGATCGAGAACCTGCTCGGCCGGATCGCCTGGCCCGACACGGTCCTCGGCTGCGCCATCGTCGTCGAGCGGCTCGTCGTCCCGCCGGAGGCCGAGCGGGACCTGCCCAAGGACCGCGACGCCGCCGTGTCCGCACTGGCCGCCCACCCCGACCGTCGCGACGTGCGGCTGCTCGCCGCAGTGACTCGCGACGGACGCAGCATCTGCCTCCTGCGCCAGCGCGAGCACGACAGCGACGACCGGGTCGCGACCGGCAGCGACATCGCGCCCGGACTCGTGGCGGCGCTGCGCTCGACCTTCACCGACTGACGCCGCTGCCCCGGTTCAGCAGCGCGGGAGCGTGTCGACCTTGCCTGCCGCGATGGCCTTGACGGCGCCAAGCGCATCCTTGAACGACCCGATCCTGACGACCTCAAGCCCGTCGGGGACGTGTCCCACCACCTCGTCGCAGTTGTCGGCGGGCGCGAGGAAGTAGTCCGCACCCCCGTCCCGCGCGCCGTGGAGCTTCTGCCGGATGCCACCGATCGGGCCGACCGACTCGTCGGCCTCCATCGTGCCCGTCCCGGCGATGCGCTTGCCTCCCGTGAGGTCGCCCGGGGTGAGCAGGTCGTAGGCCGCCAGGGTGAACATCGTCCCCGCCGAGGGTCCGCCGACATCACCCGCCGTGATGGTGACGTCGACCGGGAGCTCGTAGTCACGGCCCAGGAGGACACCGACGACCGTCCTGCCCTGCACGTCACGGGTCGTCACCGAGACGGTCTTCTGCTCGTCCTTGCGCCTCACGACGACGGACAGGGAGGTCCCGGCCTTCTGTGCCCGCACCGCCGCCTGGACCGCGGCCGCGTCCGGCGTCGGAGTCCCGGCCACGGAGACGATCTCGTCACCCGGCTCGAGCACGCCCTTGGCCGGCGAACCGTCGGGCACCTCGGAGACCACGACCCGCTCGGGCACGACGCGTCCGGTCTCGCGCAAGGCGATCGCGGCGGCGACCTCCTGGGAGTCCACCATCTCGGCGGCGCTCTCCTGCTGCACCTGCTCGGCCGTCGACTCCTCGGGATAGATCTCCTTGCGGTCGTAGACCTCCTGGTCCTCGAGGACCGCGGCCTTGAGCACGTCGAAGACGTTGACGCGCACCCCCGGCCCCCCGTTCACGCGCACGGTCGTGAAGTCGAGTTGGCCCTTCGCGGGGTATGCCGTGGCGCCCTTGATCTCGATGATCGGCTTGCCGTCCATCTGCCCGAGGGTGTTCACGATCGGGCCGGGCTTGAAGACGACGTAGGGAAGCGGGATCCACGACAGGGCCGCTCCCACGACGATGGCGAGGAAGAGCGTGGTGAGCATCCCCGAGCTGCGGCGGCTCACGGCATACGGGTTCGACGAGGTGGCCGCGCCGAGCTCGTGCGGCGCGTACTGGTCGTCGCCGCGCGTTGGCGCGGCGACATCGTCACCGCTCACGGAAGGCCGACCCACTCGGTGCCTCCGTCGCCGAGGTGCTGGTGCTTCCAGATCGGCACCTCGGCCTTGAGGGTGTCGATGAGATCGCGACAGGCGCCGAAGGCCGCGTCGCGGTGGGCCGCGGACGCGGCGACGACGACGGCGACGTCGCCGATGTCGAGGTGGCCGCTGCGGTGCAGGGCAGCCAGCCGCACCGCGCCGGAGCGCGCCGCGACGGTCTCGGTCACCTCGCGGAGACGCTCCTCGGCGCTCGGGTGGACGGAGTAGTCGAGCGCCGAGACCTCCTGCCCGCGGTCGTGGTCGCGTACGACGCCGAGGAAGACGGTGATGCCACCGCAGGAGGGGTGGCGCACGCTCTCGACGACCTCGTCCAGCGACAGCGCGGACTCGCGGATCTCGGCGAGGGCGACGACGCCGACTGCGGTGCTGTCGCTCCTGACCTCGTGCTGCACGCGCTCCTCCTCGGAACTATCCCCGGGCCATCCGTGGTTGGGTACTGATGAGACCACATCCTCTCACTGCCGCCCCAGGAGCCCCGCCTTGACCGAATCGCACGACCGCCCCGACGACCCCGAGGGCACGGGCCTCCCGCCGGAGCTGGAGCAGGTCCTCCGCGGCCTCACCGGCGGGGGCGACCTCGACCCCCAGATGGTCGAGATGATGCGGTCCATGGGGCTCGCCGACGTCGACCCGCAGATGCTGCAGATGGTCGCCGGCCAGGTGCAGGCGATGTTCGCCGGAGCCGACGAGAGCGGCTCGGTCGACGCCACCGTGGCGACCGACATCGCGCGCAGGACGATCGCGGCCGAGGGCGACCCGTCGGTGACGCGCGAGGTGGCTAGTGATGCCCGTCAGGCCGTCGACGTCGCCAACCTCTGGCTCGACAGCGTCACCGACCTCGACCACTCCGGTCTCGTCGGTCGCGCCTGGAGCCGCGCCGAGTGGGTCGAGGCGACGATGCCGGTCTGGCGCGAGCTCGTCGACCCCATCGCGGTGGGTGTGGGTGACGCCATGGGCGCCGCTCTCACCAAGCAGCTCGGGAACCTCGGCGAGGGCGGGCTGCCCGAGGGCCTCGTCCCGCCGGGCACCAACCCGGCCGCGATGATGGGCCAGATGGCGCCGATGCTCCGGCGGATGCAGGGCTCGATGTTCTCGGTCCAGCTCGGTCAGGCCGTCGGCGCCCTCGCCGGCGAGGTCCTCACCGGTGGCGAGGTCTCGCTGCCCCTCGTGCCCGCCCCCGACGTCGTCCTCATGCCGCAGGCCGTGGCCGCGTTCGCGGAGGGACTCGGGATCGACGAGCCGCAGGCCCGCCTCCACCTCGCCGTGCGCGAGACCGCCCGCACCCGGCTCTTCCATGCCGTGCCGTGGCTCGGCCCGCAGGTCCTCGCGGCCGTGCGCGACTACGCCCGCGACACGACGATCGACACCGACGCCATCGAGGAGGGCCTGCGCTCCATCGACCCGACGGACGCCGAGGCGATGCAGCAGGCACTCGCCGGCCGTCTCTTCGCCCCGCAGCAGTCCCCGGCGCAGAAGGCGGCGCTTGCCCGCCTCGAGACCCTCCTCGCCCTCATCGAGGGCTGGGTCGACGTCGTCACCGCTGCGGCGGTTTCCCCCCACCTCCCCCAGGCCGAGGCGCTCGGTGAGGCGATCCGTCGTCGGCGTGCCAGCGGCGGCCCTGCCGAGAAGACCTTCGCGGCCCTCGTCGGGCTCGAGCTGCGACCGCGCCGGCTGCGCGACGCCGCCAACCTCTTCGCGGCGCTCGAGGCCTCCGGCGGGGCCGAGGCGCGTGACGCGGCGTGGGCCCACCCCGACGTCGCCCCCGACGCGGCCGACCTCGACGACCCGCTGGGCTACGTCGAGCGGCAGAAGGCGTCCGGTGCCGGCGACGACTTCGACGCCGAGCTCGACGCACTCCTGCGCGGCGACACCGGGTCGGGTGAGCCCGGCAACGGCGAGCCCGGCAAGGGTGAGCCCGGCGGGCCCCTCACCTCATGACGGGCGGCTCACCGACCGAGCAGGAGCAGGCCTCGCAGGACACCGATGTGGTGCGGGACTTCGCCCACCTCCACGCCGACGTCGTCCGGGTGCTCGCTGCGTGGACTCCCCCGGACGCGGGGCAGGAAGCCTTGCGGACGGCATACCTCGCGCATCTCGAGGACGGGCCGGCCACGGTCGCCAAGGCGGGGGTGCGGGACCACCTCACCGCGAGCTGCCTCGTCATCACGCCGGACGCCGGCCACGTGCTGCTCACGCACCACCGGAGGGCACGCGAGTGGTTCCAGTTCGGTGGGCACCTCGAGTCGACGGACGCCACCCTGCTCGCCGCCGCGACCCGCGAGGGGCGCGAGGAGTCGGGGATCGCGGACGTGACGCCGCACCCCGTCGTCGTGCAGCTCGACCACCACGAGCTGAGCGGGAACTTCGACTGGTGCCGGTCGCACCTCGACGTGCGCTTCGCCGCCGTCGTCGACCGGGAGGCCGTCCCGGTGACGAGCGCCGAGTCGCTCGACGTGGCCTGGTGGCCGACCGACGGGCTCCCGCAGGGTCGAGGGCCGAGATCTCCACCCTCGTCGCCGCGACGCGGCGCACACTCGGCCTCTGAGCAGGGTCCTGGGCCGCGGCGGTCAGGCGGTGGCGCCCTCGACGTCGTCGTCCTCGTCGGAGACGTCGATCCCCTTGGCGAGGGCGACCCCGTCGAGGAAGCCGCGGGCACGCTCGAGCCTGGGGTAGGAGCGCAACAGCGTCCAGAAGTCGCGGTTGTGACCCGCGACGAGCAGGTGCGCAAGCTCGTGGAGGATGACGTAGTCGACGACGTAGCCGGGCATGCCCTGGAGCCGGTCGGAGAGCCGGATCGAGCCGTCGGACGGTGTGCAGCTGCCCCATCGCGAGCGCTGGTTGCTGACCCACCGGATGCTTCGCGGACGCGCATGTCCCCCGAGGTAGCGCTCGGACAGCTCGGTGGCGCGGGCCATGAGGTCGAGGTCGCTCGGACGGCGGCGCCGCTCCCCTGCCTCGAGGCGCTCGACCATGCGGGCCACCCACACGCGCTCCTCGGCGCGCGACATCGACGCCGGGATGAGGACGACGACACGGTCGCCCTCACGGCGCGCGCTCACCGTGCGGCGGCGTCGGTGGCTGCGCCGGACCTCGATGTCCTCGGTGCTCACGCGCACCACGGTAGGGCCTGGACCTGACAACGCCCCGGTGGCGCGCGGTGAGGCGGCTGTTCGGGCACGGGCCGGACGGCATACGCTCGGTGTCGTCGGGAGCGTGCCCGCGAGCCGCCGGTGGGGCCACTGAGGCGGGTGTGGCCGGAGAGACGCATGAGGCGTCTGACCTGCGACAAACCCCCCGCCACGCCCGCGTGGGACGAGCGTCGCTCAGCACGAATGCGTGCTCGTGCGGTCTAGGGTGAAACCGTCATCGCCGCTGATCCGCGGCACCACGACCAAGGAGTTGCAATGGCTGACGAGACCTACAAGGGCGAGTTCTACTGCGTGAAGTGCAAGGAGAAGCGCGAGGCCGAGGGCAACGTCGTCGTCTCCGACAACGGGCGCCGGATGGCCAAGGGCAAGTGCCCCGTGTGCGGCACGAACCTCAACCGCATCCTCGGCAAGGCCTGACCCTCCCGCCCTCTCGTTCTCGCGGCCCCCGGTTCGTCACCGGGGGCCGCAGCGCGTCCGGGCCCTGTGGATGACGGATCGGCGCGGGACCGGCGCTGTGCGAGATTGGCCGGACCCCACGATCCGGAGGCACCGATGCCACAGCCGCTCATCGTCGTGGACGGCCGAGGTGGCCTCCCCGACGAGATCAGCCGCCAGCTGCGCCTGACCGGTGCGGCCCGGGTCCACGGCGGGCCGTTCGCGGCCGACGCGGCCGAGGCCCTCATGGCGACGAGCCCTCGCGAGCGCCCGGCTGCGGTCGTGCTCGTGGCCACCCGCACGGTCAACGTCGAGGCGACCGCGCCATGGCACCGGGCCGGGATCCTGCACCTGCCGGTGACGTGCGACGGCGACGTCGCCACGGTGGGCCCCCTCGTCGCGCCGGGCGGCGGCGCGTGCTGGCGCTGTCACGCCCTCACCGCCCACGACCTCGACGCCGTGGGCGCCCTGCCGAGCAGCCGCCTCGCCCTCGACCCCGTCGCCCTCCCGCCCGGTGGTCTCGGCGTCCTCACCGCCGCAGTGACGGCGACGGTCGCGCTCGGTGCCGTCGCCGGTGCCACGCGACTCGTGGGGGTGTCGACCGAGCTCGAGGTCGCCGGCCCGACCGTGACCCACCGGCACTGGGAGCGCCACCCGTTGTGCGCGTCCTGCTCACCGTCGCGGGCGCGCAGGCCGTCCTCATCGGGCACGGGTTCGGGAGTCCGCGCACGGGCGTCAGGGGGTCACGACACAATGGCGGGGTGAGTGACATCCCCCGACGCTCCCTCTCCCGCACGGCCAAGCTCGTCGGCCTGCCGCTGGGGCACGCCGGTCGGGCCGCCGTGGGCCTGGGTCGACGGGTCGGGGGCGCACCGGCGGAGGCCATCGCGGCCGAGCTCCAGGCGCGCACGGCCGAGCAGCTCTTCGCCGTGCTCGGCGAGCTCAAGGGCGGGGCGATGAAGTTCGGCCAGGCCCTGTCGGTCATGGAGGCCGCGATGCCCGAGGAGCTCGCCGGGCCCTACCGCGCGACGCTCACCAAGCTGCAGGACGCCGCCCCCCCGATGCCGGGTGAGCGCGTGCACGCGATCCTCGCCGACCAGCTGGGCCCGCGCTGGCGTACGTCGAAGTTCCAGTCCTTCGAGGACCGCCCCGTCGCCGCCGCGTCCATCGGGCAGGTGCACCGGGCCGTGTGGCGCGACGGGCGCCAGGTCGCCGTCAAGGTGCAGTACCCCGGGGCCGGCGAGGCGCTGCTCTCCGACATCAACCAGCTCTCGCGCGTGGCGCGGCTCGCCGGGGCCTGGATCCCCGGCATCGCGATGGGCCCGATCCTCGACGAGGTCAAGGAGCGCATGAGCGAGGAGCTCGACTACGACCTCGAGGCAACCCATCAGCGGGCGTTCGCCCGGGCCTTCCGCGACGACGAGGAGGCGTTCGTCCCCGACGTCCTCGCGCACTCGTCGCAGGTCATCGTCTCCGAGTGGGTCGAGGGGCGGCCGCTGTCGCAGGTCATCGCCGACGGCACGCCGGCCGAGCGCGACCAGGCCGCCTCGCTCTACCTCGAGTTCCTCCTCCGGGGCCCCAACCGGGCACGCCTCCTCCACGCGGACCCGCACCCCGGCAACTTCCGCATCACGCCCGACGGCCGGCTCGGCGTCCTCGACTTCGGCGCGGTCAACCGGCTGCCGAACGGCATGCCCGACTCCCTCGGGGAGCTCATCACCCACACGCTCGCCGGCGACGAGGCCGCGCTCGGGACAGTCCTCCGCCGGGCCGGCTTCATCCGTCCGGGCGTCGAGGTCTCCGACACCGCGCTGCTGCACTACCTCCAGACGTTCGTCGAGCCGCTCGAGCACGAGTCGTTCACCTTCAGCCGCAGCTGGCTGCGCTCGGTGTCGGCGACGATCCAGGACCCGCGACGCGAGGAGTTCCTCGTCGGGCTGCGCTTCAACCTGCCGCCCGAGTACCTCCTCATCCACCGGGTGTGGCTGGGCTGCATCGGCGTCCTCTGCCAGGTCGGCGGGACGGTGCCGATGCGCGAGATGGTCCTCGCACACGTGCCGGGCGTCGACGAGGACGCGCTGCCACCGCCTCGGTGAGCGGACGGCATACCGTCTGAATGACGCGCGTATGCCGGTGGCCCGCGTTCGCGGGACCGGCTCGGCTCAGGCCTTTGCGGCCTTGGCCGCCGCCTTGGCCGACTTCTTGAAGTCGCGCACCTTCTGGAGCGACTCGGCGTCGACGACGTCGGCGACCGAGCGGAAGCTGCCGGACTCGGAGTAGGCACCGGCGGCCTTCTCCCAGCCCTCGGGACGGACGCCGAGCTGCTTGGCGAGGAGGGCGACGAAGATCTTGGCCTTCTGCTCGCCGAAGCCCGGGAGCGCCTTGACCCGGGCGAGGAGCTCGGCACCGGAGGACGCGTCGGACCAGATGCGGCTGGCGTCGCCGGCGTAGTCGTCGCGGACGACGGTCGCGAGCGCCTGGATGCGGGCGGCCATCGACCGGCCGTAGCGGTGCACCGCCGGCGGGGTGGCGCAGAGGTCCGCGAAGCCCTCGGGGTCGGCGGCGGCGATCTCGGAGACGTCGAGGGTGCCGAACCGCTCGAGCACCTTGGCAGGTCCGGCGAAGGCGCGCTCCATCGGGAACTGCTGGTCGAGGAGCATGCCGGTGAGGAGCGCGAACGGGTCCTCGCTGAGCACCTTGTCGGCGGCCGGGTCCTGGGCGATCGTCAGCGTGGGCATGGCCCCAGCCTAGGACGCGGGTCGACGGGGTCAGGCGCCGATGCGGTGGGCGGTGCGGGCGACCGGCAGGCCCTCGCCGCGCCACGCCGCGAACCCGCCGACGACGTCGGTCGCGCGGTCGAGCCCCAGCGAGCGGAGGGCATGGGCGGCGAGGCTCGAGGTGTAGCCCTCCTGGCACAGGACGATGACGCGGGTGTCGAAGTCGACCCCGGGCAGCGCGACGTCCTGACGCGGGTCGAAGCGCCACTCGAGGACGTTGCGCTCCACGACGAGCGGCGACAGGCCAGCTGCGACCTCGCCCTCCTCCGCCCGCTGCGCCGCGGGCCGGATGTCGACGAGCCATGCCTCGCCGGAGCGGACCTCGCGCCAGGCGTCGCGCGCCGAGAGCCGGTCGAGCCGGCTGCGCGCCTGCGCGAGGAGCTCGTCGATGCCCGTCCCCGGCTGGTGGGTCGCCTGCTGGGCCGTCACCAGCCCACTCCCCGCTGCTCGACGCCGGACGGCACGAGGGCGCCGTCGACGAGGTCGTAGTGCGTCATCTGGTCGAGCCGGGGCGAGTAGGCGTGGACGCTGAGCGCGGTGACTTCGCCCTCGTTCGTGACGTCGTGGAGGTGCTTGGGACCGAACGCACGTCCCTCCCCCTCGGTGAGGATCCGCTCGTGGAGGTCGCCGTGGACGAGCTGGCGCTCGGTGAGCGCCCCGCGCACGACGGTGAAGGCGCCGCGCGAGCCCCCGTGGTCGTGGAAGCCGGTGCCGGCACCGACGGGCCACTCGATGACCCAGAGCTGGAGGTGGTGGGTCTGCGCGAGCTGGTGCCACCGGCGCCCGCCGGGTTCCTCGGCGCGTTCGGGCAGCAGGTCGGGCAGCTCGGGGTCGGCGGCGAAGAGCCGCGCGACGCGCAGCAGCTGGACGGGCGTGAAGGTGTTGACGCCGGGCAGGGCCGAGGCGGGTCGGGCGAGGGTCATGGGTGTCTCCGGGGATGTCGTCGGAGGTCGCGGGCGGGGGCGACCGGGTGCTGGGTGCGGGTGACGGGTGTCGAACGAGGGAACGCGTCAGCGGCAACAGCGACAGCACATGACGGCAGCGGGCATCACCGGGAGGGTCCGGGCGGCTGCGGTCGACGACATGGGACGAGCGAACCACGGCGGCACCGACGCGTCCACCACGGATGGCGCGCGTCTCAGGACGTGGTCAGCGGACGGCATACGACGGGGGTGGGAGTCGGCCACGCCGGGTCCGGACATGGAACGACGCCGCCCCCGGCGTGGGAGCGGCGCCGATCCTGGTCGTTCATCGCACGATCATGCGGACCTCGGCGAGCATCCGCTCGCGCTCGAGGTGCGCCTGCGCCTTGCGCTGTGCTTCGTGCACGTTGCGCTCGTGCAGCTGGCGACGAACCTGGTGCATTCGCCTGCGGTACATGGTTCCTCCAAGGATCCAGGTGGGTGGTCATGAGGTCTGGGGCCGGTCGACGGTGTCGATCGGGTGCTGCGGGTTGCCGCTCATGCGGCGACGGTCTCCTTGCGCGGGCGGCCACGGGGCCGCTTGCGGGGAATGACGACGCCCTGCTCGAAGAGCTCGCCTCCCCAGACGCCCCAGGGCTCCTGCCGGGTGAGGGCACCCGCGAGGCAGGCCTCCCTGATGGGGCAGGTCGCACAGAGCGCCTTGGCGAACTCGACTCCGGCGGGGGTGTCGGCGAACCAGATCTCCGCGTCGTTCTCGCGACAGGGCACGGAGTCACCGAGTTCTGCAGTGCACTCCTGCGCGTCGATGAGGTCGGTCAGCTGCACGGGGTGTCACCTCCTTCTCCCACCCGGTCGGGGTGGGGGTTGTGTTGCGTCGGTTGTGTGGTGGTCGGTGGATCGACGGACAACGAAAAAGGCCGCGGATCCCGGGTGGGTTCCGCGGCCTGGAGGCCAATCGCGCTGTGGACTACAGCGGCGACGCCTGACAGGAGGCGGACAGATCACCCGTGGTGAAGCCGAAGGGGGCATCGGCGCGGACACCGGCGCCGAGCGGGGCACCCATGCCGGCAGCGGACACAGTGGTCCCCTGAACCGAGGCAATGGGGGCAAGGGTCGGCAGTGCGCCCTGGCGCTCACGCGTGCGGAACGGGACGGTGTAGTCCGTCGCGATGCTCTTCGTGGTCTCCATAGCGGCCAACCCTCCTTCACTCAGTAGGTCTGTCTGGGCACGACGTTCGTCGTGCTATGTGAGATCAGGTTAGGGGAGCGCTCGGAGGGCGTGCAACGGAATTAATGAGTTGATTTCCCCGGAAGTGCCGTCAGGCGCCGGATTCCGTTGCGGCAGAACCGGATTGGTCCGTAAAAATTGTTGCACCGTCGATGGCGTCGGCGGGAGTGGCGCCACCGAGGATCGCGAGCACCTGGGCTCCGTAGAGGTCGAGCTTGCGCTGCCCGACGCCGCTGATCGCGGAGAGGCCGGCGACGTCGCTCGGCGCCTGCTCGGCGATCGCGGTGAGCGTCGCGTCGGTGAAGACGACGTATGCCGGCACGCTCGCCGCCCGCGCGGTCGCCAGACGCCACTCACGCAGGCTCTCGAACACGGCCTCGTCGTAGGTCGCGGGACACGTCGAGCAACGACCGACGGTGCGCTCGCCCGCGGACTCGAGGTCCTTGCCACAGGTTCGGCAGGTGCTGCGCCGCACGACCTTGGCTCCCCGGCCGCCGGACCCGCCCGATCCGCCGACGCGAGAGGAGCGCTTGGGCTGGGAGCGGGCGCCCTCGCCGAGGATGCTCGCCGTCCCGTCGAGGAAGCGGGAGGGACGACGCGTCGCCCGGGCGCCGGGCGTGCGGGCGCCGGCCCACGAGAGGACGAGCCGGTCGCGAGCCCGGGTGACGCCGACATAGAGGAGGCGGCGCTCCTCCTCGATCGCCTCGGGGGTGTCGGCCATGGTGATCGGCAGGTAGCCGTCGGAGCAGCCGACGAGGAAGACCGTGCCCCACTCGAGGCCCTTGGCCGCGTGGAGCGAGGCGAGGGTGACGCCCTGCACCGAGGGTGCGTGCTGCGCGGCCATGCGCTCGTCGAGCTCGCGGACAAACGCCGGCATGCGCGCCTCACGGTCGGCCGAGTGCAGGTCGTCGGCGAGGGCCGCGAGGGCGGCGAGCGACTCCCACCGCTCGCGCGCCGCTCCCCCGGCGACGGGGACCTCGCGCGACCAGCCGGCGCCGAGCAGGACGTCACGGACGAGCTCGGGGAGGGGCACCGACCCGTCGTCGGAGCGCGCGGCGCCGCGGATGAGGACGACGGCGTCACGCACCTCCTTGCGCTGGAAGAAGCGCTCACCCCCGCGGACGAGGTAGGGGATGCCGCGCTCGGCGAGAGCCGACTCGACGACCTCGGACTGGCCGTTGGTGCGGAAGAGGACGGCGATGTCTGCGGGGGCCGTGCCGCCGGAGACGAGGTCGGCGATCTGCGCGGCCACCGCCGCTGCCTCGGCGGGGTCGTCGTCGTGGTTGACGAGCGTCGGTGCCGGGCCGGTCTCGCGCTGTGCCTCGAGGACGACCGAGCCGCTGCGCCGACCACCCGAGGGCGAGCGCAGCACGAGGTTGGCGAGCCCCACGATCTCGGGAGTCGAGCGGTAGTTGCGGACCAGCTCGACCTGGCGCGCCTTGGGGTGGCGCGAGCGGAACCCGAGGAGATGGGCCGGCGACGCACCCGTGAAGGAGTAGATCGTCTGTGCCGGGTCACCGACGACGCAGATGTCGTGGCGGTCGGCGAGCCAGAGGTCGAGCAGCCGCTGCTGGAGCGCGTTGACGTCCTGGTACTCGTCGACGACGAAGCTGCGGTACTGCTCGCGCACCGCCCGCGCGACGGTGTCGTTCTCCTCGAGGATCCCGACGAGGACGAGGAGCACGTCCTCGAAGTCGATGACCCCGCGCTCGGCCTTGACCTCCTCGTAGGCGGCGAGGACGCGGGCCATGGCGGTGAGGTCGAGACCGGGGGCCTCTCGGCCCGCGGCGCGGGCCGCCGCCGCGTAGGTCTCGGAGGTAAGCATGCTGACCTTCGCCCACTCGACCTCGGCGGCGAGGTCGCGGATACCCGTGCGGTCGAAGCGCATCCGCAGCCGCCCGGCGGCCTCGGCGACGGCACCGGCCTTGTGCGGCATCACCTCGGGGGCGGCCCCGCCGATGGCCTGCGGCCAGAAGTAGTGGAGCTGCCGCAGCGCGGCCGCGTGGAAGGTGCGCGCCTGCACGCCGCCGACCCCGAGGTCGCGCAGGCGGGTGCGCATCTCCCCTGCCGCACGCGCGGTGAAGGTGACCGCCAGCGTGCGCTGCGGCTGCTGCGCGCCGGAGAGGACGGCATACGCGATCCGGTGGGTGATGGCGCGGGTCTTGCCCGTGCCGGCGCCCGCGAGGACGACCATGGGGCCGGTCGGGTTGGCGGCGACCTCGCGCTGCTCCGGGTCGAGGCCGTCGAGGACGGCGTCGGCGGACGGGGATGCGGGCAGGGAGGACATCGGTGCGATCCTAGGTGTCGGGACCGACCGTCCGTCCACGCCTTCCACAGGAGACCCATGAGCACCCAGACCCCCGCTGCGGGCACCGTGACGATGTACTCGACGAGCTGGTGCGGCTACTGTCGGCGCCTCTCCTCGCAGATGGACCGCGAGGGCATCGCCTACGACGTCGTCGACATCGAGCGCGACGAGGACGCGGCTGTCTACGTCATGCAGGTCAACGGTGGCAACCAGACCGTCCCGACCGTCGTCTTCCCCGACGGCTCGGCGGCGACGAACCCCTCGATCGGCGAGGTCAAGCAGCGCCTCGGCGCCTGAGCGCCCGCGTTCCGGGCCCGCCGACGGGCGTCAGCCCCGCAACGTCACCTCGGGGGCGTCGATCTCCTCGCCGTACCAGTGCTCGATGAGCCGACGCGCGATGGAGATCCGCCGCGAGATCCGCAACGACCCGTCGGCGACCGCGCGGGCCAGCTCGTCGCGGTCGAACCACCGCGCCTCCTCGATCTCGTTCTCCTGGAGGACGAGGTCGGTCGAGAGGGCGCGCGCGGTGAAGCCGACCATGAGCGAGGACGGGAACGGCCACGGCTGGTCGCCGAGGTAGGTGACGTCGGTGACCCGCACGCCGACCTCCTCGTGGACCTCGCGGGCGACGGCGGCGGCGAGGCTCTCACCCGGCTCGACGAACCCGGCCAGCACCGACATCCCTTGGGCCGCGAAGCCCACACCACGGGCGAGCAGCAGGCGGTCGTGCTCGTCGACGACCGACATGATGACGGCGGGGTCGGTGCGCGGGTAGTGCTCGCTGCCGTCCCTCGGGCACACCCGGATCCAGCCGGCCTGTGCGGGCTCGGTCGGAGCCCCGCACTGCGGGCAGAAGCGGTGTCGCGCATGCCAGTTCGCGAGCCCGGTGGCCGTCGTCAGCACGCCTGCGTCGAGGTCGCCCATCTGCGCGCCGACGCTGCGGAGCCCGTGCCGCGCGGAGTCGTCACCGCTCGCGTCGGCCGCCTCCGCGACCGAGAGCACGTATGCCGTCCCGCCCACCTCGGCGTCGTGCCCCAGATAGGCGACGAACCGGCCTGCGTCCGCGGGCACTGGTGACCGGTAGGTGAGGGCGATGTGTCCGTCCGCGTCCTCACGGACGAGCGCACGACCGTCGACGAGCTCGACGACACGGGTCGACGGGTCGCCGAGCAGGGTCTCGAGGAGGCCGGGTTCGGAGCGGAGGTCGCTCCGGCGTTCGAGGCTGCCGCGGGAGAGGGCCAGGGACGGAAGACTCGCTGCTCGGGCCACGTTGCCCACCCTAGAGCGCGCCCACGGCATACGGTGAACGGGTGGAGCGCACACCGACCTTCCTGGCAGCCCTGGCCAGTGCCGGCGTGCCGGGGCTGAACCCGGTGAGCGTCGAGGCGCTGCCAAGCGTCCCGGACCAGGACTACGACGTCGCCTTCGTGCAGGACAGTGAGCACCGTCGGTGGGTCGTTCGCGCCCCTCGCAGCGAGGCCGCCGGCGCCCGCATGGACCTCACCGTGACCCTGCTCCAGATGCTCGCCCGCCGACTGCCGTTCACGATTCCGTCGCCGCGCGGCTTCGTCGAGCTCAAGGGTGGCGGCCGGGCGATGATCTATCCCTACCTGCCGGGCCACAACCTCGCGTTCGACGAGCTCCCGGCGGGGCCGGGGCCGGCGGCCGAGCTGGGCCGGGCGCTCGCCGCGCTGCACAACACCGACGTCCGGCTCTTCGACGAGGCCGGGATGCCGACCTACGACACCGACTCCTACCGACGGCGGCGCCTCACCGAGCTCGACCGCGCGGCCGAGTCGGGACGGGTCCCCACCGCGCTGCTCGCGAGGTGGGAGCGCGCACTCGAGGACGTCGCTCTGTGGCGGTTCGCGCCGACGTGCGTGCACGGCGACCTCACCGGCGACCAGGTGCTCGCGGTCTTCGAGGACGACAGCGACTCCTCGACCGGGCGCATCCGGGGCATCACCGGCTGGGAGGACGCCAAGGTCGCGGACCCTGCCGACGACTTCGCCGCGCTCGTCGAGGAGGCCGACCCCGCCGCCCTCGAGACGGTGCTCGAGGCCTATGCCCACGCTCGGGTCGAGCGCCCGGACGCCAACCTCGTCGTGCGGGCGCGGCTCGCCTCCGAGCTCGGCATCCTCGCGGAGCTCATGCGTGCCGACGCCCGGGGCGACGCGGCGGCGGTCGAGGGGCTCTCGGGACGTCTGCGCAGGCTCGATGACGAGGTCCACGCCGAGCAACCCGGCGACGACTACCACCGTGGCTCGCTCACCCCGGTGGCGCTGCGCGGCCGCACGACCCCACCGCCGGTCGTCGCGGAGGAGGACGACGACGACACCGACATCACTCCCCCGACGTCATCTTCGACGGACGACCCCGCATCGGTCGACACCGTGTCGGACGGCGCGCGGTCCGACGACGTCGAGCTCGACGACCCTGCTCACGACACCGCGACCGACGAGCCGGAGGCCACTGTCTCCGAGAGCGTCGATGCGGAAACCGCACCGACCCGGCCGGACGGTCCTGCGAGCGAGGACGCCGGAAGCGACCCCGGAGTCGGCACCGGAAGCGACGGCGCCGAGACCGGCGCGGCCGGGACGTTCCAACGCGACACATCCGTGCACGCCATGGACGACGGCGACGAGGCTGCGGCCGACTCCGACGACTCCGTAAGCGCACCGGCCGGCGCCGCCGAGCCCGTCGACGAGGACGACGAGGACGACGTGGCGTGGACCCCCCGCTCCTTCACCGAGCGTCCTGCCGTGCGACCCGTCGACGACGCGGACGTCACCCACGACGACGACCTCACCGACGAGGAACTGCCTCCAGAACTGCGCTGAGCCCGGCCTCGTCGGCGAGGTCCGGCCAGACCGTCTCGCCGGTGCCGGCGTAGTAGAACGCGCCGCGCACCCGCTCGGGCTCGATCCCCCGCAGACGCGCCCACGCGATCCGGTAGGCCGCGAGCTGGAGCGCGCGGACGCGCGCCACCTCACCGGTCGGCCGGCTTCCGGTCTTCCAGTCGACGATGACCCACTCGGCGCCCTCGACGTCGCGGAAGACCGCGTCGACGCGGCCACGGATCGCGACCCCGTCGATGACGGTCTCGAGCGAGGTCTCGATCTCGGCCGGTTCGCGGGTCGCCCACGGGCTGTCGAGGAAGCGCGCCCGCATGGCCGGCAGCTCGTCGTCACCCAGAGGGTCCTCGTCGGCGCTTCCGGGGAGCTCGAGGATGTCGACGATCGCCGCTCGTGCGTAGTGCTCCTCGACCCAGGCGTGGAACGCGGTGCCGCGACGGGCTGCCTGCGCAGGCGCCGAGGGCATCGGGCGCCGGAGCTCGGAGGCGAACCTCTCGGGGTCGGCCGCGAAGGAGACGAGCGCCGAGGTCGACAGGTGCGACGGGAGCTCGACGGCGTCACCGTGACGGGCGGCCCGGGCGGCGCGCTCGGCGAGGAGCACGCGCAGCTCACGCCCCCAGGGCCCGTCGGCGGCCGGCTCGGGCCCCCGCTCGACGGCGTCACGGACCGCTCTGGCCGCAGGCTCGGCGCGGCGACGACGGTGAGCAAGGTGGTCGAGAGGCCAGTGGAACTCGGCGCCGTCCTCGGACCCGGGCTTGAGGAGCACCGTGCCGTCGTCGGGCGGCTCCGGCATCTCGGCCCACGGTCCACGACGGACCGCGTCACCGGCCGTGCCCGACTCCGCGACCTCGACCACCTCGTCGAGGAAGCGCGACGTCACGCGCGGCGTCTTCGGCCGGCCCCAGACGCTCGAGGTGAGCAGCAGCGCGTGGCGGGCCCGGGTCACCGCGACGTAGGCGAGGCGCCGCTCCTCCGCGACCGCGTGGCGTCCGCCGGCGACAGCGAAGTCCTCGAGCCGGCGGGCGAGCTCGTCCCAGCCGTCGGCGCTGCGCCAGCCGAGGTCCGGCAGGCCGTCACGGTCCCCGCGCAGGGCGTAGGGCAGTCCTCCGTCCTGGAGTCCCGCGAGCCAGCCCTTGTCCTTGGGATCCGAGATCCGCCACGTGCCGTCCTTGAAGGACGAGGTGTGCAGGCTGTGGGCCGGGAAGGTGCTCTCGACCATGCCGGGCACGGCGACGACGTCCCACTCGAGACCCTTCGCGGCGTGGATCGTCATCACCTGGACGGCGTCGGGCGTCGAGTCGGCGAAGCCGCGGTCGAGCCCGCGCTCCTCGTCGATGGCTGCTTTGACCCAGTCGAGGAAGCCACCGAGCGTGGGCCGGTCGGCGCTGCTCGAGAACTGTGCGGCGACGTCGCCGAAGGCGTCGAGGTGGGCCCGGGCGGTCGCCGGGGTGTAGTTGGGCCGCGCCAGGACCTCGATGTCGAGACCGAGTGCCTTCTCGGCCTCGAGGACGAGGTCGGCGAGCGGGAGGAAGGTCAGCCCGCGGAGCCGCTGGACCGTCGACGCGAGACCGGCGAGCCGGGCGGTCGCGACGTCGGAGAGCCGCTCCCCCTCGTCTCCCACCCAGCCAGCGGGAGGCAGCGAGTCGAGCGCCTCGACGATGCTGGGCGCGTCGGCGGCGTCGGGTGCGAGGTCGCGCTCGTGGCGGGCCACGGAGCCGCCACGGCGCCGCTGCTGCTCGCGCGACCAGGCGGCGAGCGCATCGAGGTCGGCGATGCCCAGCCGCATCATCGGTCCGGACAGCAGTCGCACGAGGTGGTCGCCTCGGGAGGGGTCCTGGACGACGTGGAGCAGGGCGACGACGTCCTCGACCTCGGGCGTGAGAAGGAGGCCACCGAGACCGACGACCTCGTGCGGGATGTCGTGCTCCTCGAGCGCTGCGGTGACGGTGGCGAACTCGGCACGCTTGCGGCACAGGACCGCGGCGCTCACCGGGCCCCGGGCGCGCTGCGCCAGGAGCCACTGCGCCAGGTGGTCGGCCTCGTCCGCGGAGGTGAGCAGGCGCGCTGCCTCGACCGACCCGACGCCCGCTGCGGGACGGGCCGCGAGCGGCTCCACGGGCACGCGCGAGGTCGCGCGCAGCGGGCCCGCGACGTGGTTGGCGACGTCGAGGATCGCCGCGTCATTGCGCCAGCTCGTCGAGAGGTCGCACTGGCGAGCGGGCTCGGGGTCGGCGAACTCGTCGGCGAACCTCGTCAGGGTCGTCGCGCTCGCACCCCGCCAGCCGTAGATCGACTGGTGCGGGTCACCCACGGCCGTGACGGCGGAGGTCTCGCCCGGTGCGGCATAGAGCGCCTTGAGCAGGGCGAGCTGGGCCTCGGACGTGTCCTGGAACTCGTCGAGCAGCACGACGCGGTGGCGGGCGCGCTCGATGGCGCCGATGTCGTCGAAGGTCATGGCCAGCCGGGCGGCGAGGGCCATCTGGTCGGCGAAGTCCATCGCGTCGCGGGACCGCTTGAGCCGGGCGTAGTCCTCGACGATCGGGACCACCGCGCGCCGCAGCCTCAGGTTGTCGAGCTCGCCGCGCGCGGGGTGGACCTTCTTCCTCGTGTCCCCGCGCTCCATGCCCTCGAGGTGCGCGATCACCTCGTCGAGGTGCGCGGCGACCGACTCCGGGGACTGGAGGTGCTCGGCCATCTCGCCGGCGAGGTCGACGACGGCGGCGGTCACCGTCGACTCCGCCTTCTCGACGCCGTCCATCGGTCCGTCGTAGCGGGAGACCGCCTCGTGGGCCGTCTGCCACGCAGCAGCCTCCGAGAGGAGCCGGGTGTCGGCCTCGTAGCCGAGGCGGAGGCCGTGCTCGCGGACGAGCCGGCCGGCATACGAGTGGTAGGTGGAGACGGAGACCGCAGCCCCGAGCGCGGGGGCCCCGTCCTCGGCGGCGGGGGTCCAGAGGCCGACCCGCTCGAGCTGGGCGAGCCGGTTGCCGATGCGCTCGGCGAGCTCGGTCGCCGCCTTGCGCGTGAAGGTGAGTCCGAGGACCTCGTCGGGCTGGGCGAGCCCGTTGGCGACGAGCCACACGACTCGAGCGGCCATCGTCTCGGTCTTGCCCGAGCCTGCGCCCGCGATGACGAGCAGTGGCCGCAGGGGCGCCTCGATGACGGCCGTCTGCTCCGGCGTCGGCAGGTGCGGCAGCCCGATGGCGCGCGAGACGTCGACGGCCGACCAGCGGACCGCTGCGGGTGCGAGGGTCACAGGGCCCTCCCCTCGGGCTGCGCCGGGCAGGAGCTGCGCACCGGACACGTGCGGCACACCTCGTCGGTGGGGGTCGCCGTGAACGTCGCGCCGGCCATCGCCGCTCCCGTCCCGCGGACGAGCTCCTCAGCCCACCCCGGGTCCTCGTCGCGCGAGAGCGGTGGCTGGACCTGGATCGTCGTCTTCTGGTTGGCCGCCTTGCCGAGGTGCAGCAGGGCAGCACCGGCGGACACGGGCTCGACGCCGAGGTGCCCGAAGGCACCCGACGTCACGGCGAGCTGGTAGGCGCCGAGCTGGGCGTGACGGGGCACGTCGTCGGTCCGGGGCTTGCTCGAGCCGGTCTTGTAGTCGATGACGCGCACGCCACCGTCCCGGCCGACGTCGAGCCGGTCGACGCTGCCTCGCAGCTGGACGCGTCCGAGCTCGACGCGCATCGACTCCTCGGCGGCGAGCCGTCGCCACCCGGCGGCGGTGTTCTCGTCGAAGAAGCGGGCGAGCCGGTCGAGCATCTTGCCGGCCTCGCGCTTCTTGAGATCGGTCGCCCAGCCCGGCGGCAGCCCGAGGCGGGACCAGCGCTCGTCGAGCAGCCCGCGCATCGTGGCCGCGTCGGCGTCACCCTCGGCGGCGATCTCGTGGACGAGCGTGCCGACGTCGCGCTGCCCAATCATCGGGCCGTCGCCGCCCGCGGTCGTGAGGGCCCACTTGAGCTGGCACGAGCCGAAGGCGTCGATGGTCGACGGACGCACGCGCACGGTGTCGCCGGGGCCCCGGCGCGGGCGGTCGTCGGACAGCCCGTGCAGCACCCACCACGTCGCCGGGTCGGCGCCCGGGACGCCCTCACGGGCGAGGCGAGCGAGGGCGGTGATGGCGGCCCCACGCCGTCCCGGGTCGTCCGACACGACGTCGCGGCGCAGCGTGCCGACGAGCGACGGGAGGGTCATCGGCCGCGTCCAGTCGCTCACCTCGCGCCGCTCGAGCTCGTCGGGCAGCGGGTCGACGACGTCGAGGTAGGGCGACGGCTGCTCGTCCTCGCTCCGGACGGCGGTGACGAGGAGTCGACGGGTGGCCCGCGACACTGCGACGTGGAAGAGCCGGGTCTCGTCGTGACGGACGGCGGCGAGGGCGGCGCGGTGCCCGCCGGCGCGCCCCCGGCAGACGTCGACGAGGTCGGTCGAGCCGAGGAGCGAACCGCGCAGCCGGAGGTCGGGCCAGCTCCCCTCCTGGACACCGGCGACGACGACGAGCGGCCACTCACGACCGGCGGCCGCCTGGGGCGTGAGGAGCGAGACGGCGTCACCAGCCGGCGCTCGTGCGGCCAGGGTGTCGCCGGGGACGGCCTGGCCGAGGACGTGCTCGAGGAAGGCCTCCGGCGAGGAGCCCGGCAGGCGCTCGCCGAAGGTCGCGGCCGCGCGCAGGATGGCGAGCACCGCGTCGAGGTCACGGTCGGCGCGGGCGCCCGCCGCCCCACCCGCGAG